>NZ_FPJB01000002.1:343977-866585 GCF_900119195.1 Pseudomonas sp. NFACC10-1 | reverse complement strand
CTTTGCAACTTCAACCACTTGCGCTGCGATCAACTCTGGAGTTGCTCATCAGCGGGAGGCGAATTCTACAGCGTTACAACCGCGTGTCAAACTCTTTTTTCTCACCGCTGTCGATCAATCCAGACCCGACCTCCTTCCTCGCTGACTCTTCACTCCAAAACTTTGCAAACTATTGATCTACAAGGCTTTTTCGTTTCCGTCTGCGCCGGAAGTGGGGCGAATTATAGACACCTTACAGAGGGCGTCAACCGTTAATTTCAAAATCGCCGAAATTAACCTTAAAGGCCCCCTGGCTATTATAGAAGAGCTCTTCGCAAACGCTTTCTTCTATATAGCTACAGCACCCCTGCCTCGCGCAGCACAGTGATCTCTTCCTCACCAATCCCCAGCAGCGCCTGCAGCACTTGCGCCGTATGCTCTCCCAGCAGAGGCGGCGCCCTTGTGTATTCGACTGGCGTTTCGGACAGCCGAATAGGGCTGGCCACCTGCGGAACACGCCCGGCCAGCACATGAGGGAGCTCTATGGCCAAACCCCGCGCCACCACGTGCGGATCGGCGAACACCTGAGCCAGGTCATTGACCGGCCCGCAGGGCACACCGGCTGCCTCCAGCTCACTGACCCACTGGGCAGTGGCCTTGAACACTGTCACTTGGCGAATCAACGGAATCAGCTCGGCACGATGAGCCACTCGCAGTTTGTTGGTCAGGAAGCGAGGATCTTCCGCCCACTGCGGCTGCCCCGCAACAGCGGCAAACTTCCTGAACTGACTGTCATTGCCGACAGTAAGGATCAGGTCGCCATCGGCAGTGGGAAAATCCTGATAGGGCACGATGTTGGGATGAGCATTCCCCAAACGCTTGGGCGCTATTCCGGTAGTCAGGTAGTTCATGCCCTGATTGGCCAGGCAGGCCACCTGTACATCCAGCAGCGCCATATCAATGTACTGGCCGATATCGCTTTGATCACGATGGGCCAGAGCGGCGAGAATGGCCGTCGTCGAATACAGACCCGTCAGGATGTCGGTCAATGCGACGCCGACCTTCACCGGCCCCGCACCCTCTTCACCATCGGGCAAGCCGGTAAGACTCATCAAGCCACCCAGCGCCTGAATCATGAAATCGTAACCCGGACGCCGCGCATACGGCCCGCTTTGCCCGAAGCCGGTAATGGAGCAATAAATCAGCCTCGGGTTGACCGCCTTCAGCGACTCGTAATCCAGCCCATAAGCCGCCAGCCCGTCGACCTTGAAGTTTTCGATCACGATGTCGGACTTCGCCGCCAGCTCGCGCACCAGCCTTTGCCCTTCAGGGCGCGTGAAGTCGATAGTGACTGACTGTTTATTACGATTGGCGGACAGGTAATAGGCCGCCTCGGTAGTGTTCTGCCCCGCAGCATCCTGAAGGAACGGCGGCCCCCATGAGCGAGTGTCATCGCCGCCCCCTGGGCGCTCGACCTTGATCACATCGGCGCCAAGGTCAGCAAGGATCTGTCCGGCCCATGGCCCGGCGAGGACTCTCGACAGGTCGAGCACCCGGATATGCGAAAGCGCGCCCATGATCAGCCCTCCTTAATAGAAAGCCTGAATGCCGGTCTGCGCACGCCCCAGAATCAACGCATGCACGTCGTGCGTGCCTTCGTAGGTATTCACAACCTCCAGGTTGACCAGATGCCTGGCGATGCCGAACTCATCCGAGATGCCATTGCCGCCCAGCATGTCGCGAGCCATGCGCGCGATATCCAGCGACTTGCCGCACGAGTTGCGCTTCATGATAGAGGTGATCTCCACGGCAGCCGTACCTTCGTCCTTCATGCGCCCCAGACGCAGGCAACCCTGCAAGGCCAGAGTGATTTCGGTCTGCATGTCTGCCAGCTTCTTCTGGATCAACTGATTGGCCGCCAACGGACGGCCGAATTGCTGGCGATCCAGGGTGTACTGCCGCGCGGTGTGCCAGCAGAACTCTGCAGCACCCAGCGCGCCCCAGGAAATGCCATACCGTGCCGAGTTGAGGCAGGTGAACGGCCCCTTCAGACCGCGCACGTCGGGGAAGATGTTCTCTTCGGGCACGAACACGTTATCCATGACGATCTCGCCGGTGATCGATGCGCGCAAACCGACCTTGCCGTGAATGGCCGGAGCGCTCAGGCCTGGCCAGCCTTTTTCGAGAACGAAACCGCGGATATCGCCGGCATCGTCCTTGGCCCACACTACGAACACATCAGCGATCGGGCTGTTGGTAATCCACATCTTGCTGCCGCTCAAGCGGTAACCACCCTCGACGCTCCGGGCGCGGGTGATCATCGCTCCAGGGTCGGACCCATGATCGGGCTCGGTCAGGCCGAAGCAACCGATCCATTCGCCAGAAGCCAGTTTGGGCAGGTACTTCTGTTTCTGGGCCTGCGTACCGAACTCGTTGATCGGCACCATGACCAGCGAGGACTGCACACTCATCATCGAACGGTAACCCGAATCGATACGTTCGACTTCACGCGCGATCAGCCCATAACACACGTAATTCAGACCGCTGCCACCGAACTCTTCCGGGATGGTCGCCCCCAAGAGCCCCACCTCGCCCATCTCGCGAAAGATGGCCGGGTCGGTTTTCTCGTGACGGAATGCTTCCAGCACGCGCGGGGCCAGCTTGCTCTGGGCGAACTGCTCGGCCGTGTCGCGGACCATGCGCTCTTCTTCGGTGAGCTGTTGATCCAGCAACAAGGGGTCAATCCAGTTAAAGCTTGCCTTACCGCTCATGCCAGTTCCTCGCGTTCAGATGAAATCCTGCAGTGATCCTAGTCCTGGCCCATGCCAGCGACAAACGAGGTTTTATCAAGCATGTGTGCTAATTTCTCACTCCGAGGTACAGAAAGGCGCTCCAAAACAAAAATACCAGTGAGAAGAAAGTACATGAGACGCAAGATACCCAGCACGACTGCACTGGTCAGCTTCGAGGCAGCCGCCCGCCACGAGAGCTTCACCAAGGCCGCTCATGAGCTGTCCCTCACGCAAGGCGCCGTGTGTCGGCAAATCGGCGGGCTGGAAGAGTTTCTCGGCGTCGAGCTGTTCCGGCGTTCGCGCAGGGGCGTAAAGCTCACGGAAGCCGGGCTTTCCTATAGCCGTCGTGTTTCCCAGCAACTGGACGCGGTCGAGCGCGACACACTGTCGGTCATGGGCCAACAAGGCGCCAATGCCATCGAGCTCGCCGTGGTGCCGACCTTCGGCACTCAGTGGCTGCTGCCGCGCCTGAAGGACTTCCAGCACAAGCATCCCGACGTCACGGTCCACCTGACCAACCGCACCCGCCCATTCCTGTTTGCCGACACCGACTTCGATGCCGCCATTTATTTTGGCGATGCGGACTGGTCCGGCACCCAGTCGCATCGACTGATGAGCGAAAACTCCATGCCGGTCTGCAGCCCCTCTTTTCTTGAAGGTCGCGACAGTCTGGGAGCACGTGAACTGGCCGAACTGCCGCTGCTGCAACAGACCACCCGGCCCTACGCCTGGCGCCAATGGTTCAATGCGCAGGATCTGGATGTCGCGCGCGACATGACCGGTCCGCGCTACGAGCTGTTCTCGATGCTGGCGCAGGCGGCCATGCATGACATGGGCGTTGCTCTGATTCCTCCCTTCCTCATTCAACGCGAACTGCAGGAAAAGCGTCTGGTGATCGCGAACACTCGGTCGCTGCTCGGCAGTAAGGCCTATCACCTGATGATTCCTGAGCGCAAAGTTGAATCGGCATCGCTGACTGCGTTTCGTGACTGGCTGATCGAACGGGCCCGGGCTTACCAGTTGCCCCAGGAAAAATCCGACCCATATCTCAGGTAGCCCATAACTGTTGGCACCTACAGATATAAACTTATGTCGCCCTGAAGTAACTTCCAATCGCGCACAGAAAACGGGACATAACCCTTTATTTATAGGGTCTATAGGTCGATACGGCGCATTTATCGGATTTTCGGCAGAAAAACTTTTATCACCTGTTTTTCGTAAGGAATATCGCCGCAGCCCATACAGACAAAGGGCCCTGTCGAATAAGTGCGACAATAGGTCACAGTGTGACTTGTAGTTCACCTATAGTTTCGTTACAGAATGTATTGAAGCCTGCAAACTTCGCCTGCAAAATGCCCCGCCCCTGCTGCAAAGGGGTGTGCTGATTGGCCAAGCCAGACGCACCAGCCGTAGTGCACTGGCCTACATACGAACGATAAAAAATCGCGCAGGAGATTTGTCGTGCACATTGGCGTTCCTCTCGAAACACAAGCGGGCGAAACCCGGGTAGCTGCTACTCCGGAAACCATCAAAAAGCTGATCAGCCAGGGTCACCGGGTTACGGTGCAAAGCGGCGCAGGCCTTCATGCCAGCGTTCCGGACAGCGCTTACGAGGCTGCTGGCGCGGTGATCGGTGACACGCACCAGACCTATGCGGCCGAACTGATTCTCAAGGTCGTCGCACCTGACGAAGAGGCGCTGAGCCTGATCAAAAGCGGCTCGGTGGTCATCGGCATGCTCAACCCCTTCAACAACGAACTGATCGGCAAGATGGCCGCACGCGGCATTACCGCGTTCGCCCTGGAAGCCGCGCCGCGCACATCGCGGGCGCAAAGCCTTGATGTGCTGTCTTCGCAAGCCAACATTGCGGGCTATAAGGCAGTACTGCTCGCCTCGCATCACTACCCGCGCTTCATGCCTATGCTGATGACCGCTGCCGGCACCGTCAAAGCTGCCCGGGTGCTGATCCTCGGCGCAGGCGTTGCCGGCCTGCAGGCCATTGCCACCGCCAAAAGACTTGGCGCCGTGGTAGAAGCTTCGGATGTGCGTCCGGCAGTGAAGGAGCAGATCGAGTCGCTGGGCGCGAAATTCATTGATGTGCCCTACGAGACCGACGAAGAGCGCGAATGCGCCGAAGGCGTTGGTGGCTACGCGCGCCCGATGCCGGCCAGCTGGATGCAACGCCAGGCCGCTGCCGTGCATGAGCGCGCGAAACTGTCGGACATCGTCATCACGACCGCACTCATTCCCGGCCGCAAGGCCCCGGTGCTGCTCGGCGCAGAAACGGTGGCGCAGATGAAGCCCGGCTCGGTGGTGATTGACCTGGCCGCTGCACAAGGCGGCAACTGCCCGCTGACCGTGGCCGATCAAGTGGTTGTCGAGCACGGCGTGATCATCGTCGGCCACACCAACCTGCCCGCTCTGGTCGCTGCCGATGCATCGGCGCTCTACGCCCGCAACCTGCTGGACTTCATGAAGCTGCTGTTCGACAAGGACGGCACATTCTCGATCAACCTCGAAGACGACATCGTCGCCGCATGCCTGATGTGCCGCGACGGGCAAGTTGTCCGCAAGAACGGCTGAGGACACACCAATGGAAGAGCTGATTTCCCCCGGCGTCTACAACCTGATCATTTTCGTACTGGCGATTTATGTCGGCTACCACGTGGTCTGGAACGTCACGCCTGCGCTGCACACGCCACTCATGGCGGTCACCAATGCCATCTCTGCCATCGTTATCGTAGGTGCCATGCTAGCCGCCGCGCTCACGGTCACACCGCTGGGCAAGACCATGGGCACGCTGGCGGTCGCACTGGCAGCCGTGAATGTGTTTGGCGGGTTTCTGGTCACTCGGCGGATGCTGGAAATGTTCAGGAAAAAGGCCCCCAAGGCAAAGGATGAGGCGCCCAAGTCATGAGCATGAATCTGGTTACCCTGCTGTACCTGATCGCATCGATCTGCTTCATCCAGGCACTCAAAGGCTTGTCGCACCCGACCACCTCGCGCCGTGGCAACCTGTTCGGCATGCTCGGCATGGGCCTGGCGGTCATCACCACGATCGGCCTGGTCTTCAAGCTCGCGGCACTGTCTACCGCTGAAGGGACCAGCGCGGGGATCGGCTACATCGTAGTCGGCCTGCTGGTGGGCGGAACCGCTGGCTCGATCATGGCCAAGCGCGTCGAGATGACCAAAATGCCGGAGCTGGTGGCGTTCATGCACAGCATGATCGGCCTGGCAGCGGTGTTCATCGCTATCGCTGCAGTCGTCGAACCTCAATCACTGGGCATCGTTCGCAATCTGGGCGATGCGATTCCGGCCGGCAACCGTTTGGAGCTGTTCCTCGGGGCAGCCATCGGTGCGATCACCTTCTCGGGTTCGGTCATCGCTTTCGGCAAACTCTCGGGCAAGTACAAATTTCGCCTCTTTCAAGGCGCACCGGTACAGTTTTCCGGCCAGCACACGCTCAATCTGGTCCTTGGCCTGGCCACGCTGTTCTTCGGCCTGACCTTCATGTTCACCGGCAGCCTCACTGCCTTTGCGATCATGCTGGCGCTGGCCTTCGTCATCGGTGTGTTGCTGATCATCCCGATTGGCGGGGCCGACATGCCGGTAGTGGTCTCGATGCTCAACAGCTATTCAGGCTGGGCAGCCGCCGGCATCGGCTTTTCGCTGAACAACTCGATGCTGATCATCGCGGGCTCACTGGTGGGCTCCTCGGGCGCGATTCTCTCCTACATCATGTGCAAGGCGATGAACCGCTCGTTCTTCAACGTGATCGGCGGCGGCTTCGGCGGCGCAACGGACTCGGCAGGCCCGGCGGGTGCAAAGGAAGCACGCCCGGTGAAGTCCGGCTCGGCAGACGACGCAACCTTCTTGCTGACCAACGCCGACACGGTGATCATCGTGCCCGGTTACGGCCTGGCAGTGGCTCGTGCCCAGCACGCACTCAAGGAACTGACCGAGAAGCTCGTACACCGCGGCGTCACCGTGAAGTACGCCATTCACCCGGTGGCCGGACGCATGCCCGGGCACATGAACGTGCTGCTGGCCGAAGCCGAAGTGCCTTACGACCAAGTGTTCGAGATGGACGACATCAACTCCGAATTCGGTCAGGCCGATGTGGTGCTGGTGCTCGGTGCCAACGACGTGGTCAACCCGGCCGCCAAGAACGATCCGAAATCCCCTATCGCCGGGATGCCCATCCTGGAGGCGTTCAAGGCCAAGACCATCATCGTCAACAAACGCTCGATGGCCAGTGGTTACGCAGGTCTGGATAACGAATTGTTCTACCTGGATAAAACCATGATGGTGTTCGGAGACGCCAAAAAGGTGATCGAGGACATGGTGAAGGCCGTCGAAAACGCCTAGCCTGACCCCGCTCCATTGAAGCCCCGGCTCGCTTGGCGACCGGGGCTTTTTACATTCCGCGTAACAGTGTTTTGCGCTGGAACCCGCTAATTAGAGCGGTCAAATGCGACCTTGGTAGCAGGACGAAGATCGGCCAAGGCTCTAGACTTGTCGTTCGCTTCTATCTACGAGACAGACCCATGTACCGTGACCGTATCCGCCGGCCCTCCCTGATGAGCAAGGTTATGAGCGCAGCCGACGCTGCCGCCTTGATTGAAGACGGCATGACCGTCGGCATGAGTGGCTTCACCCGTGCAGGCGAAGCCAAGGCTGTGCCCCACGCGCTGGCCGAGCGCGCCAAAGTGACGCCGCTGAAAATCAGCCTGATGACCGGCGCCAGTCTGGGCAATGATCTTGACAAGCAGCTGACCGAGTCCGGTGTACTGTCCCGGCGAATGCCCTTTCAGGTCGACAGCACGCTGCGCAAGGCGATCAACAACGGCACGGTGATGTTCATCGATCAGCATTTGTCCGACACCGTCGAGCTGCTGCGCAATCGACAGATCAAGGCGGTGGACCTGGCCGTGATCGAATGCGTGGCGATCACCGAAGAGGGCCATCTGGTGCTGAGCACCTCCGTGGGCAACTCGGCCAGCTTTGCCATCCTGGCCAAACAGGTCATCGTGGAAATCAACCTGTCCCAGCCACTCGAGCTTGAAGGTCTGCACGACATTTATATACCCAGCTACAGACCGACACGCCTGCCGATTCCAGTCCTGGAGGCAGATTCGCGTATCGGCAGCCACGCGGTGAAGATCGATCCGGCAAAAATAGTCGGCATTGTCATCAGCAACCAGCCTGACTCGCCCTCCACGGTAACGCCGCCTGACGCCGACACTCAGGCCATTGCCAATCATCTGGTGGAGTTCTTCAAGAAAGAAGTGCGCGAAGACCGGCTGACCGACAAGCTGATGCCATTGCAGGCCGGGATAGGCAACATTGCCAACGCCGTGATGCACGGCCTGCTGGCGTCTCCCTTCACGGACCTGACGATGTACTCCGAGGTGCTGCAGGACTCGACATTCGACCTGTTCGATGCAGGCAAACTGACCTTTGCCTCGGGCAGCTCCATGACCTTGTCGGCGGCCAAGCACGCTGAGGTCTTTGCCGACTTCAATCGCTACAAATCCAGGCTGGTACTGCGCCCGCAGGAAATCTCCAACCACCCCGAGGTGATCCGTCGCCTGGGTATCATCGGGATCAATACCGCGCTGGAGTTCGACCTGTACGGCAATGTGAACTCCACCCACATCTGCGGCACACGCATGATGAACGGCATTGGCGGTTCCGGGGACTTCTCGCGTAACGCACACCTGGCGATCTTCGTCACCAAATCGATCGCCAAAGGTGGCGCGATCTCCAGCGTCGTGCCCATGGTCAGCCATGTCGACCACACCGAACACGATGTCGACATCCTGGTCACCGAGCAGGGCCTGGCGGACCTGCGCGGTCTGGCGCCACGCGAACGCGCCAGAGTAATCATCGATAACTGCGTGCATCCGGATTATCGCGATGCGCTGAACACCTATTTCAGTGCCGCTTGCGCCGTGGGCGGGCATACCCCGCACATCCTGCGCGAAGCACTGAGTTGGCACATCAACCTGGAAGAAACCGGGCGCATGCTGCCAGCCTGAACAGGACAGTTGGAAGTGAGCAAGCGCTTTTCCGATTCACTTTCAGCTGGCACCCGAGGGCTTATCGAAAAACTGTACTGCTGTACCGGTCATAAAACTGCCTTGAAAGGTCAAAATCACCACAATCGACCACAAAATGCACCCATAAAGTGCAGACCGGTACAGTTGCCCCATTTATGAACAAAACAGTGTCCAATCACAGTTAACTGAACCCTCACAATACAGGTGAACTGTGTCTATGGAAGCTGGACGCACGCGAGGAAAATGGGCACCAGTCAAGCAACTCACTTATCCCGCCACAAGCGGAAGGAAGTCACACCATGGAACGTACAATCAGTTCCGATCTGTTCAGCGAAAGCACCGTTACCACCGCAAAAGCCTCTCTGCCTCTGCGCGTATTCGCCAACCTGATGCTCTGGCAGCGTCGCCTGTCCAGCCGCCACCAGCTGGCACGTCTGGATGCACGCCTGCTGGCTGATGCCGGTATCAGCGAATCCCAGCGTTACGAAGAGCTGAGCAAGCCGTTCTGGCGCTAAACATGCGCCCGCTGGTCCTTGACCTCTAGGTCTCCCACCAGCAACCCGAATTGCTTCATACAAAACCCGTCTCAGGCAACTGAGACGGGTTTTGTCGTTTCAGGGGCAGATTCAGAGCGCGCCGGCCAAACCAGTACAGATTTAACAAAATCAAAATACGGCAGGTACAGTCATCAAATATTGCAAACTGTGTAAGCCGAAACCGTCGACCTTCATGACAACTGCAGTATGGGTGGGATAGTCTAGCGCTCTACCTCAGCCCTTCGGCTTCACAGGCAGTCTGTGCCCACTTGTCCACAACGGAACTCGATCATGTCTCTGCTACGTAACCTTGGCGCTGTCTTTCTGTTGACCGCCGCAGCCGGTGCAAACGCCTCCAGCTTCATCGTCACCACTGACGCAGTGGTCGATGCCGTCAATGCATCGACGCGCGCGACCTCCAACGTATCCTCGTCCCTGAAAGACGACAAGATCGTTCTTGCCGCCCGTGACGACGCCGCCAGCTTCGTGGCCAGCTCCGGCGACATCCGCAGCGCCCGCCTTGAAGGCGCCTTGCAGCACATCCGCCAGGTCCTGCCTGAACTGCAAGCCAGCGACAGCCAGCTGGCTCAGGCCATTCTGGCCATCTGACCGCTGCGCCCCGGCTACGTGCCGGGGTAGCTCTGGCCCGCGCATTGCGCTAGCCTTGGAGCCTGTTTTGCCGGTTCGTGAAAGTCATGCGTTTAGTGCACCTTCTGTATATCGCTCCCTTTGCCAGCCTGATGTACGTCAGTCAGGTTCAAGCGTTCGATACGACCACGCAAGGCCTGGTCAAGACCGCCTATGCCACCAGTCAGGTCTCGACAGGACCGTTCGATAACAAACTGATCATGGCTGCCCGTGACGATGCGGCTGCATTCATCGCCAGCGACGGAGAAATGCGTGGCGCCCGGCTTGAGTCAGCGCTGCACGCCCTGCGTCAGGCAGATGCAAAACTTCATGCCAGCGACCTTGAACTGGCGCAGGCAATCCTCGTCCAATAGCCACTTTCCCCTCTTCGCGTAACTGGAGACGTCACTACATGCGTACCCCGCTGATTGCTGCTTCCCTTGGCCTGCTCTTGCTGGCCGATTTTGCCCAGGCCCAGACTGTTGTGGCCACGAGCAACATCATCGTTCGTGCGTTCGGCCGTACCATCGATTTCACTTCCGACACCACCACATCGATCCGCGACTCCAAGGTCGTTCTCCAGGCCAAGGACGATGCTGCCAGCTACGTTGCCACCGGTGGTGATATCCACGGTGCCCAACTGGATGCTGCGTTCGACACGCTGCGTAGCCGCGTGCCGGAAGCGCGTGATGCAAGCGATCAGACCTTGGCTGAAGCAATCCTCGCATTGTGAGGCGGTTTCGCGCCTGGCTGCTTGCTGGCGCGCTGTCGCTGGTTGGTACGCATGCCTTTGCCAGCCTGAAGCTGGAACTGCACACCGACGGCCTCGATGCGCCCCAACAACAAGCCAGCCAGGCGCTGCTCGACGAAGCCCTGCACGCCTTACCGCCCAGCTTCGTCGCAGCACTGGATCGCACCGTCGAGGTGAGCTGGTCCGCTGACATGCCGCAGAACGCCTACGGTCAGGCCGCCGGTCCCTATCAGCTGTACCTCAACAGCCACCTGCTGACGTCCTTGACGGACGGCTCGGCAGCCACCGCTCAGACGGGCCGGCCACACGGTACGGTACGCCGGGAGTTGCTCGCTACTGTCCTGCACGAGCTGACCCACGTCTACGACCGCGCCCGCCTGTGGTCTCCCAGCGAGCGAGCGGCGATTTTTCGCTGCACATCACGTAGCAGTTCGCTGGGCAAGGTCGGTCTGCCTGACGACTGCCGCGGCCAGACCGAGCGACGCTTCACCCTGAGTGACGATCCACGCCTGCTGGACCTGGCGGGCTGGCAGCAATATGTCGGACGTCGTGGCGAACGCGAGGAACATAACGGCCAGGTCGCCCGCAGCCCGGACATCTACGAAACCACCAGCCCGCTGGAGTTCGTGGCGGTGAACATGGAGTACTTCCTCCTCGATCCGGCCTACGCCTGCCGTCGCCCTGCCCTGTATGCCTATTACAAGGAGCGTTTTGGCTGGGCACCTGCAGCCCATAATGAATGCCCGACGTTTTACCCCTACCTGAATGCCGGCAGCGACTTCGGCCGAGAGCCACTGGGCAAGCTGGACCCGGAGCGGGTGTATGCGGTGGATTATCTGCTGGCCGAGGCGAACCAGAACTGGGCAAGCCGCTGGGGCCACAGCATGTTGCGCCTGGTGATTTGCAAACCCGGCCGCCCGCGTGGTCCGGATTGCCGACTGGACCTTGATCAGCACCTAGTGCTGTCGTACCGGGCGTTTGTCGGCGACGTGCAGCTGTCCAGCTGGGACGGCCTGATGGGGGCCTACCCGTCGCGCCTGTTCGTCCTGCCACTGGCGCAGGTCATCGATGAATACACCAAAACCGAGCTGCGCAGCCTGGCGTCGGTACCAATCAAGCTGTCGCGTCCGGAAATAGAAGGGCTCGTGCAGCACGCCGCCGAGATGCACTGGAGCTACGACGGCAACTACTACTTCCTCTCGAACAACTGCGCCGTTGAAAACCTGAAGCTGTTGCGCGCCGGTACGCACAACCCCAAGCTCGTCGGCCTGGACAGCATCTTGCCCAACGGTTTGCTTGAAGTCCTCGAAGGCCGCGGGCTGGCTGACACCAGCGTACTGGACGATCCCAAGGAAGCGCTGCGTCTGGGCTATCGGTTCGACTCCTACCGGGATCGCTATCAGGCAATGTTCGAAGTGCTGAAGAAGCACCTGCCGATCAAACAGAACACCGTGGAAGAATGGATGGCGCTGCCCGCCAGTGAGCGCAGCCAGTGGTTTGCTAAAGCAGACCTGCGTACCAGCGCTGCGATTCTGCTGCTGGAGCAGGCCAGCCTGCGCAGGCAACTGTTGTTAGCCCAGGACGAAGTGAAACAGAGCTATCTGGGTGCACGGGAGTTGAAAGACGGCAAGGTTTCCAACGCCACCAAAACGCTGCAGGAGATCCTCGCCAGCAGCGGGTTCCTCAGTCGGCCTGCCGAGCTGCTGGGCAGCGACGGGTACGGTTTGCCACAGGCAGGAGAATGGCAGCGTCTTGAAGCAGAAAGCAGTCAGCGCCAGAAGCAGCTCAAGCGCCTGACCGGTGATCTCGACAAGGAGGTGCGAGCCCTGCTGGAGCCTGAGCGCGCCAAAGAGATTGCCGCCAACGAAGCCAACCTCAAACAGGTGTCGGAGCACCTGAGGGCGTTGCACAAGGCTGCAGGCGGGCTGCAGCTGCCGTGATCAGGCTGCTTTCTTTTTCGGTTTGAGGTATTTGACCAGGCCCTGGAACCAGATCACCAGGGCCGGGTTGCCCTTGATCTGAATATCCTTGTCCTGAATGCCCTTCATGAACGCCAGCTGCTTGTTCTTCGCCTGGAGAGTATCAAAGCCAAAGGCTGCATCACGAAACACGATGGCAAAGGCCGGCTCTGCAACCGTGCCACTTGCACTACGGATCCGTTGTTCATGGACCACGAAGTGACGTGAAATCTTGCCATCTGCAGTCTGCAACTGAAAGGTCAGGTCCTTGCCAGCCAATTGCTGCTGGAACGCCGGATTGTTACGACTGGCGCGGGCCATCAGCAGGCCCAGCATCCACAACAGGAAACGAAATTTCATACACGGCCTCTGAACACGCGAGTTCCGACTCGGAATCGGCGTAGCAGTGTAGCGGGTTATCGGCGCAAAACCTGTAGGACAAAAATGGATTTCGAGGGAGATCGGCACAAAACAGCCCTCGAATATGAGGATGCTGCTCCGCGTGGGGAGCAGTATCACACTGACATCAACGAATGCTGTTGATGCTGCCTTTGTTACCCGTGACCTTTACATCGACCTTCTTGAAGATGAAGTAGTCTTTGACGCTGACTTCGTAGCGCGGCGCAACAATCAGGTCGGCACCGGAGGATTTAACCGCCTTGAAGGCAGCTGCCGCTTTGGTCGTCGAGACAGGATCAGGCAACGCCAGACCCAGGCCGCCACCGCCAGCTGCGCCACCGTAGGTCACGCCGTCGGCGAACTGATTATCGCCGCCGAAGCTCAGGAAATTGAACAGCACGTTGGTGGACGACTCGCCGCTGATGGTGCCGCCAACCTTGACGTCAGCCTTCAGGTCGGTTTTGACCGTGCCTTCCAGCGGCGCGCTTGGCTGGCTGACGTTGTAGCTCACACAACCGCTGGTTGTGGCGATCAGAGCCGCAACAGCAGCAAACTTCCATGGCTTTTTCATTCTGGATTTCCCAAGAGTAATTGAAGGGGTGCAGCAGGGGCGGCACTCTAAGGGAATCAGCAACAAGAAAAAGTCAGGCAAAGCTGGGGCTTTGGAAGGCAATTACACGCAATGGAGTAGGACAATTCTCACAGGGAGCGAGAGGCATCATCGGCGTCATACGGCAGAAACAAGAAACGGGCACCCAATCCGATTGGTGTGCCCGCCTGTGGGTCGTGCGCCTCCCGCCGAGGCGCACACCGGGGTATCAAGGGTTGACGCTGTCTTTCAGGGCTTTCCCCGGCTTGAAGGCAACCGTGTTGCTTGCCTTGATTTTGACCGGCTCCCCGGTCTGAGGGTTCTTGCCAGTGCGGGCGCCACGGTGGCGTTGCAGAAAAGTACCGAAACCTACCAGCGTGACACTGTCCTTGCGGTTCAGTGCGCCAGTAATCTCTTCAAGGATGGCATTGAGAACGCGATTGGATTGCTCTTTGGTGAGATCCGCCTTTTCAGCGATGGCGGCTGCAACTTCTGGTTTACGCATATGAAGCCTCTTTTACGGTTTTTTGTTTTTATGTCCCGCGCCGCTTTTGTAAAACAACGGCCACAAGGCGCCGCGACAGCTCTACGTAGCGGCAGACAAGACCGAGGATGGCATGCCGAACTGACCCGCGCCAGTGCATGAGCGCGGTTTATTGGCAGAAATACGGGGTCAATCCGACAAAATGACGAGAAATCACGCCAATAACGCGGGCAGCACCTTGTTGAGTGCGAGTTTTTCCATAACCGCAGCACCTGTCAGGGCATAGCCCAGCAGATGGCCGTCGGCGTCGTGACACAGCGCCTTGATATCAGCGCCCTGCCCTTCGACGCTCCAATGGCCATCGCTGCCACGCGGCGGCGGCGAAACCACCAGCGGGCAGGCTGGCGTCTTCACGGTGATCGGCATGGGCCCGTATTTGACTGAGGTCGGGTTTCCGGCCAGCGTCTGGGCCAAGGCACGAGCGCAGCTCATCAACGGCATCACGTAGAGCAGGTTGAGACCATCGACCTCAGCGCAATCACCCAGCGCGTGGATGTTGGCGTGGGAGGTTTGCAGCAGGCGGTCGACCAGAATGCCGCGCCCGGTCTGCAGGCCGGCAGCAGCGGCCAGCTCGATGCGAGGACGCAGGCCGATGGCTGAGACCACCAGATCGCAGTCAATCACCTGCCCGTCCGACAAGTGCGCTTGCAGGCCCTCGCCATTGCGATTCAGACGGGTCAGCACCGGCCCCAGATGGAAACGTGCACCCAGGCTTTCAAGGCCGGTTTTCACCGCAGCCGCCGCCTCAGGGGGCAACAGGGTCGGCATGACCTGTTCGCACGGCGCCACCAGATCCACTTCATAGCCGCCCAGGATCAGGTCGTTGGCGAATTCACAGCCAATGAGCCCTGCGCCGAGAATCAGCACCCGACGCTTGCCCGACGCAGCCGCACGGAAACGGGCGTAATCCTGAAGATCGTTGATCGGGAAAATCGCGTCGCCTGCATCGCCTTCCACCGGTACACGAATGGCTTCGGCGCCCCAGGCCAGCACCAGATCGCGGTAATACACCGCCTCTTCGCCGATCCACAGGCGTTTGTGCCCGGCATCGATCCCGCTGATGCGCGTGTGCGTGCGGATCTCGGCCTTGAGCTGATCGGCCATGGCGCCGGCTTCAGCCATGCTCAGGCCGTCGGCTTCCTTGTTTTTGCCAAAGCCGGTAGAGAGCATCGGCTTGGAGTAGGAACGGCCATCATCGGCCGTGATCAATAGCAGCGGCGTGTCTGCGTCCAGCTTGCGAAACTCCCGAGCAAGGTTATACCCCGCAAGGCCGGTGCCGATGATGACGACAGGTGCGCTCATTGTCCTTCCCTATTTCACTGTGCCTGGTGCTCGTTGTTGCCAGCCCTTGTCTGCAGGCAGCAATCAACCGATTTCGATCATTTCAAAGTCCATCTTGCCCACGCCGCAATCCGGGCACAGCCAGTCTTCCGGCACATCCTGCCAGAGGGTGCCGGGCGCAATTCCGTCATCCGGCCAGCCATCGGCTTCGTTATAGATCAGGCCACAGACGATGCATTGCCATTTCTTCATGTCAGGTTCTCTCGTTTATCAGGCTCAATAGCGTACGACGGTCGGTTGCCGTCTTCTGAAGGGGCGTTGTACTGATCGACAGGCGCGGATGCAAGTCTGATTCTATAACTCAGGCTCTACCGACCGTCGGTCGAAACCGGCAATCATGCTAAGCTCGCCGCCTCGTTGGCTGCCGGAACTGGCTTACCGTGACCCAGCAATCCCCCGCATTCATTGGCCCTGTCTGGTTTGAGCGCGAGCAATTGATCGACGTGCCGGACCCGGTAATGCTCGACTGGTTGTTCAATCAGGACTCCCTCACTCGCCGCTTGGACCGTTTGTCTGATGGTCGTTTCAGCGTATTTCCGCAGTTTGAAGGCTGGCAGCCGTTGCGCCCTGACGAGTGCCTGGCGCTGGGCCTGCCAGAGGCTGGCGAGGGCTGGGTGCGCGAGGTGTATTTGCGCGGCAACGGCAAACACTGGGTGTTCGCGCGCAGCGTCGCCGCCCATAGCGCCCTGCAGGATGGCGGCCTGAATATGGATGAGCTGGGCACTCGCTCTCTGGGTGAGTTGCTGTTCAGCGACCCGGCGTTCGTGCGCGGCACACTTGAGGTGTGTCATTACCCCGAGGCCTGGCTACCCGCTGCCGACGCAGCGCGCGGACTGTGGGCACGCCGCTCGCGATTCGATCGCGGCGCATTGAGCGTGCTGGTCGCCGAAGTTTTCCTGCCAGCCCTGTGCACTGCGATCCACGACAAGGACCACGCCTGATGTACCTGTCCCTCCTCAAATCCCTCAATCGTCTGAGCCCGCGCGCCTGGGACTTCATCCAGCTGACACGCATCGACAAGCCCATCGGCGTCTACCTGCTGCTGTGGCCGACCCTGTGGGCGGTCTGGATTGCAGGCAAGGGCTCGCCCTCGCTGCAGACCGTGTTCATTTTTGTGCTCGGCGTGTTTCTGATGCGGGCGGCAGGCTGTGTGATCAATGACTTCGCCGACCGCAAGGTGGACGGCCACGTCAAACGCACCGAGCAACGTCCGCTGGTCAGCGGCAAAGTCAGCTCCAGGGAAGCGCTGGTGCTGTTTGCGGTGCTGGTCGGCCTGAGCTTTGTGCTGGTGCTGTTTACCAACGCGACGACCATCTGGCTGTCGTTCGGCGGTCTCGCCCTGGCGGCCAGCTATCCGTTCATGAAGCGCTATACCTATTACCCGCAAGTGGTGCTGGGTGCTGCGTTCTCGTGGGGCATGCCGATGGCCTTCACCGCCGAAACCGGCGAGTTGCCCGCTGCAGCCTGGTTGCTGTACATCGCCAACCTGCTGTGGACGGTGGGCTACGACACCTACTACGCCATGGTCGATCGCGACGACGACCTGAAAATCGGCGTGAAATCCACGGCAGTACTGTTCGGCGATGCCGACCGGGTCATCATCCTGACCCTGCAAGGGCTGGCACTGGGCTGCCTGATACTGGCCGGTGCGCGCTTCGAACTGGGCGCGTGCTTCTACGTCGGTCTGCTGGCAGCGGCAGGCTGTTTCGCCTGGGAATTCTGGAGCACCCGTGAGCGCGGGCGAGACGCCTGCTTCAAGGCCTTCCTGCACAACCACTGGGCCGGGCTGGCGATATTCCTGGGCATCGTCGCCGACTACGCGGTGCGCGGATAACGGCCACTGCCAGCCTGCGCACGACGGAAATAAATTCATGATCGCGAGGCCTGCGGGCCCCCGCAGCCTGTCAGCGTGCTAGCCTCATTCAGACCTGTCACACGACTGCAATAATTCCGTTATCTAATGCGCCCCAAGACAGTTAAATGACAAGAGGTTCGAGCATGGCTGGCAGGAGCATCCTGATCGTTGACGACGAAGCGCCAATTCGCGAAATGATCGCCGTTGCGTTGGAAATGGCTGGATACGACTGTATTGAAGCCGAAAACTCTCAGCAGGCCCACGCGATCATCGTGGACCGCAAGCCTGACCTGATTCTGCTCGACTGGATGCTGCCTGGCACATCCGGCATCGAACTGGCCCGGCGCCTCAAGCGTGATGAACTGACCGGGGACATCCCGATCATCATGCTCACCGCCAAGGGTGAAGAGGACAACAAGATCCAGGGCCTGGAAGTGGGCGCCGACGATTACATCACCAAGCCTTTCTCGCCCCGCGAACTGGTGGCGCGCCTCAAAGCCGTGCTGCGTCGTGCCGGCCCGACTGACGGCGAAGCGCCCATCGAAGTCGGCGGCCTGCTGCTCGACCCGATCAGCCACCGTGTCACCATCGACGGCAAACCCGCCGAAATGGGCCCGACCGAATACCGTCTGCTGCAGTTCTTCATGACCCACCAGGAGCGCGCCTACACCCGCGGTCAGCTGCTGGATCAGGTATGGGGCGGCAACGTCTACGTCGAAGAACGCACCGTCGATGTTCACATCCGCCGCCTGCGCAAGGCCTTGGGGGATGCGTATGAAAATCTGGTACAAACCGTGCGCGGCACTGGCTATCGTTTCTCGACCAAGAGCTGACAACCGCTGCGTCGATGCAAGGCAATGGCCAGTGCAGACCAGACAAGGATTTACCCCTAATTGAATCAAAATTGGCACGGCACTCTGATACGCCACATGTTGTTGCTGGTCACCGCCTGCCTGTTGGTCGGTCTGATCAGTGGGCAGTATGCCTGGAGCCTGGCCGCCGGGCTGGGACTGTATCTGGCCTGGACCCTCAAGCAACTGTTACGCCTGCACGACTGGCTGAGCAGCCACAAGGCTGACGAGCCGCCTCCGGACGGTTATGGTCTGTGGGGCGAAGTCTTCGACAGCATCTACCACCTGCAACGTCGGGATCAGCGCGTCCGTGGCCGCCTTCAGGCCGTTATTGACCGCGTGCAGGAGTCCACCGCCGCGCTGCGTGATGCAGTGATCATGCTCGACAGCGACGGCAACCTGGAGTGGTGGAACCGTGCCGCTGAAACCCTGCTGGGCCTGAAGACGCCACAGGACAGCGGTCAACCCGTGACCAATCTGGTGCGGCATCCACGCTTCAAGGAATACTTTGCGCTGGGCGACTACAGCGAACCGCTGGAAATCCCGTCGCCAACCAACGATCGCCTGCGCATTCAGTTGCTGATCACCCGTTACGGCAACAACGAACACCTGATGCTGGTCCGCGATGTGACGCGCATCCATCAGTTGGAGCAGATGCGCAAGGACTTCGTCGCCAACGTGTCTCATGAGTTGCGGACACCGCTCACGGTGATCTTCGGCTATCTGGAAACGCTGCTCGACAACGTCGACGAGGTCAATCCGCGCTGGGTACGTGCGCTGCAACAGATGCATCAGCAAGGCGGGCGCATGCAGACGCTGCTCAATGACCTGCTGTTGCTGGCCAAGCTCGAGGCCACCGATTATCCGTCGGACAATCACCCGGTGGTCGTCAATACACTGCTCAAGACCATCACCGCCGATGCCAACGCGCTGTCGGGCAGCAAGAACCAGCAGATCCACCTCAGCCTGGAAAGCGACATGCGCCTCAAGGGCAGCGAAAGCGAGCTGCGCAGCGCGTTTTCCAACCTGATCTTCAATGCCGTGAAATACACACCGGCCGAGGGCGTGATCCGTATTCGCTGGTGGGCCGACGAACGGGGCGCGCACCTGAGCGTGCAGGATTCAGGAATCGGCATCGAGACCAAACACCTGCCGCGCCTGACCGAGCGCTTCTACCGGGTCGACACCAGCCGCGCGTCCAATACCGGCGGCACAGGGCTCGGTCTGGCCATCGTCAAACATGTGCTGCTGCGCCATCGCGGCAACCTCGAGATCAACAGTGTTCTCGGCAAGGGCAGTGTTTTTATCTGTCACTTTGCCAGCGCTCAGTTGTCCAAACCCGCGAGCGACGATTCAGACTACTAGGCAATCCTGCTTCGAGCCGCTACATTGCCGGGTTCATGGCGTCTTCTCTGACGTGACACGACCCTCTTCCTGATTAATACGGACCCTGCAAAACCCCATCATGGACCCTTCCCCTAGTTTTAACCTGTCTTCACTCTTCGCCGATTTCGGCATGATTCTTTTTGCTTTGTTCCTGGTCCTGCTCAACGGCTTTTTCGTTGCGGCAGAGTTCGCCATGGTCAAACTGCGCTCGACCAAGGTTGAAGCCATTGCCGACAAGAACGGCTGGCGCGGGCACATCCTGCGCAAGGTCCATGGCCAGCTGGACGCCTACCTTTCGGCCTGCCAGCTGGGTATCACCCTCGCCTCTCTGGGTCTGGGCTGGGTCGGTGAACCGGCCTTCGCGCACCTGCTGGAGCCATTGCTCGCGGCGATGGGCGTGGACACGCCGGAATTGATCAAGGGCGTGTCGTTCTTTACCGCCTTCTTCATCATTTCCTATCTGCACATCGTGATCGGCGAGCT
The DNA here is from genome assembly GCF_900119195.1 of Pseudomonas sp. NFACC10-1. Lineage (NCBI taxonomy): Bacteria > Pseudomonadati > Pseudomonadota > Gammaproteobacteria > Pseudomonadales > Pseudomonadaceae > Pseudomonas > Pseudomonas sp. NFACC10-1. The sequence goes on along the minus strand of NZ_FPJB01000002.1, from coordinate 846,432 downwards.
GGCCCCCAAATCCTGGGCGATCCGCAAGCCGGAGCTGCTGTCGCTGTGGACAGCGGCGCCGTTGTACTTCTTCTACTGGTTGATGTACCCGGCCATCTACCTGCTCAACGCCAGCGCCAACGCCATTCTGCGCATCGCTGGCCAGGGTGAGCCCGGCCCGCACCATGAACACAGCTACAGCCGCGACGAACTGAAACTGATCCTGCACTCCAGCCGTGGCCAGGACCCCAGCGATCAGGGCATGCGCGTGCTGGCGTCGGCAGTGGAAATGGGCGAGCTGGAAGTGGTCGACTGGGCCAACTCCCGCGAAGACATGGTGTCGCTGGACTTCAATGCGCCGCTCAAGGAAATCCTCGCCTTGTTCCGCCGTCACAAATTCAGCCGTTATCCGCTGTATGACGCTGAACGTGGCGAGTTCGTCGGCCTGTTGCACATCAAGGACCTGCTGCTGGAGCTGGCAGCGCTGGACCATATTCCGGAGTCGTTCAACCTCGCCGAGCTGACCCGCCCGCTGGAACGTGTTTCCCGGCACATGCCTTTGTCACAGTTGCTCGAGCAGTTCCGCAAGGGTGGCGCGCACTTCGCCGTAGTAGAAGAAGCCGACGGCAAGATCGTGGGCTACCTGACCATGGAAGACGTGCTCGAAGTGCTGGTGGGCGACATCCAGGACGAACACCGCAAGGTTGAACGCGGCATTCTCGCCTATCAGCCCGGCAAACTGCTGGTACGGGGCGATACGCCATTGTTCAAGATCGAGCGCCTGCTGGGCGTCGACCTGGATCACATCGAAGCCGAGACGCTGGCCGGTCTGATCTACGACACGCTCAAGCGTGTGCCGGAAGAAGAGGAACAGCTGGAAGTCGAAGGCCTGCGCATCATCATCAAAAAGATGAAAGGCCCGAAAATCGTTCTGGCCAAGGTACTGAAGCTGGACTGACCCGATCAGCGCCGCCTGTTCAGGATCGGACGCAGGGCGTAGAGCTATGAATAGCTCCCCCCTCAATTCCCGCCGACGGCGAAGTTGGGCAGACTCTGTACCGGTGTGGCGAATTCGTAGGGGATCGAGACCAGTTCGTTGCCCGAGTTGCGCTGCACGACGAAGTGCAGGTGCGGGCCGGTGCTGTTGCCGGTGTTGCCCGAACGTGCCAGCGCTGTTCCAACACTCACCCGTTGACCTTCCCTGACACTCACCGAGCCGCGCATCAGGTGCAGGTAGACGCCCATGGTGCCGTCGTCGTGCAGAATGCGCACAAAGTTGCCTGACGCATTCGAGCCGCGCCCTGACTGGCTGTTTTCGATCTTCACCACCGTGCCGCCGCGCGCGGCAATGATCGGCGTGCCTTCCGGCATGGCGATGTCCATTGCATAGCGCCCTTTGACGCCGTAATGGCTGTATCGGCCATTCGGGCCCTGCGTCAGGCGGAACGGCCCGCCAATCCACGGCAGCGGGTATTTGTAGGCTTGCACCGAGCCCTTGGGATCACCCAGGGTTGATGTCAGCACCGAGGCGTAGTTCATCGGCTTGCTCCCCACCTTGGGGCTCAAGACCACCACGCGCTGGTTGCTGCGCGCAGGGATCGTGCGACGCAACGTTGCCGACGAGCCAGAGACCCCCAGCACGTTGGTCACACTGGAAAGCCTGAGTTCAACTTCGACCGGGGCGTACAGATCGTTGCGCACATACAGGCTGTGTACGCCCTTTTCACGCCTGACACTCAAGTGCACCTGGCCGTCGATACGCTCGACCATGCGGTCCCGAAACACCATGACCGATGCGCCGGGCGTCGGCCGGTCCGAAAAGGACACCACGCCATTGGCATCGGTGAATTTATAAATCGTGACAGCCCCGGCCGACTGCACAGTCAACGTCAGGGCAAACAGGATAAGCAGGCGTTCAAGCATCGGAGATGTTCGGGTTCAAGGGCACTGGGTGCCAAGCCTAGCAGCCTTGCAGGCAGAAGAGGACGCAAGGGTATCAATCGGACATGAATGAAGCGTCAAGGAAGGCGCGCCAGAGGCTCGGTACGCGGTGTCGTGTAACACCGCGCAAGGCTGACGCGCATGGGCATGCCACTCAGCTCAGAGGCAGGTATCAGGCGCCCGGGATGAAGTGCTTCTGCGCCGTGCCACGAGCGATCAGACGCGACAGGTAATCGAGCTTCTGCGCGTCGTGATCGACAAAGCGGAAGGTCACTTGCAACCATTCGCTGTCGGGCTTCTGCTCGAACGCGGCAACAGAGTGCAGATAGCCGTTCAGGCGTGCGACCTCGTTTTCCTCGCCCTGCTCCAGGTCCAGCACCGCGCTATCGAGTACCTGTGGCAGGTTTTCGCTGACGCGAATCACCAGTGTGGCGTCTTTCAGGGTGAGGGCCTTGATCACACACGACTGAGTGCCGTTGGGCAGGCGCAACTGGCCCTGGCCGCGACCGGTCGGCTCTGCCGATCTGACGGGTGCAGGGGCTGGCTTGGGAGCAGCGGCGGCGGCAACAGGCGCGGCACGAACCACTTCGGCCTTGCCACCGGTCAATGCGCTCAGCGAGTCATTGAGCGGCGAGTTCATGCGTGCCGGGGCTGTGGACATGACGGCGTCGAGCTTGCCGACTTTTGCCAGTGCTTTCTTGACCTTGGTCAGCAGCTGTTCATTGGTGAACGGCTTGCCGACAAAATCGGTCACACCGGCCTGAATGGCCTGCACGACGTTTTCCTTGTCACCACGGCTGGTCACCATGATGAACGGCACGGTTCTCAGGTAATTGTCTTGCTGACGGCACCATGTCAACAGCTCCAGGCCGGACATTTCTGGCATTTCCCAGTCGCACAGAATCAGGTCGAACGCCTCTTTGCCCAGCAACGTCTGAGCCTTGCGACCATTGACCGCGTCCTCGGTATGAATCCCGGGAAAATAATTGCGCAGCCCTTTCTTGACCAAGTCGCGAATGAAAGTCGCGTCATCCACCACCAATACACTGACCTTACTCATCGACGCTCCTGCGGGCGTGTTCACCTGGAGGCGAACTGCGGTATGCCAACACGCCCTTTGTTTCGGCAAGCATAGCGTTGACCGATAGCCAACTGCCATATTGATTGACTGCGCCGCGACATTTAATCCGCAGGCGACGGGAAATACTGATCTGCGTAACGAAAAACGCCCAGCGCGTGCTGGGCGTTTTTCTCGCAGGCAATCTTACTTATCGTCAGCGTCGCCCGGAACATTAGCGGTTTCGCTCGATATACCCTGCACTTCTTCCTTCATGCGCTTGAGACCCATGTGCCGCACGTCGGTCCCACGCACGAGATAGATCACCAGCTCGGAAATGTTGCGCGCATGGTCGCCGATTCGCTCCAGAGAGCGCAGCACCCAGATGACGTCCAGTACCCGGGAGATCGAGCGTGGATCTTCCATCATGTAGGTCGCCAGCTCGCGCAGGGCCGTCTTGTACTCGCGGTCGATGGTCTTGTCGTACTGCGCCACCGACAGGGCCAGCTCGGCGTCGAAACGGGCGAACGAATCCAGCGCATCGCGCACCATGTTGCGCACCTGATCGCCGATGTGACGTACCTCGACGTAGCCGCGTGGTGCCTCGCCCTCTTCGCAGAGCTTGATGGCACGGCGCGCGATCTTGGTCGCTTCATCACCAATGCGCTCCAGGTCGATCACCGACTTGGAAATGCTGATGATCAGGCGCAGGTCGGACGCCGCAGGCTGACGACGAGCCAGAATGCGCAGGCATTCCTCGTCGATGCTGCGCTCCATCTGATTGATCCGGTCGTCGACCTCGCGAACACGTTGGGCTAGACCGGAGTCTGCCTCGATCAGCGCTGTGACCGAATCGTTCACCTGCTTCTCGACCAGGCCACCCATTTCGAGCAAATGGCTGCGAACGTCTTCGAGTTCAGCGTTGAACTGTTGGGAAATGTGATGCGTATGGCTGTCTTTGTGGATCATGCTGGGTGTCCTTGGAACGTCCGGTTAATTGCGAAAACGCAGCGGTGGTTCAGGGCTGACGAAGCACGTACTACCCGTAACGACCGGTGATGTAGTCTTCTGTCTGTTTTTTTGCCGGGTTGGTGAACAAGGTATCCGTATCACCAAACTCGACAAGCTTGCCCATGTACATAAACGCGGTGTAATCCGACACCCGAGCCGCCTGCTCCATGTTGTGGGTAACGATCACAATGGTGTATTTCGATTTCAGTTCGTAGATCAGTTCTTCGACTTTAAGGGTCGAAATCGGATCGAGTGCCGAACAGGGTTCGTCGAGCAGCAGGACTTCCGGCTCCACGGCGATCGTTCTGGCAATGACCAGACGCTGCTGCTGCCCCCCGGACAAACCCAATGCCGACTCATGCAGTCGATCCTTGACTTCATCCCAGAGCGCAGCGGCTTTCAGCGCCCACTCGACAGCTTCATCGAGCACGCGCTTCTTGTTGATCCCCTGAATACGCAGCCCGTAGACCACGTTTTCATAAATCGTCTTGGGGAACGGATTGGGCTTCTGAAACACCATGCCGACGCGGCGACGCAACTCGGCGACTTCCTCGCCCTTGGTGTAGATGTTGTGCCCATACAGGTTGATCGCGCCCTCGACCCGGCAACCATCGACCAGGTCGTTCATGCGGTTGAAGCAGCGCAACAACGTCGATTTGCCACACCCGGACGGACCGATGAACGAGGTCACCTTCTGCTTCGGGATATTCAGGGCAATATCGAACAGCGCCTGCTTGTCGCCATAGAACAGATTCAGGCCTGGCACTTCGATGGCCACGCTCTCGTCGGCCAGATCCAGACGTTGCTTGTGACGCCTCAGGGCCGACATGTTCATGCCACTCGTCGGGCTTTCATGCTGCATGGATTGCTCCTGTGCGAACTGTTCGCGTCATCGCACGGCCGCGTTTGCCAAAGGGCGAATTCGGGATCAATTGTCGAGCGCCTTGTACTTTTCCCGCAAATGGTTACGGATGCTCACCGCCGACAGATTGAGCAAGGCGATCACCAGCACCAGCAGCAGCGCGGTGGCATACACCAGCGGGCGCGCGGCCTCGACGTTGGGGCTCTGGAAGCCGACGTCGTAAATGTGGAAACCCAGGTGCATGATCTTCTGATCGAGGTGCAGATAAGGATAGTTGCCGTCCAGCGGCAGCGACGGCGCCAGCTTGACGACGCCCACCAGCATCAAGGGCGCAACTTCCCCGGCGGCACGCGCTACCGCGAGGATGAGCCCGGTCATCATCGCCGGGCTGGCCATTGGCAGTACGATTTTCCACAGCGTCTCGGCCTTGGTTGCACCCAGTGCCAGCGAACCTTCACGCAGGGTCAGCGGAATGCGCGCCAACCCTTCTTCCGTCGCCACGATCACTACCGGCACGGCAAGCAGTGCCAGGGTCAGCGAGGCCCATAACAGGCCCGGCGTACCGAACGTCGGGGCCGGCAGCGCTTCAGGAAAGAACAGCCGATCCACCGAGCCGCCCAGCACATAGACGAAGAATCCCAGGCCAAACACGCCGTAGACAATCGCAGGCACACCGGCAAGGTTGTTCACAGCGATGCGAATCAACCGGGTAACCGGCCCCTGGCGCGCATACTCACGCAGGTAGACCGCCGCCAGCACACCGAACGGCGTGACGATCACGGCCATGATCAGGGTCATCATCACCGTGCCGAAGATCGCCGGGAAGATACCGCCCTCGGTGTTGGCTTCGCGTGGGTCGGCGCTGAGAAACTCCCACAGTTTCTCGAAGTAGAAGCCAAGCTTGGTCACCGTGCCCATCGCATTGGGCTGATAGGCACGCACCACTTTGCCCAGGCTGAGCTCGATCTCTTTACCGTTGCCATCGCGCGCGGTCAGGCTGTCGCGATCAAAGGCCTGGTGCAGCCCGTCAAGGCGCGCCTCGATCACCTTGTAACGCGCATCCAGCTCGGCCCGCTCGGCAGCCATGTCCGCTTGCGCGGCGGCATCCAGTCGGCCATCGAGTTCCAACTTGCGGGCCTGCAGGCGCAGGCGCTCGATACCGTGATTGATGGCACCAATGTCTTTCTTTTCCAGGCTGTAGAGCTCGTCAGCCAGCTTTTCGACGCGTTTGATGCGCTCTTGCAGGACTGGCCATGCCGCCTCGCCTTCGGCCACGACACGCCCGTCTTCCTTGACGTTGACCAGATAGCCGTAGAAATTGCCCCACTCGCGACGCTCCAGCGTCATCAGGTCTGCAGGCCGGCTCTGCCCGGTCAGCCATTCGCCTACCACCCAGTTGAAGTCACTGGGGTTGAGATCGCGATTGCCGACCTTGAACAGCTCGCGGGTCATGAATTCCGGCCCTTGATCAGGCACCGGCAGGCCCGCGCTTTTCAGGCGCGCACGAGGTACTTGCTCCTGCTCGACCCGCTCGCCGACCAGAACGCTCGATTCCTGATTGGGCACCGCGTACTGCGCGCTCACCAGATCGGCGGGCCAGAAATGCCCAAGGCCACGCACGGCGATCACCGCCAACAGGCCGATGGTCATGATCACAGCGATGGATACGGCACCCGCACTCATCCAGACGCCGGGGGCGCCACTTTTGAACCAGTTCCTGAGGGAGTTCCGCTTCACCAACGCCTACCTTCCTTACAGCGACGAGTATTGCTTGCGCAGACGCTGACGAATCAGCTCTGCGAGGGTGTTCATCACGAAGGTGAACATCAATAGCACCAACGCCGCGAGAAACAGCACCCGATAATGGCTGCCGCCCACTTCCGACTCCGGCATCTCCACCGCGACATTGGCCGCCAGCGTACGCATGCCTTCAAACAGGTTCATGTCCATGATCGGCGTGTTACCGGTCGCCATCAGCACAATCATGGTTTCCCCCACGGCCCGGCCCATGCCGATCATCAAGGCGGAAAAGATGCCGGGGCTGGCGGTCAGAATCACCACCCGCGTCAGGGTCTGCCACGGCGTCGCGCCCAGTGCCAGCGAACCCAGCGTCAGGCTGCGCGGCACGCTGAACACGGCGTCTTCGGCAATCGAATAAATGTTGGGGATCACCGCGAATCCCATGGCGATGCCAACTACCAGTGCATTGCGCTGATCGTAGGTGATACCCAGGTGGTCACGAATCCAGGTGCTCATGTCACCCGCGAAGAACCAGTTCTCCAGATGCGGGCTCATGCTCAGTGAAAACCAGCCCACCAATAGCACGACCGGAATCAGAATCGCGCCTTCCCAGCCATCGGGAATACGCAAGCGAAACGAATCAGGCAGGCGGGTCCAGAAAAAGCCCACCAGCAAAATGCCGATCGGCGTAAGCAGCAACAGGCTGAAGATGCCGGGCAGATGCCCTTCCAGATACGGGGCCAGAAACAATCCGGCAAAAAAGCCGAGAATCACCGTCGGCATTGCTTCCATCAATTCGATCACCGGCTTGACCTTGCGGCGCATGCCCGAGGCCATGAAGTAGGCGGTGTAAATCGCGGCAGCCACGGCCAGCGGCGCGGCCAGCAGCATGGCGTAGAACGCCGCTTTCAGCGTGCCGTAGGTCAACGGCGCCAAGCTCAGCTTGGGCTCGAAGTCGGAGTTGGACGCCGTGGACTGCCAGATGTATTTGGGTTCATCGTAATTCTCGTACCAGACCTTGCCCCACAGCGAACTCCAGGAGACTTCCGGGTGCGGGTTGTCCAGCGTCAGCGGCAGCAGCTTGCCAGCGCTTTCAATCAGAATCCGGTTGGCGCGTGGCGATAACGCCAGAATACCGGGCCCCTCGGCGACCTTGTCGATCAGCAGGGTGCGGTGCGCTGTGCTGTGAAATACGCCCAGCTTGCCGGAAGCATCCAGAGCGATGAACCCCTTGCGGCGCTGCTCGGCCTTGATCTGCGCGATCGGTGCGCTGCCCAGGCTGAAATCGCGGATGCGCATCAGGCGCTGCTCACCGTCAGTGTCCCGGGCCATGAACCACTGGGACATACTGCCCTTCGAGTTGCCGATGATCAGCGAAATGCCGCCGACCAGTTGAGCGCTCGCCGTGATCTCGGCGTTGCCGTCTTCCAGCAATTTATAGCGGCCATTGAGGCTGCGATCGCGCAGGCTGAACACATCCGCCTGCGCGCGCCCGTTGATGACATACAACCATTGCTGACGCGGGTCGATGTAGATCGCCTTGACCGCTGCGGACATCTGCGGCAACTCGACACGCGTCTGCTCGCGGGTCATCTCGCCGGTCATCATGTTTTCTTTCTGTTCGAGCGAGATGACATGCAACTGAGTGCCGGTAGACCCTGCCAGCTTCAGGCTGTCGCCATCGGCACTGACGGTGACATGCTCGACCGCACGCCCGGCCTCATCCAGTACCAGGGGCGCTTCGCCGTAAGGCCAGGCCACGCTCGGGGTGATGGTTTTCTGATCGTTCGGGTAGGTCGTCAGGTAAGAGTGCCTGAACACCAGCACCTGACCGTTGGACAAACCCAGGGCTATCAAGGGCGCGCCGGGCTGATCCTTGCCGATGGACGCAACGGACACGCCCGCAGGGAGCGGCAAGGCAATGCGCCGCAGCTCTGCGCCGTCCTCGCTGTTGAAAAAGACCACTTCGCCCTTGTCGGAAATGCGCATGCCGATCTGGTTCTGCTCTTCGATGGTAATCATCAGCGGAGCGCCGGCATCCTGCAGCCAGGCGGTATTCAGCGCAGGTTCGGCGGTCAGGCTGGCGCCTTTGAAGAGCGGCGCAACGACATAGGCCAGGTAGAAAAAGATCAGCGTAATGGCAGCCAGCACGGCAAGGCCGCCAATGGCGACGTACCAGTGAGTGAGCCGGTCGGTAAACGCACGGACACGACGCTTGCGCACCATCGCGGGCGTATTGAAATCAATACGCGCTGGAGGCGAGCTCTGGTTCATCGTCGATTTGAACAGCTCATTCATGCGCACACACCGTAGACGCCTTGTATGACAGAAACATTACAGCAAGGTGACGCAAGAAAGCCCGCTGCCTGCGAAACCGGCGGCGGACTGTTCAATTTGTATGCAGGCCAGTCCATTGAGCCCCGCTCCAACGCGTACGTGACTACTTTACCGCCACGCCGCCCGCGCCCTGCAGGCCAAGATCGGCCAGCGTCTTCTCGACGACACGGGCGGGCAGCGGGATGTAACCGTCCTTCATCACCACTTCCTGGCCCTGCCTCGACAGCACCAGTTTTACAAACTCGGCCTCGAGCGGCGCCAAGGGCTGGTTCGGCGCCTTGTTCACGTAGACATAAAGGAAGCGCGACAGTGGATAACTGCCGTTCAGGGTATTGGCTTCGCTGTCTTCGACAAACTCGCCCCCTTCCTTCTTCGCCAGCGGCACAGTTCTGACGTTGGATGTCTTGTAACCGATGCCCGAATAACCGATGCCGTTAAGCGAATTGCTGATCGCGCTGACCACCGAAGCAGAGCCGGGCTGCTCGTTGACGTTGGCCTTGAAGTCGCCTTTGCACAGCGCTTCTTCCTTGAAATAACCGTAGGTACCCGACACTGAGTTACGACCGAACAACTGGATCGGTTTCCCTGCCAGATCGCCGGTCACGCCGACATCGCCCCAGGTTTTCGCATCTGCCCTGGCGCCGCACAGGCGGGTCGCGGAAAAGATCGCGTCCACTTGCTGCAGGGTCAGGCCCTTGATCGGGTTGTCCTTGTGCACAAAAACTGCCAAAGCATCCACCGCGACCGGGATGGCAGTGGGCTTGTAGCCATGTTTCTGCTCGAAAGCCGACAGCTCGCCGTCCTTCATCCTGCGGCTCATCGGGCCCAGATTGGCCGTGCCCTCGGTCAGCGCGGGTGGCGCCGTGGAGGAGCCGGCCGCTTGAATCTGGATGTTCACGCTCGGGTATTCTTTCTTGTAGGCCTCGGCCCACAGGGTCATCAGATTTGCCAGGGTATCGGAGCCGACACTGGAGAGATTGCCCGACACACCGGAGGTCCTGGTATAGGCCTGGATGGCAGGGTCGACCGCAGCCAGCGTATTGGCTGCCGTCACTCCGGCGGCAACCAATGTCAGTGCAGTCATCAAACGCTTGAGTGTCATCCTTGCGCTCCTGGCAGGGTGTGTAGGTGTCCACGAGCCTTTTTGGGCCAGTCTTATGACTACTCTATGAATTGATTATGACAATAAGATGAAAAGGCTATCGACCTGTGCAGGTAGATAGCCTTTGGCTGTAGCGGTGCCCGAGCGATTCAGCAGCGGCTGATGATCAGCGCTTTCGGCTCAGCAAAAACACACCGATGGCCATGCCCAGACCGCAGAGGATCGCGACGTACCACGCCGGCCCCATCGGACTGCTCTTGAGCATGAAGGTCACGACCATCGGCGTCAGACCGCCGAAGATCGCGTACGCCAGGTTGTAGGAGAACGACAGCCCCGAGAAGCGCACCACAGGCGGGAATGCCTTGACCATGACGTAAGGAACTGCGCCGATCGTACCGACGAACAGACCGGTCACGGCATACAGCGGGAACAGCACTTCCGGATGGCTGCCGAGGATGTGATAGAACGTCCAGGAACTGACCAGCAAACCTGCGCTGCCCAGCAGAAACACCCAGCCTGCGCCGAAACGATCCGCCAGCGCGCCCGCAGCGATGCAACCCACGCTCAGGAAGACAATCGCCAGGCTGTTGGCTTTCAGCGCGGTAGCGGCCGGAAAGCCATAGATGGTTTGCAGGATGGTCGGTGTCATCAGGATCACGACGATGATGCCGGCAGACAGCAACCAGGTCATCAGCATCGACAGCGCAACGGCGCCACGATGATCACGCAGTACCGCCTTGAGCGGCACCTCTTCGGCCAGTGCCTTGCGCAGTTGCAGCTCGGCAAACACCGGCGTTTCATGCAGCAGGCGACGCAGATACACCGACATCAGGCCGAACACGCCACCCAGCAGGAAAGGGATACGCCATGCGTAATCCGATACCTCGACGGGGGTATAGATGCTGTTGATCGCCGTGGCGACCAGCGAGCCCAGCAGGATGCCCGCTGTCAGGCCCGCGGTCAGGGTGCCGCAGGCATACCCGACACGCCGTGCAGGCACATGCTCGGACACGAAGACCCACGCGCCAGGTACTTCACCGCCGATGGCGGCACCTTGAATGACGCGCATCAACAACAGCAGAATCGGCGCCCACATGCCGATCTGTGCGTAGGTCGGCAGCAGACCCATGATCAGGGTCGGCACCGCCATCATGAAAATGCTCAGCGTGAACATTTTCTTGCGCCCCAGCAGATCGCCGAAGTGCGCCATGATAATGCCGCCCAGGGGTCTCGCCAGATAACCGGCGGCGAAAATGCCGAACGTCTGCATCATGCGCAGCCAGTCGGGCATGTCCACCGGGAAAAACAGTTTGCCGACCACCGCCGCGAAAAACACGAAAATGATGAAGTCGTAGAACTCCAGCGCGCCACCCAGGGCCGACAGCGAAAGGGTTTTGTAATCGCTGCGAGTCAAAGGCCGCGCAGGCTGCGTGGAACTTGGAGGAACAGATGACATGACAAGGCTTCTCTTTACGTGTTCTTTGAAAAGGGGCGAGCGACAGCAACGCTGGCTGCTGCGGGGTGCCGTGCAGAAGCGATTGTCGGGAGCAACGGCGCAGATAGGCACCAAAATTGCGTGTACAGGCAGTCTTGTCACCTGTAGAGGTCCAGCAAGATAGCAAATTGCTACAAAAAACACATGGCAGAACTGCCACTGACACAAAATGAAGACCCACGGTCGTTCTATGACGCAACGCCCGATATACTCGCAAGTCGTCAACAGCCTTGGGAAGTTGTGCGAAAACGTCTGAATCAGCGGGTTTCGCAGAGTTTCCCTTTGGGCCACACCGGCGCTGAACACATAATGTTCATGCTCATGGTTTTGAATGGCACCTGTTAACCGCGACATACAATAATGAGAGTCATGGGTCAGAGGCACCCTAGGCATGATCGAGCTCGAACAAGAAGATCCAACCCCGCAAGGCGACCTTGCACTGCAAATCACCGCCCTTCCCCGCGAAACCAATGGCTTTGGCGACATCTTTGGTGGCTGGCTGGTGTCCCAGATGGACCTGGCAGGCACAGCTATGGCCAGCAAAGTCGCGGGTGGCCGCGTGGCGACCGTGGCCATCGATCGCATGGCGTTTCTGGTCCCGGTCGCGGTCGGCGAACAGCTTTCCTTCTATACCCGCACCCTGGAAGTCGGACGCACCTCGATCAAGATGATGGTCGAAGTGTGGAGCGACGACCCGCTCACCAGCGAATGGCGCAAGGTCACCGAGGCCGCGTTCGTATTCGTGGCCATAGATGCCAGCGGCCGGACGCGCTCGGTTCCCGCGCGACGGTAAATTGTCGCTCGGCTACAGGTTGGCTGCCCGGTTAAACTCGCCCTGCATGAAGCGGTCTATTTTCGTCACGGTCATTGAGTGAGAACTTTGCATGCCAACATCCCCGGTTGAACCCACCGTTGAATCCATCCTTTACGATGAGCTGAACTGCTGGCGTATTTGCCACGGCGAAGCAGAGCTGCTGGTTGCGCAACAAGGCGCACACATCCTCAGCTATCAAGTGGCCGGGCAGCAGCCGCTGGTGTGGCTGAACGAAGAGGCCGTTTTCAAGCGCGGCAAACCCATTCGTGCAGGCATGCCGATCTGCTGGCCGTGGTTCGGCAATCTGGAGCGCAACCCGCAAAGCGTGCAGGCCATGCGCGACAGCAGCGAACCTGCCAAGGCACATGGCGAAGTGCGAGCGCTCGACTGGCAGTTGCTGGGTATCGGCGCAGATGGCGATGCACTGCTGGTGGAGTTCGTCCTTCCCGAGGCCGAAGGCCACTTGCCGGGCTGGCCGCACAATGTCGCCCTGAAACTGAGCATTCGTCTGGACCACGCACTGAATGTCAGTCTGGTCAGCTACAACTGTGGCACTGAGCCTGTGGTGATCAGCCAGGCGCTGCATACCTATTTCGCAGTCAGCGATGTACGTCAGGTCAGCGTCGAAGGGCTCGACGGCCTGCGTTACATCGAAACCCTGGCAAACTGGGAAGAACGCGAGCAGACCGGCGACCTGACCTTCACAGGCGAAACCGACCGCATCTACAAGGACACACCAGGCGTGCTCAGCATCGTTGACCCACAGTGGCAGCGACGCATCCACATCCGCAGCACGGGCTCGAACTCAGCCATCCTATGGAACCCGTGGATCGAGAAGACCGGCAAGTTCACCGACATGGCAGCAGACGGCTGGCAGCGCATGGTCTGCGTCGAAACCGCCAACGTGCTGGACGACGTGGTCACCCTGGCACCGGACCAGATGCATGTTCTGGGAGTGAGTATCTGGAGCGAGGCGCTCTGATCAGTAATTGATCAAGCCCATCAAAGGTCCGACTCAACCACCACGCGGACCTTTGACGCATCCATCGCATACGCAGCATCGGCAAGGTCGTTACTGACCTTCTCGATTTTCAGGGTGCCTTCTACCCACAGTGGTGTGTAGATATCATCCAGTTTCAGACCCTTGGGGTAACGCACCAGCACCAGCTGGTTAGGCGGCGGTGGTGGAACGTGAATGCAGGCGCCTGGATAAGGCACGATGAAGAACAGCGTGCTGCGGCCCTTGGCGTCGGTTTCGAGAGGCACAGGGTAGCCGCCAAGACGAATCGTCTTGCCGTTCATTGCCGGGACGGTTTTGGTCGAATACATGACTGCAGGCAAACCCTTGCTCTGCTTCAGTCCACCCTTGCTGTCGAACGTGCCCATGGCTTCCGGAGAATTGTGGTCAATCTCGGGCATGGCTTCGAGGGCTTTTTGATCGGACTTGGGCATCAGCTCAAGCCAGTCGGTTTCCGGCAACTGGGCGTATGCGGGACCGCAGAGCGCGGATAACAGCAGAAGAGTCATCAACAGGAAGCGACGCATGATAAAGCTCGGCAAAGGGGTGGAAAGTTGCCGAGCATTCTAGCCCTCTGCGCACTGTAAAACAGAGGGCTGACGCCTAAGCGTTATTTCTTTTTGATCATGCCGTAGATAACCAGCAGGATGATTGCACCTACCAGCGCGCCGAGGAAACCTGCACCCTCGCCTGCCTGATAGATACCCAGCGCCTGACCACCGTAAGTGGCTGCAAGCGAACCGGCGATACCCAGCACGATGGTCATGATCCAGCCCATGCTGTCGTCGCCCGGCTTCAGAAAACGAGCCAACAGACCAACGATCAGGCCGATAAAGATGGTTCCAATGATACCCATGCCATTTCCCTCTGTATTAAGTGAATACGCCCGGGCTGACAGCAGCCCCGACCTACTGCTATCTGAGAACGACGAGAGGGAATGGTTCCGGCGCAATGGCCAGTTTGCTTCGGGGTGGAGAATTCTTCATGAATGACGGGACTGAACCTACCTGAACGGAGGCCGGGCGTCTCGAACAGTGCTTCAACGCGACGCATCGGCACGACAGTTAGAAACGCTCGTTGCGCACGCTCTGCGTGGGAATGCAGTTCTCGACGCTCCGCGTCGCAAAAGGACGCGGCGTCTCCTGAAACTGCGTGCCAACGCGGAGCATCGGCACGCTAGCCGTGGGCCTGATCAGCCTTTGATCAGCGCTTCTACCAACTTCACCTGACGATCCAGCGTTGCGCGGTCAGCGCTGCGAACCGTGGCGTGTCCGACCTTGCGGCCAGCCTTGAACGCCTTGCCGTAGTGATGCAGGTGGCAGTCTTCGACAGCGATGACCTTGTCCACTGCGGGCACTTCACCGATGAAGTTGAGCATGGCGCTTTCACCGACCTTGGCTGTAGAGCCCAGCGGCAGACCGGCAACCGCCCGCAGGTGGTTTTCGAACTGGCTGCACTCGGCGCCTTCGGTGGTCCAGTGACCGGAGTTGTGGACGCGCGGCGCAATCTCGTTGGCTTTCAGGCCACCGTCGACCTCAAAGAATTCGAATGCCAGCACGCCCACGTAATCCAGCTGCTTCAGGACGCGGCCGGCGTAGTCTTCGGCCAGTGCCTGCAAAGGATGATCAGTGCTGGCGATGGACAGACGCAGGATGCCGCTGTCATGCGTGTTGTGCACCAGCGGGTAGAACCGGGTCTCGCCATCACGCGCGCGCACGGCAATCAACGACACTTCACCGCTGAACGGTACGAAGCCTTCCAGCAGGCACGGCACGCTGCCCAGCTCGGCGAATGTGTCGACCACATCGGCTGCCGAACGCAGGACCTTCTGGCCCTTGCCGTCATAACCCAGGGTGCGGGTTTTCAGCACGGCAGGCAGACCGATGCTGGCTACTGCGGCATCCAGGTCGGCCTGCGACTGGATATCGGCGAATGCCGGCGTCGGGATGCCCAGGTCCTTGAACATGCTCTTTTCGAACCAGCGGTCACGCGCAATGCGCAACGCTTCGGCGCTCGGATAGACCGGTACGAACTGTGACAGAAACGCCACGGTCTCGGCCGGAACGCTTTCAAACTCGAAGGTCACCAGATCGACTTCATCCGCCAACTGACGCAGATGATCCAGATCGCCGTAATCGGCACGCAGATGCTCGCCAAGTGCCGCAGCACAGGCGTCCGGCGCAGGATCGAGAAAGGCGAAGTTCATGCCCAGCGGCGTACCTGCCAATGCCAACATGCGGCCCAGCTGGCCGCCACCGATTACACCGATCTTCATGGAAACACCTCAGGCGTGGCGTGGGTCTGGATTGTCCAGGACGCTGTCTGTCTGTTCAGTGCGAAATTTCTTCAGCGCTGCGTGGAATTGCGGGTGCTTTGCGCCGAGGATGCTCGCTGAAAGCAGCGCTGCGTTGATTGCACCCGCCTTGCCGATCGCCAGGGTCGCGACCGGGATACCGGCCGGCATCTGCACGATCGACAACAGCGAGTCGACACCCGAGAGCATTGAAGACTGCACCGGAACGCCCAACACAGGCAGGTGGGTCTTGGCAGCGCACATGCCCGGCAAGTGAGCGGCACCACCAGCACCGGCGATGATCACTTCAATGCCACGGCCTTCCGCTTCGTCGGCGTACTGGAACAGCAAATCCGGTGTGCGGTGCGCTGACACCACCTTGACTTCAAAAGGGATGCCGAGCTTTTCCAGCATATCGGCGGTGTGGCTAAGGGTGGACCAATCGGACTTGGAGCCCATGATCACGCCAACCAGTGCGCTCATCGTCGTGCCTCTCATCGGGCGCCCGCAGGCGCGTCTGAAAACAACAAGCCACGCGGGGGAACCGGCGTGGCTTGTTGTACGAATAATGACCGGTTTAACCGGCCAAAGGCCGCGCAGTATACCGCAAAGCGCCAGGATGACAGCCCCCATACGCTCAACCGTCCAGGTTTTTATAGCGGAAGGCAGCACGGAAAAATCCGGCAGAGAGTCGGCACTTGTACTGCACACTAATCAAACAAGGGCTACTGCGATAGATGTCGATCCTGATTTCCTGTCAACGCCAGTTGCTATTAGATCTCCGGCACCGGACTACACACGGCCCGGCCACAATCCACCTACTCAAGGATGAGTGTGATGATCAAGAAATATACAAGCTGTCTGGTGCTATGTGCGCTGGCGCTGAGCCATGCGGCATGGGCCAACAATAGCGCCTCCAGGCAACCGTTGACCCTGTACCTGGTTCTCCACAACGACACGTCACATCACGGCACCCAGGAACTACGCCAGGACTACTTCGCCTGGCTCATAAAAGATCTGGAAAGCTTCACGGGTCGTTATGTGCGATTGGCGTTCATTCGCGACGTCCCGGGCCTTACTGACTTCGCTTATCAGAGCGACGATGTAGACGAAACCTATTACGCCTGGAAAAACAGGATGGATCGGTATGTCATCGACCACGGCCTGGAGCGCAACGCGACCACCAAGTACCTGCTGTTGACTCAGAACAGGATCAACTCAAAGACTCTGGGCGCCAGCACCGACAAAAGCTACACAGGCATAGCCTCACTGGAAACATTCGCAATCCCCGCGCACGAGCTGGGCCATATGCTCGGCGGCACTCATGAGGCCGCAGAGGTTATCTATAAGGGGGGATGGTGGTGTCAGACGAATATCATCGAAAGCCACGAAAAAATACGCTCCAATTGCTATGTCTACAGCGACGCCAACAAGCAAATCATTGCTGATCATCTGAACAGATTTCCCTGAGCAGACCAGGGTCGCTCTCCGGCATCGCCAGGAGCGGCGCTTGTCACCGGGAATCTGGCGCCGCCGCACCTTCAAGCTTGCGCCACAACAGGCGCACGTTGGCCTTGCGCACCAGTGCGCAGCGGTACAGGCGGATCTCCAGCGGCACATGCCACTGCGGTCCGCCACACACCACCAGTTCACCGCGCGCCAGCTCGGCGCGCACACTCAGTTGCGGCACCCAGGCAATCCCCAACCCTTCCAGCGCCATGCTTTTCAAGCTGTCGGCCATGGCCGTCTCGTAAACCGTCGTGAAGCGCAGATTGCGCTGACGCAACAACAGGTTCACCGACCGCCCGAGAAAGGCCCCGGCGCTATAGGCAAGCAGCGGCACACTGCCCTCGCCTTCCATATCGAATAACGGCCGCCCCTCGGCATCG
Source organism: Pseudomonas sp. NFACC10-1 (assembly GCF_900119195.1). NCBI lineage: Bacteria > Pseudomonadati > Pseudomonadota > Gammaproteobacteria > Pseudomonadales > Pseudomonadaceae > Pseudomonas > Pseudomonas sp. NFACC10-1. Next base: position 828,894 of record NZ_FPJB01000002.1, on the reverse strand, counting down.
GCGGCACAGACCGGCAACATCTCGGTGTGGCCCAAATGCAGCGAGGGAAAGATTTCGGCGTCCATCTGCAGCGCGGCATCGGGATCGTAGAACGCCAGCATCAGATCACAGCCACCTTCGCGCAACGCATGCACCGCGTCGCCGACGTTGGTTGCCACCAGCCGGGTGGCAATGTTCAGCCCTTCGTTGCGCAATTGGGCGATCCAGCGCGGAAAGAACCCCAGTGCCAGAGAGTGCGCCGCAGCCACCTGCATGACCTCGCCCTGCCCGCCTTCCAGGTGATGCAGATGACGCACGACTTCGCCCAGTTGCTCGACCACGGTACGGGCCGTGACCAGAAACAATTGTCCGGCAGCGGTCAACTCGATGGGCGTACGCGAGCGATTGACCAGTGTCAGCCCCAATGCCGACTCAAGACTGCGAATACGCCGGCTGAATGCCGGCTGAGTCACGAAGCGACGCTCGGCGGCCTGAGAAAAGCTGCGAGTGGCCGCCAGGGCGCTGAAATCCTCCAGCCATTTGCTTTCCAGATTCATCAGGTCCTCCCGGACAATGGATGACGGCTTCGACAGGCAATTGCGCGTGCCCTGCGGCACCAGTTTGCAGCGTCCTGGTGGGACGCCCGGCGAAGCGAGGCGGATACATACCCTGACGGCGCAGCAAATGTGACCGAAGAAGCGCACCGGTGCGACATTTTGCCCCCTTTACGCACTGAACGGAATCCAGGTCACGCGCTGATTATGCCGTTATTGCATAGGCCAGCGTTTAACAGCATTGGTCAATCGAAGACGGCAAGCCCACTATTCGTGGCGTTCCGGCATTGTCCGTGCCTTTTTGAGACTTTTTTTATCATGTCCTCGCCTGCATCATCGCGCATCGAAAAAGACCTGCTTGGTGTTCTCGAAGTACCTGCCAACGCTTATTACGGCATCCAGACCCTGCGAGCGGTGAACAACTTTCACCTCTCCGGCGTGCCGCTTTCGCACTACCCGAAACTGGTAGTCGCGCTGGCCATGGTCAAGCAGGCGGCAGCAGATGCAAACCATCAGCTCGGACACCTCAATGACGCCAAGCATGCGGCGATCAGCGAGGCCTGCGCCCGCCTGATCCGCGGCGACTTCCATGATCAGTTCGTGGTCGACATGATTCAGGGCGGCGCCGGCACGTCCACCAACATGAACGCCAACGAAGTCATCGCCAACATCGCTCTGGAAACCATGGGTTTCGAGAAAGGCGAATACAAACACCTGCACCCCAACAACGATGTCAACATGGCGCAGTCGACCAACGACGCCTACCCCACCGCGATCCGTCTGGGTCTGCTGCTGGGTCACGACGCCCTGCTCGCCAGCCTGTCCAGCCTGATTCAGGCCTTCGCCGCCAAGGGCGAAGAATTCAACCATGTGCTGAAGATGGGCCGCACCCAGTTGCAGGACGCCGTTCCAATGACCCTGGGTCAGGAGTTCCGCGCCTTTGCCACCACCCTGACTGAAGACCTCAACCGCCTGCGCAGCTTGGCACCCGAGCTGTTGACCGAAGTGAACCTGGGCGGAACCGCCATCGGTACCGGCATCAACGCCGACCCCGGCTATCAGAAGCTGGCGGTCGATCGTCTGGCGCTCATCAGCGGTCAGCCTCTGGTGCCTGCTGCCGATCTGATCGAAGCGACCTCCGACATGGGCGCCTTCGTGCTGTTCTCGGGCATGCTCAAGCGTACCGCGGTCAAGCTGTCGAAAATCTGCAACGACCTGCGCCTGCTGTCCAGCGGCCCGCGCACCGGCATCAACGAAATCAACCTGCCGGCACGCCAGCCAGGCAGCTCGATCATGCCCGGCAAGGTCAACCCGGTGATCCCGGAAGCGGTCAATCAGGTTGCTTTCGAAATCATCGGCAACGACCTGTCGCTGACCATGGCTGCCGAAGGCGGACAACTGCAGCTCAACGTGATGGAGCCGCTGATCGCCTACAAGATCTTCGACTCGATCCGTCTGCTGCAGCGCGCCATGGACATGCTGCGCGAGCACTGCATCGTCGGCATCACCGCCAACGAACAGCGCTGCCGCGAGCTGGTCGAGCATTCGATCGGTCTGGTCACCGCCCTGAACCCCTACATCGGTTACGAAAACTCCACCCGTATCGCCCGCATCGCGCTGGAAACCGGCCGCGGCGTGCTGGAACTGGTGCGTGAAGAAGGTCTGCTCGACGACGCCATGCTCGACGACATCCTGCGCCCGGAAAACATGATCGCTCCGCGTCTGGCCCCCTTGAAGGCCTGACAGGGAATGACCTGCGCAACCTGCTCACCAGATTGAGGGCCTAGACACCCCTCAATTTTTTGAGGGTCTGGGAGTGATTCTCCAGACCCTTTTTTTTGCCCGCAGCAAAGGGCTCCGACACTGGACCCAGAGCCTTCGGCACACCACTTTTGCGGAGCCATCCGTGGAAGTATTCATTCATCGTCGCGAATGAAGAATCAGCCGTACAAGAAAGCGACTACAGACGTAAAAACTTTGCACCGGTATAGTGCGCCCCCTCAAAAGTAGCGAGGAATAACAAAAATGCTGGAAATGATTAACGACTTTCTCTCCGGTAAAGTACTGATCGTACTTATCGTAGGCTTGGGTAGTTACTTCACGATCCGCTCGCGTTTCGTTCAGTTTCGACACTTTTTCCACATGTTCTCGGTTTTTCGCGACAGTCTGCGCAGCAGCGCGGGCCAGTTGAGTTCGTTTCAGGCCCTGATGCTCAGCCTTGCGGGCCGCGTCGGTGCCGGTAACATCGCAGGCGTCGGCATTGCCGTCACGCTCGGCGGTCCGGGTGCCGTGTTCTGGATGTGGGTGACCGCACTGGTCGGCATGGCCAGCAGCTTCATCGAGTGCTCCCTCGCTCAGCTCTACAAGCGCAAGGATTCCGAAGGCCAGTTCCGTGGCGGTCCGGCGTTCTACATCCAGCACGGTCTGGGTAAACGCTGGCTGGGCATGGTCATGGCCGTACTGCTGCTGGTGACCTTCGGTTTTGCCTTCAACGGCCTGCAATCGCACGCTGTGACCGACTCGCTGAAAAGCGCGTTCAACGTCGACACCCGAACCACCGGCATCTGTCTGGTCGTGCTGCTGGGCCTGGCCTTCGTTGGTGGCATCAAGCGTATCGCGGCTATTTCCGACCTGCTGGTTCCGGTCAAGACCCTGATCTACATCGCGGTCACCATCTACGTCATCGTCCTGCAGATCGACCACGTTCCCGGCATGCTGATGACCATCGTCAGAAGCGCCTTCGGCCTTGATCCGGTATTCGGCGGCCTGATCGGCAGCGCGATCGTGATGGGCGTCAAACGTGGCGTCTTCGCCAACGAAGCCGGTCTGGGCAGTGCGCCCAACGTGGCTGCCGTGGCACACGTCGAGCACCCGGTAGCGCAGGGCGTGGTTCAGGCGTTCAGCGTGTTCCTCGACACCTTCGTGATCTGCACCTGCACCGCCTTGCTGATTCTTCTGTCCGGTATCTACGACATCGGCTACGACGGCAACGGTATCGTTCTGGCACAGAACTCGCTGGCAGCCGTAGTCGGTGACTGGGGCAGAATCTTCATCAGCGTGGCGTTGGCACTGTTCGTCTTCACCTCGATTCTCTACAACTACTACCTGGGCGAAAACAGCCTGCGGTTCCTGTTTGGCGAGAAGATCCAGACCATCATCATCTACCGTATCGCGGTGCTGGTGTTGATCATGTGGGGTGCCGTCGTCGACCTGAAAGATGTACTGGCGTTCGCCGACATCACCATGACCATGCTGGCGTTCGTCAACCTGATCGCGCTCGCAATGCTGTTCAAAGTCGTCAAGCGCATTTTGAACGACTACGATGCGCAACGTCGGGCCGGGGTCAAGACGCCGGTGTTCGATTCCAGCCAGTTCCCTGATCTGGACCTGGACCGCAACGCATGGCCGGCCAATCCGACGCGTCAGTCGACACAGGACGCCGAAGCGGCAGCCAAGCCTGTACCCGAAGCACGATAACCACCGCGACACTACGCCGGAGTAGAGCCATGCCTCATGACGCACAACAACCAGCCCAACGCGTAATGGTTCTTTACACCGGCGGCACCATCGGCATGCAGGCCAGCGCCAACGGCTTGGCACCGGCCTCCGGTTTCGAAGCGCGAATGGCCGGGCAACTGGCCGAGCACCCGGAACTGGTGGTGCCGCAGTGGCACTTTCGCGAGATGTCGCCGCTGATCGACAGCGCCAACATGACGCCTTCCTACTGGTTGCGTCTGCGCGAGGCGGTAATCGAGGCGGTTGAGGTCGACGGTTGCGATGCGGTGCTGGTTCTGCATGGCACCGACACCCTGGCGTACAGCGCAGCGGCGATGAGCTTCCAGTTGCTGGGGTTCAGCGCACCGGTGCTGTTCACCGGCTCTATGCTGCCTGCCGGCGTGCAGGACAGCGATGCCTGGGAAAACGTCAACGGCGCCCTGCTGGCGCTGGGGTCGGGTCTGGTGTCAGGCGTTCAGTTGTATTTTCACGGGCAACTGATGACACCTGTACGCTGCGCGAAAATTCGCAGCTTCGGCCGTCAACCGTTCGCACCGCTGCAACGCTCGCGTGGCGGCCATGCGGTGGTTTCGCTCCCTGACGCATTGAACTATCGCCAGCCGAAGACACTGGCAGAGGTCGCAGTATTACCACTGTTTCCGGGTGTCGGTGCTGCTCAGCTGGACGGTTTGATCAATAGCGGTATCCGCGGTCTGGTGCTCGAGTGCTTCGGCAGCGGCACAGGCCCAAGTGACGATCCGCAATTTCTGGCCAGTCTGGAGAACGCCCGAGCGCTGGGTGTCTGTGTGGTCGCGATTACCCAGTGCCATGAGGGCGGTGTCGAACTGGATGTCTACGAAGCGGGCAGCCGACTGCGTGGTGCAGGCGTGCTCTCCGGTGGTGGCATGACCCGTGAGGCCGCGCTCGGCAAGCTGCATGCGCTGCTGGGCGCACGCCTGACGACCGAGGAAGTACGGCGCCTGGTCGAACTGGACCTGTGTGGCGAGCTGCGTTAAGCGGCTACTTCTGCTTTACCCGAGGCGTCACGCACTCGCGCGACGCCTCACCCCTTCATGAAGCCTTGCATTCTTCCTGCGCGCCCCTGAGCATCGAATCCAGATTGCGCTCGATGTTTTCGCACAACGCCGTCATCTGAATCTCATGTTCACTGGCACGGAACGGGCTCTGCAGGTCAGTACCGATCTTCTCGATCGCCAACAGCATGAAACCCACCACCGTCGACGCCAGCGGCGTGAACCAGCCAAGGGTCTCCACCAGACCAATCGGTACGATAAGGCAGAACAGCGTGATGAACAGGCGCGGAAAGGCTACGTACGGATAAGGCAACGGTGTATTGGCAATACGCTCCATGCCGCCCTGGCAATTGGAGATGTCCACCATGGTCGACTCCAGACGTGCCAGACGAATGCTGTCCAGCCGCCCGGCCTGATACTCCTTGGCCAACAGCGCAGCCGACGTATTGAGCAGGTCGTTGGGAAAGTTGTTGGTGTCGTGACGACGTTCGAATTCCTCGCGAGGAATCAGCATCTGAACCTCATCACCACATTTGGCGCCCTTCAGGTGCGCAGACAGGCACTTCACATACGCGACATGGCGACGCAACAGTGTGGCCTTGACCGGGTTGATCCCGTCGTCATCCTCGACCAGCGTCAGCACTTGCCGAGCGAAGCTGCGTGAACTGTTGACCAGCGCACCCCATAACGTCCTGGCTTCCCACCAGCGGTTATAGGCACTTGAGTTGCGGAAGCTGGTCAGCACCACCAGCGCCGAGCCCAGCAGGGTCAACGGCATGGACGGCAAGGTGATCTTGCGTTCCAGGTAGAGCATGAAGTCGACCGTGACAATCACGTCCCAGATCAACAGCCAGAAAAGCGACCATCCTACGTAGCCGATGGTCTTGCCGAGAAAACGGATTTTCGAAATGATCGTTTGCTGCAAAAGAACCACCCCATCGAAAAATAAGCGAACCGCATACGCACAGTTACCGCATGGCCTTTGAATACGAAACCGGCAGTTGGTTCGCAAGCGGCCCGCTTGTCTCGGGGTTTCAGACGTTTTCAGCAGCCATTAAGAGCCACCTGTGGACGCTCGCCGGTGAAGAAAATCGGCCGCAGGCGGACACCAACGACGTTACCGGCGTAGGCCGCTACCAGCCACAGCCAGCCGTGCAGGCTGCCGGATGCGATACCGCTGAAGTACGCACCGATGTTGCAGCCGTAGGCCAGTCGCGAACCGTAGCCCAGCAGCAAGCCGCCGATGACCGCCGCCACCAGCGAGCGCGTGGGGATATCGAGGCTGGGTGCAAAACGACCTGCCAGACCTGCCGCCAGCAAGGCACCGAGCATGATGCCGATGTCCATCACACTGGTGATGTCTTCCCACACCGGAGCCGCCAGCGCCTTGGCGTTGGCAGCGCTCTGCCAGAACACCCAGCTGCCGACGTCTACGCCCAGCCCGCTGGCCGCTTTTGCACCCCACAGCGCGAACGCCGAGGTGATGCCCCACGGACGACCGGCCAACGCCAGCGTTGCGTAATTGAGAAGCGCCAGCGCGACAGCGCCCCAGACCAGAATCCACGGCCCGCGCAGCACACGACTCAGACCGCGATGATCCGTGGCTGGCGGCGTTTCAAGCTGGCCATGACGGCGCTTTTCGAGCTTGACGGTCACCAGGGCGATCAAGCCGAACAGCGCCAGATTGACCAGCAGCGCAGGCAGCACGCCGAAGGTTTTGACCACCGACACCGCCGGGAACGAAGGCAGGGCAAACCACCAGTCGACGTGATGGGTGGCAATCAGTGAGCCGAGGATGAAAAACAGCAAGGTCACCAGCATCCGCGCATTGCCACCACCGGCAGTGAACAGTGTGCCGGACGCACAGCCACCGCCCAGCTGCATGCCGATGCCGAAAATGAACGCGCCGACGACGACCGAAATCCCGACCGGAGCAACCAGACCAGTGACTGGCTGGCCAAACAGCGTGCCCGCGCCCAGTGCCGGGAAAAACAGCACAACGGCGACCGCCAGCATGACCATCTGCGCGCGCAGGCCTGCACCCCGCCGCTCGCGGATGAACACCCGCCAGGCCGAGGTGAAACCAAATGCCGCGTGATACAGCGTTACGCCCAACGCCGCGCCGACGATCCACAGCATCACCTGACGGGTGCCGACACTGAGCAGAAGGAACTGGGCGCCCATCAGCAGCAGGAACAGCGCGGCCAGCGGCGCGCCGAACTTGCGTCCGGGTGTTGCAGTAAGAGAGTTGTTCATGGGTATCTCAAGGACAGGTAACAGAAAGCACAGATTATACGCCTGCCAACGGGACTACTCGGACCAGACCTCGCGCAGCCTGTTCAATGCCTCGACCATCTCGTACTCGGGCACTGCGGCAAACCCCAGCACCAGCCCGGCCCGGTTATCCACAGGCTCAGTGGAATCAGGCAGCCAGTAATCACTCAGGGCATTCATTTCGACCCCGACGCCATTGGCCTTGGCAATCAGCGCCTGCTCACGCGCCACGCTGTCGACCTTGACCATGACATGCAGCCCGGCAACCCCTCTGGGCATTGTCGCGCATCCCGGAATATCGGCAGGCCAGTTATCCAGCAGCACATTGCGCCGACTGAGCGCCGCGCGCCGCATGCGACGTATGTGTCGCTGGAAATGACCCGACGCAATAAATTGCGCCATGACCGCCTGAACGCCAATTTCAGTATGGCGCATGTCCACGGCCTTGCGCTGGCTGAACATCGGCACCAGTTGCTCTGGCAAAACCAGATACCCGAGGCGCAGCGCCGGGAAGGCGATTTTGCCGAACGTCCCGACGTAGAGCACGCGCGCGTTGCGGTCGAGCGCGGCCAGAGGCGCCAATGGTGAACCGCTGTAGCGATACTCACCGTCGTAATCATCCTCGACAATCCAGCCTTGGTGTTTCTCGGCCCAGGCCAGCAATTCCAAGCGCCTTGCCAGGCTCATCACCACGCCGGTCGGGTACTGGTGTGAAGGTGTCACGTAGGCCAGGCTGCAGTCTGCCTGCTCGAGGTCGGCGCAACGCATGCCTTCGTTATCCACAGCCACCCCGTGCAATCGGGCACCTGCCAGTGCAAACGCATGACCGGCCGCCCGATACCCCGGATTCTCAACGGCGACGCCCTCGCCCGGGGCAAGAAGCAACTGTGCACAAAGGCTGATCGCATGCTGTGCACCACTGGTGATCACAATTTGCTCAGCACTGCAATGCAGCCCACGCGATGAGCGCAGGTAGACCGCAATCAGTTCACGTAACCGCGAGTCTCCCGCCGCTGACCCATAACCGAGCTGAGCAAGGTCCGGCTTGCGCCAAAAAGCGGCATACAGCTTGCCCCACAAGGCAAAGGGGAAAAGATCGAACGCCGGTACGCCTACCCGAAAGGCCCGCGGCCTACCCGTTGGTGGTTCATGCAAACGATGCTTTTCGAGCAGCGCGCGTGTCGGGTTGTGGATAACTTCACAGGAGGAATCTGACGGCATTTCAGCCGCGATTGTGGACAAACCTGTGCGTAACCCTGTGGATACACCTGTGGGTAAGTTGGTGGATAGTTTTTTACGGCTTGCCCGTCGAGGCGAAGCGTTTGCTTCAGAGAGCTGCGCGACATACGTGCCGTCGCCAACGCGCCCTTCAATGAAGCCCTCGGCATACAGCTGGTCGTAGGCCCGTATCACGCTGTTACGGGAGATGCCCAGTGAATGTGCCAAATCGCGGCTGGCTGGCAGGCGCGTGCCGCTGCTCAGGCGCCCATCGAGGACCTGCTGGCGCAACAGGCTATAAAGCTGCTTGCTCAGGCCCTGATTCGGGTCCAGCGCGATACCGGTGAGCGTGGACGGAAACGCAACGGGGACATCAGGCATGCATTGGCCCTATTGAAACTATCAAAAATGGATCTTACATCAGACCAATGCCTTGCCTACGATCCGGTCATCAGCCAAGGATATTCCCCATGTACATCCCCGCCGCTTTCAAGGACAACGACACACCGAGCCTGCACCAGCAGATGGAGCAGACGCGCCTGGCGATTCTGGTCACTGACGGCGCAGAGGGATTGCAGGCGACCCACCTGCCGCTGCTGTTGCGCCGCGATGAAGGCCCCCGAGGCACACTTTACGGGCATCTGGCCAAAGCCAATCCACAGTGGCAGCAGTTGAGCTCCGGCGCCGAAGCACTGGTGGTTTTTCCTGGCGGCGATGCCTACGTCAGCCCGTCGTTCTACCCAGGCAAGGCAGAGCACGGCAAGGTCGTACCCACATGGAATTATGTGGCCGTGCATGCCTATGGGCAGGCCGAGGTTTTTACCGACGCCGCGCACTTGCATCAATTGCTGGCTGACCTGACCCATCGCCATGAATCCGGCCGGGCGCAACCCTGGTCCATTGACGATGCGCCGGCGGACTACATCGCAAAAATGCTTGGAGCGATTGTCGGATTCGCCATTCCGGTGCAGCGGCTACAGGGCAAACGTAAACTCAGTCAGAATCGCAACGCTGCGGACATCGCCGGTGTGCGCGACGGCCTCGCCGCAAGCCAGGATGCAAATGACCAACTGATCGCTCGCTTGATGAGCGAAGGAAGCAGCTCATGACCGATGTGCGAATTCGCCCCGTTAGCGTCGACGATCATCACGCGTGGCTGCCTCTGTGGCAGGCCTATCTGCGCTTCTACAACACCGAGCTGGCCGAAGGCGTCAGCGACACCACCTGGCAACGCCTTGTGGACCCAAACGAACCGACTCACTCGGCGCTCGCCTGGCTGGGTGACGAGGCGGTGGGCATGGTGAACTTCATCTACCACCGCTCCAACTGGAGCATCAACAACGCCTGTTACCTGCAAGATCTGATCGTCGCACCCGAAAAACGCGGAACAGGCATCGGCAGGCGACTGATCGAGTTTGTCTATGCCACTGCCAAGGCAGACGGTTGCGACAAGGTGCACTGGCTGACCCACGAAACCAACGCCACGGCCATTCAGTTGTACGAGCGAATCGCCGAACGGCCCGGCCTCATACAATTTCGCAAAGCACTCTGAAACAGGAAGTGACTGATGTCTGACACCCTGCTGGACTGGCAAGCCGCTGCATTGCCCACGCCCCATACACTGACAGGCCGTTTCATTCGCCTGGAAAAACTCGATGTCGCGCGTCACGCCGATGACTTGTGGACGGCATTTGAAGGCCCGAATGCGGACCCGAAGCTGTGGGATTATCTGCCTTACGGGCCGTTCATCGACCGTAGCGCCTTCGATGCGTGGCTGGCCGGGCATCAGGCAGCCACCGATCCGTGGTTTTACACTGTGGTCGATCAGCAGACCGATAAGGCCAAGGGCGTCATCAGCCTGATGTCGATCGTCGCTGCCCACGGGCGAATCGAAATAGGTCATGTCACCTTCAGCGCCGCCATGCAACGCACGCCCAAAGGCACCGAAGCCATTTACCTGCTGGCCAGAGAGGCCTTCGCACTGGGCTATCGCCGCCTGGAATGGAAGTGCAACGCCAACAATGCCCGCTCCAAACGCGCTGCCGAGCGATTCGGCTTCAGCTACGAAGGCACCTTCCGCCAGCACATGGTGGTCAAAGGCCAGAGCAGGGATACCGCGTGGTACTCGATCCTCGACAGCGAATGGCCTGAATTACGAAAGGCATTTGAAAACTGGCTGGCTGTGGATAACTTCACTGACGGGCAACAGATCAAGGGGCTTGAGGCGTTTCGCTGATCCTGAGGACGCAAGGCGCCCAGAACTGCATTTCCACGTTGGAGCGTGCGGAACGATAGTCGTGACCACTGGGCCCGCCTGCCAGAATAAAAAAAGGGAAGCCACGAGTGCTTCCCTGAGGTAAACCTTTGGATGATGCGCAGGTGTCAGCTCAACCTTCGATCTCGATCAGCACTTCGCCCGGATTGACGCGGTCGCCCTTGGCGACGTGGATGGCGACGACCTTGCCTGCGACCGACGCCTGAACCTCGGTCTCCATCTTCATCGCTTCAGTGATCAGCACTGCCTGACCGGCCTTGACCACATCGCCCTCCTTGACCAGCACATCGACGATGTTGCCGGGCATGGTCGTGCTGACGTCGCCCGGTGCATGGGCTTGCTTGCGTTTACTGGCCCCGCCGCCGACGAATTCGTTGAGCGGCTCGAACACCACCTCTTCCGGCATGCCGTCTATGGTCAGGTAGAAGTGGCGCTTGCCCTCAGCCTTGACGCCCACACCGGTGATGTCGACCCGATAAGTCTCGCCGTGCACATCAATGACGAACTCGGTCGGTACGCCCTCACCGCCTGCCTTCGCCACGCTTCCGGCTTCGGGAATCGGCAGCAGCACTTCCGGCGCCAGCGTCCCGGCAGCGCGTTCCTCCAGGAACTTGCGGCCAATGTCCGGGAACATGGCAAACGTCAGCACGTCCTCTTCGGACTTGGCCAATGCGCCGATATCGGCCCTTAGCTTGGTCATCTCCGGTTTGAGCAGGTCGGCCGGACGAACATCGATCAGTTCTTCATTGCCGATCGCCTGGCGACGCAGCTTCTCATCCACCTGCCCCGGCGCCTTGCCGTACCCGCCCTGCAGATACAGCTTCACTTCATTGGTGATGGTTTTGTAACGCTCCCCGGCCAACACGTTGAAGAACGCCTGAGTACCGACGATCTGCGAAGTCGGAGTTACCAATGGCGGATAACCGAGGTCTTTGCGCACGCGCGGAATTTCAGCCAGTACTTCGCTCATGCGGTTGAGCGCCCCCTGCTCCTTCAGCTGATTGGCCAGGTTGGAAATCATCCCGCCCGGTACCTGGTTAACCTGCACCCGAGTGTCGACTGCAGTAAATTCGCTCTCGAACTGATGATATTTCTTACGCACCGCGTAGAAATACAGACCGATTTCCTGCAGCAGTTCCAGGTCCAGCCCGGTGTCGAACTCGCTGCCCTTGAGCGCGGCCACCATCGATTCGGTGCCCGGATGGCTGGTGCCCCAGGCAAAGCTGGAAATCGCCGTGTCGATATGGTCCGCGCCGCTTTCGATCGCCTTGAGCTGACACATCGCGGCCAAACCGGCCGTGTCATGCGAGTGGATGAACACCGGCAACGACTGCTCGGCCTTCAGCGCCTTGACCAGTTCACCCGTGGCATAAGGCGTCAACAGGCCGGCCATGTCCTTGATCGCCACCGAGTCACAGCCCATGGCTTCCATCTGCCGGGCCTGCGCCACGAAGGCCTCGATGGTATGCACCGGGCTGGTGGTGTAGGCGATGGTGCCCTGTGCATGTTTGCCCGCCGCTTTCACCGCCTCGATGGCAACCCGCAGGTTACGCACATCGTTCATGGCATCGAAAATACGGAACACATCAATACCGTTGACCGCCGCCTTGGCGACGAACGCCTTGACCACGTCATCGCTGTAATGCCGATAACCCAGCAGGTTCTGGCCACGCAGGAGCATCTGCAACCGGGTATTGGGCAAGGCCGCACGCAGCTGGCGCAGACGTTCCCAAGGGTCTTCCTTGAGAAAACGCACGCAGGCATCGAAGGTGGCACCGCCCCAGACTTCCAGCGACCAGTAGCCGACCTGGTCGAGCTTGTCGCAGATCGGCAGCATGTCTTCGGTACGCATGCGCGTCGCCAGCAACGATTGATGAGCGTCACGCAGGATGGTGTCGGTTACGAAAATCTTCTTGGACATTTCACTGTTCCTTACAGACCGGCGTGTGCGGCAATGGCGGCGGCGATGGCCAGGGCCAGCTCTTCGGGTTTGCGTTTGATCGAATAATTGGTCAGCTCGGGGTGGCTCTCGACAAAGCTGGTGTTGAACTCACCGCTGCGGAACTCCGGGTTGCGGAGGATTTCCTGGTAATAGGCAGCCGTGGTCTTGACCCCTTGCAGGCGCATGTCATCGAGCGCACGCAGGCCGCGGTCCATGGCCTCCTCCCAGGTCAACGCCCAGACAATCAGCTTCAGGCACATCGAGTCATAGAACGGCGGAATGGTGTAGCCGGTATAAATCGCCGTGTCGGTGCGCACGCCAGGTCCGCCGGGCGCGTAATAACGAGTGATCTTGCCGAAGCTGGGCAGGAAGTTGTTCTTCGGGTCCTCGGCATTGATCCGGAACTGCAGGGCAAAACCGCGATGGATGATGTCTTCCTGCTTGACCGACAGCGGCAGACCGGAGGCAATACGGATCTGCTCGCGAACGATATCAATGCCGGTGATTTCTTCGGTGATGGTGTGCTCGACCTGCACCCGGGTGTTCATTTCCATGAAGTACACCTCGCCCTCGGCGAGCAGAAACTCCACGGTGCCAGCGTTCTCGTAACCAACCGCCTTGGCCGCACGTACCGACAGATCGCCGATGTAGGCGCGCTGTTCGGGCGTCAACTGCGGGCTGGGGGCGATTTCGATGAGCTTCTGATTGCGTCGCTGAATCGAACAGTCGCGCTCGAACAGGTGCACCACATTGCCAAAGCTGTCGCCCAGAATCTGCGCTTCAATGTGCTTGGGATTGACGATGCACTTCTCAAGAAAGACTTCTGCCGAACCGAAGGCCTTGGTCGCTTCGGAAATCACGCGCGGGAAGGCCTGCTCGAGTTCTTCGCGGCTGTTGCAGCGGCGGATGCCACGTCCACCGCCCCCGGAAGTGGCCTTGAGCATCACCGGGTAACCGATACGCTCGCCCTCGGCCAGCGCCTCGTCGATATCTGCCACGTTGCCTTCGGTACCGGGCGTGACCGGCACACCGGCCTTGATCATGCTGCGTCGGGCCTCGGTCTTGTCCCCCATGCGGCGAATCACTTCGGCTGAGGGACCGATGAATTTGATCCCTCGTTCGGCACAGATATCGGCCAGCTCGGCATTCTCGGAAAGAAAGCCGTAACCGGGATGCAGCGCATCGCAGCCGGTTTCCACTGCCAGATTCACCAACTTGCGCGGGTTCAGGTAACCCGCCAGAGGTTCGGCACCAATGCTATAGGCTTCGTCGGCACGTTTGACATGCAAGGCATGCCGGTCAGCGTCGGAAAAGATCGCCACCGAGCGAATGCCCATCTCGGCGCATGCACGCACGATACGAACGGCAATCTCCCCGCGGTTGGCGATCAGAATTTTTGTTATCACTGGCGTTTCCCTCGACCCACACTTGTAACCGTGTATGTGACTGAATGTCGCAGAGCCACCCTATGCCGAATCGAGGATTAACAAAAATGAGTAAAAGTTGGGAGGTGCATAAGTAAAAGCTTATAGTTAGCGCTTCGGTTGGATAGTGGAGCTTTTGTAAATGCGTAAGTCATTGATGCGTATGACATTGCGTCAGTTACGCATTTTCAATGAGGTGTGCGATCTGCGCTCCTACAGCCGTGCGGCTGAAGAAATGTCGCTCACACAGCCCGCTGTCAGCCTGCAGATTCGACAGCTCGAAGAGTTGATCGGCCAGCCGCTGTTCGAATACGTCAGCAAAAAGCTCTACCTGACCGAAGCGGCGCAAGCCCTGCAACAGGCCAGCCGGGATATTTTCGGGCGCCTGGAAAGCCTGGACATGCAGCTTTCCGACATGCAGGGCTCACTGCAAGGCCAGTTGAAGCTGGCAGTCGAATCGAGCTGCAAGTACTTCATCCCCCACCTGTTCGCCGCCTTCAAGCGCCAGCACCCGGAAGTCAGCCTGAGCCTGATGGTGGTCAATCGCGCGCAAGTCATCAGGCGCCTGGCGGATAACCGCGATGATCTTGTGGTGATGTCGGCAGTGCCCCTGGACATGGGCCTGGAGTTCTTGCCGTTCCTGAATAACCCGATTGTCGCCGTGGCACCGCCTGACCATCCGCTGAGCACCCGCACGGCGCTGAACCTGAAAGACCTGGAGCCATGGCCGTTGCTGACCCGGGAAACAGGATCGGGCACGCGACGGGCCTGCGAGGAGTTCTTCAAGGAGAAGCGCGTGCACTTCACGCAGACGCTGGAAGTCTCTTCCAGCGAAGCACAACGTGAATGCGTGGTTGCCGGGCTGGGCCTGGCGATGCTGACCCGACACGCGGTCTGCCAGGAACTCGCCACAGGCACTCTGGTGGAGCTGCCCGTGGCGGAGTTGCCACTGTATCGAAGCTGGTGCGTGGCTCAGGCCGGGGACAAACGCCTTTCACCCGTGGCACATGCGTTTCTTGCGTTCATCCGCACCGAACGTGCGCAGATCAGCCAGCTTGTCGAGCGTTTCGACGGTCGACCGCGGGCAACTTGATCGTCTGCCAGACGGCGTTATCCATGCCATCCATGTAGTCACACAGCTCCTGATTGAGCTGACGTGCCTCACTGTAGCTTTCAATTGCCCGACGAAACTCCATGCGACGCTGATCTTCCTGCTGACGGCGGGTTTTCACGGTGCTGGTAGGTAAATCATCGTAATGCCGAGCCATATCCTGTCTCCCAATACGTTTTGTGGGAGCACCAGAATGGAGCGTGACAGTGACAATCAGACGGCACGCAGGTGACAGATCGATGAACTTTCGTTCAGCGCTCATCAAAAAAATTTCAAAAAATATATATGTATTGCCGCTCGCTGACGCGCCACACACAAACTTGCCCTGCTGAAAGCAACTCACTCATTAAACAATTACTAGCAAGGAGCTACCCAATGACGACCAAAGACAAAAACTGGATCGCGCGTGATGACAGAACGCCGGAAGTTAATACGCTGACCGTGGCTGGCCTGGTGCCTACATCCGCCAGTCACTCTCTCCCATGGCTGAGTCTGCGCAACATACCGAGTGAAGCGGGCCAATTGAATCTGGACCTCAACTACTACGCGACAGGTCTGGGGCCGTGGACAGGGCGCGAGACACCCGCCGTATACGCCCAGCCCAGCGATGCATCCATCACCTCCGTCCGTATCTATCAAGACGACGAGTTGCTGGTAAGCATCGATGAGCTGACCGTTATACAGTGATCAACAAGTAACAGATTCAGTAAAGCCCTCGCCAGACGCCTCAGGGTTTCCGGGGAGGGCTTTCTTCGTTGCGCAAGCTGACTGCAGCGAACACATGACAGTCTGGTTAATTCTTGTAACGTGATAGCCGGGAAAAAACGCGAAAAATATACAATTACCGCATCTCGGAAGCCGAATCGATAGAAACTGGCCCTGCAGGATGCAATTCACTCATTACCTCAATTAATCCAGTCGCGGGCCCCTCCCAATAACCGCAGGTCATTGGCGGGACTCTTGACGTCGTTTTCAAATTGAAAACGACGTCAATCTTCGTGAGCCTTGATCGACTTCGGCGACAGGCGCAAACCACGCAGGCTGCGTTTGACGCTTTTGAGATGGTTCACCAGACCGGGGCCGCGCGCCATTGCAACGCCCATTGCCAGCACATCAATGACCACCAGGTGGGCAATGCGAGAAGTCAGCGGCGTGTAGATTTCGGTGTCTTCATGTACGTCGATGGCCAGATTGACCGACGACAGCTCGGCCAGCGGCGTCTGACTGGGGCACAGGGTGATCAGCGTCGCGCCGCTCTCGCGGACCAGATTGGCGGTGATCAGCAGATCCTTCGAACGCCCTGACTGCGAAATGCACACCGCGACATCGGTCGGCTTGAGCGTGACGGCTGACATCGCCTGCATGTGCGGATCGGAATACGCCGCAGCGGTCAGCAGCAAACGAAAGAACTTGTGCTGCGCATCAGCGGCTACTGCACCGGACGCGCCAAACCCGTAGAACTCGACCCGATTGGCTCCGGCCATGGCCGTGACCGCCAATTGCAACGCATGGGGGTCGAGGTTTTCGCGCACTTCCATGAGCGTGTGCAGCGTGGTGTCGAAAATCTTCAGGCTGTAGTCGGCGACCGAATCGTCTTCGTGAATCGCGAACTGCCCAAAACTTGCGCCCGCCGCGAGGCTTTGTGCCAGCTTCAGCTTGAGGTCCTGAAATCCGGTGCAACCGATGGCGCGGCAGAAACGCACGATGGTCGGCTCGCTGATACCGACGCTGTGCGCCAGGTCTGCCATGGAACTGTGCATCACGGCCGCAGGGTCGAGCAGCACATGGTCGGCTACCTTGAGCTCCGATTTGCGCAGCAAATTACGTGACTGGGCGATGTGTTGCAGCAGATTCAAGGGGCAGACTCGGCAAAAGAGAGGTGGGCTGGGTTGTAGCTTTCTTGTAGTTATACTACATGACCCGCCAGCCGCCCAGTTAAACGAAGCTGGAACGTGCCGTGCGGGCGTTATCAGCGGCAATTGTGGGAATAATCCTACATTAGGCCGAATCGCCCGTCAGACACTGCCTGCTCACAGGTAAAGGTAGACGCAACGCATTCGCTCCCGGCAACAGGCGACGACCGGTCGTCAGCGCCCCGCCATTTTTATTGCCTGACGCAAAGCATGGTTTGCCCGTCATCGCGCGGCACCCTAGAATGCGCTGATGCGCGATGATCTCTCTCTTCTTCTGAATTCCCTCAACGATGCCCAACGTCAGGCCGTAGCCGCCTCTCTGGGTCGTCAGTTGGTCCTGGCTGGTGCTGGCTCCGGCAAAACCCGTGTGCTGGTGCATCGCATCGCATGGCTGATGCAGGTCGAGCAAGCCTCCCCGCATTCGGTCCTGTCGGTGACGTTCACCAACAAGGCGGCTGCCGAAATGCGCCACCGTATCGAGCAGCTGATGGGCATCAGCCCGGCTGGCATGTGGGTAGGCACCTTCCACGGTCTGGCCCACCGCTTGCTGCGTGCGCACTGGCAGGAAGCCGGGCTGGTACAGACCTTCCAGATTCTCGACAGCGATGACCAGCAGCGTCTGGTAAAGCGCGTGATGCGCGAGCTGGGTCTGGACGAACAACGCTGGCCTGCACGCCAGGCCCAGTGGTTCATCAATGGTCAGAAAGACGAAGGCCTGCGCCCGAAACATATTCAGGCCAGCGGCGACCTGTTCCTGACCACCATGAAAAGCGTCTACGAAGCCTACGAGATCGCCTGCCAGCGGGCCGGCGTCATCGACTTCTCCGAACTGCTGCTGCGCGCACTCGACCTGTGGCGCGATAACCCGGGCTTGCTGGCGCATTATCAGCGCCGCTTCCGTCACGTCCTGGTGGACGAGTTCCAGGACACCAACGCCGTGCAGTACGCATGGCTGCGCCTGCTCGCCCAGGGCGGTGACAGCCTGATGGTGGTCGGCGACGACGATCAGTCCATTTACGGCTGGCGCGGCGCGAAGATCGAGAACATCCACCAGTATTCCTCTGACTTCCCGGACACCGAAGTCATCCGCCTTGAGCAGAACTACCGCTCCACAGCGAGCATTCTCAAGGCTGCCAACGGCTTGATCATCAATAACAGTGGTCGCCTGGGCAAGGAGTTGTGGACCGACGTCGGTGATGGCGAGCTGATCAATCTGTACGCCGCGTTCAACGAGCACGATGAAGCGCGTTACGTGGTCGAGACCATCGAGAGCGCGCTGAAAACCGGTATTTCGCGCAACGACATCGCCATTCTGTACCGCTCCAACGCCCAGTCGCGGGTACTCGAAGAAGCCCTGCTGCGTGAGCGTATTCCGTACCGCATCTATGGCGGACAGCGCTTCTTCGAACGCGCCGAAATCAAGAACGCCATGGCCTACATGCGTTTGCTGGAAGGCCGTGGCAACGATGCGGCGCTGGAGCGGGTGATCAACGTTCCGGCGCGCGGCATCGGTGAAAAGACCGTCGAAGCGATTCGCGAACATGCGCGTCATGCCGACGTTTCAATGTGGGAAGCCATGCGCCTGCTGGTGGCCAACAAGGGCCTGACCGGACGCGCCGCCACTGCCTTGGGCGGATTCATCGAGCTGATCGAGAACCTCGCGGCCAAGGTCATGGAAATGCCGCTGCACCTGATGACCCAGACGGTGATCGAACAGTCCGGGCTGATTACCTATCACGAGCAGGAAAAAGGCGAGAAAGGTCAGGCGCGAGTAGAAAACCTTGAGGAACTGGTCAGCGCGGCCCGTGCTTTCGAGAATCACGAAAGCGAAGAAGACCTGACGCCACTGGCTGCGTTTTTGGGGCATGCCTCGCTGGAAGCGGGCGACACCCAGGCGCAGGAGCATGAAGACAGTATTCAGCTGATGACCCTGCACAGCGCCAAGGGCCTGGAATTCCCGCACGTGTTTCTGGTGGGCATGGAGGAAGGGCTGTTCCCGCACAAGATGAGTCTGGAGGAACCGGGCCGTCTTGAAGAGGAACGGCGCCTGGCTTACGTCGGTATCACCCGGGCCATGAAACAGCTGGTGATGACCTACGCCGAAACGCGTCGCCTGTACGGCAGCGAAACCTACAACAAGGTCTCGCGTTTCGTACGCGAGATTCCGCCTGCGCTGATTCAGGAAGTCCGACTATCCAACAGCGTCAACCGTCCGTTCGGTGGCACGCCGAAATTCAACAGCAGCAGCCTGTTCAACGGCACCGGCATTCCGGAAACCGAGTTCACCATGGGCCAGCGCGTCCAGCATGCGGTGTTCGGCGAAGGCGTGATCCTCAACTTCGAAGGCGCTGGCGCCCAGGCCCGGGTGCAGGTCAACTTCCCCGAGGGCAGCAAGTGGCTGATGATGGGCTACGCGAAGCTGGTGCCGTTGTAGGCCGGTCGATCATTGTCCATGCGCCCATGACTATCGTTCCCACGCCGTAGCGTGAGGAACGATAATCCTCGTACACATCTTACGAAGCGCGTAGAAAAGTCCTACGCTGTTTATGTAAAAGTCCGAAACACTAACGCGCTGGTCATGTCGCCATCCGCTGTGCAACATGGCGCGCGTGCAATCACAAAACGGGAATACCCTTATGCAACGTTTTCTAAGCATCGCGATGGCGCTGTGCATCGGGCTCACCATGAGCCTGGATGTGAACGCCGCGCGCTTCGGTGGCGGTAAGAGCATGGGCTCGGCGCCTACGCACCAGACACGTCAGGCCGCCCCCTCCACGCCTGCGGCAGCGCCCAACGCTGCGGGCCGTCCTGCCCCTGCGGCAAGCGGTGCTTCGCGCTGGCTGGGCCCATTGGCCGGTATCGCTGCCGGCGGCCTGCTCGCGTCGATGTTCATGGGTGACGGCTTCAACGGCCTGCAACTGTTCGACATCCTGATCATGGGCCTCATCGCCTTCCTGATCTTCCGCTTCATTGCGCGTCGTCGTCAGCAGCAACAGCCGAAAATGGCCGCTGCCGGTGCGCCGTACCAGCGTGAAACCAGCCAGCCTGCGCAGAACCCGATCTTCGGCAGTTCTTCCCCGGCCTCCGCTGCGCCAGTGATCAACGCACCGGCCTGGTTCAATGAACAGCGCTTCCTGGACGCTGCTCGCGGCCACTTCCAGTCGCTGCAGCAGCACTGGGACGCCAACGAAATGGACAAGATTGCCGAGTTCGTCACTCCGCAAATGCTGCAGTTCCTGAAAAAGGAACGTGCGGACCTGGGCGACGGCTTCCAGTCGACTTACATCGAGAACCTCAATGTCCAGCTGGACGGTGTGGATGACCGGGCCGACAAGACCATCGCCACGCTGACGTTCTCGGGCGTGTCCAAGACCTCGCGTTTCGACCAGGGCGAAGTGTTCAGCGAAAGCTGGAACATGGAACGCCCGCAAGGCGATAACCAGCCCTGGCTGGTGGCAGGAATTCGCCAGAACGGTTGAACCAGAACCCGTTCTCGCGTTCAGAACCCCGGATATGTCCGGGGTTTTTGTTTATCCGTTCGGATAGTTATTTTGAGAAAGGCTTTACGCTACTGTATAACCCGCGCCATCAAGTGAGAGGATCTGTGTCGTGGAAGAAGTCATTGAACAACTGCGTGAAGCAAATGAACCGGTTCCGGTTCCGCTTGAGCTGCCTGACGAAGACCAACTGGTCGAGATCGAGGAACAGCTGTTCATCAACATTCCGTTTGTCTTCAAGGAATTTCTCCTGACAGTCAGCGATGTGGTGTATGGCAGCCTTGAACCCGTCACGGTGACCGACCCGCAGTCGCACACCTACCTGCCAGACGTGGCTGCCACGGCCTGGGATCTGGGCGTGCCGCGCGAGCTGATTCCGATCTGCCAGGACGGTGACGATTATTACTGCGTCGAGGAAGACGGCACGGTGCTGCTGTGGTCCGCCGAGGAAGAACTGGTTACCGAAGACAGCTGGGAATCGGTCTGGCACTGGGCTCGGGATGTCTGGCTGGAAAGCTGAGACACCCCTGCTGCGCAGTATTCAAGAATCTCCGGGCCTCAGTGCCCGGAGTTCTCTTGATGGTTACCCAGTGTTTCCAGTAACGCAATCTGCATCCGCGTATGCACGCGGATCAGCCAGCGCCACAGCAACGCGGCGACCAGGGCGGCTATCAGTCCAACCACCAGCAGCAGTTCGTTGGCCGGCAGAATGCTTGCCGACAATGCCGCCAGCATCACGAAAATCACCACCAGCGATAACAGCGGAATCACCTCGGCCACGACCTTGCGCACGCGCACGGTATGCCGGCCCGCCATCTCGGGTTTCACCCCCATCTCGGCCAGCAGCATCGACAGCGCCTTGAGCTTGCGATAAGCGGCAATCAGAAACGGCAGTGACAGCAGCAGCGCCGCGCCGCAGATCCAGGCTTTCTGATGGCTGATATCGGCCACCCACTCGCTCATGTAGCCGCCAAGACGCTCGGCAAAATAGCCACCGCTGAAAAAGATCGCCATCACCAGCGCCAGGTTGACGCCGACCTGCAAGAGAATCCGCCTGATCATACCGGCAAGGACTGCACTCTGGCCTTGCGGCTGAATGCTGCGCAACCACTCGCCGTACATGCCGAACACCCGGGCAACGCGCCGAGGCATGATCGCCGCCAGCTTGAGCGACAACGGGTCTGCGCCGCGAATCAGATACGGTGTCAGCAGGGTGGTGATGGCGGACACGGCGACTGCCACCGGGTACAGAAAGTCGCTGGTGACCTGCAGGGTCATGCCCAGCGCCGCGATGATGAAGGAAAACTCGCCAATCTGTGACAGTCCCATGCCCACGCGCAGCGAGGTACGGCCATCGTTGCCTGCGATAAAGGCACCCAGACCGCAGGACAGCATCTTGCCCAGCACCACGGCAACGGTAATGACGGCGATCGGCCAGGCGTATTGCAGCAGGATGCCCGGATCGATCATCAAACCGATGGCCACGAAAAAGATGGCACTGAACATGTCGCGAACCGGCTCGATCAGGCGCTCGATCTTCAGCAGCTCACGCGACTCGGCCATGATTGCGCCGATCAGGAAGGCACCCAGTACCATGCTGTATTCCAGCTTGACCACCAGCAGACAGAAGCCGAAACACAGGCCCAGCACGGTGATCAGCAGCATCTCGTTGCTTTCGAACCTGGCGACATAGGACAGCAATCGAGGCACCACGAGGATGCCGACCACCAGCGCCACGATCATGAACAGCGACAGCTTGCCGACGGTGGAGAACACTTCCCCGGAACTGACCGAGCCGCTGACAGCGATGCCGGACAACAGCGCGATGATGCCGATGCCGAGAATGTCTTCCACGATCAACACGCCGAAGATCAACTGGGCAAAGCGCTGGTTCTTCATCTTCAGGTCGTTGAGCGCCTTGACGATGATGGTGGTGGAGGAGATCGCCAGAATCGCGCCGAGAAACAGCGAGTCCATGGTTTTCCAGCCAAAGAACTGCCCGATCTCGTAACCGATCCAGATCATCAGGGCAATTTCCAGAAAGGCCGCGATGAACGCCGTAGCGCCCACCTTGAACAGCTTGCGCAGGCTGAATTCCAGGCCCAGGCAGAACATCAGGAAGATCACCCCCAGTTCGGCCAGAATTTTGATGGTTTCTTCGTCATGGATCAGACTGAACGGCGGAGTGTGCGGACCGATGATGAACCCGGCAACGATATAGCCCAATACCACCGGCTGCCTGAGGCGATGGAACAGAATGGTTACCACGCCGGCCACCAGCATGATCACTGCCAGATCCTGAATGAAATTGATGGCATGCATGGTGGCGAAGCTCCTTGTGATGATGATGTTGCAAACCGATATCGCCGTGTCCTACAGGGCGACAGCCATCCTTTTCGTCATTAAAATCCGATAAAGACGCAGGAAAAACCCCGATCCACAGGTTTTTGCAGGTTAACACCGCCCCCTTCGACATAAAGGCGGTGCAATATATGGAAACAGATAGTTATGACGCGTGACGGCCGCCTGTTGGCCAGCGTCCCGATAACTGTCACAAGCCCCTTGAGCGCCAGCATAGGCGCCCCTTGAACACCTTGACCGTGTGAGTACGCTATGGAACCCGGAAACGCCCAGCTGTCGATGACTGTATTAATGACCCCGGACATGGCCAACTTCTCTGGCAACGTACACGGTGGCACGCTGCTCAAGTACCTGGACGAAGTGGCCTATGCATGTGCCAGCCGCTACGCCGGACGCTACGTGGTGACGCTGTCGGTAGACCAGGTGATTTTCCGTGAGCCGGTGCATGTCGGCGAACTGGTGACCTTTCTCGCCTCGGTCAATTACACCGGCAACACGTCCATGGAGGTGGGCATCAAGGTGGTCACCGAAAATATCCGCGAGCGGTCGGTACGCCATTCCAACAGCTGCTTCTTCACCATGGTTGCCGTGGACGACAATCGCAAGCCCGCCAGCGTGCCGCCCCTGGAGCCCGAATCGGCCGATGCCAAGCGGCGTTTCATCCAGGCGCAGCAACGCCGCCAGATCCGCCAGGAACTGGAAAAGCGTTATCAGGAGATCAAGGAAGAAGCGTTGTAATTTTCTGGCTCGGGCATCGATGCCCGAGCCTTTGAGGGTATGGCGCTTACAAACGCACGGCTTCGAACTTTACCCGTGGGTGCGCGATGCGATCCTGAGCGCGCACCAGTTCCAGCTCGTAGCTGCCACAGGCCTGGGTTTCCAGCAGCACCTCATGGACGGCGGCCGCAGCGAACTCGAATGCTGCAACCAGATCGTCGCCCAGCAGCACACGCGACAGGAACAACCCGGAGGTCAGATCACCCACGCCGACCGGCTGACGCGGAAACGCCAGTAACGGGCGGCGCAGGTGCCAGCTGGCCTCGGCGGTGACCAACAGCATTTCAAAGCCATCGGCGGCCTTGCCGGGGTAATCGAGGTGTTTCACCACCACCGCTTTGGGGCCACGCGCCAGCAAAGCCCGCGCCATCGCCAGGCAGTCGTGCAGTGATTCGGGCTTGCGCCCCGAGAAGCTGTCCAGCTCCAGTTGATTGGGGCACATGAAGTCCGCCATGGCCGCCGCTTCCTGCAGCAGGAAGTCACTGACTTCAGGCGCTACGATGCAGCCTTTTTCAGGGTGGCCCATCACCGGGTCGCAGAGGTACAGCGCCTTCGGATTGGCCGCCTTGATGCGTGCCACGCCGGTCAGAATCGCCCTGCCCTGCGCCGCACTGCCCAGATACCCCGACAGCACCGCGTCACAGTTGCCCAGCTCGCCAATGGCGGCAATCCCGTCGATCAGCGCAGGAATCTGCTGCGGAGCCAGCACTTCACCGGTCCACTGCTTGTATTGCGTGTGGTTGGAGAACTGGACCGTGTTGAGCGGCCAGACGTTAACCCCGATACGCTGCATCGGGAACACCGCTGCGCTGTTGCCGGCGTGGCCGAATACCACATGGGACTGGATAGCGAGCAAATGAGGCGTACGTTTCATGGGGAGCGGAATCCTGAACACGATGCAAATGCAATAATGAGAAATATAAGTCGCGCAGTATGGCTGTAAATCACTCAGGACAGTTAAGCTGACGACTCCTACGCTGGAGCACTCCGTCATGCTGACCCTGGGAAACATCTTCGTGCTGATGCTGTTCGCGAGCGCCGCGGCCTGGTGGTGGCACGCCCATGGTCTGCGCGAAAAAGCGCTGGCACGCGTCAAGCAGCACTGCGAACGCCTTGAGCTGCAACTGCTGGACGACGCGGTTGCCCTGCGCCGCCTGACCTTCGCGCGCGACGCTCAAGGCCGCAAACGCCTGGCCCGCGTGTATGGCTTCGAGTTCACGGTGACCGGCGAGCAACGTCACCCTGGCACGATCACCCTGTTCGGCGCGCACACTGCGCAAATCGAACTGGCACCCTACCCGTTTGAAATCAAAACACCACCGCCCAGCGCTGAAGTTATTCAGATGAGCGAATGGCGTCAATCGCATCAGAAATGGAAGCAGTAGCCGAGCACGACGCCCGCTGCCGCGATTCAGCGCTCATCCTTACACAAGTGCGCTTTGACTATCGTGCCAACGCTCTGCGTTGGCATGCCGTTCCGGACGCTCTTCGTCCTGCCTTCAGCTATTAACTGGCAGCTGTCACGCCAGGCATCCCGCCATCTGCGTCTGCAACTTATCCACATCCTGAGCGGTGGCAAAGATCAACTCAAGGCGTGAGTCCTGACGCCATTCGCTGACTTGCCAGGCCAGCGGAGCCCCATCAACCACGTTGCCGGAATACCAGCCGCCCTCGCTGTGGATAACCATCTTCGCCCGCCGCCAATCAAGGCTTTCCAGCCAGTGCAGGATGCGCTGCAGATCGAAGCGCTGCGAGGGATGCCAGCGCCAGCCGATGCTCCAGCCGTCGGCACTGACCTGACTCAGACAGATCGGCACCTTCGGATCGGTCCATAGCGCGGGCAAGTGGCCGACGCCGTTGGGCAGCATCAGCTTATCCACAGCCTGTTTATCCACAGCAGTACCGCTGGCAAACCCCGGCACACGGTTCAGGAGCAGCTCCCCATGTCGGGTCCAGATCAAGGCGTGTGGCAGCAACTGTTCGGCCAATGCCTGGCGAGAGACATCATCCAGTTGCTCGGACTTGTTCATGATCACCAGCCCGGCATGTGCCAGCGCTTCCTGCTGAGTACTCGGCAACGGCTGTCCGGCGAGCATTGCCTGCGCGTCCAGCACCACCACGCCGGGCTGCACATCCAGGACGCCGCGCCACGGCGCTTCGCGCAATTGCGTCATCAGTTGCGCGGGATGGCCCAGCCCTGAAGGCTCGATCAATAAACGATCAGGCCGCGCCTTGCGCAATAAACGCCCCAAGCCGATCTGGAACGGCACGCCATTGACGCAACACAGGCAGCCGCCAGCCACTTCGCCAAGTGCGATACCATCGGCATCCGTGGTCAGCAGGGCGGCGTCCAGGCCGATCTGCCCGAATTCGTTGATCAATATGGCCCAGCGCTCATGGGCAGGCTTCTGCGCCAGCAGGCGCTTGATCAGGCTGGTCTTGCCGGCGCCCAGCGGGCCACCGATGACATGCGTCGGTATGTTTTGCAGCATGAGATCACTTTTGGCGAATGCGTGGTTCATTGAAGAGCAAGGAAGGATAACGATGCAAGTAATGCGGCTGCCTGCCCGCCTGGTGTTGATGTTGCTGACAGTGTCTTCCGGTTCGGCGTGGGCCGAAGCGTGTCTGGTCCACAGCCAGGCCGAAAGGCTCGACGTGAAGGTCTGCCAGGAAAATATCAACATCCCGGCAAACCTGTTTCACGACAGCTTCTGCCAGCCGCAACTGGCCGGGCAGAAGACCGAGACCACTTACTCGCAACAGTGCCCGGCAGGCGCCTTCGGTGTCTGCCGCAATGCGCAGGTTGCCAATATGCCGTATCGCGAGCATATCCACTATTACGGCGTCGCCGGTGACGCGCTGTACCTCAAGCCTTTCTGCGAAGGCCAGAGCAAGGGGCAGTGGATAACTCCTGACTGATCTTCAAGCCAGCCAGTCCAGCGTCAGAATCAACCTGCGCTCGTTGCGCAGCAGTTGCGGCGAGCGATGGATCAGGCCAAAACCTTCATTGCCGTGCCAGCGTTCGCCCTTGAGCAGCGCCACTTCACCGCTGTTGATCTGCTGGATACGGGCAGCATCCGTCGGCTCGGCGTCCAGACACCCCAGTTGTTTACGGTCCATCACCCCTTCATGCAGCCATTGACTGCCAACCCCGCCATAAGTGGTGATAAGACGTACCGGCACATGATCGACATGGAAGCGCGGGCACATGGCCTTGTCGAGCCCCCGCAAACGCAGGCCAACGCACTCGGCACCCAGCAGACAGGCATAGGCGCTGACCAGCCAGGAAACGTCGGCAACGAACCCCTGATAGCCCAGCAGGTCGGAGTAGCCCGATGCCAGCGCGCTCAAGTCAGGCTCGACCTCGCCGCCCCGCACTTCCAGGGTCATGGACTCGGCCAGAGGCTCGTTCATCGACAGTAGCAAGGCGCCGAAGTCCTCTATGTGCGCAGGTAATTGACGCTGCCAGAGCGCAAGGTTGACGCCGTCCTGCAGAATCTCGCTCAACACGTCGGGCGTATCACCGTGCGCCTGGCGGACTGCGGTTTCAGGTTTAAAACGATAAGCCAGCATCAGGCAGCCACCTCTTCGTACCAATCGCCAAACGGATCGGCCAGCGCACGCCAACGCTCGACACCCGCCTCCATCTCCGCATCAGTGAGCAGGCAGTTATCCAGCTCGGCGGTCAGCCGCACAAAATCGATGTTCTGGCCGATGAACACCAGTTCCTGCCGACAGTCGCCGGTTTCAGTCGACCAGTTCTCTAGAATGGATTTGACGCTTTCCTTGTCCTCGGGCCAGCTGTCTCGGTTCACGAAACGCCACCAGCGTCCGGCAAAGCCATGGCGCATCAAGCCGCCTGCCTGCGACCAACTGCCTGCGTCCTTGTATTTGCTGGCCAGCCAGAAGAAGCCTTTGGAGCGCAGCAGCTTGCCGTTGCCCCAGGGACGATTGATGAAATCGAAAAAGCGCTCCGGATGGAACGGTCGGCGGGCGCGATAGGCCGTTGATGCTATGCCGTACTCTTCGGTTTCCGGCGTGTGTTCGCCGCGCATTTCCTTGAGCCAGCCCGGTGCCTGGGAAGCGCGCTGGAAGTCAAAACGCCCGGTGTTGAGAATCGTCGCCAACGGCACCTGGCCCATCACCATCGGTACGATCTCGGCCTCCGGGTTGAGGCGCTTGAGGATCGCCATCAGCTCTTCACGCTCACTGGAGCTGATCAGGTCGATCTTGCTGAGCAGGATGACGTCGGCAAACTCGATCTGCTCGATCAGCAGGTCGGTGATCGAGCGATCATCGTCTTCACCCAGGGTTTCACCGCGTGTGGACAATCCGTCTGCCGCCTCGTAATCGAGCAGGAAGTTCACGCCGTCGACCACGGTGACCATGGTGTCCAGGCGCGCCAGGTCCATCAGGCTTTTGCCGGCCTCGTCGCGGAAGGTGAAGGTTTCAGCCACGGGCAACGGCTCGGAGATTCCTGTGGATTCGATCAATAAGTAATCAAAACGACCGTCCTGAGCCAGACGGCTGACCTCTTCGAGCAGGTCCTCGCGCAGGGTGCAGCAGATGCAGCCATTGCTCATCTCGATCAGCTTTTCTTCGGCACGGTTCAGGCTGACATCACGCTGAACTTCGCTGCCGTCGATGTTGATCTCGCTCATGTCATTGACGATCACCGCAACCCGCAGGTTTTCACGGTTGCGCAGCACATAATTGAGTAAAGTGCTTTTACCGGCCCCGAGAAAACCGGACAAAACGGTAACGGGTAGAAGATTTGCCATCAGGACTCTCCAGGCAGCTGCAAGGCTTGAACCTTGTTCATATCGGCTGCGACGAATCCCTCAGGCAGCCAGCTCTAATCACATCCGGATGTTATAGTATAACAAGCAAAAATAGCTATGGCCTTGGTGAAGGGATCTTCATGAGACGGGTTTCAACAGGTTTGATGGCGATGCTGATCAGCGCGCATGTGATGGCTGCACCTCCAAGCCCCTCCGCCGACCTCGCCACCTGTACGCGTAGCGCGACGGTATTGGCGTGCAGTGATGCGCAGGGCAATAGCTACAGCGTGGCCACTGCCGGATCGACGACCTGGTTGAAGGGGTACGAAGTGCGCGACAAGCGCCGCTGGGCGCAGACCAACAGCCGCTATGGTCAATTGACGTTTTTTACCGGGTTGGCTTCTGATGGCGAGGCTTGGGCAGGCACTGTGCAGCGTGTGGGCTGGACGACCATCACTCGGGTATCCAGCTCAAGCGGCACGCGCAGCAAGATCACCTGCAGCCGCTTGAATGGCTGCCGCTGAGCCGATCAGACCGGCAGTTCCTGCTTCTGCGCCTGCAGCCAGGCCATGTGCGAGTCCACTGGCGGGTTACGCTGAAAATAGCGCTGCAGGCCATCGAACAGGCCATCGGCAACGGCTTGTTGATGACGCGCAGTGACCAGGCGCTGGCTGTCACGGCTGTTGGAGATGAAGCCGGTCTCGACCAGAATCGACGGCACATCGGGTGATTTGAGAACGGCGAAACCGGCCTGTTCAACGCGCTTCTGATGCAGCGTGGTGATACCTTCGAGACTGCCCAGAACGGTGTGGCCCAATTGCAGACTGGCTGCAATAGTGGCGTTCATCGACATGTCGAGAATCACCCCGGCGAGCATCGGGTCCTTGTCCTTCAGATTGAGCAGCGACGTGGCACCCAGCAGGTCCGCGCCGTTTTCCCGCTGAGCCATGAAGCGCGCCGTTGCCGACGTTGCTCCGCCTTCGGAAAGGGCAAACACCGACGCACCCGATGCCGTCAGACGAGGCGCAGCATCGGCGTGCACGGAGATGAACATGTCGGCGTTGGACTTGTGCGCGAACTCGACGCGCTTGCGCAGCGGTACGAAAAAGTCATCGTTGCGCACCAGGCGTACGTCGAAGCCTTTCTCGCGCTTCAAACGTCTGGCCAGCAACTGAGCGATGGACAGCACCACATCTTTTTCGCGTTCACCCCGCGAACCAACAGCGCCAGGATCCTTGCCGCCATGACCGGCATCGACCACCACCATGATGTCGCGTCCGGTGTGCGCCTTGCTGGTCGGGATTGGCACAGGCACCGGCGGCGGCAGCTCAGCCATCTGCACCGGCGCATGGACCGTGGAACTCATGTCCAGGACCAGCCGATGCCCCTGCCCGCCTTCCGGGCCGAGCAGGAAACTGTTGAGCTGTACCGGTGCGGTGAGGTCCAGCACGATACGTGTGTCGTCACCCTGGCCGTAATGCCCGGAGCGAATCGATTTTATAACGGTACGGTCCAGCGCCAACTGACTGAAGTCGCCGGTCAGCCGCGAACCGCTGACGTCGATGATCAGGCGGTCGGGGGCTGTCAGGGTGAAAGTCTTGTATTGCACCGGGCCGCTCAGGTCGAGGACCAGTCGCAGCTTGTCGTTGGTACGCCAAAGGCGGGCGTTACGAATTTGCGTGGCATAGGCACCCAACGGCAACGTCAGGGCCGCGCTGGCAAGCAGCATGTTGAGCAACACTTGGCGTCGGTGCATGGAACGTCTCAAAGAGCAAATTGAGCATCCCGGCTCACGAAGGGTTCATCCACATCATTAGTAACAATATAACATGCAGTTACGGACGAAAGATGAGGTCCTTCATGAAGATTAAGTTACCTGCCACACCATCAGAGGTGACAAAAAAACATCACCTCTGCGCAGCGTGTTCCACGTGGAACATAACTCTATGAATTTGATCAGGTACGTGGGGCGACGTTGCCACATTGCGGCCCGAGCCAAACCGCGCGGGTGTCCATGCTGCCGTTCTGTTGCTGCCCGGTGGCATTGAACGTGCCCACCACGTTGGTAGTGAACTCGCGATCACTCAGGAACTGCGCCTGTCCGGTGCCCTTGGCTTTTGGGCAGCTGAACTGGAAGTTCCAGGTCTTGCCGTTGCGCGCAGTAATCTTTTGCGTGCATCCGGATGCCGGGTCAGTCAGCGGAATGTCGTCCGACTGCACCTGCGCCTGAGTCAGGCAGGCCCTCACGCCTTTGCCGCCAAGGGTGACGCCCTGCTTCTTCATCATCTGTTCCATCATCGCACGCTGCTCGGGCGGCAGATTCTGCAACTGTCCCAGCATCAACTGCATGTCCGGCAGCTGTTGTCCGTCCACTTTCATATTGCTGGACGTCAGCTCCCACAAACCCGGTTGCAGCATCTGCGCCTGAGCCATAGGAGCCGCCAGACAAAACATCCAAGCCAACATGCGTTTGTTCATTTCAAGATTCCTGATCGGGCACTGCGGATGAAAACGAGACTGGAATAATCCAGCCAAAAGATAAACCTTAGACGGCACACATGTCGCCCAGTTGCACCCGGAATTAAATAGCGACATTCCTGTTCAGCTGTGGTCTGTTAGGCAGCAAAGGCGAGGAGCATTGTTCCACATGGATTATCACGACCCGTACTTTTTCGGTTATGTCCTGGGTTTCATTCATTTACTCGGTACAGGCGCCGCCATCCATGCGTTGCTGACTGTGCGCACCTCCCAAGGCGCGATTGCCTGGGCGATGCCGCTGCTGTTCATTCCCTATTTCACCCTGCTGCCTTACCTGGTGTTCGGCCGAAGCTCATTCGACGCGTACATCAAGGCGCGTCGCCAGGCCAACCAGGAAATGCGGATCGCGATCGGCAGCCTCAACTGGCGGCCGTGGATGGAAGAAGCCGTGGCTGCGCGTCGGTCAGATGCCTATGCGGCGCTGCGTGCAATGCCCAAGCTGGGCAACATGCCGGCGCTGGCCAACAACAAGGTCAAGTTGCTGATCAATGGCGAGGAAACCTTCGGAGCCATTTTTCAGGCTATCCGAGAAGCGAAGAAGACCATCCTGATTCAGTTCTTCATCATTCATGACGACAAACTCGGGCGCGAGCTGCAAGCGCTGCTGCTGGAGAAAGCGGCAGAAGGTGTGGCGATCTTTGTACTGTACGACCGCATCGGCAGCCACGCCTTGCCAGGCAGTTATATCGATAAGCTACGCGACGGTGGCGTGCAGATAAAAGCCTTCGCCACACGTGGCGGCTGGCTCAATCGCTTTCAGATCAACTTCCGCAACCACCGCAAGATCGTCGTTGTCGATGGCCTGAAAGGTTATATGGGCGGTCACAATGTGGGTGATGAGTACATGGGCCTGAAGCCGCCGCTGGCTCCATGGCGCGACACCCATGTGCAAGTCATCGGCCCGGTGGTCGCCTGCTTGCAGGAGTCGTTCGCCGAGGACTGGTTCTGGGCCACCCGCGAACTGCCTCCGTTAAGCCTGCCTGATGAGTTTCCCGAAGACGGTGTGCTTTGCCAACTGTTGACCAGCGGCCCGGCTGACGCGCAGGAAACCTGCTCGCTGTTCTTCGTTGAAGCCATCCACGCAGCCGAAGAGCGCGTGTGGATCACCAGCCCCTACTTCATCCCTGACGAAGCCGTGACCGCTGCGCTGACCCTGGCAGTGTTGCGCGGCGTGGACGTGCGCCTGCTGCTGCCGTCGCGCCCCGACCATTACGTGGTATACGCCGCTTCAAGTCTGTACGCCTTCGACGCCGTACGTGCCGGGGTCCGAGTGTTCCGCTACGAGCCGGGCTTCCTGCATCAGAAGGTCGTCCTGGTCGACAACGAGATCACCGCCATCGGCAGCGCGAACCTCGACAACCGCTCGTTCCGCCTCAACTTCGAATTGATGCTGCTCACGGTCGACAGCGACTTCTCCAGCCAGGTGGAATCCATGCTCACCGCCGACTTCAACCTCGCCCGTGAAATCTCCGTGCAGGAAAGCCACGAAACACGGCGTCTGCATCAACTGGGTATGCGCGTGGCGCGGCTGATTTCACCGATTCTGTGAGACCTCTGTGCACTAGGCTGCCTGTCTTGAAGAGACGAGCGGGACTTCACCCATAAATATCCTCGCGCGTCAGTGGCAGTCCGGTGTTGCCGTCGGCGAAGGGTTTCACGGCGAGTATCTGGTGCAGGTTGATCCAGCCCTTGGTGAATCCATAGGCGCAGCCTGCGAGGTATAGGCGCCAGATCCGCAGGGTCTGTTCGGGTACGATTCGCGCGGCTTCGTCGAGCCGGGATTCCAGTCGTGCGCTCCAGTGCTCCAGGGTTTTCGCGTAGTGCGGGCGCAGGCTTTCCACGTCGACCACTTCAAGCCCGGCTTCGCTGATATGGGCGCTGATCATGGCCATGTGCGGCAGCTCGCCATTGGGGAAAACATAGCGGTCAATGAACTCCCCGGCACCACGCCCCACAGGACGACCGTCGGTGTGCCGCGCGGTGATGCCGTGATTCATCACCAGGCCGCCCTCCTTCACCGCGCCGAACAGGCGTTGCGCGTACAACGGCAGGTTGGCGTGCCCGACGTGCTCGAACATGCCGACACTGACCACTTTGTCGAAGCGCGCATCCTGCGGCAGGTCGCGGTAGTCGAGCAATTGCAGGTCGACCTTGTCCTGAAGACCTTCGGCTTGCACGCGTTCGCGGGCCAGTGCCAATTGTTGCTGGCTCAACGTGATGCCAAAGACCTTCACGCCGTATTCGCGAGCCGCAAAACGCGCCAGCCCGCCCCAGCCGCAGCCGACGTCCAACAGGTATTCACCGCGCTTGAGCCGCAACTTGCGGCACAGGTGGTGGAATTTATCCTGCTGCGCCTGCTCCAGCGATTCGTCCCCGGTCTTGAAATACGCGCAGGAGTAGACCATCTCCCTGTCGAGCCAGAGCTGGTAGAAGTCGTTGGAGACATCGTAGTGATAGGCAATCGAGGCCGCGTCAGTGTCCTTGTCATGCTCGACCCGGATCGGATTGCCAGCGCTGTCGTCATCGTCCACCAGCGCGTGAGTCAGTTCATCGCAGACCCGGACCACTTCGCTGATGGAGCCCTCCAGTTCCAGCCGCCCCTCCACAAACGCGCTGCCGAGCAGGCCCAGACTGGGGTGACTGAAGTCGGAGACCAGCTGCGGGTCCTTGACGACTATCGTGACGCTGGGCGCAGGCCCGAGGTCCATCTGATGACCGTCCCAGAGCCGGAGCCGCAACGGCAGATGAAGGTTCTGCAAGGTCGTTGGAAGTTGTGTAAGCATTTCAAAATCACCCCCTTATCCAGAAACTCAAAAAAGAGTAATCCAGCAAAGGCCCCGCAAAAGGGCCCGAAAAGGCATTGGCGACGGCAAAACTGCTATGAATCAACTGCGGGGGAACAGCCCTGTGCCCTCTGATTCGAGCCGAGAGTCAGCCTGAATTTGGATCACACAATGAAACACAGCGCTTAATCTGTAACAGAATTAGTCAAAGCTCAAGCCGTTTGACGCACTGATCATCAGTGCAGGCGTGAGACCTGATGCTGCACACTCACGTCTTCGAGCTTGAGCAATGGCTCCTGAAAGCGCAGCAAACGTCCGGCGTTGCCCAATACCAACAGGGTGCTTAGATTGTGCAGGATAGCTGCGACCATCGCGCCCGCAGCGCCAAGCAGACCAAAGGCGGCCAGAGCCACGATGGCCAGCGTCCAGCCCAGCCCAATGATGACGTTGACCTGCAAGGTGTGACGGCACTGGCGACTGAGTCGCACACAGGTGCCCAGGCGGCGCAGATCGCTGCCGATCAGCACGATGTCGGCGGATGCCAGCGCGATATCCGCCCCACCCGCGCCCATCGCCACGCCGACCACGCCCGCCTTGAGGGCCAGCGAATCGTTGACCCCGTCGCCGACCACCATTGGCCGGAAACCACTGGCGATCTCGCCCATGACGCGGTTGAGTTTGTCTTCAGGCAGCGCCTGCGCCTGAACGTCAGCGATGCCGATATCGTGCGCCAGATTGTCGGCCACGCTCTGCCGGTCACCGGTCAACAGCAATTGTCGGCCCAGGCCCAGGCCGCGCAATTCCAGCAGCGCCGCCTGAGCTTCGGGTTTGACACTGTCGGCCAGCAGCAGCCAGGCCAGAAAAACCCCGTCCAGCGACAGACCGGCCAGCGGGCCATCATGTGCAGGGACAGCAGGCGTGACGATGCCCATCTGTGCGAACAACTCCGGGCGGCCCAGTGCTGCATCGCCCTGCCCGGTCGAGGCCACCACACCCAGGCCTTGGCGCTCACGGGTGTCGGTCAGCGGCAGCAGTCGGGCATTATCCACCAGCCCGGCCAAGGCCCGACTCACCGGGTGACTGCTGGCAGACCCGAGGCTCGCAGCCAGCTCCAGCAATTGTGGATGCTGCGAACCGTCAGCCTGTACGGACTGCAGACGCAGACGGCCATAGGTCAGGGTGCCGGTCTTGTCCACAACCAGTGAGTTGAGGTCAGCCAGTTCTTCAAGAAACGCCGAACTGCGGATCAGAATCCCGTGCCGCGCCGCGACCGCAATACCTGCAATGGCGGTGGCCGGGGCCGAAAGCACCAGCGCACAGGGACAGGCTGCGACCAGCACTGCCAGCATCGCCTGGGCATCCTGAGTGATAAACCAGGTGAGCGCCGCGATCAGCAAGACCAGCACCATGTAACTGCCTGCGTAGCGCTCCAGCAGACGCGTGATAGGCGGCTTGGAACGCTCTGCGCTCTGCATCAGCGCGATGACCTTGCCCAGCGTCGACTGATCGCCGATGCGGGTCACTTCGATGCGCAGCAGGCCGTCGAGGTTGATGGCGCCACCGAACACCTCGACCCCGACACTGGCTTCCAGCGGGACCGATTCGCCAGTGATCGACGACGTATCCAGACTGGCTTGCCCGGACAGCACCCGACCGTCCGCCGGAACGCGGTCGCCCGCCCGCACTTCCACCTGATCGCCGGCTTTGAGCGTCGCGTTGTCGACCTCGCGCACGCTGCCGTCGGCGCCGAGCAAACGCGCCTGGCTGCGAGTCAGGCGTCCCAGCGCTTCGATGGCCTCCTGCGAGCCGATCACGCTGCGCTCTTCCAGCACATGGCCGAAGATCATGATGATCGGCAGCAACGCGGCGGTCATCAGGTCACCGGTGGCCCAGGCACCAAGCATCGCCAGTGCGATCAACTGATCGGTGATGCCGTGCAGGCTCGGATGCCGCAGGCTGTGCCAGCCGGCGCTGATCACCGGTATCGCCACCAACAGTGACGCAGCGCCCAACAGCAACTGGCTGACACCTGCCTGCTCCGGGGCGAAAAACCGCCAGACCAGTCCCAATCCCAGCAAGCCCAAGGCCAGCATCGCGAGGGTCAGTTGCCGGGCGGCACTGCGCTGTTCTGCGCTGCTCAGCAGACTGCCAGGCGCTTGCGGTTGACCAGTGTCGTGGGTGTGAACGGCTTCGCCACTCATTGTGGTGCTCCCTGAATGATCAGGCGGGAATCGTCTTTGGGATCGACCGTGGTCACCGAACCCGCCTGATGCAGAATAACCGGTACGCGTTCACGGTAGAGACGTTGCATCAGGCCGGGGTCGCTGCGGGTTTCGGCTGATTGGGTCAGGCTGACAACCGTTGCGGTAGCCGCCTGCGCCTTGGCCAGACGCTCGGACGCCTGTGCATGCGCCACTTGCAGGGTTCGGTCGGCCTGTTGATTGGCGGTCTGGGTCAGCTTTTCGGCCTCCGTGCGCGCGTTGGCCACGGCCTGATCGGCCTGCTGACTGGCCGTCAGCACAGCATTGAACGCGTTGACTGCAGAGGTCGGCAGGCTCGACTGCACATCCACCCGAGCGACCTCGACACCGATGCCCATGCCGGTCGCCTTGAGCTCGGCCAGACGCTGATTGATGCCGCGCACCAGATCGCCACGCAGCCGCTCACGGCGCTCGGCGGCCTGGCTGTCAGCACCGATCAGCTCGGGACGGGCAACCAGAATGGTGTCCAGATCCCGCGCCGCCGTCAGCACCACAGCGCTGCGATTGACCAGCCGGTCTAGCGCGGGCAATACATGCTCGCCCTGCAACACGAAGGCAGTGGGGTCAGTCACTTTGTAAAACACCGTGACGTCCAGTTGCACCACACCGGCATCGCCAGTCAGCAGAAAACCGGAGCCTGCCAGTGCATCGCTCATGGGTGCCGACAGGGTCGCGACTTCATCGGCTTTCAACGCGGCAGGCGAACGCAGCAGGGTTTCCACGCGCCGCTCTATCACCCGATCAGCCGAAGGCAGCAGCACCACCTGTTCGAACGGCTGCGGCCAGGCGATCAGCAGCCCTGCGTTCTGAACCCGCTCGATCGCGCCGAAGTGCATGACCACCGCGCGGTTCTGTGGATCGATCTGGCGTATGTTGGACGTCGCCCAGGCAAGCGCGGCGAGCAATGTCACGCCATACAGCCCCAGAAACGCCAGACGGCTCGCCTGCAACCAAGGGCTGTTTACCGGCGGGCGCTGCGCCACGGCTTCGTCGACCGGCTGGCTCATGGCTGCGTTCCGCTCTTGCCGTCCAGCGTCGGCGGGCCGTCCACCAGCACGCGGAACGGCGCCGCGTCGGTGCGCAGTATCAGGCGGGTGCCGGGCGTCACGATAGTGCCCAGTGTATCCAGCGAGCGCAGCAGGTTGTAGAGCTGCGGCGAGCCCGCATAGGCACGGCCATAGATCTGCGCGGCTTCAACCCGCGACTGTGCTTCGATATCGGCCGCCTTGACCGTGGCATCGGCTTCGACAATCCGTGCATCGCGCTCGGCGGCCGAACGAATCTGCGCCGCCTCACGCTTGCCCACGGCGGTTCGCTCGGTGGCGATGGTCTCGCGCTCGGCGCGCATGCGGTCCACGGTAGCGTTGAGCGTTACCGAAGGCAGGGTCAGTCGTTCCACGCCGACCTGCAGGACACGCACCCCGTAAGTCGCCAGCAGTTGCTGATCGATCTGCTGGCGCAGCTGATTTTCGAAGGCAGTGATATTCACCTTGCTGGCGTCGGTATTCACCAGGCTGGAAAGGTCGAAACTGCTCGCGGTGGTTTCCAGCGCCGAGCCAACAAAGGTACGGATCTGCCGCGCCGCCTCGTCGGGCTGGTTCTGTACCGCGCGCATGAAGCGCTGCACGTTGTCGGCGTCGCCCTGCACCTGCCACGCCACGTAGGCCTGAACGATGATGCGCAAGCCATCGCGGGTACCGACGTCCTGCAGACCGCTGGAAGTGGTTCGCAGGCGCAGATCCACCGGGATGGTCGCCTCGAACGGTGCCGGCCAGCGCCAGTTGAGGCCCGGCTCCAGCAGGACGCGGGACGGGTTGCCGAAGCGTGTGACGACGGTCGCCTCGCCCGAACGCACCTGCACCAGGCTCGCTGCTGCAATCGCAAACGCGATCAGCACCGCAGCCAGGCTTGCCCGCCGCCAGGGAAACGCTGCCGGGCCGCTCGCGCCATGATGATGGTGGTGATGACCATGGCCGCCATGGCCGTGACTGTCATGGCTATCGTGGTCGGCGTGATCGTGATGATGATGGAACAGACTCAAGGGACGACTCCTTACTGAACGGCTTTACGCGGCGCCGTTGGGTCTGCCGGTGGGGTGAAGGTACGCAGGTCGATGGTCGGCGCACTGTCGCCGCCCAGACGGTGGTCGAGTATCAGCAACTTCGCATTGCCCAGGCCCTCGGTCAGTTGGGCCAGGTATTGCTCCAGCAAAAATGCCTGACCTGCCTTGGCATAGGCCTGACGTTCGGCACTGAAGCGCAGGTCTGCACCCTGTGCGCCGGCCAGAATCTCGCGGGCGACGGCATTGGCCTGATCACGCGCCACGCTGGCATTGAGCTGCGCCTGATTGGCCCTGTCGCTGGCCGCGCCGCGTTCGCGAGAGATCAGCGCCTGTGCACCAATCTGCGCAGCCTGCACAGCATGATAGGCGTTGGCCGCACCGGCAGGCGGGTGGATGGCTTCAACCACCGTAGCGAGCAATTCGACGCCGCTGTCCAGCCGCTGCAAGTCGGCCTGCACGGCCTTGCCGATGTCATCGGCCAGCTCGCTGCGCTGTTCGCCGAGCAGTTCATCCAGCGTGCGCGAAGCAAAGTCATGCACCAGCACCCGGCTGGCCGTGCTGCGAATCAAGGCTGGGATGTCAGCGCTGTTATAGGTCGACGCCATGGCTGCGGCATCTGTCAGGCCGATACGGTAGACGAACCGCACGTCCATATTGACGATCTGAAAGCTCTGCTTGTCGCCTGCACTGCTGGCAATGACCTGGGATTTTTCGTTGATATGGCTGGCATCCCACAGACGGTTGGCGCTACCCGGTGGCGGGCCTTCGGCCGGGTCCAGCGTTTGCTCGGCCGTGTCGGCAGCAGAAACGCTGGTCGCCAGTTCATGAACCACGCCGTTTTCAACGGCCAGCACACGCCCGAACGGCCAGGGCAAACCCACGTGCAGACCGGGCCCGAACACGTCGACCGGCTTGCCGAAGCGTTCATAAATACCCCGCCCCTGCATGGGAATTTCATGCACGCCGCTCAGCACCCAGCCCAGCGCTGCGACCACCGTCAGCACCGGCAAAAAGGCGCGACGCATGTAGGTAAAGGCCCAGATCTGGCGCAGATCGATGCCAAAGCGGTTGTGCAGTTCGTGCTGCAAGGCGAGCAGTGGACGCGGCGGCCAGCGCAACAGGTCGGCGATGAAACTGGCGGCCAGCAGGCGCGGTTCGCTGCGTAGGTTGCGCGGGCTGAACACCGACAGCACAGCGCGCAGCAGAAACTCCAGCGCCACGCCAAACGGCAGCAGGCCGATCAATACCGCCAGCCGCGCAGGCCAGACACGTTCTGCACTGGAGAAAAACAGGCACAGCGCGCCGACCAGCAGGACGATCAGCGTCATGCGCACCAGTTGCGCCAGCGCACCGGCCTCCGGCGACTGACTGTCGGACTCGCTGCTCAGTTGTCGCTCGATGACCAGCAGCCCGAATGCCAACAGCAGCATGACGCTGCCACCCAGGCTACCGGCCGTGGAGAGGTCGACGCCGGACAGCGCCAGGTTCCAGAAGGCACGAACGACGATCAACGCCAGCACCGCCCAACCGGCAAGCCACAGGGTCGAGCTGCCCACGTGCCTGACCAGCGATTTGCCGGAGTCACTCAGCCGTTCAAGCAGGCGCTCGTACCAGCCGCTCTCGTCGCCAGCAGACAGGTTTTCGTCGAGGGTGTCTGCGTCCGGCGAACGCAACGCGCGAGCCCGCCACAGCGCGACATGCCGCGCCGACTGCAAGCCCGCCGTGAGCAGAAACAACGCCGCCGAGGTGTTGCACAACACGGCCATCCACAAAGAGCCGGGGGAAAACAGATCGATGGACAACGCCAGCAGCAGCCCGAACGCCCCTGCTCCACCGGTCACATACATCAATCGTCCCAGACGCCTAACCTGTTGCACCGCCATTTGAAAACGTGGCAGGCCTTCAAGGCCTTCGTGCTCATCCAAATCAACCCGCATCACTACCCCGGCACCCGCTGATTTATCGCCCTTTGGAGAGCCCTGCATTGGCATCTGAATGCCAGTGAATCATAGCGTTACGATATAACACGCGGAATGAAACTTTCGTCAGGACTATTAGCTGAACGGATGTGAGATAGCGGTGCTGCCCAGCGGGCGAATCGACCTGAAGTCAGGCAGAGAGCGAGCCCGCGCGCCAGCAAAATGATTGCTGAATATTGCCTGGCGAAAAAAGTTTTCGTGCGGGTCGAAGACGTCGAGTTGATCAGCGTTTCTTGCCCCGATCGTCTGGAAGCCTTGCGCCAAGCGGCGATGCGCTTAATCGATTAGTCTGCAGCGACACAAAAATCAGCGTTATAGCCGTCAACACGCCGGATTCATTAGCCATGATCGGCGTTTTTTTTTGGCCGATTTCCGAACCGTATCTCGTCTTTGTTATCTGTTGTGGGTAGTTTGCGTTCGGCAAGGAGTCGTTGGCGCGCCATTTTTTGTGCAGGACGCACAGAATTACTCAGAGGCTTCACCTTTATGAATCGCAGAAATCTCCTGAAAGCGTCCATGGCGTTAGCCGCCTACGGCAGCGTATCGGCCTCAGGGCTTTTTGCTGCGCGGGCACTGGCCGCCGCAGCCGATGGCGAGATCGAACACTTCGATTTTGCTGAGTTGCAGGCGCATGCCAAGAAGCTTGCGAGCAAAGGGTATGTGAGCAACAAGCAGGTGCTGCCACCGGTACTTGCGAACATGACGCCGCAGCAATTCAATGCCATCCGCTACGACCCGAATCACTCGCTGTGGAAAGACGTCCACGGCCAGCTCGACGTGCATTTCTTCCACGTCGGCATGGGCTTCAAGACGCCCGTGCGCATGTACAGCGTCGATCCGCAGAGCAAGCAGGCGCGCGAAGTGCATTTCCGCCACGACCTGTTCAACTACGAGAACAGTGGCATCGACAAGAACCTGGTCAAGGGCGACCTGGGCTTTGCCGGTTTCAAACTGTTCAAGGCGCCTGAAATCGCCATCAATGACGTCGTTTCGTTCCTCGGCGCCAGCTACTTCCGCGCCGTGGACAGCAACAAGCAATACGGCCTCTCGGCCCGCGGCCTGGCCATCGACAGTTACGCCAAACGTCAGGAAGAATTCCCGGACTTCACCAAGTTCTGGTTTGAAACGCCGGACAAGAACGCGACACGCTTCGTGGTTTACGCACTGCTCGATTCGCCGAGCGCGACCGGCGCCTACCGTTTCGATATCGACTGCCAGGCCGGCCAGGTGGTCATGGAAATCGACGCGCACGTCAATGCGCGTACCGACATCCAGCAGCTGGGCATTTCGCCAATGACCAGCATGTTCAGCTGCGGCACTCACGAACGCCGCATGTGCGACACCATCCACCCGCAAATCCACGACTCGGATCGCCTGTCGATGTGGCGTGGCAACGGTGAGTGGATCTGCCGTCCGCTGAACAACCCGGCCAAACCGCAGTTCAGCGCGTTCTCCGACACCGATCCGAAAGGCTTCGGGCTGGTACAGAGCGATCACGAATTCTCCAGCTATCAGGACACCGTTGTCTGGTACAGCCGTCGCCCAAGCCTGTGGGTCGAGCCGATCACGGCGTGGGGCGAAGGCGAGGTCAGCCTGCTGGAACTGCCGACCACGGGCGAAACGATGGACAACATCGTAGTGTTCTGGACACCGAAGACGCCGGTCAAGGCCGGGGATTCGATGAACTACGGCTACAAGCTGTTCTGGAGCCCGCTGCCGCCGGTAAGCACGCCGCTGGCACAGGTCCACGCGACACGTTCAGGCATGGGCGGCTTCCTCGAAGGCTGGGCACCGGGCGAGCATTACCCGAAAACCTGGGCACGCCGCTTCGCGGTGGACTTCAACGGCGGCGGTCTGGATCGCTTGCCGGAAGGCACTGGAATCGAGCCCATCGTCACGGTCACTCATGGCAAGGTGCAGGACTTCAACATCCTCGTGTTGCCGGACATCAAGGGCTACCGCGTCACCTTCGACTGGGTACCGGACAGCGACTCGGTCGAGCCGGTTGAAATGCGCATGTTCATCCGCACTGGCGACCGTACGCTGAGCGAGACCTGGCTCTATCAGTACTTCCCGCCTGCACCGGACAGACGTAAATACCCGTAATCCGCAGATGGGTGACGCAGAGCGTCACGAAGGGCATTCCCACGCGGAGCGTGAGGAACGATAAATGTCTGGGCTGGAGCGTGAGGAACGATAGGTGTCTGCAGGATCGCGTCCGCAAGAACACCATCGTGCCCATGCTCCAGCGTGGGCACGCCGTTCTGGACGCTCCGTGTCCTGTCCTGGGCACTAAGTGCGGCGCATAACCATTAATCCCGACTAATTAATTGACAGTTGCCCCAACTGCGACTGATATACCTGTTGTCATGCCGTTGCGAGCGTCCGCTCCAGACCCCCATCTCCCAAAGCTTCCCTGTGTCGACACGTCCTCGTGATCGTCGGGCGGTAGCTTTGTCCGCGCAATTCCCCTGACGTATTTCACAAGGCAGCCAGCATGGCGTTGAATACTGCGAACGGCGTCGACGCCAGGTCGTCGTTGATGTCCTTTGACAAGTCCACGGTGGTGGTGTGGGTCGCCATCAGCCTGATTCTGGTCGAGACCTTTTCCGGAGCCTTGCGCTTCTACTTCGACCAGGCAGGCATAAGCCCCCTGCTCTATCTGCCCAAGGCCGCCTGCATACTGCTGTTTACGCTCGAACTGCGCACATTCAGAGCCGGGCGGTTGTTCTGGACGTTCACGATCCTGTGGCTGATTTCCGCGCTGCTGGCCATGCTGCATCGCGCCAGCGCGCACAACCTGGCGTTCAGTCTGTTCGCGCTGAGCCCGCTGGTGTTCGGCCTGGTATGTGGCCGGCACCTGCTGTATCGCCGCAAGCTGTTGTACCGCGCCATTGCTTTCTGCCTGCTGGCCTCGCTGTTGGGGATTGCCCTGGACAAGCTCACCTCCGTGCCATGGAAGGGCTACAGCTACAGCGTCGGTGAAACCCAGTTGAGCGCCAATACCTCATGGAGCGCGGACGAGGTGGACCGCATTGCCGGTTTCGCCAGGGTGTCCAACGTGCTGTCGATCATGATCGCCTTCTACACGCTGTACCTGATCATGTTCCTGCGCTCGCGCCTGATGATGATGTTGCTGAGTGCGGTGGCGCTTTACGCCATCGTGCTGACCACCAGCAAAGCGCCAGCCGCGGCCTTCGCGCTGACCATCGTGCTGCTGTTATTGCGGCGGATGAGCTGGACCTGCAGGGCAGTGTGCACCGTGGTGGTAGGCATCGGCCTGCTGTTGCCGGCACTGGGCCTGATTGTGAGCCCTGACGCTTACGCGGTCAGCAGCGGCGGCTCTCTGGCCTCGCTGTATGACCGGCTGATCAACACCTGGCCCGGCCTGATCGATGCAATGAGTCGCGAAGGCTGGATGATCAGCGGCGCAGGCTTCGGCATGGTCGGCAGCACGATGGGGTTGTTTCCGGTGGACGGTGCCGGGGTATTTCTCGGCATGGACAGCTCCGCCCTGTACCTCTGGGCAATGCTGGGCGTGCTCGGCCTGCTGCTGTATGCGCTGCAGATTCCGCTGTTGTTCCGCCTGATCGATGATCAGACCCGTGTTGGCCATATGCTCCTGGCGATCAGCTTTTGCTGGTGCCTGATCAGCTGGACCACCGACATGTTCGAGGTCGCTGTCGCCAACCTGTTCATCGGCCTGGCCATTGGTCATGTGATGGCCGGCAAAGAATCTTCTGCGGGC
Organism: Pseudomonas sp. NFACC10-1; assembly: GCF_900119195.1. Taxonomy (NCBI): domain Bacteria; kingdom Pseudomonadati; phylum Pseudomonadota; class Gammaproteobacteria; order Pseudomonadales; family Pseudomonadaceae; genus Pseudomonas; species Pseudomonas sp. NFACC10-1. Next base: position 784,888 of record NZ_FPJB01000002.1, on the reverse strand, counting down.
CATGCGCCCGGGCTGACGTCGGCTGCACGCTGATCAACCAGCACAATCACCACAACGCTGGCTGCCGATAAGCTTCGGCTGATCCCCGGCCCCTCCCCCTCATGATCAGCCAACGGATGGCTTTCTCAAATGGACTTCAGAAAAGACATCAATGGCCTGCGCGCCATCGCAGTGATCGCAGTGCTGCTCTTCCACTTCCACCCCGACTGGCTGCCTGGCGGCTTTGCCGGTGTCGACGTGTTTTTCGTGATCTCGGGGTATCTGATCACCGGCATCATCCTGCGCGGCTTAAGGAGCGGTAAATTCAGGCTGGCGGCGTTCTACACGTCACGGGCCAGACGCATCGTCCCGGCCCTCGCCGTGCTGTGTTTTGCCTTGCTGTTGCTCGGCTGGTTCGCTCTGCTGCCGCTGGACTACAGCGCGCTGGGCACACATGTGGCGAGCAGCCTGGGGTTCGTTTCCAACTTCGTCTATTGGCGTGAGGCCGGGTATTTCACCGCCAGCGCCCATGAGAAGTGGCTGCTGCATACCTGGTCGCTGTCGGTGGAATGGCAGTTCTACCTGCTGTACCCGATTGCGCTGCTGATGCTCAGTCGCTTTGTCGCGCTGCACAACCTGCGCTGGTGGGTACTGGGCGCAAGCCTGACAGGCTTTGTGGTGTGCGTATCTGCCTCCTCGCAATGGCCGGAGGCAGCGTTTTACCTGCTGCCGACCCGCGCTTGGGAGTTGCTCGCCGGTGGCGTGGCCTGCCTGTTCCCGCTGCAATTGAAGGCCCTGCAGCAGCGCGTTCTGGAACACTTGGGAATGACGCTGATCGTGGCCGGCTTCTTTCTGCTGTCCGTGCAGGACACGTGGCCGGGTTATCTGGTGTTGATGCCGGTGCTGGGGGCGTTCGCGGTGATCGTCGCCGCACGCAACGACTCGCTGCTGACCTGTAACCCGCTCGCCCAATGGGCCGGCACACGCTCGTACTCGTTGTACCTGTGGCACTGGCCGGTGGTGGTGTGGATGAATGACGCCGGGTTACTGGGCGAGATCCGCGCAGTGCTGGTGGGCATCGGCGTGGCCGTGATGCTGGGTCTGGTCTCATGGCGGCTGATCGAGCAGCCCGTCAGCAGGCCGTCGTCTGATCAGCGCAGCAGACGTGCCACGTTCGGCACGCTGATCGCTCTGCTGTTCGTCGGCGGAACGCTGGTGAGTGCAACCGGCGGCGTGATTTCTCCCCTGCGCCCGGTGAGTGTTTCGGACAAGGCGCGTTTCATTCAGGAGTACGCTGATCGCCAGCACAACCTGTACGAGCCCTACTGGCTGAAATGTGACGCCTTCTCCGCCCTGACCCAGCGCGGCCAATCAGGCATCGATGAAGCCTGCACCCGCAAACAAGGGGTGGGTGGCGTGTTCCTGTGGGGCGATTCTCATGCACAAGCGCTGTCGCTCGGCCTGCGTACCTTGCTGACACACAGCACGCCCTTCTATCAGGTCGCCTCGGCCAGTTGCCGTCCCGCTCTGAGGGACCAGCAAGGACGTACCTCTGCGACCAGCAGGGCCTGTGACTACTCCAACAGAACGGCCCTGCAGGGCATCGAAAGGCTGCGTCCGGACATCGTGGTCATCGCGCAAAAGGATGGGCACGACAAGACCGACTGGACGCAGATCGCGGTTCGGCTCAAGGGCCTTGGTGTGAAGCACATCGTGCTGATCGGCCCGGTTCCGCAGTGGAACCCGTCGTTGCCCAGCGTCATCGCCAACCGTCATTGGGGGCTGAGCGAATCGTACATCCGCGATCCGGCTCTGGATCAAAGTGTCATGCTGGTGGATCAGGCCACCCGCGCACTGGCCGCATCGGCAGGCATCCAGTTCGTGTCGCTGATCGACAAACTGTGCATCGCCGATGCCTGCCGGGTACGCCTGGAAGACAACCGCTCTCTGCTGCAGATCGACTCGGGGCACTTGAGCGCAGAAGGTTCGCTGTACGTCGTGCGCAACTACGTACTGCCGCAGTTGGTGAATTAGTCAGCCGCTGAGTACAAATGTCCTGTTTCTGGAGGCTGTAGCGGCCTCTTCGCGCCTACTCCTACCGCCGCCGGCCAGAATCAAAAGCGGACTTGTGTATAACGATGAGGGCTCGGCGTGGGCCGGTGATCAGTGCAGCTCTTTGAGGCGCTCGGCAAACTTGACGAGGTCGGCCAGGGAATCGGCTTCCATCTTGCGCATCACCGAGCCACGGCGGACCTTGACGGTGATTTCGCTCACGTTCAGCCGGGCTGCAATCTGTTTGTTGAGCAGGCCGCTGACCACCAGCTCCATCACCTGCTGCTCACCGGAGTTGAGGCTGGCGTGGCGGCGCTGCAGTTCGGCTTCGACCGCGGCACTTTTGCGTCGACTGCGATCCTGCGCCAACCCCTGCTGAATGGCGTCGAGCAAGTCCTGATCGCGAAAGGGCTTGGTCAGAAACTCCACCGCACCGGCCTTCATGGCCCGCACGGACATGGGAATGTCGCCATGCCCGGTGATGAAAATGACCGGCAGGGAAATCCCCGACCTGGCCATATGCTCCTGGAAGTCCAGACCACTCATTCCAGGCATGCGAATGTCCAGAATCAGGCAGCCCGGCGCGTCAGGACGCGGCGTGTCCAGGAACTCGCGGGTCGAGCCGAACAGCATGCTGCGCAACCCGACCGAGGCCAGCAGATCCTCCAGCGAGGAGCGCACCGACAGGTCGTCATCAAGGACGTAGATGATCGGCTCTTCGGCCTGTGATGCGGCGGCAACTGTGCTCATCAGGTTTCCATCTTTCCGGTGGGCAGGGTGAAGTGAAACGTAGCACCGATTGCAGGGTTGGGGGTGACCCAGATGCGCCCGCCATGAGCTTCGATGATCGAACGACTGATCGCCAGACCAATCCCCATCCCTTCCTCCTTGGTGGTGTAGAAAGCATCGAACAACCGATGGATGTTTTCCGGTGGCACGCCGATACCGTTGTCGCTGACCGCAAATTCGATATCACCGCCGTCATGCCAGCCCACCCGAATCTCCAGTTGCGCCTGATCCGCCTCGAGCTTTTTCATCGCATCGACGCCATTGAGCATCAGGTTCAGCAACACTTGCTGGATCTGCACCCGATCAGCCAGCAGCGGCGGCAGGCCCTCCGGAACGTCGACCAGCAGTGCGACGCCCTGCCCCTCTATCTCGCTGTGTGCCAGCGCCACGATCTCGGCGACGGTATCGGCCACGCTGATCCACTCCTTGTGAGTGGACGAACGCTTCGCCAGCGCGCGCACCCGGACGATGATGTCCCCGGCGCGGTTCGCGTCACTGATCATGCGGTCGACAGCCTGCCGGGCCTTCTCCAGATTGACCGGCTCGGTGGCCAGCCAGCGCTGGCAGGCATTGCCGCTGGTGACAATGGCTGACAGCGGCTGATTGACCTCGTGAGCAATGGACGCCGTCAGTTCACCCAGTTGATTGACCCGTGCGATCCGCGCCAGCTGTGAGCGCGCTTCATGTACCGAGCGGATGGCCAGCGCCATACGCAACGCCAGCCAGGTGGTCATGGCGATGGCCGCCAGGCTGATGATGCAATTGATCAGCCCGGACGCCTCACTGCCTCTGGAGGTCGTCATCTCGTAACTGATCACGGTCAGCACCATGCACAGCAACGCCATCGCGATAACGCCTGTGGACGGCAGGAACCTGACCGCCAGCAGCACCACAACAATCTGGAATACGCCCACGGCGATTTCCAGGTCGGTCAAGGTGTCGGCAACTGCAATGACCAGCGCCAGCATGAGCAACGCGATCAGCCGCACCGCCATAGCAGCCTTGCCGTAGGATTCCGGTTCACGCATGCGCATCATCCCGCTGGTTGCAAAAGGCCTGTTGAGTATGTCCTACAAACCTCAGGACGGGTTGTCCAGGCTGAACTGATCGGTCAGTTCGTCATAGGCGAACAACTCCGCGTAGCGCCCCCATTGAATCACTGCGTTGAGGGTCTGCATGGCATCGCTTTCAGACATGAAGTCTTCGAGTTGATCACGAAAGCGCCGTGCCGGTGCCGTGTGCGTGGGACGGTCATCCAGCACCCGACGGATATGCGCCACCAACGGCACAAAGCTCAGCAGGTGCTGGGCGAACAGTTGCTTGCGCTCGTCGACATCCGCCAGCGCATAGCGATTGGCGGCAGGCAGCAGGCGAATGTCGCCGCCCTTCAGTTCAGCGAAGCGCAATAGTTGCAGCACCTCGGCAATCGGGAACAGCTCGTCGGCGTTGTAGTGCAGCGCAGCGGCCAGCTCCGGCAGGTCGGCTTTGAGGCTGTAGGGCGGCGCGTGAATCGCCTCGATCAACCCTGCCAGTGCGTTGGTGGAAACCTGTGGCAACACCATTCCCAGCCCGGTGCCCGGAAACACGCCCTGACGAATCTCGCCGGCGTCGTTGTCCTGGGTCATCAGCACGTAGATCTCTTCCACCAGCGCCCGAAAGATCGGGTCCTGGCGGTTGCGCGGCTGGGGCAGATCGACCTTGATCTCGCTGATCACCCGGCCAGGATTGGAGGAGAACAGCAGGATGCGATCGCACATCAGCACGGCTTCGGCGATGTTATGCGTCACCATCAGGATCGACTTGATGGGCATGCGCCCCTCGCTCCACATGTCCAGCAAGTCAGTACGCAGGGTTTCGGCGGTGAGCACGTCGAGCGCGGAAAACGGTTCGTCCATCAACAGCACGTCAGGATCGATGACCAGCGCGCGCGCCATGCCGACCCGCTGACGCATGCCTCCGGACAGCTCTTTGGGGTAGGCGCTCTCGAAACCGTCCAGGCCGATCAGATCGATGGCCGCCAGTGCGCGCTTGCGGCGTACGGCGGCAGGCACACGTTGCGCTTCGAGGCCAACTTCGACGTTTTCCAACACCGTCAGCCAGGGAAACAGCGCAAAGCTCTGGAACACCATGCCCACCGACATTGCCCGTCCTTGCACACGACGAGGGAAATTCACCTCACCTTCGGTAGGCACCACCAGCCCGGCGATGGAGCGCAACAGGGTCGACTTGCCCGAGCCGGACCGGCCCAGCAGGCCCACTATTTCGTTCTCATTGAGCGTCAGGGTCACGTCATCCAGCACCAGGCGCTCTTTGCTGCCTTTGCCGTACACATGTCGGACTTTCTGAACATCTACCAGGCAACGCGTTTCGACAGCCATCATGATGGCGCCCTCCCCTTACACAAGATCAGACAAGACTCAGACGTCGCTCGGCGAACCCGTACAGCGGGCGCCACAGCAACCGGTTGAACGCAATCACGAAGACCGACATGACCACGATGCCCAGCGCAACGCGCGGAAAGTCACCTGCCTGGGTCGCATTGGCGATGTATGACCCCAGGCCTGCCGCTTCCAGATGCTGATCGCCCCAGGAAACCGCTTCGGCAACGATACTGGCGTTCCACGAACCACCCGACGCGGTCAGCGCACCGGTGATGTAGTAGGGAAACACGCCAGGCAGCGCGACACGCCGCCACCACTGCCAGCCGCGCATGTTGAACATGATCGCCGCTTCGCGCAGGTCAGTCGGCAAGGCGCTGGCCCCGGCGATCACGTTGAACAGGATGTACCACTGGGTGCCGAGCACCATCAACGGCGACAGCCAGATATCCGGGTTCAGGTGCAGGCCGACAATCGCGATCACCGCAAAAGGAAACAGAACGTTGGCCGGGAACGCCGCCATGAATTGCGCGATTGGCTGCAAGCGTTCGGCCCAGACCGGACGCAAGCCGATCCAGATACCGACGGGCACCCAGATCAGGCTCGCAATGACGATCAGTACGATCACACGCACCATCGTCGCCAGGCCCAGACCAAAGGCAGTGACCATGTCGCTGACGCCCAGAGAGGCTTCGATGAACCTGAACAGGTACACGCTGCCAGCCAGGCAGGCGGCCATGACCAGCCCTAGCCACGCGTAGTCGAGCACGCGGACGACGCCTGGGGTGAGCTTCACTTTCCACAGCCGGGAGAACACGCGCCAGTCGATCAGCATCAGGCATTTCCACGGCGCAGCCAGGATCGAACCCAGCATCGGTGCCACACGGGAGCGGCCCAGCACGCTGTACATCCACGAGCGCGGGCGCTTCGACGATGCGGTTTGCTCGAAGCGGAATTTGTCCGCCCAGGCGACGATCGGCCTGAACAGCAATTGGTCATAGGCCAGAATCACCAGCGCCATTGCGCCCACTGCCCAGGCAATCGCCGCCAGGTTTTTCTGCTCGATGGCCAGCGCCAGCCAGGAACCGATGCCCGGCAGATTGACCGTGGTGTCGCCGACCGAAATGGCCTCGCAGGCGACCACGAAAAACCAGCCGCCGGACATCGACATCATCATGTTCCACACCAGCCCCGGTATGGCGAACGGCAGTTCCAGGCGAGTGAAGCGCAGTACCGCAGACAGCCCGAACTGACGGCTGACCTCGTTAAGGTCACTCGGTACGGTGCGCAGTGACTGATAGAAACTGAACGCGAGATTCCAGGCCTGGCTGGTGAAGATGGCAAAGATCGCTGCGCATTCGACGCCCATCTGCCGACCGGGAAACAGGCCCATGAAGAAGGTCACGGTGAACGTCAGAAAACCCAGCACCGGCACCGACTGAAGAATATCCAGCGCCGGGATGATCACTTGCTCGGCCTTGCGGCTTTTGGCGGCCAGCGTGGCGACGACAAAAGTGAAGATCAACGAAGCGGCCAGCGCGATGAACATACGCAGTGTGGTGCGCAATGCGTATTCGGGCAGGCGCGCCGGGTCGAGGCTCATGGGACTCGAATTCAGCACCGCGAGCGGCTGCATCATCTGGCCAAGGCCGTAGATGAACAGACCAATGAACAGGGTCAGGATGGCCAGGCAAATACCATCGGCCCAATAAGGCGTGCGTGCACCGGGTTTTACAAAACGGGGCGTCCGCAGGCTTTTACCGAATTCAGATATCGAATGCATTGCTCACCTCGAGCCGGCCGCGCAGGCGCAGACCCACCTGCTTTATAAACAAACAGGCAGTCAGCGATAACAGATAAAGGCCGTGAGTTAATAGTTGCCGGACAGTGAGGTAAAGCTTATAGCGTTTCGATCAACAGTAGAAACCTGCAAAAGTAGCTCATGTTTATCTGGAAGTATGAGTGAGGTATACCAACGTATAGTTATATAACTATCACCCCGTTATTCAGGCCAGTTAAGCGTCGCGCAAAAGAACATTATCGTGCCCATGCTCGGCGTAGGTATGCCGTTCCGGACGCTCCGCGTACTCCCTTGAAGAAGCGGTGCGACCTGGAGATGTGACGCGGAGCGTCACGAAATGCATTCCCACGCTGGAGCGTGAGGAACGATAGGTGGCCGGCTGGACTATCGTGCGACGCTCCGCGTCGCATGCCGTTCCGGACGCTCCGCGTCCTCCCTTGAAGAAGCGGTGCGATCTGGAGCTGTGACGCGGAGCGTCACGACATGCATCCCCACGCTGGAGCATGCGGAACGACGGGTGTCCGAGTACTCCGCGTGGGCATGACCGTCAGGTGGATCACACCCGGAAGTGGCTGACCATCATCTGCAGCTGGCCACCGAGGCGTGCCAGTTCGACGCTGGAGGCTGCGGTTTCTTCGCTGGCTTCGGCGGTCTGTTCGGATACATCGCGAACATTGACGATGCTGCGGCTGATTTCGTCGGCCACCGAGCTTTGCTGTTCGGCGGCGGCAGCGATCTGCTGGTTCATCGCCTGGATGCTCGACACCGTACGGGTGATGCTTTCCAGCGACGTACCGGCCCTGCGCGTCAGTTCGACACTGCTGTCTGTCAGCGTGCGGCTGCCGAGCATGATGCCCGACACTTGGCGCGTGCCGTTTTGCAGCGCCGCCACCAGCCCTTCGATTTCTTCGGTGGACTGCTGGGTACGCTGCGCCAGACCACGAACTTCGTCGGCCACCACGGCAAAACCCCGGCCGGCTTCCCCGGCACGTGCTGCTTCGATGGCGGCATTGAGGGCCAGCAGGTTGGTCTGTTCGGCGACCGCCTTGATCACATCCATGACCTTGCCGATCTTGTCACTTTCCTGCTCCAGCACGTTCATTGCGTCGGATGAGCGAACCACTTCAGCGGCCAGTCGCTCGATCTGCTGGATGGCCTCGCCCACGACCTTGTCGCCATCACGCGCCTGTTTGTCGGCATCGGAAGCCGCCACGGACGCCTGTTCGGCATTGCGTGCCACTTCATGCACCGTCGCCGACATTTCATGCATGGCCGTGGCCACCTGGTCGGTCTCGACTTTCTGGCTGTTGACCCCTGCACTGGTCTGCTCGGTAACTGCCGACAGTTCTTCAGCCGCGCTGGCAATCTGGGTAACGCCGTCGCGAATACCGGAGATCAGTTCGCGCAGGGTTGTCCCCATGCGCTGGATGCCTTGCTGCAACACACCCAGTTCATCGCGTCGGGTGACCGCTTCGGTGTGTGTCAGGTCGCCGGATGCAATACGTTCGACGATGGCCAGCGTATCGCGCAATGGGCGAGTGATCTGACGCGTAATGACCACAGCGGCAAGAATGCCCAGCAACATGACCAACACCACACACCCTATCTGCAGGCTGCGCGCCTGAGCAGTGTCTTCCTTGCCCATCTGCATCTGCAGGCCATACAGCTCTTCGCCCAGTTTGACGATGGTCGCACCTTGAGTGGTCAGATCCTTGCGCACGCTCGCAGCTGTCTGAGTGGTTGCCTTGAAGGCATCGACCGAGCTGCGGTAATTGCGCAGAGCGCTTTCAAACTGTGCGATCTGTTCGCGATTGGCGGAACCAAAAGCAGCCTTGAGCCTGTCCAGACGACTGATCGCGCTATCCAGTTGCTGGAAGGCTGCTGCCTCGGTCTTGTCATTCGGGTTGCCGGTATAGCCGCGCACTTCATAACGCACGAGGATCAGGTCTTGCCGAGCGCTGTTCGCCAACTGGGCCAGATCGAAGCGTGCCGGATCAGAAGGATCGATCTGCATGACCGCCTTATTCAACGACTCGACAGCCTGCATGGCCGCTGTCCCATTGGCGGTCATCTCGTTGCGCACTTTGGCCCCGGCCTGGTACACGGCGCGCATGCTGTTCAGGGATGCTTCATAGTCGCGAGTGACATCGGCCAGTTCGCGCAGCGGCTTGAGGTTGACCGGATTGTTGAAGCTGACGAGCAGTGATTGCTGCTGCGCCTTGAACACATCCAGCTTGCCTTGCATGTTCTGTGCTGCGGTTTCATCGCCGTCAGTCAGCATGTATTGCAGACGCGCGATTCGCAGGTTGGTCAGGTTGTCACTCAGCTCGGTGATATCGCCGATTCTGTCGGTGCGATTGATGAGCTTGTCGAGGCTGGTCCAGCCAACGAGGGCGAGCACTGCCGTGAAGAAAAGAACGGTCCCAAAGCCCAATGCCAACTTCATGTTGACGCTGATATTCGCAAATCTGCTGTTCATAAAATCTCCTGAAAATGCTTTTTTGTGCGCAACGAAAGAGCTGAGATTTGTTTTTATAGACAGCAAACCCGCGCGCCAGAGCTATCGGCCGCAGAAGAGCAAAACTTGATCGGAAAAAAGCAATCCGCGCGAAAGCGCCGATTCGGGAGGGAAATCGGGGGCTGAACAGCCCCCGATTCAATCAGGCAATCAGTTTGAAACGTGCCACAACATTGCGCATATCGCTGGCGACGCGTGCCAGTTCATCGGCGGTAGCCGCGTTATTGTCGATCCCCAACATCAATGTCCCGGAGCTGTTACGAATCTCCATGACATTGCGGTTGATGTCTTCGGAGACCGCATGCTGCTGCACCGCAGCACTGGCGATCTGCGTGTTCATCTCGACGATGCGCTCCACGCCCTGACTGATGCTCGACAGGCTGCCCGAAGCATCACTGGCGGCACTGATGCACGCATGAGCCTTCTGCTGGCCGGCCTGCATCTGTTGCACGGCAGCATCGGTCGCACCTTGCAGTTGCTGGATGATGCCGCGAATTTCTTCGGTCGACGCCTGAGTGCGCGAAGCCAGCGTGCGGACTTCATCAGCCACCACGGCAAACCCGCGACCCTGCTCGCCCGCCCGCGCTGCTTCGATGGCGGCATTCAGGGCCAACAGGTTGGTCTGATCGGCAATGGTGCTGATGACCTGGATAACGCCACCAATCGACTGACTGTGCAGGGCCAGCGCCTGAACCTTCTGAGCACTGACTTCCACTTCTTCGGCCAGAGCCTGAATGGTCGAGTGTGCCTGGTGCATGATGCGCAGACCGTTACGTGACGCGGTGTTCGCTTCATCAGCGGCCAGTGCGGCACCTTCGGTGTTCTGCGCCACGTCGGCGACGCTGGCGGTCATCTCGTTGATCGCGGTCGCCACTTGCTCCGTTTCAGCCTGCTGCGCGTTCATCGACTGCTTGGCCAGGCCGATGGATGAGCCCAGACGGGACGCTACATCAGACAGTTCGTAAGAGGTGCGGTCCATGTGCGAGATAGAACTGGCGAAGGCCTCGGCCATCAGGTTCAGACCATTGGCGATATCAGCCACTTCGTCCTTGCTGACGACCGTTACGCGTGCACTCAGATCGCCCTCGCCCAGACGGCGGGTGACGCCCAGCAGGCTGTCGATGGTCAGGCGCAAGGCACGGTAAATGCTGCAGAACGCGTAGAGCAGCAACAAACCCATGATCACACACATGGCAATGACTATTCCGCGCTGCAGCACCAAGGCGTCGTAGCGCGCATTCAATTCATCCTGAAGCGCAGTCTGAATTTCGTCCTGAGCCTTGTAGAGTCCCGAGACAACCCCGTTGCCGCGCGCGCTCAGCGACTGCCCCTGCTGCACCGAAAACTCTGTGCCCTTTATGTACGCGTGCAGGTCGCTGCGAAAGCTGTCCATCGCTGCAGTAGCGGCAGTGATCGGGTCACTGATGCGCGTTGCGAGCTCTGGCGAACGGCGCTTGAGCAGTCGAATACTTTGCTCCAGCTCGGCCCGAAATTGCAGTTCGATCTTCAGCAGGCTCTCGAGCGAGCCGCGCATCGATACACTCAGCCCCTGGCCGGTCATCAAACCTGCCGTGATGCCGCGGATCTGACCGGCAACGTTGATTTCCCGGGGCATACGAATGGTGCTCAGATCAATCAGAAACAGCGAGGCGTAATCTTCGTCCAACACCATGCCCGAGGTAGCCGAGACGTAGTAGATAAAGTTGAGTGTCTGGGCCAGTTGCTCATTCCACTGGGCGAACACGTCATCCTGAGAGAGGCCTGGCTTGATACTGTCCATCAGGGAACGGGCGCTTTCACGCAGGCGCTGTACGCGGTTCTCGGTTTCCAGTTGCTGCCCCTGTCGTGCATCAATATCGGCAAGGTTGGCAAGCGCGGTTTCAAGCTGAGCGCGGTTGCTGATCACATCCTGAGCGGCGGAGGCATCGCCGGCCAGCAGACGGTTGCTGGCCGCGCGCTGCAGCATGGAAAGTCGCAGAACGGGCGTGGTCATTTGCAGGTACTCACGGCCAACGCGCTCTTGCGCGACCGTGTCGATGCTTGCATTCAGACTGTTGAAAACCCGAAGACCGAGAACGATCAACGGGATGACGATAATGATGGCTAAAACGACAAACTTGGCAGGGAAACGCAGGCGGTTGGTGAGGTAGATACCAGGCGAAAGGATGTTCATAGCATTCTCTTTTTAATTAGGGTGTCCGATCCGGGCGGAAAAGCTCCTTTCTTTGCATCACGGGTAATACGGGCAGCTATGCCGCGCTGAACGAGGTCATCCGTTCAGATGGAGGCATATTGCCATCACTTCAGAGCAATGGCTTTTCAGGAAGTTCAATGGGTGCCATAGCCTGATAGTCCGGCTATCGGCCAGAGCACGTTTAACATGAGGTCATGGGCATCGGGCAAATGAAGAAAGGGAGAGACTTGCGGGTACGAGGCTTGCGGCAGGCATATCCGAATGAGGGTATTCAGGCGGGAAACAAAGGCTCATCTGACGGATCTGGCGACCGTAGACTTTTCAAAGGTAATACCGTCGTGCGGCATCGTGACGCACGACGGCAGGCGTCGTATCGAGGTGATTCGAGGGCTTTCAAGCCCTCGCCCACTCCACGTTCGACAGACCGAGCTTTTCAGCCTGAGGCTTGCTCAGCTTGGGTACCGGGTCGGAACGGTACTTGGGGATCGCACCGAACCCGGCATCCACTGTAGCCCAGTGCCAGGCCTCTTTGTTATCCATGGCACCTGCTCGTATGTAGAACGTCTTGTAACTGCCATGCAGCAGGTAATCGATACGGTAGTGTTTTTCATCAGCCATTGTGTTGCTCCTGCTTTGTCGACTTGCAAAACAGATCGCAGCAGTTTCAAAAAATTCAAAATATTAATGCCATAATCTAAATGATGTCATGCTGCCATCTTATGATGTATGTTTATACCTGAACCGAACGGTTTAGTTAGCGATAGAGTTTGTTTATAACTGCACTTTTTACGCTTTTTTCCTGCGTAAAACAGCAACGGCCTCCAGCCCCATCCAAACAGGCTTCTTCGCCACTATGAACGAACATTCAGCCACGCAAGGGGAATAATCAAATCCTATTGAACGGTGGTTTTAACACCGCCGGTCCTCTTTAAAAAAGTTAGCAGTAACGATCGCGCTCCTGAGTCTCTCATAACCTGTGACTGCGTTGAATCAAGCCCATGCACATGGGTTGACGCTTCCCGAGAGATCAAAGCCTGAGGATACGACATGTTCATGTATAACAAGCGACTTCAATACACCGTCCGTGTAGCAAGACCCAATCCTGGACTGGCCAACCTTCTGCTTGAGCAGTTCGGCGGGGCTCAGGGTGAACTGGCCGCGGCCGGACGGTATTTCACTCAAGGGCTGAGTGAAGATGATCCAGGCCGTAAAGACCTGCTGATGGATATTGCCACTGAAGAACTAAGCCACCTTGAAATTGTGGGCTCCATTATTGTCATGCTCAATAAGGGTGCCAAAGGTCAATTGGCTGAAGGTATTGAAGAAGAAGGCGAGTTGTATCGCTCTATCAACGGTAACGGCAATGACTCACATATCACCAGCCTGCTGTACGGGTCCGGTGCGCCGTTGACCAACTCTGCCGGCGTGCCTTTTACAGCGGCTTATATTGATACTATCGGCGAACCGACAGCAGACTTCCGTTCCAATATCGCCGCAGAATCCAGAGCCAAGATTGTTTACGAGCGCTTGATGAACGTGACCGATGATCCGGGCGTTAAAGAAGCGCTGGGGTTTCTCATGACTCGGGAAATCGCGCACCAGTTGTCTTTTGAAAAAGCCCTCCACGCCATCCAGCCCAACTTCCCACAGGGCAAACTGCCGGGCATGCCGGAATTCACCAACAAGTACTTCAACATGTCCGGCGAACCCAATGTACGCGGTGCGTGGAATCAGGGTGGTGACTGGGAATATGTGGAGTCGCCACAAGCGGCCGTCGATGGCGGCGAAGGCACGGCCTCGGTCACGCTGGATGAAAAGGATACAGAGGTGCTGGAAATGTTGAAGGAGCGGACCCAGTCCGATCCGGCCGCCAATCCGATTACCGGTGCGGATCTGGGTTCTGGCTTTGTCCAGGGCAAAGATGCCTGAAACGGCAACCCTTGTTTTGTTCAGGAGAATGAATCATGAAAAAGCTCAGCTCCCGTCAACCTCTCACGCCTCGCGACGAGTTGGATAGCGCGTTGACCGACAGGGTATTTGTAAAAGGGCTTCGTGCCTTCGAGGCGCAGGCGCTGCTTGCGCGCAGAGGCTTTCAGGTGGTGATGGCAACCAAGGGTTTCGGCGTTGGAACCCTGCTTGAAAACAGCCTGCCACGGCGCTGATCACACCGATCATCAACGCTACGCGCTCCATCAAACTTGTCCACAGGTCGGCAGACAATCGGCCCGCGTGTGGACAAGTCTCTCTTCGCTGAAAAGGGTAAGAACATGACTCGCACGACCATAGAAGATTTGTTCATTCACGAACTTTCAGACGTTTACAGCGCTGAAAAGCAAATTACCAAAGCACTCCCGCGTCTCGCACGCGCTTCGACCAATCCGCTTCTGGCAGAAGCCTTCAAGGCGCATCTTGAAGAAACCCAAGGTCAGATCGATCGTATCGATGAATTGGTGGAAGGTGCTGGTCTGAAGCTGAAACGCATGAAATGCGCAGCCATGGAAGGTCTGATCGAAGAAAGCAAGGAATTGCTGGAAGAGATCGAGAAAGGCGCAGTACTCGATGCGGCCCTGATCGGGGCATGCCAGAAGGTCGAGCATTATGAGATCGCCAGTTACGGCACACTCATCGCCATGGCCAAACATCTGAATATGAAAGAAGCCGCCGCTCTGCTGAGTGCCACATTGGCAGAAGAAAAAGGCGCGGACGAAAAGCTGACGGCGATCGCTGAACAGGGCGGAACCCAGGCGGCCACTTCGAAAAAGTAATGATGATTTCCAGCGGTACCCACATGACGGTCTACAGGGTGTAGATCCCGTCATGCGGTGCAGTGGATTTACTTTTTGGCAGCATCACCGCCATGCGCAGCAGCGAGTTTTTTCGCATGCTCCAAATGCTTCTCCAGCGTAGGCAACGTCGCCTTTGCAAAGGCCTTCAGCTCTGGATCCTTGCCATTCTCGGCCTCTTCCTTGTATAGCTTGATCGCCTGCTCATGTGCGGAGACCTGATTGTTGGCATATGCCTGATCGAACGACTTCTCGCGCATCTCCAGAATCATCGCCTTGGCCTTGTCCATCAGCATAGGGTCTTCGGACACTTCAAGGTTGTTGCTTTTTGCGATGGCAGCCAGCTTCTCATTGGCGGCGGTGTGGTCCGTGACCATCTGCTTTGCAAATTCCTTCACATCTGCAGAGACGCCTTTCTCATCCTGTGCGAGCTTGCCAACCTGAACTTCGGCGATGCCTTTAGCAGAGGCATCTTCCACAAAATCATCAGCGTCCTGAGCAGCAAAAGCCATTTGCGAACCTAGCGAAAGTGCCAGGGCAATGGCGCTCATGCGAAAATAATTGTTCATTTTCGGTCATCCTTTTATGGGCTGAATACATCATCGTTATCGATGACATGAACGTTACGACCTGCTTCAAATACCTGCGTTCAGCCTTTTTGATCGGACACGGCATACGCCGATACCACGGTCACCTGTTGCGGATGTAAACCCGGACCGGCAATGCATTTTTTCCGCGCGACCATCGCCCCTTGGAATAAGCGCGATCACCACCTATCGGTGCCGGGGAAATTACGCTGAATTTCCCTGTATCGAGGCACTCACTTATCTACGTTGCACAAAAAAACAGAAAGTCCCGAATGACCGCGTCAACGTGATGTTCAACTGCCGAGGTACGATTTTCATGACGTCTCTTCAAGTGATGACCGGCAACGCCGTCGTCAAAACCGTCGTTGAAGAAGCCCGTTCAAAAACCGTCTATCAATCATGGATGAATGAACGTGCTCCCGAACATCAACACGATGCGGTCCTGTTTCTGAATCACTGCCTGGCCCTGGCCGAGCGGGAACACTGCGACCTTCCGGCCCAGCCCGAAGCGCTTGAACAGTGGATGGAGCAGAACGTAGGGGTCGTGGCTGATCAATATGCACTCTATCTTGAGCAACGCCGCGCTGGAAAACCGAGACGGTTTTTCAAGAACAAAGCGCACGCGATGTATTTCATTCAGCAGGTCGCACCGACCAAAATGGTCGACGGCGCCTGGCTATACGGATTGCTGCCGCGCTGGGCAGACTACCGCTTTCACGGCCTGATTCGGACCTACCTTGAAGAGCTCGGTGACGGCGAACAAGCACAGAATCATGTCTCGCTGTACCGGAAACTGCTGGCGGATCTGGACTGCGATACCAGCGCGCCACTGGCAGACGATGCCTACCTGCAAGGTGCGATTCAGCTGTCACTGGGGCAATTGAGCGAGCAATACCTTCCCGAAGTCATTGGTTACAACCTGGGCTATGAACAGTTGCCGCTGCACTTGCTCATCACATCATTCGAGCTGAATGAACTGGGCATTGACCCTTACTACTTCACCCTGCATGTGACGATCGATAATGCCAGCACCGGCCATGCGCGCAAGGCTGCACAAAGCGTCCTTGAGCTGATGCCTGTTGGCCAGGAGCGCGACGAGTTTTATCGTCGTGTCGCCAGTGGTTATCGCCTCAATGAGCTGGGCATGGGTTCAACTCAAGTGATCCAGTCGTTCGACCTGGAGCAGGAAGTGATCGCCATGCTCGAGCGCAAGCGCACGTTCGGGCAGCACATGCATTCCGATTACTGCCGTCTCGACGGCAAGACCGTCAACGAGTGGCTCGCCGAGCCCGACCAGATCCCGGAATTTCTTGCCGTGCTGCAGAACAGAGGCTGGATCAAGCGTCATGAAGATCCCCTGCACAGCCGTTTCTGGAAGCTGTTCGAAGGCGCCGGTGCGCCAATGTTCGGCGTCTTCAACGGTTATGAAAAGCAACTCGTGCACGACTGGATCGCCGGCGACTCACTGTCCGATGGCAGTGCTCAGCCCACGGTCGGCAAACGGCTTCCGGAAGCCTTTCGCTCGCGTTTCCGCAATCTGCAAGACGGTGCTCAGCCCTCCCCCGCGCTTGCGGTGCCTGCTTCAGCAGATGCTGATCCGGACGTGCGCGAACTGCACATGAGGCTGGAGTCTGCGACCTCCTCCGAGAAGATGACTACGTTGATCGAAAGCATGTCGCCAGCAAGACACGCAACGGCTGCCGGTCTACACGCGACGCGTCTGTTTGTGAGCAGCATGGCCGAGCGAATGACGGGAGCGCACGCATGAGTCATGCCCTCCCCGACAGCGCCGCGCTCATTGCATTGGCGCAGCGCCTTGAGACCAGTGGCTATCGCTTTATCACGCCCACCCCTTTGACCCATCAATACGTCAATCAACGCTCGGGAAATCGTCTTGCCGCGTCGCTACGCGATGTGTTCGGCTGGAGCCGGCTGATACCGGAATCCATGCTGCCGGTCGAAGAGGCTCAAGGCCTGCTGGCTGCCGGTATTCTGGAGCGCAAGGAAGACGGCTTGAAAAGCCGGGTGAGATTTTCCAGCCTGGATGATCTGCTGCTGGTGCATTCGGCGTTTCCTACCGCAGATGAAGACTCGGTATTTTTCGGTCCGGATACCTATCGCTTCGCGCAGTCCATCAATCGTCACCTGCAAGGCACGTCGCACCCGATCAACCGCGCCGTCGACATCGGCTGCGGTACGGGTGCCGGCGCCATGTTGATTGCGGTCGCCCGTCCGCAGGCTCAGGTGCATGCCGTCGACATCAACCCCAAGGCACTGCATTTCGCGCAGACCAATGCCGCGGTTGCCGGGCTGAAGAATATGGAGTGCTGCCACAGCGATATTCTCTCGGGCCTGAACGGAAACTTCGACCTCATCGTCGCCAACCCGCCCTACATGAAAGACACCAGGCAGCGGGCCTACCGCCACGGTGGTGATGCATTGGGCGCGGACCTGTCCGTGCGCATCCTGCGCGAATCACTGGACCGCCTCACTCCGGGCGGCTCGCTGGTGCTTTACACCGGCGTGGCCATGGTGGGCGAGCACGATCCGTTCTTCGAGGCGGTGCAGGCCGATATCGACCATGCGGCACTGGCATGGACCTACCGTGAACTGGACCCGGATGTCTTTGGTGAAGAGCTGCTTGAAGAGGGCTATGAGGACGTGGACCGTATTGCAGCGGTGGAGCTGGTGGTCACCCGACGCTCTGCATGACCCGCCGAAATAGCTTCGATAGTTCATGCTTATAGCGCGCATAAGAACCGAGCATTGGTCAGCCTCTCGGCATCCCGGTGAAACTTGTCACGAGCCGTCGATCAACACCTCACTGTTGATCGATGCAGGCTCGTCGCACACCGAAAAGGATGACGACACATGCCACGCCTGAACAGGATTATCGAAACAGCCCTCTACGTAGAAGATCTGGCGAACGCCAGGGAATTCTATTCCGACACCCTTGAACTGGAAGTGATGTTCGAAAGCGCGACATTGGTGGCGTTCAACGTCGGAGGTGTGAGCACCTTGCTGCTGTTCAAGCGCGGCGCTTCACTGCAGACGCAGTACCTGAGCGGCGGAGAGATACCGCCCCACGATGCCCAAGGCCGGATTCACGTGTGCTTCGCCATCAATGCCGACGAGATGCAACTCTGGGCTGATCGCCTTGCCAGAGCCAGCGTCGCCATAGAGGGCCGCACAGAGTGGCCCAAGGGCGGATCGAGCATCTATTTCCGCGACCCTGACGAAAATCTCGTCGAACTCCTCACGCCCGGCTGCTGGGCGATTTATTGAATCGTCAAGGTCACACGTTGCGCTGCAAAGGTGGGTCGATAAAGCGGGGCAATCGAATGTTGATACGCGAGTGTGCTGCGCCTTAAATGTTATGTTATAACAATTGAGCATTTTTAACTCAGCCTCCTCCAGCGATCTTCCCACGCCATGATCAACCCTGTTTTCCAATTCCTCCCCGTAACTACCAGACACGCCATGCAGGCCGGTCAGCACATTCGGCAATGGATACCGGTTGAGCCGCCCTCGCTGCACGTCATTATAGGCCCGCGTGTTTGATGCTGGCGCTGGAACGCCTCGCGTGGGCACCGGAACAGACGTCAGTCTGCACGCACGAACACTTTGCCTTGAAGGATATCGACCTGCAGATCGCCGCAGGCGAGTTCGTCGGCCTGATCGGGCCCAACGGCAGCGGCAAAACCAGCCTGCTGCGTTGCGCATTCCGCTACAGCCGCCCGCACAGCGGCAAGGTCGCAATCAATGCTCGCGATATCTGGTCCTGCAGCCCGCGCTGGTGCGCCCGGCATGTGGCGGTGGTTGCCCAGGAGTTTCCCGATTCATTCGGCCTGACGCTGCTGGATGTGGCAAACATGGGTCGCGCTCCCCATCAGGGATTCTTTGCCGCAGACAGTGACCACGACCGCGCGATTGTGCAAAACGCGCTGAACGCCGTCGGGCTGGCGGGCTATGAGCAGCATCGGTTCGACACGCTCTCCGGTGGCGAAAAGCAGCGTTGTCTGCTGGCAAGGGCGCTGGTGCAAGAACCCCGATTGATGGTGCTGGACGAGCCCACCAACCACCTCGACCCGCGCCATCAACTGGAATTGCTCGGGCTGGTCAAACAGCTCGGCATGGCCACGCTGGCCAGTATCCATGACCTGAACCTGGCGGCGGCATTCTGTGATCGCCTGTGTGTCATTCATCACGGCCGGCTCATTGCGCAAGGCACGCCGCAGGAGGTGCTAACCCCGGAAATGCTGCTCAGTGTGTTCGGCGCCAAGGCGCTGGTCGACAGCCACCCTCTGCGTGACTACCCACGCATCACCTGGATACCCTGACATGAACTGCCTGTCCGCCCGCCTGGCATTGGCAACGCTGCTATGCAGCCCGATGGTGCATGCCGCCTACCCCGTCACCGTGCAAAGCTGCGACCGCTCAGTGACGTTCACGGCTGCGCCGCAGCGTGCCGTCAGCAACGATGTGAACCTCACCAAAATGATGGTTGCCCTGGGTTTGCAATCGCACATGGTCGGCTACAGCGGCATCACCGGCTGGAACAAGCCCGATCAGGCGCTCTTACGCGACCTGGGCAAACTGCCCGAGCTGTCCAGTAAATATCCGTCTCTGGAAACGCTGCTCAATGCCAACGCCGACTTCTATTTTGCCGGCTGGAACTATGGCATGCGCGTGGGTGGCGATGTTACGCCGCAAAGTCTCGCCCCGCTGGGCATCAAGGCCTATGAACTGACCGAATCCTGCGCCCAGATAATGCCCCGCACCGAAGCGACGCTGGAGGATGTCTACAACGACCTGCTCAATCTGGGCCGGATATTCGACGTGCAGACCCGGGCCGAAACACTGGTCGCGCAGATGCGCCGCAGCGTGACCGACGTCGAGAAAAGCGTGGCAGGCAAATCGCCGCCCAGGGTATTTCTGTATGACAGCGGCGAAGACCGGCCGATGACCGCCGGGCGCCTGGCGATTCCTCAGGCGTTGATCAGCGCTGCAGGCGGCCGCAATGTCATGGGCGACATCGCAGCCAGCTGGACCCACGTCAACTGGGAGTCGGTCGTGCAAAGCAATCCCGAGGTGATCGTGATCGTTGACTATGGCGAAGTCAGCGCTGCGCAGAAACAGCATTTCCTTGAAAGCAATCCGGCACTGCAATCCGTGGACGCGATCCGCAACCGACGTTATGTCGTGCTGCCCTATGTGGCGGTGACGCCCGGCATTGACAATGTCACGGCCATCGAGACGCTTGCAGCGGCATTTCATGACGTGAAGCGATGACGCTGGCGCAGTGGCTGACTGAACGGCCGCGTCGTTATCTGGGCCTGTTGATCGCTCTGACGCTTTTGCTGTTGGCGTCGTGCCTGGTGTGCATCACCTTCGGCGCGGCCCCTGTGCCCTTGAGCCGGGTGATGGCTATCCTGATGTTCAAAGTCTCGGGTTCTGCCGAACATCCACCGCTCTGGACCGCGGGTCAGGAAACCATCGTCTGGCTGATACGTACGCCCCGCGTATTGCTGGGCGCGCTGGCAGGCGCAGGACTGGCGCTGATTGGCTGCGTTCTGCAAGCCGCGACCCGCAATCCGCTGGCCGATCCGCATTTGCTGGGAGCGACCTCGGGCGCCACGCTTGGCGCAGTGATCGTGGTCATGCACGCGGGCGAAGTGTTTGGCACGCTGACATTGCCACTGGCCGCCTTTGTCGGCTCGCTGGTCAGCCTGTGCCTGGTGCTATGGCTTGCCATTCACCAAGGCAGGCTGGACAGCCAGCGCCTGCTGCTCGGCGGCGTGGCCGTGTCCTTCGTGATGATGGCAATCGCCAACTTGTCATTGTTTCTGGGCGACCACCGCGCCAGTTCCTCCGTGCTGTTCTGGATGCTCGGCGGGCTGGGTCTGGCCCGCTGGGAGTTGCTTGCGGTGCCGTTTATCACGGTGCTGTGCGGTTGGGTCCTGCTGCAAGGGCTGGGTCGCTCACTGAACGCGCTGATGGGCGGCGACCAGACCGCCGTGAGCCTTGGCCTGCAAGTGCGCAACGTGCGCCTGCTGGTTTTTCTGATCGCCTCACTGATGACCGGCGTACTGGTTGCCCTGTGCGGCTCCATCGGTTTTGTCGGCCTGATGGTGCCGCACATGGCCAGACGCCTGGTGGGCTCGGAGCATCGACGATTGTTGCCTGTCGCCACCCTTCTGGGCGCATTGTTGATGGTCTGGGTCGACGTCATCTCCCGCACGCTGATCGCCCCCGAAGACCTGCCGATAGGCATAACCACCGCCTTGTTGGGAGGGATTTTTTTCATTTTCATGATGAAGCGCGGTCAGTGATTGGCAGTCCTGCTTGCGGCGGGCAAACAGGACTGCCCGCCGCCCTTCCTGCTACATGACAAACTCGTGTCATCGTTTCTTAACACCTTTATGACATTTATTTTGCGCTGGTTATTTCAGGCTGCCAAGGCACCTGAAGACAAACTGGCTCATCCATTCATGTCATGAGGCGGAAGGAGCGACACTTGAAAGTGACAGTGTTCGGAACCGGTTATGTGGGGC
Source organism: Pseudomonas sp. NFACC10-1 (assembly GCF_900119195.1). Taxonomy (NCBI): domain Bacteria; kingdom Pseudomonadati; phylum Pseudomonadota; class Gammaproteobacteria; order Pseudomonadales; family Pseudomonadaceae; genus Pseudomonas; species Pseudomonas sp. NFACC10-1. Next base: position 763,253 of record NZ_FPJB01000002.1, on the reverse strand, counting down.
TTACCCTTGCCGCCTGTCTGGCTGAGGTAGGTCATACCGTTTGTTGCATGGATGTCGACAGCAAACGCATCGACGCGCTGCGCGATGGTATATGTCCGATATTCGAGCCCGGTCTTGGCGAACTTCTGCGCAACGGCCTGGACTGCAAGAGACTCAGTTTCACAACCGATGAAGTACACGCCAGTCGCTTTGCAGAGTTGGTATTCATCGCAGTCGGTACGCCAGCGCAAGCCGATGGCAAGGCGGACCTGAGCCAAGTGTTTGCCGTACTGGGTTCGGTAATCAGACACGCCGAAAGTGCCCGGATCATTGTCAACAAGTCGACCTCGCCAGTGGGCACCGTTGACCGCCTGCTCGCTGAGATCGCTGCCAGTCCGCGACGTGATGACGGCTTTGAAGTGATCAGCAACCCCGAGTTTTTCAAGGAAGGCTGCGCGGTCAGTGATTGCCTGCGTCCGGATCGCATTATCGTCGGCGGCGCCAGCCCGCGGGCACTGGAGCAGATGCGCGAGTTGTATCAGCCCTTCAGTCGCAACCGCGAGAAGTTTGTGGTCATGGATGCGCGCAGCGCGGAGCTGTCCAAATATGCAGCCAACTGCCTGCTGGCGACCAAGATTTCGTTCATCAACGAGATCGCCAACCTCGCTGAACAAGTAGGTGCCGACATAGAACAGGTGCGGCTAGGCATCGGCTCCGACCCGCGCATTGGCTATGACTTCATCTACCCGGGCTGCGGTTTCGGTGGCTCATGCTTTCCCAAGGACTTGCAGGCGCTGATCGGCACAGCCAGCGAGCACGGCGTGGAAACGGCGTTGCTCAACGCTGTGGAACAGGTCAATCGCCGCCAGAAGCACCGCCTGTTTGAAAATATCCACACGCATTATCACGGTGATCTCAGGGGCAAGGTGTTCGCCGTCTGGGGACTGGCCTTCAAGCCCAATACCGATGATATTCGCGAAGCCTCCAGCCATACCCTGCTCAAAGCACTCTGGGCAGCCGGTGCCAGGGTTCAAGCACACGACCCTCAGGCGATAGAAGCGGTCAGGCATCATTACGGCGAGCGAAACGACCTGCAACTGGTGCACTGCAAGCAAGATGCCCTGGAAGGCGCAGACGCTTTGGTGGTGGTGACCGAATGGCAGGACTACCGGGTGCTGGATCTGGACCGGCTCGGCGAAAAGCTCGGTGATCGCGTGGTGTTCGATGGCCGCAACCTGTTCGATCCGTCGCAACTGCATGAGGCGGGCTTTACCTACTACGGCATTGGTCGTGGCCGGGCGGCTCAACCATGACGGTACTGGTGACAGGTGCTGCCGGATTCATCGGGTTTCATGTCGCCAAGCGTCTGTGCGAGCTCGGCGTAGAGGTCGTCGGCATCGACAACCTCAACGATTACTACAGCGTCGAGCTCAAGCAATCGCGCCTGGCCATCCTCCAGCGCCTGCCAGGGTTCACGTTCCACAGGCTGGACATCACCGATGCCGAAGGTCTGTCCGCGCTCTTCGCGCAAAACGCCTTCGAACAGGTCATTCATCTGGCGGCTCAGGCCGGTGTGCGTTACTCGCTTGAACAGCCAAATGTTTACGCCCAATCCAATCTGGTCGGCTTTATCAACGTGCTCGAGGCCTGTCGGCAGCATCAACCGGCGCACCTGATCTACGCGTCGAGCAGCTCAGTCTACGGCGCCAATACGCGCATGCCGTTTCAGATTGAGGATGCCGTCAACCGGCCGCTGTCCCTGTATGCCGCCACCAAGCGCGCCAACGAACTCACTGCCTACAGCTATTGCCACTTGTACGGCCTGCGCGCCACAGGGCTACGCTTTTTCACCGTCTACGGACCCTGGGGCCGGCCGGACATGGCGCTGTTCAAGTTCACAAAAGCCATGCTGGCCGGGCAGCCTGTGGATATCTACAACCACGGCGAAATGGCGCGCGACTTCACCTACATCGACGACATTGTCGAAAGCATCCTGCGCCTGCGCCTGCTGCCGCCCGACACGGTTGGCAGCGAGCCGCCCCATCAACTCTTCAATATCGGCCGGGGCCAACCCGTCAAGCTGCTGGAGTTCGTCGACTGCCTGGAGGCCGCGCTAGGCCTGCGTGCCGAACGACGCTACCTGCCCTTGCAAGCGGGCGACGTGCTGCAAACCTGGGCTGACGTCAGTGCGCTGAGCCAATGGATCGACTTTCAACCACAGGTCTCGGTCGACACCGGCGTCAGGGCCTTCGTCGACTGGTATCGGGAGCACTACCAGGCCCGGCTCCGTGTGCCACTTCAATAACAAGGACTTCCATGACCACGCCCACTTTTCTATCCGTCGTGATCCCGGCCAAAAACGAAGCCGATAACCTGCCCAGCCTGATCAAAGAGATTTGCACAGCGCTGGACGGAGAACGCTACGAGATACTGGTCGTTGACGACGGCAGCACAGACGACACCTTGAAAGTGCTGACGCACCTCAAGGACAGCGGGCTGACCGTGTTGCGGATCCTGCGCCACGAGCGATCACTTGGGCAGAGTACCTCGGTCTATCACGCGGCACTGGCGGCCAACGGCACCTGGCTGGCGACCCTGGACGGTGACGGTCAGAACGACCCGGCGGATATTCCCGGGATGTTGGCGCTGGTACGCGCTCACGCAAACGGCTCCGGGGCGATACAGCTGGTGGCCGGCCACCGAGTGAATCGGCGCGATACCGCCAGCAAACGCTGGGCCTCGCGCTTCGCAAACGGCCTGCGCAGCCGGCTTCTCAAAGACTCGACTCCAGACACCGGGTGCGGCCTGAAACTGATCGAGCGGGCCGCGTTTCTGCGCCTGCCGTACTTCGACCATATGCACCGGTTCATTCCAGCACTGATTCAGCGACATAACGGCCGTATGGTCACGCATCCCGTCAACCACCGCCATCGCCAGGCCGGCGTGTCCAAGTACGGCAACCTGGACCGCGCGCTGGTGGGCATTCTTGATCTGGTCGGCGTCTGGTGGCTGATCCGCCGGACTCGGCTGGATGTTCAGGCACAGGAACTGCGGCCATGAAGCCGGACAACGAGACCTTCTGGCTGATCCTCGGCTTTGTCGGGCAGGCCGTATTTACCGGCCGCTTTGTCCTGCAATGGCTGTACAGCGAATTCAAGAAGCGCAGCATCATCCCGGTGGGCTTCTGGTATCTGAGCATGCTGGGCAGCACGATCCTGCTGGCCTATGCCATTTACCGACAGGACCCGGTCTTCATCGCCGGCCAGGCCTTTGGTCTGCTGGTGTACATGCGCAACCTGCAGCTGATCAGCCGACAGGCCAAGACACCTGAGGAGCAATGACGGTGCGAACTCACTTTTCGCCTCGCCTTGAGGGATGGCTACTGGTCGCGCTGGCCGTTTTACTGGTCGGGGGCGGCTTGGGCGTGCGTCTGCCGCAGAACGTGGATGAAGAGCGTTTTCTCGGCGTTGCCCTGGAAATGCTGCAGAACGGCTCATGGTTCGTCCCGCACCGGGCCGCGGAGATCTATGCCGACAAACCGCCGCTGTTCATGTGGGCGACGGCATTCTTCATTTGGCTGACGGGCAGCCCGAACATCGCGCTGTACCTGCCTGGGCTGCTCTCTGCAGGCGCGACCACCGCAGTCCTCTACGATCTGGGCAGCCGCCTGTGGAACCGGCGCATCGGTCGGTACGCCGCCTTGTTATTCCTGGCGACCTATCAAACCTACAGCATCCTGCGCACCGGACAGATCGACAGTTTTCTGTGCCTGTGGATTGCGCTGGGCTTCTACGGCCTGGTTCGCCACGTGTTACTCGGACCGGCCTGGGGCTGGTTCTATTTCAGCTGTGCGGCGATGGGCCTGGGCATTATCACCAAGGGCGTCGGTTTTGTTCCCGCCTTGATGTTGATCCCTTACGCCTATGCCGCGCGTAAAGGTTGGCACGGTGTGGTGGCGATGCCAGGACAGGCCGCGCGCTGGGCGCTGGGGCTGCTGGCGTTATTGCTGGCCTGCTGCCTGTGGCTGGTGCCGATGATTATCTCGGTCGTGCGTGACGGCGGCCCGGAAGGGTTCGCCTATGTGCAGGAAATACTCTTGCACCAGACAGCCAATCGATACGCCAGCGCCTGGGATCATCGCGAGCCCTTCTGGTATTTCTTCGTCAAAGTCATCCCGCAGTATTGGCTGCCGCTGGTGTTGGTGCTGCCCTGGCTGATCCCGCCCTGGCGCCGACAGTTGAGCAAGCGCGATGGCCGGGTTCTGGTACTGCTCGGCTGGGTGTTGCTGGTGCTGCTGTTCTTCAGCCTCTCCAGTGGCAAACGCAAGATCTACATCTTTCCAGCGCTGCCCGGCCTGGTACTGGTGGCTGCCCCCTTGCTGCCCTGGTTGTTGAAACGCTGGTTCCACGACCGCGTCAGGGCTCGGCGAATTGTCCCGGCGGTGGTGGTTATCTGGCTTGGTCTGTGGTTCGCCAGAGGGTTCGTCGAACCCGTCATAGAGGGCCAAAACCCACACAAGGAACTGATGGAACAGGCCGCTTATGTCACGCAAGGTGCCGATCTGGTGCTGGTCAACTGGCGCGAGGGGCACTGGCTCTATGCACGCCAACCCATTGTGCATTTCGGTTTTGCCAAGCCGTCGGCAACCGAACAGGCTGCCCGTTGGCTAAGAGAACACCCCGACACCTTTGCGCTGGTGCCAGGAGAGCAACTGGCCAATTGCTTCTTGCCGGAAAAAGCCCGGCCGCTGGGCCAGACCTCCAGAGCTGACTGGTTCATCGTCGATGCCGATGCAGACAACGGCCGGTGTAAACCGGAAAGTCCTATGCAGGCCTATCGCTTCGCGTGGCAGCAAAATGTTGATTAATCGCCCGCCCAGCCGCCCAACACGCGGGAGTGCCTGACGCCATGCAGCTGGAAACGATAAAGGCAAAGCGCCTGACGTGGTCGAACGTCGCACGAAGGCAGGTATCACTCGCACAACTCGTGCTGAGTGCAGGTGCTCTCGGGCTGCTGATCCTGGCCTATGCCGTGTCGACACACTTTCAGGTCCACCAACAGCTGTACCAGTACGGTCGCACCTGGTTAAAGGGCAATACGGCAGCCGACAAGAATATCTGGCTGCCGGATTTCCATGTGGTTATCGACGCCAAACCACTTGCCCCGGACGTCGCCAATATCTCCGGGATCACCTACGACTACGACAATGACCGACTGCTGGCAGTGACCAATAAAGGCCCCATGCAGCTGCTGGCACTGGACGTGAACGGCGACATAATCGCCCGCTACCCATTGATCGGTTTCGACGACACCGAAGGTGTGGCTTATCTGGGTAACGGACGCATCGTGCTGTGCGATGAAGATCTCCAGCAACTGGACATCATCACGTTGCCGACGCAGGCACGCCCCATCCACGTCGAGGAAGCTCAGTTCATTGCACTACTGATCAACCCCAGTATTCATAACAAGGGATTCGAAGGCGTGACCTATGATCCCGCCAACGACCGCCTGTTCGCGATCAAGGAACGCGATCCACGGCAGATGTTCGAAGTTTCCGGCGTCCTGCACTCCATCGATCAGGGCCGCTTGCAGATCAAAGTTGCCGACCGGCTGGACTGGATCACGAAAAGTGTCGCTGCACGCGACCTTTCAGACGGCTACTACGACCCGCGAACCGGCCATTTACTGCTGCTCAGCGACCAGTCGCACTCGATCACGGAACTGGACAGCAAGGGACGATTCGTCAGCATTCGATCCCTGCTGGCTACCTTCTCCGACCTCAAGCACAGCGCCCCCCAACCCGAAGGCCTGACCATGGATCGCGCAGGCAACCTGTACGTCGTGAGTGAGCCGAATCTGTTTTACAAGTTTTCGAAAGTGCCGGAATAGGTAGTGAAGAAACCTGGTCTTGAGGATGACTTTCGGGGAGTGGGGGTAGGGTCTTTTTCGGGAGAGCTAATGGAATTCGGAAAAATATGCCAGTTGCTCAGGACGTGAGCCGTGACAGATCGGGTTTCGCGATAGTTGCCATGATGAAATGCTCCTGATTGTCACTCGATTCAAAGTTAATCACAGTAAATAATCTAGCATCCTCAAGCGCGCTGTCAGGTCGAGCCTATTCCTAGGCCTAGTCGATAACCGACCCGATAGAATCCACAGCTTTTATTAGAGGGTATCGACACAGTATCAGGCGAGTGACTGCCTTGCTTCTGCAATGAAACCTCAAGGAGATGAGTGCAATGTCGCGTAAAGTTTTTGTAGCCGGCGCATCCGGTGTAATCGGCAGAGCCCTGCTCAAGCTCTTGGTGGGTGCGGACTACAGCGTATATGGCGCTACCCGTCGCGCCGAAAAAGTGAAGGACATTGAGGCCACAGGTGCTACGGCAGTAGTGGTCGATGTCTATGACGCCGAGCGTTTAAACGAAGAGTTGGTCCGCATCCAGCCATGGGCCGTTATTCATCAACTGACAGATCTGCCTCGTGGCCTAAGTCCCGAATTGATGGCAAAAGCGGTCGAGAACAACGCACGTATCCGTACAGAAGGAACGCGTAATCTGGTAGCCGCCGCTCGAGCTGCTGGCGCTACCCGTCTGATCGCTCAAAGCATCGCCTGGGCCTACCGTCCAGGCGACACCCCTTATCTGGAAACATGTCCTCTGGACGTGGAGGCACACGGCAGCCGTGGCATCAGTGTGGGGGGTGTGGCGGCCTTGGAACAGCAAGTGCTCAGCGAGCCTGCATTGAACGGAACCGTCTTGCGCTATGGCCAGTTATACGGGCCCGGCACTGGCACTGACGAGCCGACAGGCACCAGCCCTGTGCATGTAGAAGCCGCTGCACGCGCCGCACTGCTGGCGTTGCAAACAGAGCAAAGTGGTATTTTCAATATCACTCAGGACAGCCCGACCGTCAGCAACGAAAAAGCCAAGCGCATACTGGGGTGGTCTCCTTCCGTGGAGGCTTGACGTCCCAACGCAGCTACTCCGTACGAAGGAGTGACGACGTTAGGATTATTTTGGATAAATCTGAGTCTGCTCTAAGTTACCGAAACCCCCACCCCTGTGGATAACTCACTCCACCGTCACCGACTTCGCCAGATTCCGCGGTTGATCCACATCCGTCCCTTTCAGCACAGCCACGTAATACGAAAGCAACTGCAGCGGGATGGTGTAGAGAATCGGTGCCAGGGCATCGATGATGTGTGGCATGGCGATGACGTGGGTGCCCTCGCCGTTCTTCATGCCGGCCTGCTCATCCGCGAACACGATCAACTCGCCGCCGCGTGCGCGCACTTCCTGCAGGTTGGATTTGAGTTTCTCCAGCAGTTCGTTGTTCGGTGCGACGGTGACGACTGGCATGTCGGCGTCGACCAGCGCCAACGGGCCATGCTTGAGTTCGCCGGCCGGGTAGGCTTCGGCGTGGATGTAGGAGATTTCTTTGAGCTTGAGTGCGCCTTCCATTGCCACCGGAAACTGTGCGCCGCGCCCAAGGAACAGGGTGTGGTGCTTCTCGGCGAACAGTTCGGCGATTTTCTCGACCGTGCCGTCCATTGCCAGCGCTTCGCCGAGGCGGGTTGGCAGGCGACGCAGTTCTTCGACCAGCTGCGCTTCGACGCCCTGCTCCAGCGATCCCTTGACCTGACCCAGCGACAGGGTCAGCAGCAACAAGGCGACCAATTGGGTGGTGAAAGCCTTGGTCGATGCCACGCCGATTTCCGGGCCAGCCTGGGTCAGCAGGGTCAGGTCTGATTCACGTACCAGTGAGCTGATGCCGACGTTACAGATCGCCAGGCTGGCCAGAAAGCCCAGTTCCTTGGCGTTGCGCAGCGCTGCCAAGGTGTCGGCGGTTTCACCGGACTGCGAGATCGAGACGAACAGGGTGTCCGGCTGAACCACTACCTTGCGATAGCGGAACTCGCTGGCCACTTCGACCTGGCAAGGGATGCCGGCCAGGCCTTCAAGCCAGTAACGCGCTACCATGCCTGCGTGGTAGCTGGTGCCACAGGCCACGATCTGAACATTGCGTACTTTGGCGAACAGTTCGGCAGCCTGTGGACCAAATGCGTGGACCAGCACTTGCTGTTGCCCCAGACGACCTTCGAGGGTGCGCTGTACGACCTTGGGCTGCTCATGGATTTCCTTGAGCATGAAGTGACGATACTCACCCTTGTCGGCGGCTTCGGCGCCTTCATGGTATTGCACCACTTCGCGCTCAACCGACACACCGTCGACGTTCCAGATCTGCACGCTGTCGCGACGGATCTCGGCGATGTCGCCCTCTTCCAGGTACATGAAACGGTCAGTGACCTGACGCAGCGCCAGTTGGTCGGAGGCCAGGAAGTTTTCACCCAGGCCCATGCCGACAACCAGCGGGCTGCCACTGCGAGCGGCCAGCAGGCGATCCGGCTGCGCGGCATTGATGACCGCAAGCCCATAAGCACCGTGAAGTTCTTTCACCGCAGCCTTCAGGGCAACCGCCAGATCGGCGGTGTCCTTGAGCTTGTGGTGCAGCAGATGGACGATGACTTCAGTGTCGGTATCGGATGCGAAGACGTAACCCAGGCCTTTCAGCTGTTCACGCAGCGCTTCGTGATTCTCGATGATGCCGTTGTGGACAACTGCCAGCGTGTCGGCCGAGAAGTGTGGGTGGGCGTTACGCTCACACGGGGCGCCGTGGGTCGCCCAACGCGTGTGGGCAATGCCCAGACGACCGATCAGCGGCTCGCCGGCAAGTGCCTGTTCCAGCTCACTGACCTTGCCAGAGCGACGGCGGCGCTCAAGGGTGCCTTCGTTGCTGAAGACTGCCACGCCCGCGCTGTCATAACCGCGGTATTCAAGGCGCTTGAGGCCTTCGAGCAAAATGGCCGTGATATTACGTTCAGCAACGGCGCCGACGATTCCACACATGGTTATCTCCTAGCTGACAGCAGCACAAATCAGATTGATGCCGCGGGCCTGTATCTGATCGCGCGCCTCACTGGGCAGGCGATCATCAGTAATAAGGGTGTGGATACTGCTCCAGGGCAGTTCCAGATTGGGGATCTTGCGACCGACCTTGTCGGCTTCGACCATGACCACGACTTCCCGGGCGACTTCCGCCATGACCCGGCTCAAGCCCAGCAGCTCGTTGAAGGTGGTGGTGCCACGAATCAGATCGATGCCGTCGGCACCGATGAACAGCTGATCAAAGTCGTAGGAGCGCAGTACCTGTTCCGCGACTTGCCCCTGAAAAGACTCCGAGTGCGGATCCCACGTTCCGCCCGTCATCAACAGGACCGGTTCGTGCTCCAGCTCGGTCAGGGCGCGCGCAACATGCAGGGAATTGGTCATGACCACCAGGCCGGGTTGCTGGCCCAGCTCAGGAATCAATGCCGCCGTGGTGCTGCCACTGTCGACGATGATTCTGGCGTGCTCGCGAATTCTGGAAACCGCAGCGCGGGCGATGGCCTGTTTGTAGCGGGAAACCGGCTGACTGCCATCGCTTATAAGCTCGTGAGGAAGCGGCACTGCGCCCCCGTAACGGCGCAACAGCAGGCCGTTGGTTTCAAGCGCAGCCAGGTCCTTTCGAATCGTAACTTCGGAAGTTTCAAAGCGTCTAGCCAAGTCGTCCACACTGACTTCACCTTGCTCGTTGAGCAGGGCGAGAATGTTGTGGCGACGCTGCGGTGTATTACGCTTCGACATGACTGCCTTAAGTTTCGTTTCGAAAGATAATGAAGGCAATCAAAACCTATTTTTTGGTTTTGGTCAAGGTTTCGGGATGGGGCGGCGCAATTTCTACCGGATACTCGTGACATCGGCTTTTGAGCCTGGGGTGTGACGCGGAGCGTCACGAACGGCATTCCTACGCTGGAGCGTGAGGAACGAGAGGTGATCTCAAGATCATCTTACCCATGCTCCGCGTCCTGGCTTGACTGTCAGGTGTGGATAGTTATGGACGCGTGCCAATGTTGAGCATTGGCACGCGGGGCATCATGGACTGTGGATAACTCAGTCTTTCCTGATTTTCACCGGCCGCTTCCAGCCTTCGATGTTGCGCTGGCGGGCGCGGGCTACGCCGAGTTGTTCAGCAGGCACGTTTTGCGTGATGGTCGAGCCAGCTGCAGTCGTCGCGCCGTCCAGGATATCCACAGGCGCAACCAGAGAGTTGTTGGAACCAATGAACACGTCTGCACCCAACGTCGTCTTGTGCTTGTTGGCACCATCGTAGTTACAGGTGATGGTACCGGCGCCGATATTGGTGCGTGCGCCGACCTCAGCATCACCAAGATAAGTCAGGTGGCCAACCTTGGCCCCCTCGCCCAGGTTCGCATTCTTGAGCTCGACAAAGTTACCCACATGCGCCTTGGCACCCAGCACGCTGCCTGGTCGCAGGCGTGCAAACGGGCCGGCATCGCTGCCCTCCCCCAGAATCGCACCGTCGATGTGGCTGTTGGCTTTGACGACGACACCCTTGCGCAGGGTGCTGTCCTTGATGACGCAGTTCGGACCGATGACCACGTCATCCTCGATCACGACCTTGCCTTCAAGAATCACATTGATATCGATCAGCACATCGCGCCCGACGCTGACTTCACCGCGCACATCGAAGCGCGCAGGGTCACGCAGGGTCACGCCAGCCGCCATCAGACGACGGGCTTCACGCATCTGGTAATGACGCTCCAGTTCGGAAAGCTGCTTGCGATCATTGGCGCCCTGCACTTCCATCGCGTCGTGGGGTTGCTCTGTGGCAACCACCAGGCCGTCATTAGCTGCCATGGCGATCACGTCGGTGAGGTAATACTCGCCCTGGGCATTGTTGTTGGACAGCCGCCCCAGCCAGTCAGCGAGATGAGCAGCAGGCACCGCGAGAATTCCGGTATTGCCTTCGGTGATAGCCTTCTGCGCGTCGCTCGCGTCCTTATGCTCGACGATGGCACAGACACGATTCTGCTCATCGCGAACGATACGGCCGTAACCGGTAGGGTCATCCAGCGTAACGGTCAACAGGCCCAGTTGCCGCAGGTTGACCAGTTTGAGCAGGCGCGAAAGCGTCTCTACTTCGATCAACGGGACATCGCCATAAAGAATCAACACGGTGTCAGCCGTCAGCGCGGGCAGCGCCTGAGCAACCGCATGGCCGGTACCGAGTTGCTTGTCCTGCATCACGAAATTCAAGTCATCGGCTGCCAGCTGTTCACGAACAGCATCAGCGCCGTGTCCGATCACGACGTGTATTCCGCTTGGGGATAACTGGCGCGCGCTGTGGATAACATGACCCAGCATGGAATTGCCGGCCACGGGGTGCAGGACCTTGGGCAGCGCGGACCGCATCCGGGTACCTTGGCCAGCAGCGAGAATAACGATATCGAGAGACATGATAGGACTACCAACTGAGCGGCAACCGGACCGAAGGCGGGCTGACTTGAAAGAGGAAATCTGAAAAAAGAAAAAGGGTAGCCGAGGCTACCCTTTTTCTCAATCGCGCATCGAGTGCAGCGGGGTTAGCCGCCGAACTTCTTGCGAATTTGCTGAACGGTGCGCAGCTGAGCTGCAGCCTCGGCCAGACGAGCAGTTGCAGATCCGTAATCGAAATCTGCGCCCTTCTCGTTCAGGGCCTTCTCGGCAGCCAGTACGGCCGCCTGAGCAGAAGCTTCATCCAGGTCGGCAGCACGTTGCACAGTATCGGCAAGCACCTTGACCATGTTCGGCTGAACCTCAAGGAAACCACCGGAGATGTAGAACACCTCGGCTTCCCCACCCTGCTTGATCAAGCGGATCGGGCCCGGCTTCAGATCAGTGATCAGCGGCGCGTGGCCTGGAGCGATACCGATATCACCCAGGTTGCCGTGCGCAATCACCATCTCGACCAGACCGGAGAAGATTTCCCCTTCCGCGCTGACGATGTCGCAATGGACTGTCATAGCCATTTGCTTGCCTCAACCTAATAGCGCCCGTTGCCGGGCGCCGGGATTACAGTTTCTTGGCTTTCTCGATCGCTTCTTCGATGCCGCCGACCATGTAGAACGCTTGTTCTGGCAGGTGGTCGTAGTCACCGTTGAGGATGCCTTTGAAGCCAGCAATGGTGTCTTTCAGGGAAACGTATTTACCCGAAGCACCGGTGAAGACTTCTGCCACGAAGAAAGGCTGGGACAGGAAGCGCTGGATCTTACGAGCACGGTTAACCAACTGCTTGTCGGTCTCCGACAGCTCGTCCATACCCAGGATCGCGATGATGTCTTTCAGCTCTTTGTAGCGCTGCAACACGTACTGAACGCCGCGAGCGGTGTCGTAGTGTTCCTGGCCAATGACGTTCGGGTCCAGCTGGCGCGAAGTCGAGTCCAGTGGATCTACCGCCGGGTAGATACCCAGGGAAGCGATGTCACGGGACAGTACGACGGTGGCGTCCAAGTGGGCAAACGTGGTCGCTGGCGACGGGTCAGTCAAGTCGTCCGCTGGTACGTATACGGCCTGGATCGAGGTGATCGAACCATTCTTGGTGGAAGTGATGCGCTCTTGCAGAGTGCCCATCTCTTCAGCCAGGGTCGGCTGGTAACCTACTGCGGAAGGCATACGGCCCAGCAGTGCGGATACTTCGGTACCGGCCAGGGTGTAACGATAGATGTTGTCGACGAACAACAGAACGTCGTTACCTTCGTCACGGAACTTCTCGGCCATGGTCAGGCCGGTCAGTGCTACGCGCAGACGGTTACCCGGCGGCTCGTTCATCTGACCGTAGACCAGTGCCACTTTGTCCAGAACGTTGGAGTCCTTCATCTCGTGGTAGAAGTCGTTACCCTCACGAGTACGCTCACCCACACCGGCGAACACGGAATAACCGCTGTGCTCGATGGCGATGTTACGGATCAGCTCCATCATGTTTACGGTCTTGCCGACACCGGCACCACCGAACAGACCGACTTTACCGCCTTTGGCGAACGGGCAGACCAGGTCGATAACCTTGATGCCGGTTTCCAGAAGGTCATTGCCGCCTGCCTGCTCAGCGAAGGACGGTGCAGGACGGTGAATGCCCCAGCGCTCTTCGGTGGCGATCGGGCCAGCTTCGTCGATCGGGTTGCCCAGCACGTCCATGATCCGGCCCAGCGTCGCTTTACCGACCGGTACGGAGATGGCTGCGCCAGAGTCTGTTACTTCCAGACCACGCTTCAAGCCCTCGGTGGAGCCCATCGCAATGGTACGAACCACGCCGTCGCCCAGCTGCTGCTGAACTTCCAGGGTGGTTCCTGCCGCGCTCTGAACTTCCAGCGCGTTGTAGATACTCGGTACGCTATCGCGTGGGAATTCCACGTCGATCACGGCGCCGATGATTTGAACGATACGTCCGCTACTCATTAGCTGGTTCCTCTAATATTTGAACCGTTAAACCGCGGCAGCGCCGCCGACGATTTCCGAGATCTCTTGGGTGATCGCTGCCTGACGCGCCTTGTTGTAGATCAGCTGCAAATCGCTGATCAAATCACCGGCGTTGTCTGTGGCGTTCTTCATCGCGATCATCCGCGCTGCTTGTTCAGCTGCGTTGTTCTCGACCACCGCCTGGTACACCTGCGATTCCACGTAGCGAACCATAAGGCCGTCTAGCAGCTCTTTGGCATCGGGTTCGTAGAGATAGTCCCAGTGGTGCTTGAGCCCTTGATCCGGGGTTGCCACCAGCGGAATCAATTGCTCCACTGTTGGTTGCTGGGTCATGGTGTTGATGAACTTGTTGGATACCACGGACAGGCGATCAATACGGCCATCCAGGTAGGCATCCAGCATCACCTTGACGCTGCCGATCAAGTCGTTGATCGACGGCTCTTCGCCCAGGTGGCTGATCGCAGCGACGACGTTACCGCCGAAGTTGCGGAAAAATGCCGCACCTTTGCTGCCGACCACGCACAGATCGATCTCTACACCGTTTTCACGGTTCACCGCCATGTCCTTGACCAGAGTCTTGAACAGGTTGGTATTCAAGCCACCACACAGACCACGGTCACTGCTCACTACGACATAACCGACGCGCTTAACAGGGCGCTCGATCATGAACGGGTGGCGGTACTCCGGGTTGGCGTTTGCCAGATGACCAATCACCTGACGAATGCGCTCCGCGTAAGGACGGCTAGCAGCCATGCGCATTTGAGCCTTGCGCATTTTGCTGACCGCCACTTTTTCCATGGCGCTGGTGATCTTTTGCGTGCTTTTGATGCTCGCAATCTTGCTGCGAATCTCTTTTGCGCCTGCCATGTAACACCTATCAGGTTAGCAAGCGGGAGCCTTGCGGCCCCCGCTGCGGCTTACCAGGTTTGGGTGGCCTTGAACTTCTCGATGCCGGCTTTCATGCCAGAATCGATTTCGTCATTGAAGTCACCCTTCACGTTGATCTTCGCCATCAAATCGGCGTGATCGCGGTTGAAGTAAGCAATCAGCGCTTGTTCAAAGCTGCCGATCTTGGCGATTTCGACGTCAGTCAGGAACCCACGCTCAGCGGCATACAGCGACAGCGCCATGTCAGCGATCGACATTGGTGCGTATTGCTTCTGCTTCATCAGCTCGGTAACGCGCTGACCATGCTCAAGTTGCTTGCGGGTCGCCTCGTCCAGGTCAGAAGCGAACTGGGCGAATGCCGCCAGTTCACGGTACTGAGCCAGAGCGGTACGGATACCACCGGAAAGCTTCTTGATGATCTTGGTCTGAGCGGCACCACCCACACGGGATACCGAAACACCGGCGTTCACAGCCGGACGGATGCCGGAGTTGAACATCGCCGATTCCAGGAAGATCTGACCGTCGGTGATGGAAATCACGTTGGTCGGAACGAACGCGGAAACGTCGCCAGCCTGGGTTTCGATGATCGGCAGTGCGGTCAGGGAACCGGTTTTGCCGGTCACTGCGCCGTTGGTGAACTTCTCTACGTATTCTTCGGAAACACGCGATGCGCGCTCCAGCAGACGGGAGTGGAGATAGAACACGTCGCCTGGGTAAGCTTCACGGCCTGGTGGACGGCGCAGCAGCAGGGAAATCTGGCGGTAAGCCACTGCTTGCTTGGACAGATCGTCATAAACGATCAGCGCGTCTTCACCGCGGTCGCGGAAGAACTCGCCCATGGTGCAACCCGAGTACGGTGCAAGGAACTGCAGCGCTGCGGATTCGGAAGCACTTGCAGCCACGACGATGGTGTTAGCCAGTGCGCCGTTCTCTTCGAGCTTGCGAACAACGTTGGCAATGGTCGATTGCTTCTGACCGATTGCTACGTAGACGCAGAAGATGCCGCTGTTCTTCTGGTTGATGATTGCGTCGATGGCCAGAGCGGTTTTACCGATCTGACGGTCACCGATGATCAGCTCACGCTGGCCACGGCCGACAGGAATCATGGCATCGACAGCCTTGTAGCCAGTCTGTACAGGCTGGTCTACCGACTTACGCCAGATCACGCCTGGAGCAACTTTCTCGACCGCATCGGTCTCGGTGTTGTTCAGCGGACCTTTGCCGTCAACTGGGTTACCCAGTGCATCGACAACGCGACCCAGCAGTTCCTTACCAACCGGAACCTCGAGGATGCGGCCTGTGCACTTGGCGCTCATGCCTTCAGCCAGAGTCGTGTAAGCGCCCAGTACAACGGCACCCACGGAGTCTTGCTCAAGGTTCAGCGCCATACCGTAGACACCGCCCGGAAACTCGATCATTTCGCCGTACATTACGTCGGCCAGACCATGAATCCGCACGATACCGTCAGACACGCTGACGACTGTGCCTTCGTTACGGGCTTGGGAGGTTACATCGAGCTTGTCGATGCGACCCTTGATGATGTCACTTATTTCGGAAGGATTGAGTTGCTGCATTGCTCTGCTGCCCCTTCAAACTCAAGATTTCAATGCTTCGGCTAGTTTCGCGATCTTGCCACGAACTGAGCCATCGATAACCAGGTCGCCGGCGCGGATGACGACACCCCCTATAAGAGAGGCATCCTCCGCAGCATGCAGGCGCACTTCCCGGCCGAGCCGTGCACTGAGAACCTTGGCGAGTTTGTCTTGCTGTTCTTGGTTCAATGCGAAAGCACTGGTGACATCCACATCGACCGATTTTTCCTGCTCGGCCTTGTACAGGTCGAACAGTTCGGCGATCTCCGGCAAGAGCGGGAGGCGGTCGTTTTCAGCAACGACGTGAATGAAATTCTGTGCCTTGGCATCGAACTTTTCGCCACACACTTCAATAAAAGTGGTGGCCTTTTGTGCGCTCGTCAGTCGCGGGGCCTTGAGCATGCGCTGCATGGTGTCGTCTTGCGACACCGCAGCAGCCAGGCCGAGCATGGCTGACCAATTGGCCAGCTGCTGGTGGGCCTGCGCATGCTCGAAGGCCGCCTTCGCGTAAGGTCGGGCCAACGTGGTCAGTTCTGCCATGATCGCCCTCGCTTAAATTTCAGCAGCCAGTTTGTTAACCAGCTCCGCGTGCGCGTTTTGATCGATTGTGGCACCCAGAATCTTCTCTGCGCCATTGACTGCCAGGCTACCCAACTGGGCGCGCAAGGCATCTTTGACACCGTTCAGTTCCTGCTCGATCTCGGCCTGAGCCTGAGCCTTCACACGGTCAGCTTCAACGCGTGCCGTTTCACGGGCTTCGTCGACAATCTGGGTACCGCGTTTCTTGGCTTGCTCAATGATCTCGGCTGCTTGAGCTTTAGCTTCGCGCAGTTGTTGACCCGCTTTTTCTTGGGCCAGCTCCAGGTCGCGAGCTGCTCGGGAAGCAGCGTCCAGTCCATCCGCGATCTTCTTCTGACGTTCGTGCAAAGCCGCGATGACCGGAGGCCACACGAACTTCATGCAGAAAATCACAAAAATGAAGAACGCAACGGACTGGCCAATCAGGGTTGCATTAATGTTCACGCCAACACCTCGCTCGTTCGTTGTCCATCACACCAATCAACTCGAAAATTCGAGTGATCAGCCAGCGAGTTGACCAACGAAGGGGTTCGCAAAGGTGAAGAACAGAGCGATACCAACACCGATCATGGTCACGGCGTCGAGCAGGCCCGCAACGATGAACATTTTAACTTGCAGCATTGGAACCATTTCCGGCTGACGCGCTGCGCCTTCCAGGAACTTGCCGCCCAACAGGCCGAAACCGATTGCAGTACCCAGTGCGCCCAGGCCGATCAACAGTGCAACAGCGATAGCGGTTAGACCAACTACAGTTTCCATCTTTCCTCCCGACTTTTACGTCGTATTGGTTAGGTTTTTTTAATTGAAGCGGTAAAACAAAATCGTTTCTACATCAGCCCTTGCGGGCACCGCCTCGCCAGTGGCGAGACGGTCATCAGACGCGTCCTGAGACGAATCTCAATGGTTATCTTCGTGAGCCATCGACAGGTAGACGATGGTCAGCATCATGAAGATGAACGCTTGCAGGGTGATGATCAGGATGTGGAACACAGCCCACGCCCACTGCAGCACTACACCCAGACCGCTGAGCCACAACAGACCGCTGCCGAACATCACGGCGATCAGAATGAAGACCAGCTCGCCAGCATACATGTTGCCGAACAGACGCAAAGCCAGGGAAATCGGCTTGGCGATCAGCGTCACGAATTCCAGCAGGAAGTTGACCGGGATCAACAGCGCCTGAACGAACAGGTTCTTGCTGCCAAACGGGTGAAGGGTCAGTTCGCCGATGAAACCGCCGATGCCCTTGACCTTGATGCTGTAGAAAATGATCAGTGCGAACACGGACAGGGCCATGCCCAGCGTGGCGTTCGGGTCAGTGGTCGAAACGGCACGGAACGGAATGTGCGAGTCACCCGAGATCATCATCGCCAGCTGTGGAATCCAGTCCACCGGTACCAGGTCGACCGCGTTCATCAGGAATACCCAGACGAAAATGGTCAACGCCAGTGGCGCGATGACCGCGCTGCGGCCGTGGAAGCTGTCTTTCACACTACCGTCGACGAACTCGACCAGCACTTCGACGAAGTTCTGCAGTGCGCCAGGCTGGCCGGAAGTTGCCTTCTTGGCCGCCATGCGGAAGATCAGAACGAAAATCAGACCCAACGCAACCGACCAGCCGAGGGTATCGACGTGGAAGGCCCAGAAACCCATTTCCTTGGCTTCCGCTGCGGTGTGGGCAAAGCCCCATTCGCCATTGGGCAGGTGCCCGAATGTAAGGTTCTGCAAGTGGTGCTGGATATAGCCCGAAGCTGTTTGCTCTGCCATGGTTGCCTCAAACGCCCTAAGGTCTCGAAAGTCTTGTTCTCGTAAGCAGGGGAGCGAACCAGTTGACCACCTGGATCAACATGAACACGCCGAATACAGCCAGCGGCGCCAAAGGCTTCACACCTGCGAACGTCAATGCAAAAAGCACTGCCGTGAAAATCAGTTTGCCTGCCTCGCCGGCGTAGAACGACCGAACGATGGCTTGCGCTGCTCTGGCCCCGGAAAACCGGAATGCCTTGTGAGCAAAGTATAAATTGGGTAGCCAGGCTATCAGGCCTCCGCAGAGTCCCGAATATCCTGCAACGACTCCTTGCCACTGCCACAGCACCAATGCGGCCATGAGCAGCACGATCAATTGAGCCAGCAAAAGCGGGAAAACCGCCAGGCGATAGAACGGCAAGCGGTCTGGCATGCGGGATTCCATCGCAACTGCTCCTTTGATGTCGGTCGCCATAATCAATAACTTGGCATAATTTGTGCCGACAAAATGCGCGCAGAGTATAGGGGCGGTTAAGCCCCTATTCAACAGTCGGGTAGTGATTTCCGACTATACGCTACAGAGCAATTGTTTCAGCGGATGTGAGCGAGCACTCCCTGAAGCTCGTCCAGCGAGTTGTAACGGATGACCAATTGCCCTTTGCCCTTCTGACCATGACGAATCTGCACCGCAGAGCCCAGACGCTCGGCCAGACGCTGTTCCAGGCGGCTGATGTCCGGGTCGGTCTTCACCGGCTCGGCAGCCTCTGCCTTGCCGCTCAGCCACTGCCTGACCAGTGCTTCGGTCTGGCGCACGGTAAGCCCGCGTGCGACAACGTGTCGCGCACCTTCGACCTGCCGATCTTCACCCAAGCCGAGCAAGGCACGCGCATGGCCCATTTCCAGGTCACCATGAGACAGCATCGTCTTGATGGCCTCCGGCAAGGCAATCAGGCGTAACAGGTTGGCGACACTGACTCGCGACTTGCCGACGGCATCGGCCACCTGCTGCTGGGTCAGTTGAAACTCCTGCTGCAAGCGCTGCAGCGCCATGGCCTCTTCGATCGGGTTGAGGTCCTCACGCTGGATGTTCTCGATCAGCGCCATCGCAATCGCGGTTTCGTCCGGTACATCGCGGACCATCGCCGGGATCGTCTCGACACCTGCCTGCTGGCTGGCACGCCAGCGACGCTCGCCCGCAATGATCTCGAAGCGGTTGTCACCGATAGAACGCACCACGATCGGCTGCATCACGCCCTGCGACTTGATCGACTGCGCGAGCTCTTCGAGTGCCTGCGGGTCCATGTCACGGCGCGGCTGGTACTTGCCGCGCTGGATCAGGTCCAGCGGCACATGCTGCAACTCACTTGGCGGGGCCTTGACGGCCTGTTCTTCCAGCGAACTGACGGTTGGACTGCTCAGAAGCGCGTCCAACCCACGTCCGAGACCTCGTTTCTTGACGGCCATGGGAATTCCTTAGGTTGGCTGAGCGGTTTTTGCGCCGCGACGTTGACGACGAACCAGTTCACTTGCCAGGGCCAGATAGGCCAGCGCACCGCGAGACGACTTGTCGTACGCCAGCACGGGCATGCCGAAACTCGGTGCCTCGGCCAGACGGATGTTTCTCGGGATCACTGTGTCGTACAGCTGCTCGCCGAAATGTTCCTTGAGCTGCGCCGAAACGTCGTTGATCAGGCTCAGCCGCGGATCATACATGGTGCGCAGCAGGCCTTCGATTTTCAGCTGCGGGTTGAGCAGTTCAGCAATACGCTTGATGTTATCCACAAGGTCGCTGAGACCTTCGAGTGCAAAGTACTCGCACTGCATGGGGATAATTACGCCGTCTGCGGCAACCAGCGCGTTCAGGGTCAGCATCGACAGCGAAGGTGGGCAGTCGATGAGAATGTAATCGTAATTCTCGCGGATGGGCGCCAGCGCATTGCGCAGACGACTCTCTTTCATCTGCATTTCCAGCAGAACCACTTCGCCCGCCGTCAGATCACGGTTGGCCGGAAGCAGTTGATAACCACCGTGCTCGGAAAACTGCATGGCCTCGCCCAGATCGCATTCGCCGATCAACAGGTCGTAGACGGAGTTTTCCAGGTTGTGTTTATCCACACCGCTGCCCATGGTCGCGTTGCCCTGGGGATCGAGATCGATCAGCAGCACACGGCGCTTGGTCGCGACCAGCGATGCGGCGAGGTTGATGCATGTGGTGGTCTTGCCGACCCCACCTTTCTGGTTCGCTATCGCGAATACCTTAGCCATTCTTGCTTGTGTTCCCAGTCATGCCGTGCGGCGCAGTATCAGCAGATGGCGTTGGCCTTGGCAACCCGGAACGGTCAAGGCGTGTGCGCTATCGAGGTGAAAATCCGAGGGCAATGCTACCAGCTCATCGTCAGGATGCAGCCCTTTCATTGCCAGCCAGCGTGTATTGACGTCGCCCATGTGACGCGTCCAGCCGGTGAAGTCTTCCAGGCTGCTGAATGCACGGGAGATGATCCCGTCGAAAGGCACTTCGGGCTGATAACTTTCTGCACGGCTGTGGATAACTTCAAGATTATCCAGTTTCAGCTCAAGTTTGACTTGTGTCTGAAACCGGGTTTTCTTGCCATTGCTGTCCAGCAGCGCCACTTTGCGCTCCGGAAACAGGATGGCCATGGGAATGCCGGGCATCCCACCGCCGCTGCCAACGTCGATCCAGCGCGTACCTTCGATGAAGGGCACCACACTGAGACTGTCGAGCAGATGCCTCGATACCATTTCGTCCGGGTTGCGTACCGCAGTCAGGTTGTAGGCCTTGTTCCACTTGATCAACAACGCCAGATACGCCAGCAATTGCTCGTGCTGGGCCGGGCTGAGGTCAATCCCCAATTCCCGGGCACCGGTGGATAACTCTTGGGCGTGTTGCGGGGTGACCATAGAACTCAAGCGCTTTGCTCCAACTGACGGCCCGCGCCGCGTTTTTTCAAATGGATCATCAACAGCGATATCGCTGCAGGCGTGACGCCGGGGATACGCGATGCCTGTCCGAGTGTTTCCGGACGAGTTATCCCCAGCTTGCTTTGGATTTCTTTCGACAGGCCGGATATCGCGGCGTAATCGATGTCTTCCGGCAGACGGGTGTCTTCACTGGCGCGCAGACGGGCAATTTCGTCCTGCTGGCGATCAATGTAACCGGCGTATTTTGTCTTGATCTCTACCTGCTCGGCGACCTGGGGATCGATGCAGCCCTGGCCAGTGATTGAAATCAGGCTGGCGTAATCGATTTCCGGACGGGTCAGCAGGTTGAGCAAATTGTATTCGTGGGTCAGTGGCGTGCCGAAGTGTGCAGCAATCGCATCGCCCTGCTCGGTACCGGGACGTACCCAGGTACTTTTCAAACGCTGCTCTTCCAGCTCGATGCTTTCACGCTTGGTGCAGAACGCAGCCCAGCGGGCGTCGTCGACCAGGCCCAGTTCGCGGCCTTTTTCGGTGAGTCGCAAATCAGCGTTGTCTTCGCGCAGGATCAAACGGTATTCGGCCCTGGAGGTGAACATCCGGTAAGGCTCTTGCGTACCGAGCGTGATCAGGTCGTCGACCAGAACGCCGATGTACGCTTCATCGCGACGCGGGCACCAGCTGTCTCGACCCTGTGCGCGCAGCGCGGCATTGGTCCCGGCCAGCAAACCCTGGGCACCGGCCTCTTCATAACCGGTCGTGCCGTTGATCTGGCCTGCGAAGAACAGGCCGCCGATGACCTTGGTTTCCAAGCTGTATTTCAGATCACGCGGGTCGAAATAGTCATATTCGATGGCGTAACCAGGACGAACGATGTGTGCATTCTCCATGCCGCGAATCGACCGGACGATCTGCAGTTGCACATCGAATGGCAACGACGTGGAGATACCGTTCGGGTACAGCTCGTGCGTGGTCAATCCTTCCGGCTCGATGAAGACCTGATGGCTTTCCTTGTCGGCAAACCGGTGGATCTTGTCTTCGATCGACGGGCAGTAACGCGGACCAATACCTTCGATCACGCCCGAATACATCGGCGAGCGATCGAGGTTGGACGCAATGATTTCGTGAGTCCGCGCGTTGGTGTGCGTAATCCAGCAACTGACCTGCGGCGGATGCTGTTCCTTGTTGCCCAGGAACGACATGACCGGAATCGGTGTGTCACCTGGTTGCTCGGTCATCACCGAAAAATCCACAGAACGTCCGTCAATCCGTGGCGGGGTCCCGGTTTTCAGGCGGCCGACGCGCAGCGGCAGTTCACGCAGTCTTTGCGCCAATGCGATCGAAGGAGGATCACCTGCCCGACCGCCCGAATAATTTTGCATACCGATGTGGATAAGTCCGCCAAGGAACGTACCTGTGGTCAACACCACTGAATCGGCAAATATGCGCATACCCATCTGGGTCACGACGCCGCGCACTTGATCCTGTTCAACGATCAGGTCATCGCAGGCTTGCTGAAATATCCACAGATTCGGCTGATTTTCCAGAGTTTCACGAATGGCTGCCTTGTACAGCACGCGATCTGCCTGCGCACGGGTGGCACGTACGGCCGGCCCCTTGCGGCTGTTCAGCACGCGGAACTGGATACCGCCCTTGTCAGTAGCCATGGCCATGGCGCCGCCCAAGGCGTCGATTTCCTTGACCAGATGGCTTTTACCAATACCACCGATGGCCGGGTTGCAACTCATCTGGCCGAGTGTTTCCACGTTGTGGGTCAGCAACAGGGTTTTGACACCCATGCGTGCCGACGCCAGTGCGGCCTCGGTACCGGCATGACCGCCACCGATGACGATCACTTCAAAACGGGAAGGGAAATCCACCACGCACCTCGTGCCTGTTGTCGATGAGAAATTGGGATAGCTGACAAGTATAGGGACTTACCCCACCTGAATGAAACCCGTTGGACAAAATTTAACCAGCTGTGGAAAAGTCGCGGATAAAGAAAATAAAAAGGAAAGAAAGTTTATAAAGCCTTGTTTTTATGTTTATTCTTACTGAGCTACCTTTCTGTGGATAGATCTCTACGAGCCTTTATTTTCAATGTGTACAGAGATTCAAAAGTCTGTGTTCATGTGGGGATGAGGGGTTTGGATAACCGTCCTGAGCCTGTTGATAAGATAGCCACTTGTCCACAGGGGCATCTATCTTCAGGTTTGCACCCTGCTTACCCACTGAGCTAAAGGGCAGTTATTCACAGGGCTTAATCCACAAAAAACCGGCTCTTCATCAAAAATCAGGCACAGAAAATCCTTCCCTCAGGCATTTCTGTTGGTCAGATTCAGGTGTCGAAGCAAAGTTAAAGGAGGAAAAAGCCGAATATGTGGATAACACTCCAGCTGAAAGAGGCGTCTCGTGGTACTTGAAGGCATGACCCAGGCCGGGCCATGCCATGCCAGAAGGTTTACTTGCCTATGCAGAAGCTGGAGAAGATTCTGCCAAGGAGGTCGTCGGAACTGAATGCGCCGGTGATCTCGCCAAGCGCTTGCTGTGCCTGACGCAGGTCTTCGGCCAGCAGCTCTCCGGCCCCCGCCAGGGTGAGTTGAGCTCTGCCGTGTTCCAGAGAGTCACTGGCATGGCGCAGCGCTTCAAGGTGGCGTCGACGCGCGCTGAAGCTGCTTTCCGAGGTTTGTTCATAGCCCATGCAGGCCTTGAGATGCTCGCGCAGCAGTTCAAGCCCTTCGCCACCAGACCTGGCGCTCAGGCTGATGGTGACGTGGCCATCTACGCTGGTTTGCAGATCGACGGGGTCTCCACTCAGATCTGCCTTGTTGCGGATCAGCGTGACTTTCGACGGGTCCGGGCGCTGCTCGAGGAATTCCGGCCACAGTGCGAACGGGTCTGCTGCCTCCGGAGCGGTCGCATCCACCACCAGCAGAATCCGGTCAGCTTCGCCGATGGCCTTGAGTGCGCGCTGCACGCCGATCATTTCCACCTGGTCTTGAGTATCCCGCAGCCCTGCAGTGTCGACGACGTGCAACGGCATTCCGTCTATGTGGATATGTTCACGCAGTACATCGCGGGTTGTGCCGGCGATCTCGGTGACAATTGCCGCCTCCCTGCCCGCCAAAGCATTCAGCAGACTGGATTTGCCCGCATTGGGGCGTCCGGCAATCACTACGGTCATGCCGTCGCGTAACAGGGCACCCTGCCCGGCTTCACGCAACACTGTGGATAACTCGGCACGTACGTCATCCAGCATGTTCAGAACGTGGCCATCGGCAAGGAAGTCGATTTCCTCTTCGGGGAAGTCGATTGCAGCTTCCACATAGATGCGCAGGCTGATCAATTTCTCGGTCAAGTTATCCACACGCCGCGAAAAAGCACCCTGCAAAGAGCGCAGTGCATTGCGCGCTGCCTGTGCAGAACTCGCCTCGATCAGGTCGGCAATGGCTTCTGCCTGGGCAAGATCCAGCTTGTCATTGAGAAAGGCGCGCTCACTGAACTCTCCCGGACGAGCCAGTCTGCTGCCCAGTTGCAGGCAGCGCTGCAGCAGCATGTCCAGAACGATGGGGCCGCCGTGGCCCTGAAGTTCCAGCACGTCCTCGCCGGTGAACGAGTTGGGTCCCGGAAAATACAGCGCGATCCCTTCATCGAGTACCTGTCCGGCATCATCGACAAAAGGTCCGTAATGGGCAAATCGTGGCTTGAGGGTCCGACCGATAATGGCTTCGGCGGCCCTGCCCGCCAGAGGACCTGACACCCTGACAATACCAACACCGCCCCGCCCCTGGGCTGTGGCGATGGCGGCAATGGTTTCACGAGGAACGTTCATGCTCCGGCTCCCGGACAAATGACGGATAGCAAAACGCCCCACGAGGGGGCGTCTTGTAGAACTTATTCACAGGTTAGATCAGACAGCTGCTTTCTTGGTAGCCGCTTCGATCTTGCGAGTGATGTAAGCCTGCTGAGCGATCGACAGGGTGTTGTTCACAACCCAGTACAGAACCAGACCGGCAGGGAACCACAGGAAGAAGAACGTGAAAATGATCGGCATCATTTTCATGACCTTGGCCTGCATCGGGTCCGGCGGAGTCGGGTTCAAACGCTGCTGGATGAACATGGTCGCGCCCATGATGATCGGCAGGATGAAGAACGGGTCCTTGATCGACAGGTCGGTTATCCACAGGATCCACGGTGCCTGACGCATTTCCACGCTTTCCAGGAGTACCCAGTACAGCGAAAGGAAAACCGGCATTTGTACAAGAATCGGCAAGCATCCACCCAGCGGGTTGATCTTCTCTTTCTTGTACAGCTCCATCATTGCCTGGGACATCTTCTGACGATCATCGCCATGCTGCTCTTTCAGCAATGCAAGCTTCGGAGCCACGGCGCGCATGCGTGCCATCGACTTGTAGCTGGCTGCGGAAAGCGGGAAGAAAAGGCCTTTGATCAGCATGGTCAGGACAATGATCGACCAGCCCCAGTTGCCGAGGATGGCGTGGATATGTTGCAGCAGCCAAAAGATAGGCTGGGCAATGAACCACAGGAAACCATAATCGACGGTCAGCTCCAGACCTGGGGATAACTCTTTGAGTACCGCCTGGCTTTTCGGGCCTGCATACAGGGTAGCGCTGGTTTCACCTTGTGCACCGGGTGCAACCGAGAGAGTCGGGCTGGTGAAGCCGATGATGTAGTTGCCTTGGCTATCTTTGCGGGTCTGAACAGCGTTGGTGGCGTTGTGATCGGGAATCCACGCAGTCACGAAGTAGTGCTGCAGCCATGCAACCCAACCGCCCTGGACAGTTTCCTTGACCTGGCCCTTGTCGATATCTTTCATCGACACTTTCTTGTACGGCTCGGCCGCAGTCCACAGGGCAGCGCCCAGGTAGGTAGCGGTGCCAGTAGCAGTCGTCGAAGAAGGATCGGAGCTCGCATCGCGCTTCAATTGCGCGAACAGATTACCGGACCAGGGTTGTGCGCTCTGGTTATCCACAACGTAAGTCATGACCAGATCGTACAGACCGCGCTTGAAGGTGAAGCGCTTGATGTAATTGACGCCGTTTTCCGAGAATTTCAGATCCACGACCATCGTGTCCTGGCCATCAGCCAGTTGATAAGTCTTTTGTGTGGAGGTGTAAACCGGACGACCGGCAGCGCGTGCATCCGGACCATTGGTCCCGGTCAGGCCGCTTTGTGCCAGAAAAGTACGCTCGCCGCCGTTGTCGAACAACTGGAACGGAACGTCAGGACGATCCTGACGACGCGGGTACAGAGGCAAACGGAGCTGAACGACGTCGCCACCCACCGGATCGATCGCCAGATCGAGCACATCGGTCTTGACGTGGATAAGGTCTTTGCTGGCTACGGCCGGAGTTTCAAGAGGTGCTGCAGCCGTATTGGCAGTAGCGCTTGCGCTTGGAACATCGGCACTTGCAGAACCATTAGTACCAGCGGCCGTGTCCGGAATACCCGGTGCGGTGCTGCTGGCTGCAACATTCTGGGTCGGCATGGCAGCCTGGCCATAGTCTTGGTTCCATTTCAGAACCCCGACGTAGGTCACGATTGCCAGGGCGACGATCAGGATCGTGCGTTTAATATCCATGATTACTCGGCCATCGAAGAAGAACGGGAGGTGGGGATAGCTGGAACCGGGTCATAACCACCGGGATTCCATGGGTGACAGCGACCAAGACGACGAATTGACAGCCAGCCACCGCGCAAAAGGCCATGATTTTCGATGGCTTCATACGCGTAGCAGGAGCAACTGGGGTAGAAACGACAGTGACTGGCCATCAGCGGGCTAATGGCATAGCGATAGAACTGGATCGGAACGAGTGCCAGTTTACGCATCTGGACTGTCTACCCCTGCAGGTTCGGATTTTTCTTCCGGAATGGGTCGGCTACGCGCCAGACGTTTCCAGAGCTTGCCGAAATGCTGAATCAGTTCAGGGTTTTCTACGTCACCCAAGCCTTTGCGCGCGACGATAACGATATCCCAACCGACCAAACTGTCTTGGTGTTGGCGAAATGATTCGCGCATCAGGCGTTTCAAACGATTGCGCTCGACGGAGAGCTTCACGCTCTTTTTACCTATCACAAGCCCCAGGCGGGGATGATCGAGGTCGTTGTTGCGCGCAAGGAGCAGGAGATTTTTCCCCGGAACCTTGCCGGTAGGGGAGTCAAAGACTGCCTTGAAATGCCGGGGAGTGAGCAAACGCTTTTCCCGACTGAAGTCTCGACTCACCTCCTGTGCCGATTTATCAAACTGCCAGACGCTTACGGCCTTTGGCACGACGACGCGAAAGAACTGCGCGGCCGTTTTTGGTGGCCATGCGTGCACGGAAACCGTGGGTGCGGGCGCGCTTGATAGTGCTGGGTTGGAAAGTACGTTTCATGGCGTGTTACCTGGTTCGTCCACTACGGGCCGGAATGGCCCCCGTTTTAAGAGACCGGGGATTCTAGAGAAAGCAGGCTCGCAGGTCAATTTCCAACCAGCTTTTCTTCATAGGCATCTTTTTATAGCTGGGCGCCTTCTTCCTTTCGTTCAACGCTACGCTAACCCGCTCCGGTTATAGAAATAAAAAGAAGAGAGTATTTAAAGCTTCTTTATAAAGCTTATAACTCTTACGCAGCGCCTTTCTGTGGATAACATCTTACAGCCCTTGTTATTCAATGTGTACAGAGGTCAGAAAGGTTGTCGAGAAGCGGTGCCCTGCCTGTGCCGGACCTTCGGAAAAGCTGTGCATGGAACGCCTTTTTATCCACAGGCGAGTTATGCACAGAGTTTACGCCTGACTTATGCAATGGGCTGAAGATGGGTTATCCACAGAGCTTATGTGTTGACCGTTTGTCGTCTGCTTCATGCATAAATCGTTGATTTATAGCTCTCTGTGAGCAACCTACATGTGGATAAGTCGCCTCTGGGTCGTTACAATGGCGGCTGTTTTTGCCTCACCGGCTTTCAACTCAGGGGATATCCGTGTCAGTGGAACTTTGGCAGCAGTGCGTGGAGCTTTTGCGCGATGAGCTGCCTGCCCAGCAATTCAACACTTGGATCCGTCCGCTACAGGTCGAAGCCGAAGGCGACGAGTTGCGTGTGTACGCACCAAATCGTTTTGTTCTCGATTGGGTCAACGAAAAATACCTCGGTCGTTTGCTTGAGCTTCTCGGCGAACACGGTCAAGGGATGGCCCCTGCTCTTTCCTTATTAATAGGAAGCAAGCGCAGCTCCGCACCCCGTGCCGCTCCGAATGCGCCATTGGCCGCCGCAGCGTCCCAGGCACTGTCTGCCAATTCGGTCAGCAGCGTCTCGGCACCGGCTCCTGCCACAGCTGCTCCGGTTGCTGCCGTGGCGACGCCGGCACCTGTTCAGAACGTTGCAGCACACGACGAGCCGTCGCGTGACAGCTTTGATCCGATGGCAGGTGCCAGCTCGCAACAGGCGCCCGCTCGCGCAGAACAGCGTACCGTTCAGGTAGAAGGCGCGCTCAAGCACACCAGTTACCTGAACCGTACGTTCACGTTCGAGAATTTCGTCGAGGGTAAGTCCAACCAGCTGGCACGCGCTGCGGCCTGGCAGGTTGCCGACAACCCCAAGCATGGCTACAACCCGCTGTTCCTTTATGGCGGTGTCGGTCTCGGTAAAACTCACTTGATGCACGCAGTAGGTAACCACCTACTGAAGAAGAATCCGAACGCCAAGGTCGTGTACCTGCATTCGGAGCGCTTCGTCGCAGATATGGTCAAGGCCTTGCAGCTCAATGCAATCAACGAGTTCAAGCGTTTCTACCGTTCAGTCGATGCACTGCTGATCGATGACATCCAGTTTTTCGCCCGCAAGGAACGCTCGCAGGAAGAGTTTTTCCACACGTTCAACGCGCTGCTGGAAGGCGGACAGCAGGTCATCCTGACCAGCGACCGCTATCCCAAGGAAATCGAAGGCCTTGAAGAACGACTCAAGTCGCGTTTCGGCTGGGGCCTGACGGTTGCCGTCGAGCCTCCGGAGCTGGAAACCCGCGTCGCGATCCTCATGAAAAAAGCAGATCAGGCCAAGGTCGATCTGCCTCATGACGCAGCGTTCTTCATTGCCCAGCGCATTCGCTCCAACGTCAGAGAGCTGGAAGGTGCGCTCAAGCGCGTCATCGCTCACTCGCACTTCATGGGCCGCGACATCACCATCGAGCTGATTCGTGAGTCGCTGAAGGACTTGCTGGCGTTGCAGGACAAGCTGGTCAGTGTGGATAACATTCAGCGCACCGTCGCCGAGTACTACAAGATCAAGATCTCCGATCTGCTGTCCAAGCGTCGTTCCCGCTCTGTCGCCCGGCCTCGCCAGGTCGCGATGGCGCTCTCCAAGGAACTCACCAACCACAGTCTTCCGGAAATCGGTGACGTGTTTGGTGGCCGTGACCACACGACCGTCTTGCACGCGTGCCGAAAGATCAACGAGCTCAAGGAATCCGATGCGGATATCCGCGAGGACTACAAGAACCTGCTGCGCACTCTGACTACGTGATAACGCCAGTGCAGCTCATCAAGGCAAGGGACTAGACCATGCATTTCACCATTCAACGCGAAGCCCTGTTGAAACCCCTGCAATTGGTCGCCGGCGTCGTCGAACGCCGCCAGACCTTGCCGGTTCTTTCCAATGTGCTCCTGGTCGTAGAAGGTCAGCAACTGTCGCTGACCGGTACGGATCTGGAAGTCGAACTGGTTGGCCGCGTCCAGCTGGAAGAGCCCGCCGAACCTGGAGAGATCACGGTTCCTGCGCGCAAGCTCATGGACATTTGCAAAAGCCTGTCCAACGACGCGCTGATCGATATCAAGCTCGACGACTCGAAGCTGATCGTCAAGGCGGGGCGTAGCCGGTTCACCCTGTCTACCTTGCCCGCCAATGACTTCCCGACCGTCGAAGAAGGCCCGGGGTCGCTGACGTTCAACCTGGTGCAGAGCAAACTGCGCCGCCTGATCGAGCGCACCAGCTTTGCAATGGCCCAACAGGACGTTCGTTACTACCTCAATGGTATGTTGCTGGAAGTGAGTGCGGGCATCTTGCGCGCCGTGGCTACCGACGGCCATCGTCTGGCGATGTGCTCGATGTCTGCCGATATCGAACATGCTGATCGTCATCAGGTGATCGTTCCACGTAAAGGTATTCTCGAAATGGCGCGCCTGCTGACCGAGCAGGACGGTATGGTCAGCATCGTTCTGGGTCAGCATCACATCCGTGCGACCACTGGCGAATTCACCTTCACCTCCAAACTGGTGGATGGCAAGTTCCCTGACTACGAGCGCGTGCTGCCTAAAGGTGGTGACAAGCTGGTGCTCGGTGATCGTCAGGCACTGCGTGAGGCGTTCAGCCGGACGGCGATTCTGTCCAACGAGAAGTACCGTGGCATCCGTCTGCAACTGGCCAGCGGTCAATTGAAGATTCAGGCCAACAACCCCGAGCAGGAAGAAGCGGAAGAAGAAATCAGCGTCGAGTACAACGGTGACTCGCTGGAGATCGGTTTCAACGTGAGCTACCTGCTTGACGTGCTGGGCGTCATGACGACCGAACAGGTGCGTTTGATTCTGTCCGACTCCAACAGCAGCGCCTTGGTGCAAGAGTCCGATAACGACGATTCCGCCTACGTCGTCATGCCGATGCGTCTGTAACTTCATGTCCAGCGCAACCTAGATGTCTCTTAGTCGCGTCTCGGTCACCGGGGTGCGCAATCTGCACCCGGTGACCCTCTCCCCCTCCCCGCGTATCAATATCCTCTACGGCGCTAACGGCAGTGGCAAAACCAGCGTGCTGGAAGCTATCCATCTGCTGGGTATTGCCCGCTCGTTTCGCAGCAGTCGCTTGCTGCCCGTCATCCAGTACGAACAGCCTTCATGTACGGTCTTCGGTCAGGTCGATCTTGCACAAGGTGGATACAGCAATCTGGGTGTTTCACGCGATCGCCAAGGTGAGTTCCAGATTCGTATCGACGGGCAGAACGCCAGAAGCGCTGCCCAGCTTGCGGAAATTCTGCCGCTGCAGCTCATCAATCCTGACAGCTTTAGACTGCTAGAAGGCGCGCCGAAGATACGCAGGCAATTTTTGGATTGGGGAGTGTTCCACGTGGAACCTCGCTTTATGGCCACGTGGCAGCGCCTGCAGAAGGCCCTCAAGCAGCGAAACTCGTGGCTTCGGCATGGTACACTTGACGCCGCTTCACAGGCGGCATGGGACCGTGAGCTGTGCTCGGCGAGTGACGAGATCGACGAGTTCCGCCGGGCGTATATCAAGGCATTGAAGCCAGTCTTTGAACAGACTTTGAGCGAACTTGTCGAGCTTGAAGGTTTGACCCTGAGCTACTACCGGGGATGGGACAAGGAAAAAGAGCTAAGTACAGTGCTCGCCTCTTCCCTCCACCGCGATCAGCAAATGGGCCACACCCAGGCCGGACCACAGCGAGCTGACCTGCGCCTTAGATTAGGCGCGCATAATGCGGCAGATATTCTGTCTCGCGGTCAGCAAAAGCTGGTGGTCTGTGCACTGCGTATTGCTCAGGGACATCTGGTCAGCCAGGTCCGTCGAGGCCAGTGTATTTACCTGGTAGATGATTTGCCCTCCGAACTGGATGACAACCATCGACGCGCACTTTGCCGCTTGCTGGAAGAATTACGCTGCCAGGTGTTTATCACCTGTGTAGATCAAGAATTTTTGAGGGAAGGCTGGCAGACGGAAACGCCAGTCGCTTTGTTCCACGTGGAACAAGGCCGTATCACCCAGACCCACGACCATCGGGAGTGATTGCATGAGCGAAAACCAAACGTACGACTCGTCCAGCATTAAGGTGCTGAAAGGACTTGATGCCGTACGCAAGCGTCCCGGAATGTACATCGGTGATACAGACGATGGCAGCGGTCTGCACCACATGGTGTTCGAGGTGGTTGATAACTCGATCGACGAAGCATTGGCAGGCCATTGCGACGACATCAGCATCATCATCCATCCAGACGAATCTATCACCGTGCGCGACAACGGCCGCGGTATTCCGGTAGACGTGCATAAAGAAGAAGGCGTGTCGGCAGCCGAGGTCATCATGACCGTGCTCCACGCTGGCGGTAAGTTCGATGACAACTCCTACAAGGTATCCGGCGGTTTGCACGGTGTAGGTGTATCTGTTGTTAACGCCCTTTCAGAAATTCTGTTGCTGACGGTTCGTCGCAGCGGCAAGATCTGGGAGCAGACTTACGTGCATGGTGTTCCACAGGAGCCGATGAAAATCGTCGGTGAAAGTGACACCACGGGCACCCAGATCCACTTCAAGCCTTCCGCTGAAACGTTCAAGAATATCCACTTCAGCTGGGACATCCTGGCCAAGCGGATTCGCGAACTGTCCTTCCTTAACTCCGGTGTCGGCATTGTCCTCAAGGACGAACGTAGCGGTAAGGAAGAGCTGTTCAAATATGAAGGTGGTCTGCGTGCATTCGTTGAATACCTGAACACCAACAAGACGCCGGTCAATCAGGTGTTCCACTTCAATATTCAACGCGACGACGGCATTGGTGTCGAGATTGCGCTGCAGTGGAACGACAGCTTCAACGAGAACCTGCTGTGTTTCACCAACAACATTCCGCAGCGTGATGGCGGTACTCACTTGGTGGGTTTCCGTTCTGCGCTGACGCGTAACCTGAACAACTACATCGAGCAGGAAGGTCTGGCCAAGAAGCACAAGGTCGCGACCACCGGCGACGATGCGCGTGAAGGTCTGACTGCGATCATTTCGGTCAAGGTGCCTGATCCGAAGTTCAGCTCGCAGACCAAGGACAAGCTGGTTTCGTCTGAAGTCAAAACGGCTGTCGAACAGGAAATGGGCAAGTACTTCTCCGACTTCCTGTTGGAAAACCCGAACGAAGCCAAAGCAGTTGTCGGCAAGATGATCGACGCAGCCCGTGCCCGGGAAGCTGCGCGCAAGGCGCGTGAGATGACTCGTCGTAAAGGCGCGCTGGATATCGCTGGCCTGCCCGGCAAACTGGCGGACTGCCAGGAAAAAGACCCAGCCCTCTCCGAACTGTACCTGGTGGAAGGGGACTCTGCTGGCGGATCAGCCAAGCAGGGGCGTAATCGTAGAACCCAGGCCATCCTGCCGCTCAAGGGCAAGATCCTGAACGTTGAAAAAGCGCGTTTCGACAAGATGATCTCTTCGCAGGAAGTGGGCACCTTGATCACTGCGCTGGGCTGCGGTATTGGCCGTGAAGAGTACAACATCGACAAGTTGCGTTATCACAACATCATCATCATGACCGATGCTGACGTCGACGGCTCGCACATCCGTACCCTGCTGCTGACCTTCTTCTTCCGTCAGTTGCCCGAGCTGATCGAGCGTGGCTACATCTACATCGCTCAGCCGCCACTGTACAAGGTCAAGAAAGGCAAGCAGGAGCAGTACATCAAGGACGACGAGGCCATGGAAGAATACATGACCCAATCGGCCCTTGAAGACGCCAGCCTTCACCTTAGCGAATCGGCTCCAGGTATCTCCGGTACTGCGCTGGAGAAGCTGGTCAATGACTTCCGCATGGTCATGAAGACGCTCAAGCGCCTGTCGCGTCTGTACCCACAGGAACTGACCGAGCACTTCGTCTACCTGCCGCCGATCACGCTCGAGCAGCTGTCTGATCACGAGGGCATGCAGGCCTGGCTGGCACTGTTCGACGCGCGTCTGCGTACCGGTGAGAAGTCAGGTCTGGTCTACAAGGCCAGCCTGCGTGAAGACCGTGAACGTAACGTCTGGCTGCCAGAGGTCGAACTGATCTCCCACGGCCTGTCGAACTACGTCACCTTCAACCGCGACTTCTTCGGCAGCAACGACTACAAGACCGTTACCGCTCTGGGCGCGCAGATCAGCACGCTTCTGGAAGAAGGTGCCTACGTGCAACGTGGCGAGCGCAAGAAGCCCGTCACCGAGTTCAAGGAAGCCCTTGCCTGGCTGATGGCCGAAAGCACCAAGCGCCACACCATCCAGCGCTACAAAGGTCTGGGTGAGATGAACCCGGACCAACTGTGGGAAACCACCATGGACCCGAGTGTGCGTCGCATGCTGAAGGTCACTATCGAAGACGCCATCGGCGCTGACCAGATCTTCAACACCCTCATGGGTGATGCGGTCGAGCCACGTCGTGACTTCATCGAGAGTAATGCACTGGCAGTGTCCAACCTGGACTTCTGATGAGCGTATGAGCAAACATCAACCCCGGCGAAAGCCGGGGTTTTTGTTTGTGCTCTAAAACAGTTTCGCCAGTCGCAGATTCAAACGTGCCTTCTCCCGGAACCCCTCCTCCACTTCCAGATCCTTGCCGAGTACGGCCTGGACCTGAATTGAACACAGCAAGGTAGAGATGGCTAGCGCTGAACGCGTAATCAGGGTGAGTCGTTGCATGATCTGCTTCCTCAAGGATGATGCGTATCAGCGGCTGAGCAAGCCACTGCCGGGATGGCAGTTGAGGTATTCGAAATACTGGTCCTCACTGGGGATCACTGCGATCTCGTGGTAGAGGCGCAACTGGACCTGAAAGTTAAGGGTCTGTACGTACTGCATGAAGCCGCCGAAGATCGCCACATGAGTGGGATGAGTCTTTGCCCAGCGCTCCAGGTTACTCAGGTCATCGAACCAGGCGAGGCCAAAACTCTTCTCCAAGGGTTCGCCGGTGTCGCTGTCCAGCGCTTGCATGAAGCGACAGCTCAGGCAGCCGACAGTGGCGCCTTCGTCGCTCAGAAACGTCATGCCGCGCTGTAGCACGGGTTGTATGTCGTTCAGATACCTATCGCGTTCCTGTCCGGTGGTGCTGCTCCAATCCTGTCCGGATCGAATCAGGCACAGGTTATCGCGCCCCGACATACGCACCCTGCCGACGCACAGCGCGTTCGCACTGGAAGGATTGCTGCTGCCTGTCAGTGCATCGGTCTGGGCCAGAGGGATACGATCGCGGGAACTGCCCCAGTACGCGTGTTCCTGAATAGGTTCACTCATGTGACTGGCCAGATGCGTAACGCCTTCAGGTACATCCGGCGCGGAAAACAATGTTTCGAAACGCTCGGCACTCGGGCAGACGACCTCGAGGAACCATCCCAGTGGCCCGGTTTCACGAGCCGGGTCTTGCCACCAGTGCGCGAAACCCGAGCTGTTGCGCCACTGATTGAAAGCGTCCACGTCGTGCCAGTAAGCGATGGCTATGCAGGTATGGAAACCATCGGCGTCCACGCAACGTGCGCTGTCCCAATACCGCGGTCCTGAATCGCTATCGAACCGAGTGGTTATCGCTGCCAGTTCTGGCAGACCTAACGGCTGCAAGGACTGGACGCCGAAATAAGCCATCACCACCTGCCCTGCCAGCGGATCGAAACGCGCGGACCATGCAGGAAAAGGTGGTTGATAGCCCTCGGGCAGATTGCTGTTCAGCTTACGCGGCTTGCGCAGATGTTCAGGAATGGCTGAGTGCATGTCACACCTCCAGCGCGATGTCAGGCTGAAGCAGCTCAATGCACTCGCTGCTGATCGGCAGGCCTGGTAGATCGACTACACATGGGTTGGGATTCGGATTGAACATCAGACGGGTGACGTCGGGACGTGAGTAATGTCCAGTCGGGTCGGCTGCTACCTTGGCGAAGGTCAATGCGGCTGGATCAAGTGTTGCGTAGAGCAGGCCTTCCTCATGTTCGCCCAGCGGAGTTGCCAGATCACTTCCGTCCGGACCGAAAATGCGTGCGTGCCCGCCACCGGCCTGCAACAGGCTGCGCTTGGCGTCACTGTCGCAGAGCATCTCGATCATTTCAGAGGAAACGATTGCACAGGGTGCGAGGACGAAGCACTGCCCCTCTGCGGCATAAACCCGCGAAGCCGCAGTATTGACCTCTGGTCCCAAGGCGCTTGTGGCACTGCGGTACAGGCTGAAGCTCGGCCAGGCGGCGACGTGGATCTGTTCGTTCTGCGCATACATGGCGTACTTGGAAAGCGGTTGCAGGTGCTCCCAGCAGCAAAGCGCCCCCAGAACGCCGACAGGCGTTTCAAACGTACGCAATGAGGCGCCGTCGCCTTCGCCGAACATCGTACGTTCTACATGGGTAGCCTTGAGCTTGCGACGCACGCCAACCGTTTCACCGCGATCGTCGATGATCCACTGACCGATATACAGCGACGCTTTGTGTCGCTCGCTGTAACCCAGCACCACATAGAGACCGAGATGGCGAGCCGCATCGCTGATACGCCGGGCCTGGGGGCTGTCCAGTACCAGAGACTGCTGGTGATAGCGCTGCACCAGTGGCATGTTCCAAGCCGGTGCGTCCAGCCACAAAAACCACGGATAGCCCGGAATCCACGTTTCGGGGAATGCCATCAGGCGGGCTCCGGCGGCTGCCGCCTGCTCCATCAGGGCGATGGTCTTGTCTACGGTGGCGTCCAGATCCAGAAATACCGGCGCGGCCTGTACACAGGCGACTTTCAAGGGCTCTTTCATCGTCAAAAACTCATGTGGCTGTTGGATGGCCATAGGCTATGGGCTTTTCTGGCGACGGTATTAGGACGAAAAGGAACGGCTTTTTGACTGGAACGGACAGGCCGACAGGAATGGTTTCAGACTTGCATGGCGGTTGGCTTGACGCATCGAAATGCAGGTTGAACGCGATGAGCATTTATTTCGACACCAACAGTATTGCTGTGCAGGAACGAGCAGAGTTCTGGCAGGAAGTGGTGTGCAGTACCTTCGTGCCGCTGGAATGTGCCTTCTCGGATCGACAAAATTTCCACGGTCGTTTGCGCTCGCACAGCATTGCAGGACTGGCCTTGGTAGAGGTGCAGGCCTGCAGTCAGACAGTCGTCCGAGATACCTCGAGTATTTCGCGTAGTGACGACGAGTTCGTATTGGTGAGTCTGGCGCTTGAAGGCCGGGCGCAGGTTTCTCAAGAGGGGCGCGAAGCGCTATTGGAGGTCGGCGACTTTGCCATCTACGACACTCGTCGCCCCTACCGGCTGCACTTCGACAGTGCATTCAGACAGACTGTGGTGCAAATCCCGCGCAACAGCCTGCAGCAGCGTCTGT
Organism: Pseudomonas sp. NFACC10-1; assembly: GCF_900119195.1. Taxonomy (NCBI): domain Bacteria; kingdom Pseudomonadati; phylum Pseudomonadota; class Gammaproteobacteria; order Pseudomonadales; family Pseudomonadaceae; genus Pseudomonas; species Pseudomonas sp. NFACC10-1. The sequence continues at coordinate 726,109 of NZ_FPJB01000002.1, read as the reverse complement.
GTAATCTGGAGTATCTGACTGCGTTATCACTGTCTCGCGATGACCCGCTCAATGGACTGGTCTTCGACTTTTTTACCGGCCTGGCTGCACTCGAGAACCGGGTAGGCGAATCACAACAGGCGCGGATAACCGAACAAGGGCTGGACTTGCTGGCAATGGCGTTGTCCGAACGGGTCGAAGGGCAGGCACAAGGTTCAAGACGCAGTGGCTTGCTGCTGCGCATCAAGGATCATATCCAGGCCAACCTGGCAGATACAAAACTGTCTCTGGCCAGTGTCAGCGTCCGGTTCGGAGTCAGTACGCGCTATATCAGCAGCTTGTTTCAGGATGAACAGACCTCGTTCGGACGTTACCTGCTGGCCTCTCGGTTGCAACGCTGCGCCAGTGACCTGCGCGAGCCATTACTCGCCAATCGACAGATCAGTGAGATCGCCTGGCGTTGGGGATTCAGTGATGTCGCTTACTTCAGCAGAGTCTTCCGCCAGCGCTTCGGAGTGCCTGCACGGCAATATCGGCTTGAGGCTTCACCGACGCGTTGCGCATAAAAAAACCGACCTTTTAAAGGTCGGTTTCTGATACATCATCAAAACTTATGCACGTTTTTCCGGTTTTTATAGCCTGAAAAAATATGTATATGAATTAGCAGGTTAGATCGTCTTTTTGCGCGGTTTCAAAAAAACCGTACACAGGTTATCCACAAAATCACGCCGGGACTTTTTCGGGAGTTGCAACAGGTACAGCAGGCGAGCCCATCGCCCGTTGCGTATCCTCATTCCAGGTCTGAACGCGCTCATTCAACGCAGCGATGGCACGTGGGCCTGAGCCCTCTGCGTACATCGGCTCGCCGATCACCACTTGAATGGTGCCTGGCTTTTTCGCCCAGCCGTCGCGGGGCCAGTACTTGCCTGCGTTGTGCGCGACCGGCAGCACAGGCAGATCAGCGTTCACTGCCAGTGCAGTTCCGCCGCGAGAGAATTTGCCGACCTGGCCGTAAGGCACGCGTGTGCCCTCCGGGAAGATCAATACCCAGACGCCATCCTTGAGCAACTCGTCGCCCTTCTTGGCAATCTCCCTGAGTGCGGCTTTCGGGTTTTCGCGGTCAATGGCGATCGGGCGCAGCATTGCCATCGCCCAGCCAAAGAACGGCACATACAGCAGTTCACGCTTGAGGACCTGGCTCATCGGCTCGAAATACGCCGACAGAAAGAACGTCTCCCAGGTGCTCTGGTGGTTGGAGATGATCACGCAGGGGGTTTTCGGTACGTTTTCGGCGCCAGTCACTTCTACCTTGATGTTCAGGAACACCTTGGTCAGCCAGATGGCGCAGCGGCACCAATAGACGTTAATGAAGCGATAGCGGGCTTTGAACGGCAGAAAAGGCGCAATGAAAAAACTCAACGTGCACCACAACAGCGAGCTGGTGCCCAGCAACAGGTAGAAGAAGAAGGTCCTGATTGCCTGCATGATCGACATAGTTACGTTTACCGTACGGGCAGGTGCCCGCTCCTTGAGCGTCCTGAACCTGAAGAGCTGACTGTTCAGTGAGCGCTGTTGTGGATAAGTTCTGCGGCAACTGCCGCCAGATCGTCAAAAATCAACGTGCCTGCCGGCACTCCGCCTTCCATCGTCTTGCGGCCTTTGCCGGTCATCACCAGCACAGGCTGAGAATCGACGGCTTGTGCGGCCTGCAGGTCACCTTTGCTGTCGCCCACGAACCAGAGACCTTTGAGGTCCACGGTGTAATGACGGGCGATAGCCTGCAGCATCCCGGGTCTGGGCTTGCGGCAGGTACAGCCATCGTCTGGCCCATGCGGGCAATAGACGATCAAACCGACCTCGCCACTCTGCTCTGCCACCAGCTTGCGCAAGCGCACGTGCATGGCATCCAGAGTGGCCAGATCATAATAACCTCGGGCAATGCCGGACTGGTTGGTGGCAACGGCCACCGTCCAGCCGGCCTTGCTCAGCGCTGCGATAGCTTCGATCGAGCCAGGAATGGGCAGCCACTCCGCCACCGACTTTATGTAAGCGTCGGAGTCATGATTGATCACGCCATCCCGGTCAAGTATCAGCAGTTTCACAGCGACTCCTTGTCAGCCCAGCAACGAGATGTCGGCGACGCCGAGGAACAGACCGCGCAAACGCGACAACAGGGCATAACGGTTGGCACGCACGTTGGCGTCTTCCGCGTTGACCATCACGGCTTCGAAGAACGCATCGACCGGCTCACGCAACATCGCCAGACGCGCCAGCGATTCGCTGTACTGACGCTCGGCAGCCATCGGCTGGATCGCGTGATCGGCCTGCTGGATGGCCGAGTACAGCGAGAACTCGTTGGCGTTGTCGAAATACTTGGGCTCGACGGTCTGGGCAATGCTGCCCTCGGCCTTGCTCAAGAGGTTCGATACACGTTTGTTCACTGCGGCCAGTGCTGCGGCCTGTGGCAGTTTGCGGAAGGCCTGGACTGCCTGGACGCGTTGATCGAAATCCAGCGCCGAAGCCGGTTGCAGGGCACGCACCGAAAGGTACACCGCCACGTCGACGCCTTCGTCTTCATAGCGCGCACGCAGACGATCGAAGATGAAGTCGAGCACCTGTTCCGCCAGACCGGCTGGCTTGATCTTCGCGCCGAACTGCGTGACGGCGAACTTCACCGTTTCGATCAGGTTCAGATCGAGCTTCTTCTCGATCAGGATACGCAGGATGCCCAGTGCCGCACGACGCAGTGCATAGGGGTCCTTGCTGCCGGTAGGCAGCATGCCGATCCCGAAGATGCCAACCAGCGTGTCGAGCTTGTCGGCAATTGCCACCGCAGCACCGGTCAGTGTGGTTGGCAGTTCGGCACCTGCGCCACGCGGCATGTACTGCTCATTGAGCGCCAGTGCGACATCTTCAGGCTCGCCGTCGGCCTTGGCGTAGTAATAACCGGCAATGCCCTGCATTTCCGGAAACTCGCCGACCATCTCGCTCGACAGGTCGCACTTGGACAGCAGACCGGCCCGCGCAGCACGCTGGGCGTCGCCGCCGATGCGGGGGGCGATGTAAGCGGCCAGTTTCGACACACGCTCGGCCTTGTCGAACACGCTGCCCAACTGCGCCTGGAACACGACGTTCTTCAGGCGATCGTTGAAGGTTTCCAGCTTCTGCTTCTTGTCCTGCTTGAAGAAGAACTCGGCGTCGGTCAGGCGTGGACGAACCACCTTCTCGTTACCGGCGATGATCTGTGCCGGGTCCTTGCTCTCGATGTTGGCCACGGTGATGAAGCGCGGCAGCAGCTTGCCGTCGACATCCAGCAGGCAGAAGTATTTCTGGTTGTCCTGCATGGTGGTAATCAAGGCTTCCTGAGGGACTTCCAGGAAGCGCTCTTCGAATGAACACACCAGCGGAACCGGCCATTCGACCAGACCGGCCACTTCGTCCAGCAGACTTGGCGGCACGATGGCGGTGCCTTCCTGTTGGGTGGCCAGCTCGTCGACGCGCTGGCTGATGATCTGCCGACGTTCGTTGAAGTCGGCCAGCACATGAGCGGCGCGCAGGTCGCTGAGGTAACCGGCAGGCGAAGAAATGCGCACGTCTTGCGGATGATGGAAGCGATGACCGCGCGAATGACGACCCGCGCTCTGGGCAAGGATCGTGCAGTCCACCACTTGATCACCGAACAGCATCACCAGCCACTGGGTCGGCCGCACGAACTCTTCCTTGCGAGCACCCCAGCGCATGCGCTTGGCAATCGGCAGGTCGTTCAGCGAGTCTTCGACGATGGTCGGCAACAGGGACGTCGTCGGCTTGCCGAGGATGGTCTGGCTGTAACGCAGTTTCGGACCGCTCTGATCGATTTCGCTCAGGTCGACGCCGCACTTCTTGGCGAAGCCCAGGGCGGCCTGAGTCGGGTTACCGTCGGCATCGAACGCTGCCTGACGCGGCGGGCCATCGAGGTTGACGCTGCGATCCGGTTGTTGCGTGGCCAGTGCGGTAATCAGCACGGCCAGACGACGCGGTGCTGCGTAGACCTGCTTGGCGCTGTAGGTCAGACCTGCGCCTGTGATGCCTTTTTCAATACCGGCGAGAAACGCATCGGCCAGCGAGACGAGGGTCTTGGGTGGCAGTTCTTCGGTGCCCAGTTCGACCAGAAAATCTTGAGCACTCATTGCGCTGCCTCCAGCTTGGCCAACACTTCATCGCGTAGATCGGGCGGCGCCATCGGGAAGCCGAGACGGGCGCGGGCCTGCAGGTAGGCCTGAGCCACCGAACGGGCCAATGTGCGTACGCGCAGGATGTACTGCTGACGCGCCGTCACGGAAATCGCGCGACGGGCATCCAGCAGGTTGAAGGTGTGCGAGGCCTTGAGGACCATTTCGTAGCCGGGCAATGGCAGCTCCAGCTCGATCAGGCGTGCGGCTTCGCTTTCGTAGAAGTCGAACAGCTCGAACAGTTTGTCGACGTTGGCGTGTTCGAAGTTGTAGGTCGACTGCTCCACCTCGTTCTGGTGGAACACGTCGCCGTAGGTCACTTTGCCGAACGGACCGTCAGCCCAGACCAGATCGTAGACCGAGTCCACGCCCTGCTGGTACATCGCCAGACGCTCGAGGCCATACGTGATTTCGCCGGTGACCGGGTAGCACTCCAGGCCACCGACCTGCTGGAAGTAGGTGAACTGCGAGACTTCCATGCCGTTGAGCCAGATCTCCCAGCCCAGACCCCAGGCGCCCAGCGTCGGCGATTCCCAGTTGTCTTCGACGAAGCGCACGTCGTGCACCAGCGGATCGAGGCCGATGTGCTTGAGCGAGCCCAGGTACAGTTCCTGGAAGTTGTCCGGGTTCGGCTTGAGAATCACCTGAAACTGGTAATAGTGCTGCAGGCGGTTCGGGTTTTCGCCGTAGCGGCCGTCAGTCGGGCGACGGCTTGGCTGTACGTAAGCGGCGTTCCAGGTTTCCGGGCCTACGGCGCGCAGAAACGTGGCAGTGTGGAACGTGCCGGCGCCTACTTCCATATCGTAGGGCTGAAGTACCACGCAACCTTGTTCTGCCCAGTATTGCTGGAGGGCGAGGATCAAGTCTTGGAAGGTACGCACGGCTGGCGTAGGCTGGCTCACAAATTTCACCTGTGCTGGGCTGCGATTCAAAGAGCGGGAGTATACCCGATTCGGCCGCACGTCCACTCGTTGGGAGCCCTATGACACGCTGCTTTTGGTGCAACGAAGACCCCCTGTACATCGCTTATCACGATCAGGAGTGGGGAGTGCCGCTGCGCGATGCGCAGAAGCTCTTCGAGTTGCTTTTGCTCGAAGGGTTCCAGGCCGGGCTGTCGTGGATCACGATTCTCAAGCGGCGGGCGCGTTATCGCGAAGTGCTGCACGGCTTTGACGTCGAGCGCCTGGCGCAGTTGAGCGATGCCGAAATAGAGACGCTGATGCTCGATCCGAGCATCATCCGCAACCGCCTCAAGCTCAAGGCCGTGCGCACCAATGCGCGGGCCTGGCTGGCGCTGGAAGACCCGGTCGCGCTGCTCTGGTCGTTTGTCGGCGGTACACCGAAGATCAATCACTTCAAGGATCGCAGCGAAGTCCCGGCGATTACTGCCGAGGCCGAAGCAATGAGCAAGGCACTTAAAAAGGCCGGTTTCACCTTTGTCGGCCCGACCATCTGTTATGCCTACATGCAGGCCAGCGGCATGGTCATGGACCACACCGTCGATTGCGATCGGTATGCGATCCTGAGCCGCTGACGGTTACACTACCCGCCTCGAGAATCTGGGAGTCATCTGTGGATAAGTTCAAAGGCGCCGTAATGGTCGGGGCGTTGCGATTGTTTGCGCTGTTGCCGTGGCGCGCGGTGCAGTGGGCAGGCACCGCGATTGGCTGGCTGATGTGGAAGCTGCCCAACCGTTCGCGGGAAGTGGCACGGATCAACCTGTCCAAGTGTTTCCCCGAGTTGAGCGAGCCGGAGCTGGAAAAGCTCGTTGGCCGCAGCCTGATGGACATCGGCAAAACCCTGACCGAAAGCGCCTGTGCGTGGATCTGGCCAGCACAGAAATCGATCGACCTGGTGCGTGAAGTCGAAGGGCTCGATGTGCTCAAGGATGCGCTGGCGTCCGGCAAGGGCGTAGTCGGCATCACCAGTCACCTGGGCAACTGGGAAGTGCTCAATCACTTCTACTGCAGCCAGTGCAAGCCGATCATTTTCTATCGTCCACCCAAGCTGAAAGCCGTGGACGACCTGTTGCGCAAGCAGCGTGTGCAGTTGGGCAACCGGGTTGCGGCGTCGACCAAGGAAGGCATTCTCAGTGTCATCAAGGAAGTGCGCAAAGGCGGCTCGGTGGGTATTCCGGCCGATCCGGAGCCGGCCGAATCAGCGGGCATCTTCGTGCCCTTCTGCGGCACCCAGGCGCTGACCAGCAAGTTCGTACCGAACATGCTGGCAGGCGGCAAGGCAGTCGGTGTATTCCTGCACGCCATGCGCCTGCCGGACGGCTCGGGTTACAAAGTGGTACTCGAAGCGGCTCCGGAAGCCATGTACAGCACCGACACCGAAACCTCGGCAGCGGCGATGAGCAAAGTGGTCGAGAAATACGTGCGGGCTTACCCTAGCCAGTACATGTGGACCATGAAACGCTTCAAGAAACGCCCGCCAGGCGAAGCGCGCTGGTACTAGGAAAGATAGGACGCAGAGCGTCCAGAACTGCATGCGACGCGGAGCGCCGCACGATAGTCGAGATTATCGTTCCGCACGCTCCAGCGTGGGAATGCCGTGCGTGACGCTCCGCGTCACAAAGAGGACGCAGAGCGTCCGGAACGGCGTGCCCACGCTGGAGCATGGGCACGATAGTATTTCCCTCAACTGGCCGCCGCAATCAACCCGCGCCGCTCCAGCGCCACCTGAGTGCCCTCCGGACTCATCCGCACCAGGTTCACCGGGATGGATTTGGCCGCAGGAGTGTTGCCATGTTTATCCCGGTTGGCCAGTGGCAGCAGGCCGTTGGTTTCCGGGTAATACGCTGCGCAGCAACCCTGCGGCACGTCGTAGGGTATGACCTTGAAACCCGCTGCACGCCGCGCCGTGGTCGGGTCGAGCGCCGTCTGAAACTCGATGTAGTCCCCGGCTTTCAGCCCCAGGCGTTCGATGTCCTGCGGGTTGAGCATCACCACCATGCGGTCGCCAAAGATGTCCCGATAACGGTCGTCGTTGGAATACACCGTGGTGTTGAACTGGTCATGGCTGCGGATCGTCATCAACTGCAGATGCTCGGCGCCCGGCGGCGTGTCGTCTTCGTCGTAGATGCCTTCGGGAAAGAGGAAGTTGGCCTTGCCCGACTCGGTGTCCCACTTGCGCTCACTGGCTGCATTGGGCAATCGAAAACCTCCGGGTTCTAGGATGCGCTGATTGAAATCGTAAAACTGCTCGGGCAATACTTCTTCGATCTTGTCGCGAATCCTGGCGTAGTCACCCACATAGCTGTCCCAGTCCACCTTGGGGTTGGGCGCAAGCGTCGCTTTGGCGATACCGGCAATGATGGCGATTTCGGAAATCAGATGTTTCGACGCAGGCTCGAGCATGCCGGTCGAGCCGTGCACCATCGACATCGAGTCCTCCACCGTAATGGTTTGCGCCACACCGTTCTGCAGGTCGCGTTCCGAACGCGCCACGCATGGCAGCAGAAAGGCCTTCTGGCCATGTACCGTCGCACTGCGGTTGAGCTTGGTGTTGACCAGCACCGTCATTTTCAGGCGGCTGACGGTCGGGCAGATCACATCGGTGTCCGGAATGGCGCGGAAGAAATTGCCGCCCATGGAAATGAGTGCCTCCACCTCGCCGCGCAACAGGGCTTCGCAGGTCTCGGCCACGGCGTGGCCTTTTTTTCTGGACGCCTCAAAACCGAACACCTTGCTCATGCTGGCCAGAAACGGTTCGCCGGCCTTTTCATAGATGCCCATCGTCCTGTCGCCCTGTACGTTGGAATGCCCGCGCACCGGGCAAGCCCCTGCACCGAGCTTGCCGATGTTGCCGCGCAACAGCAGCAGGTTGATGATCTGCTGCATGGCATCACCGCCACGCTTGTGCTGAGTGATGCCCATCCCCCAGCAGCAGATGACCCCCTTCGAGCGCTTATAAACCGCAGCCACCTCTTCGATGGCCTGACGCGTCAGACCCGAATGGCGCTCGATGATGTCCCAGGGCAACTGTCGGCAATAATCGGCGTACTGCTCGAAGCCATGGGTGTGTTCTTCAATGAACGCCACATCGAGGACGCGCGGCAGGTTTTCACGCTGCGCCACGTCATCGGCTTCGATCACGGCCTTGCAAACGCCTTGCAGGGCGATCATGTCGCCGCCGATCCTGACCTGATGGTACTGCGAGCTGATTTCCACCCCATGCAGACTGAGCATGTCGCGCGGGTCCTGCGGCGCCGCAAAGCGTACCAGCGCCCTTTCCCGCAGCGGGTTGAACGAGATGATGCTTGCGCCCCGGCGTGCGGCGGCGTGCAGCTCGGACATCATGCGCGGGCTGTTGGTCCCGGGGTTCTGGCCGATGATAAAAATCGCGTCGGCGTTTTCGAAATCTTCCAGCGTCGTGGTGCCTTTGCCGACCCCGATCGACTCGGGCAGCGCCGCAGTGGTGGTTTCATGGCACATATTCGAGCAGTCAGGGAAGTTGGCCATGCCGTACAGCCGACCGAACAGCTGATACAGAAAGGCGGCTTCATTCGACGTGCGTCCGGAGGTGTACAACTCCAGCTTCCATGGATCGCTCAGGCCGCGCAGCTCTGCGCCGATCTCGGCGAACGCTTCGTCCCAGGTGACAGGCAGGTATTTGTCAGTGGCGGCGTCGTAGCGCATCGGCTCGGTAATACGGCCTTCTGCTTCCAGCGCGTGATCGCTCCAGGTCGCCAGTTCGCTGACCGTATGCCGGGCGAAGAACTCGGGCGTCACGCGTTTCCTGGTCGATTCCCAGGCCAGTGCCTTGGCACCGTTCTCGCAGTATTCAAAGGTGTGCGGTTTCTTCGGGTCCGGCCAGGAGCAACTGGGGCAGTCGAAGCCGCCAGGCTTGTTCATGGACATCAGCGTGCGGTTGCCCTTGATCAGCACATGCTGGTGCAACAGGTGCTTGTTGACCGCACTGAGCGCAGGCCAGCCACCCGCCGGTGTGCCGTCAGTCTGTGAGCCTTGAAGCGGGGCCGGGGAATTTTCCGATTCGGACATGGGGTGCGTTCTCTCTCATAAAGCCCGTGCAGGCATGAAGCTCGTGTGTCTGAGATGCACGGGCTCAGAGAGAATTCGCCCGAGTCGACGAGCGTTGCCGACAGGGCGCGTCGGCAAGAGGTTCAGTCAGGGTCACACCCTGTTCAGGAGCGGTTCAGAAAAAGCTCAGGCCGACCTGAAACAGCCGCTCAACCTCGCGGATGCACTTCTTGTCCACAAGGAACATGATCACATGGTCACCGGATTCGATCACGGTGATGTCATGGGCGATAAGCACCTGTTCGTCGCGGATGACTGCGCCGATTGCCGTACCGGTCGGCAGGTTGATGTCCTTGATGGCGCGGCCCACCACCTTGCTGGATTTCGAGTCGCCGTGAGCGACGATCTCGATGGCTTCGGCTGCACCGCGTCGCAGCGAATGCACGCTGACGATATCACCACGGCGCACGTGGGCCAGCAGCGTGCCGATGGTTGCCAGCTGCGGGCTGACCGCAACGTCGATTTCGCCACCCTGCACCAGATCGACGTAGGCCGGGTTATTGATCAGCGTCATCACCTTGCGCGCGCCCAGACGCTTGGCCAGCAGCGACGACATGATGTTGGCTTCATCGTCGTTGGTCAGCGCCAGGAACAGGTCGGTGTTGCCGATGTTTTCTTCCAGCAGCAGGTCGCGGTCCGATGAGCTGCCCTGCAGCACCACCGTGCTGTCCAGATGCTCCGACAGATAGCGGCAGCGCGCCGGGCTCACTTCGATGATCTTCACCTGATAGCGGCTTTCGATGGCTTCAGCCAGACGCTCGCCGATGTTGCCGCCACCGGCGATGACGATACGTTTGTAGTTCTCGTCCAGGCGCCGCAGCTCTCCCATCACGGCACGAATATCAGCCTTGGCGGCGATGAAAAACACCTCGTCATCGGCTTCGATGACCGTGTCGCCATGCGGCAGTATCGCCCGGTCGCGGCGATAGATCGCCGCGATGCGCGTTTCGACATTCGGCATGTGCGCTCGTAGCTGGCGCAACGGCTGACCGACCAGTGCGCCGCCGTAATAGGCTTTGACCGCGACCAGTTGCGCTTTGCCTTCGGCGAAGTCGATCACCTGCAGCGCACCGGGGTATTCGATCAGACGTTTGATGTAGTTGGTGACGACCTGCTCCGGACTGATCAGCACGTCGACCGGGATCGCGTTTTTATCGAACAGGCCAGCGCGTGTCAGGTACGCCGCTTCACGAATGCGCGCGATCTTGGTCGGCGTGTGGAACAGCGTGTGGGCCACCTGACAGGCGATCATGTTGGCTTCGTCGCTGCTGGTCACCGCGACCAGCATGTCGGCGTCGTCCGCGCCGGCCTGACGCAACACCGCCGGGTAGGAGCCTTTGCCCTGCACGGTGCGGATGTCCAGGCGGTCGCCCAGATCGCGCAACCGGTCGCCGTCAGTGTCGACCACGGTGATGTCATTGGCTTCGCCCGCCAGATGCTCGGCCAGCGTACCGCCTACCTGTCCTGCACCCAGAATGATGATTTTCACGCGCTTACTCCCGCGCCGCCGCGATCTTGATCAGTTTGGCGTAGTAGAAACCATCGTGGCCGCCTTGCTGGGCCAGCAGCTGGCGACCATGGGCTTGCTTGATACCCGCGGGCGGCTGTCCTGCCTGCCCGGCGATGTCCAGCTCTCTGGCCCCGGAGGTACGCGCCAGAAACGCCTCGATGACGTCGGTGTTTTCGGTCGGCAGTGTCGAGCAGGTCGCGTACACCAGCATGCCGCCTACCTGCAGCGTAGGCCACAACGCATCGAGCAGCTCGCCCTGCAAGGCCGCCAGCGCGACGATGTCGTCTGCCTGACGAGTCAGTTTGATGTCCGGATGACGACGAATCACGCCGGTCGCCGAGCACGGTGCGTCGAGCAGGATGCGCTGGAACGGTTTGCCGTCCCACCACTGCGCTGTCTCGCGTGCATCGGCGGCGATCAGCTCGGCATCCAGGCCCAGGCGATCAAGGTTTTCACGCACGCGCACCAGACGCTTGGCTTCCAGATCCACCGCTACCACGCCGCTTAGTTGCGGCTGCACTTCCAGCAAGTGGCAGGTCTTGCCGCCCGGCGCGCAGCAGGCATCGAGTACCCGTTGCCCGGGGGCCAGCTCCAGCAGGTCGGCGGCCAGTTGCGCGGCTTCGTCCTGCACGCTGATCCAGCCTTCGGCAAAACCGGGCAGTGAGCGCACATCGCACGGCTCGGCGAGCACGATGCCGTCCTGACTGAATGTGCACGCACTGGCTTGCAGGCCGGCAGTGTTGAGCAGTTCGAGGTATTGATCGCGACGGTGATGGCGTCGGTTGACGCGCAAAATCATCGGCGGGTGCGCATTGTTGGCCGCGCAGATGGCTTCCCACTGTTCCGGCCAGGCGGCTTTCAGGGCTTTCTGCAGCCAGCGCGGGTGGGCTGTACGCACCACCGGGTCGTGTTCCAGCTCGATCAGCAGCGCCTCGCCGTCACGTTGCGCATTGCGCAGCACGGCGTTGAGCAAGCCTTTGGCCCAGGGCTTTTTCAATTTGTCGGCGCAGCCCACGGTTTCACCGATGGCGGCGTGGGCCGGAATGCGGCTGTAGAACAGCTGATAAAGACCGACCAGCAACAAGGCTTCAACGTCGGCGTCGGCGGCCTTGAAGGGCTTTTGCAGCAGTTTGGCCGCCAGAGCCGACAGGCGCGGCTGCCAGCGCGCGGTGCCGAATGCCAGGTCCTGAGTCAGACCACGATCACGCACCTCGACCTTGTCCAGTTGAGTGGGCAACGAGCTGTTCAGCGAGGCCTTGCCGCTGAGCACGGCAGCCAATGCCTTGGCGGCGGCCAGACGCGGGTTCATTGGCCCAGCACCGTGCCGATGGCAAATTTCTCGCGGCGGCTGTTGAACAGATCCGTGAAGTTCAGCGGCTTGCCGCCCGGCAATTGCAGACGGGTCAGGCGTAGCGCGTTCTGACCGCACGCGACGATCAGGCCATCCTTGCTGGCGCCAAGAATCGTCCCCGGCGCGCCCTGCCCTTCGGCCAGATCGGCTGTCAGGACTTTCAGGGTTTCTTCGTTCAGCGTGCTGTGGCAGATCGGCCAGGGGTTGAAGGCGCGGACCAGGCGCTCAAGCTCATCGGCCGGACGTGTCCAGTCCAGGCGCGCTTCGTCCTTGTTCAGCTTGTGGGCGTAGTTGGCCAGGCTGTCATCCTGAACCTCGCCGACCAGCGAACCGTCCGCCAGACCGGCAATGGCCTGCAACACAGCCGGCGGACCGAGTTCGGCCAGGCGATCATGCAGCGTGCCGCCCGTGTCCTGCGCGGTGATCGGGGTAACGGCCTTGAGCAGCATCGGCCCGGTGTCCAGGCCCGCTTCCATGCGCATCACCGTTACGCCGCTCTCGGCATCACCGGCCTGTACCGCGCGCTGAATCGGCGCCGCACCACGCCAGCGCGGCAGCAGCGACGCGTGGCTGTTGATACAGCCCAGGCGCGGAATATCCAGCACCACTTGCGGCAGGATCAGGCCGTAGGCGACGACCACCATCAAATCGGGTTGCAGCGCTGCCAGTTCGGCCTGCGCGTCAGGATCGCGCAGCGTTGGCGGCTGCATGACCGGTACGTCATGTTGCAGCGCCAGTTGCTTGACCGGGCTGGGCATCAGCTTTTGTCCACGACCGGCCGGGCGATCGGGCTGGGTGTACACGGCGACGATCTGGTGAGGGCTGTCGAGCAGGGCCTTGAGGTGTTCGGCGGCGAATTCCGGGGTGCCGGCGAAGACGATGCGCAGTGGCTCAGTCATGGAGTTCTCATTATAAAAAAAGGCCTGTTCAGGCCTTTTGGGGTAACGACGGATCAGGCGTTGAGCTTGTGCTGCTTTTCGAGCTTCTTCTTGATCCGGTCACGCTTGAGGTTGGAAAGGTAATCGACGAACAGCTTGCCGTTCAGGTGATCGCATTCATGCTGGATACAGATGGCGAGCAGGCCCTCGGCAACCAGTTCGTAAGGCTTGCCGTCACGGTCCAGCGCCTTGACGCGAACCTTTTGCGGGCGGTCGACGTTTTCGTAGAAACCGGGAACCGACAGGCAGCCTTCCTGATACTGATCCATTTCGTCGGTCAGCTTTTCGATTTCAGGATTGATGAAGACCCGCGGTTCGCTGCGGTCTTCGCTCAGGTCCATGACGACCACGCGCTTGTGGACGTTGACCTGAGTCGCGGCCAGGCCAATACCTGGCGCTTCGTACATGGTTTCAAACATGTCGTCGACCAACTGGCGAATGCCTTCGTCTACCATCGCCACAGGTTTGGCGATAGTGCGCAGGCGCGAATCGGGAAATTCGAGGATGTTTAGAATGGCCATATACGTAAGAGCTGCACTGTTAAGGTAAAGTCAATGTTGGGTGCCGGGCCCGGGAGTTCAAGGCAGGCAGCCCAGGACAGGACTCTAGGGTTCGCGTGAGGCAACATGATAAAGGGATTCACCGCATGAGGAAATCACTACTCGCCCTGCTGCTGCTGACCGCCAGCGGTCTTGCGCAGGCGCAAGTGCAACTCAGGGAAGGCTATCCGCAAAGCTACACCGTTGTCGCCGGGGACACACTCTGGGACATTTCCGGCAAGTTCTTGCGTGAACCGTGGAAATGGCGCGAGATCTGGCGGGCCAATCCGCAAGTCCATGATCCCGACCTGATCTACCCCGGTGACACCCTCGCGTTGACCTGGGTCGATGGTCAGCCGCGCGTGACGCTCAATCGGGGCGAGTCGCGCGGGACCATCAAATTGTCACCGCGTGTGCGCAGTACGCCGATGGTCGAGGCCATTCCGAGCATTCCGCTGGGGGCGATCAACGCATTCCTGATCAGCAACCGGATTGTCGACAACGCCGAGCAGTTCGAGAAAGCCCCCTACATCGTTGCGGGCAATGCCGAGCGCGTGCTCAGTGGCAACGGTGATCGTGCCTATGCACGGGGCGCGCTGGACCCGGCGCACAGCGTCTATGGCATCTTCCGTCAGGGCAAGACCTACATCGATCCGGAGACCAAGGAAGTACTGGGCATCAACGCCGATGACGTCGGCAGCGCCGAGGTGGTTGCCACCGAAGGTGACGTCTCGACCCTGATTCTGCAGCGCTCCACGCAGGAAGTGCGTCTGGGCGATCGCTTGTTCAGCAGCGAAGAGCGGGCCATCAACTCGACGTTCCTGCCCAGCGCTCCGCAGGCGCCGATAGAAGGTTTGATTCTGGATGTGCCACGCGGCGTCACTCAGGTCAGCGTGCTGGATGTGGTCACGCTCGACAAGGGCAAACGCGACGGTCTGACCGAGGGCAACGTGCTGGCGATCTACAAGACCAGCGAAACCGTGCGCGACCGAATCACCGGTGAGCTGGTAAAAATCCCCGACGAACGGGCCGGGCTGCTGATGGTTTTCCGTACCTACGACAAGCTTAGTTACGCCTTGGTCCTGCAAGCCAACCGATCTTTGGCCATCATGGACAAGGTTCGCAATCCGTAGACGCATGTTTCAGATCTGACACGGATTTGTGTGACGAACCAGACACTTATCAAATTGTTGTCAACAGAGTTATCCACAGGTTTGTGCATCACTTGAGATGCACGATGGATCAGGGACGATCTCATGCCATTGTTCGAAAATGCCCTCTCTTCGCCTGCAGAGCTGGAAGCGCGCTTGCGCGTGCACCGCTTGCCCGAGATAGGGCCGAAACGCTTTTCCAGACTGATTGAAGCTTTCGGTTCGGCCTCGTCAGCGCTCAGTGCGCCGGCCAGCGCATGGCGTGCGCTGGGCATTCCAGGTGTCTGTGCCGAGGCGCGTCGTGACCCCTCCGTACGTGATGGCGCCAGTGCCGCATTGGCCTGGCTGGAGCGTCCGGCCCAGCATTTGCTGATGTGGGACGACCCCGGCTACCCCGCGCTGCTGGCGCAGATCGCAGATCCACCGCCGCTGATCTTCATTGCCGGCGACCCTTCGATCCTTGAGCGTCCGCAACTGGGAATGGTCGGCAGTCGTCGCGCCTCCCGACCCGGACTCGACACCGCCAGCGCTTTTGCGCGCAGCCTGGCGGCTGCCGGTTTTGTGATCACCAGCGGCTTGGCGCGAGGTATTGACGGTGCCGCGCATCAGGGCGCATTGGATGTCGGGGGGCTTACAATCGGCGTGCTTGGCACCGGGCTCGAAAAACTTTATCCACAGCAGCACCGCGCGCTTGCAGCACAGATGGCGGCCCAGGGCGGCGCCGTGATTTCCGAGTTCCCGCTGGACGCCGCAGCACAGGCCAGCAACTTCCCGCGACGTAACCGAATCATCAGTGGCCTGTCGCTGGGCATACTGGTGGTCGAGGCCAGTGTTGCCAGCGGCTCATTGATTACCGCGCGGCTGGCCGCCGAGCATGGACGAGAGGTTTACGCGATACCCGGCTCGATTCATCACCCTGGCGCCAAGGGCTGTCATCAGTTGATACGAGACGGCGCGACACTGATTGAGACCGTCGAACACATTCTTGAAGGCTTGCAGCACTGGAAACGTGTTGCGCCCGGCATCGATCCCGTCACGCCGGCGAAGCCTGCCCCTTGCGATCATCCACTGTTGGCGCTGCTGCACGCCGCACCGCACACCAGCGAGGGGCTGTCGTTGTCATGCGGATGGCCATTACCCAAGGTATTGGCTGGCCTGACCGAGCTGGAACTGGACGGACGCATAAGCTGTGAAGCAGGACGATGGTTCGCCAGAGCGCCCTGAGGTTAAACTGCCGCCAGGATTCAGTGGAGAGACAAACAATGGTCAGCAGTTGGCGAGTGCAACAAGCCGCTCAGGATATTCGAGCCGGTGCGGTGATTGCCTACCCGACCGAGGCAGTCTGGGGGCTTGGGTGCGATCCTTGGGATGAAGAAGCGGTCTATCGTCTGTTGGCGATCAAGTCACGGCCGGTGGAAAAAGGCCTGATCCTGATTGCCGACAACATTCGCCAGTTCGACTTCCTGTTCGAAGACTTCCCTGAACTGTGGCTCGACCGCATGGCCAGCACCTGGCCTGGGCCCAACACCTGGCTGGTACCGCATCAGAACCTGCTGCCCGAGTGGATCACCGGCATTCACGAAACCGTGGCGCTGCGTGTTACCGATCACCCGACCGTACGTGAACTGTGCGCACTGGTCGGTCCGTTGATCTCCACCTCGGCCAACCCGGCGGGTCGCCCGGCTGCGCGTTCGAGATTGCGCGTCGAGCAGTACTTCCGCGGGCAGATCGACGGGGTTCTCGGCGGCAGCCTGGGCGGGCGTCGAAACCCCAGCGTGATAAGGGATATCGCCACCGCGCAGATTGTGCGTGCCGGCTGACGCTGGCACACAGTGCGCATTCAAGGGCAGACGATCAAGGAATCAGAATGGTCGAGCCGGTGGTACGCCGGGCCGACAGCTCGGTCTGCGCCTTGGCGGCATCCTTCAGAGCATACTGCTGAATGCCGTCGACCTTGAGTTTGCCGCTGGCGAGCATGTCGAACAGCTCGTCCGCCATGGTCTGCAGGTTCTGCGCATTGTTGGCGTAAGAGCCCAGCGTCGGGCGCGTGACATACACCGAACCCTTTTGCGCCAGAATCCCGAGATTCACGCCCGAGACCGGCCCGGACGCATTGCCGAAGCTCACCACCAGCCCACGTGGTGCCACGCAGTCGAGTGACGTCAGCCAGGTGTCCTGACCCACCCCGTCGTAGACCACCGGGCATTTCTTGCCGTCGGTCAGCTCCAGCACGCGCCTGGCGACGTCTTCGTGACTGTAATCGATGGTTTCCCAGGCACCCAGCGCCTTGGCGTGCGCGGCCTTCTCCGGCGAACTGACCGTGCCGATCAGTTTGGCGCCCAGCGCCTTGACCCATTGGCAGGCCAGCGAACCCACACCACCCGCAGCAGCATGAAACAGAATGGTCTCGCCCGGCTTCACCTGATACGTCTGACGCAGCAGATACTGCACCGTCAGGCCCTTGAGCATCAGGGCTGCGGCCTGCTCGAAACTGATCGAGTCCGCCAGCTTCACCAGATTCGCTTCAGGCAGCACGTGCACTTCGCTGTACGCCCCCAGCGGCCCGGTGCCGTAAGCGACACGATCACCGACCTTGAAGCGAGTCACCTCGGCCCCCACCGCCTCGACCACCCCCGCCCCTTCGGCACCGAGGCCGGAAGGCAGCGACGGCGCCGGATACAGCCCGCTGCGGTAATAGGTATCGATGAAATTCAGGCCAATGGCCTTGTTACGCACAACCACCGCCTGCGGCCCCGGAGCCTGCGGCTCGAAATCGACATATTCAAGAACCTCGGGTCCTCCGACAGCGCTGAACTGGATACGCTTTGCCATGTGCTCTCTCCTTGATGGTTAAAACAAGCTGCGAAAGCCCCCATCGGACTCCATCCCCGGACCTTCGTCAACTGCCAGCCCGCGCCGCCGATGGTATGCTACGCGCCAATTTGCCTGCGCCTCTTTGCTGCGAGGGCTCAGCCGTTTGACGTCAGCCGTAAGGGATCCTCATGAGTACCCGTACCGAGGCCGTAAAAGCCTACCTGCTCGACCTGCAAGACCGTATCTGCACTGCGCTTGAACAGGAAGATGGCAGCGCACACTTCATGGAAGATGCCTGGACGCGTCCGGCGGGCGGCGGTGGTCGCACGCGGGTGATTGAGAATGGCACGGTCATCGAGAAAGGCGGTGTCAATTTTTCCCATGTTTTCGGCAGCAATCTGCCGCCGTCTGCCAGCGCTCATCGGCCTGAACTGGCCGGACGTGGTTTCGAGGCGCTGGGCGTTTCGCTGGTGATCCATCCGCATAACCCGCATGTGCCGACGTCCCACGCCAACGTGCGCTTCTTCATTGCCGAGAAAGAAGGTGAAGAGGCCGTCTGGTGGTTCGGTGGCGGTTTCGACCTGACGCCCTATTACGGCGTCGAGGAAGACTGCGTGCACTGGCACCGGGTCGCCGAGCGCGCCTGTGCGCCCTTCGGTGAGGATGTCTACCCGCGCTACAAGGCCTGGTGCGACAGTTACTTCCACCTCAAGCATCGCGATGAACCGCGCGGCATCGGCGGTCTGTTTTTCGATGACGTGAACCAGTGGGATTTCGACACCAGTTTCGCGTTCATTCGTGCTATCGGTGATGCGTTCATCAATGCGTATCTGCCGATCGTGCGGCGTCGCAAGGCGGCGGCCTATACCGTGCAGCAGCGTGAGTTTCAGGAATTCCGTCGTGGTCGCTACGTTGAGTTCAACCTGGTGTATGACCGCGGCACGTTGTTCGGTCTGCAATCGGGTGGGCGTACCGAATCGATCCTCATGTCGCTGCCGCCGCAAGTGCGTTGGGGTTATGACTGGAAGGCCACGCCGGGCAGCGAAGAGGCGCGTCTGACCGAATACTTCCTCACTGATCGGGACTGGCTGGCCGAAAACTGAGCCGATTCACCGCCGCAAGGTGCTGCACACGCAAACAGATCAGGAACACACATGGACCAGTACGTCGTCTTCGGTAATCCCATCGGCCACAGCAAGTCGCCGTTGATTCATCGCCTGTTTGCCGAACAAACCGGGCAAACGCTTGATTACCAGACCTCGCTGGCACCGCTGAACGATTTCACCGCGTTCGCCCAGGCGTTTTTCCAGGTCGGGCGCGGTGCCAACGTTACTGTGCCGTTCAAGGAAGAAGCCTGGCGCCTTGCCGACAGCCTGACCCAGCGTGCGCAGCGCGCCGGGGCGGTCAACACCCTGAGCAAGCTCGACGACGGAACCCTGCTGGGTGATAACACTGACGGTGCCGGGCTGGTACGTGATCTGACGGTCAATTGCGGTCGCAGCCTGCGTGGTCAGCGCATTCTGTTGCTGGGCGCAGGCGGTGCGGTGCGTGGTGCGCTGGAGCCGTTGCTTGCGCAACAGCCCGCTGCCTTGGTGATCGCCAATCGTACGGTCGAGAAAGCCGAACGACTGGCGCAGGAGTTTGCCGACCTCGGGCCGGTATTCGCCAGCAGCTACGACTGGCTTGAAGAGTCGGTGGACGTGATCATCAACGCCACCTCGGCCAGCCTGGCCGGAGAGTTGCCGCCGATTACGCCCAGCCTCATCCAGCCGGGAGTGACCTTCTGCTACGACATGATGTACAGCAACGAACCCACTGCTTTTTGCCGTTGGGCCACCGAACACGGCGCGGCGCAGGCGGTGGATGGTCTGGGCATGCTGGCCGAGCAGGCCGCAGAAGCCTTCCTGCTGTGGCGCGGTGTGCGTCCGGAATCGGCTCCGGTGCTGGCTGAGTTACGCAGATTGCTGGCTGCGGGTTGATCGGCTATCTGCGGACTATCGTGCCAATGCTCCGAGTTATGCACAAGTCCGCTTTTGATTCTGGCCGAAGGCCGTGGGAGCGAACTTGTTCGCGAAGGCGGTATTTCAGATGATGTATTTTCGGCGATTATACCTGCCCTTTCGCGAACAAGTTCGCTCCCACGCCCTCCGGGCAGAAGCCAAATCTACGGGCTCATCGGGACCTTTGTAGAACGCAGAGCATCGCGACGATGATTCATGGCTCAATCCTCAAACAGAATCGGGCACTTCTCCGCCCCTTCCAGCTTGTGCAGTTCCTCGATCACTTGCGGCCTGGCATTGCGCAGGACCAGCACTCTGCCCTGCCGGCCCAGACGTCTGGCTTCCTGATGAAGCATCTCCACGCCTGAGTAATCGATGAAGTTGATCTGCTGCGCATCGATCACCACTCGCACACCTTCGGTACGTTGCAGGCGGGTTTGCAGGTAGTGGCTGGCGCCGAAGAAGATCGATCCGCCGACCCGCAGGACCTCCTCGTCGCCCTCGCGCCATTGCTGGACACGCGGTTGCGAGGTGCGCTTGAGATAGAAAAACAGCGAGGCCAGTACACCGGCGTAGATCGCGGTTTGCAGCTCCAGCAGCAGGGTGGCCAGACAGGTCAGCGCCATCACGAAAAACTCGGCGCGGCTGACGCGGAACAGCGCACGAATGCCTCGGCGATCCACCAGCCCCCAACAGATCAGCAGAATTGAGGCGGCCATGGCCGGGATCGGAATGTGCGATATCAACGAGGCACCGGCGACCGCGAACAACGCTACCCATAGCGCGGAAAACACCCCCGCCAACGGCGAGCGCGCACCTGCCTCGTAACTCAATGCCGCACGGGTAAAAGACCCGGCTGACAGGTAGCCGGAGAACAGCGAGCCGACCATGTTCGACAGCCCCTGGGCACGCACTTCCTGATTGGCATTGAGCATCTGCTGCGAACGAGCTGACAGCGAGCGGGCAATCGACAGGCTGTTGACCAGCCCGAGCATGCCCACCGCCACGGCGGTCGGCAGCAGCTTGAGGATCAGTTCGAGATCCAGCGGCAACGGGCTGAAGGGCGGCAGATGGCCGACGAAGGCGCTGACCACACGGACATGGCCGAACATCGCCGGCCACAGCCACACCAGCAGGCTGCTCGACACCAGTGCGATCAACAGCGTCGGCCAGCGAGGCACAAGAAGCTTGAGTCCGATACCCAGCGCCAGGGTCAACAGACCGAGCATCAGCGAAGACAGATCGACCTCACGCAGATGCTCGAGCACGGCGCTCACGCTTTTGAGCGCGGTGGTCTGACTCGGCAGATCAATGCCCAGCAGATTGGGCATCTGCCCCAGCGCAATCACCACCGCAGCGCCCAGCGTGAAACCCAGCACCACCGAGTGCGAAACGAAATTTACCAGTGCACCGAAGCGCATCATCCCCAGCAACAACTGAAATACGCCAGCGATGAAGGTCAGCAGCAGGATCAACACGATGTAGTCCTGACTGGCCGGGACGGCGAGCGGACTGACACTGGCGTATAGCACGATGGAAATAGCCGCAGTCGGCCCGCAGATCAGGTGCCAGGACGATCCCCACAGACAGGCCACGAGGACTGGAACAATCGCAGCGTAGAGGCCGTACTCAGGCGGCAGCCCGGCGATCAGTGCGTAAGCGATGGATTGCGGCAGTGCCAGAATGGCGCCACTCAGGCCCACTAGCGCATCACGCCCGACGCTGGCGCGATTCTGCTGCGGCAGCCAGGCGAGAAAGGGTAGGAATTTATGGCGATTGAGCCAGCGCATCGGTCCCTCGGTTGAATTGAACGTAGAGGACGCAGAGCGCCCAGAACGGCACGTGGAGCATGGGCACGATAGTCGGACGCCTGTCGTTCCTCACGCTCCAGCGTGGGAATGCCTTGGGTGACGCTCCGCGTCACAGACCTTCGTCACGCAGCGCACTCAAGGCTT
This sequence comes from Pseudomonas sp. NFACC10-1, assembly GCF_900119195.1. Lineage (NCBI taxonomy): Bacteria > Pseudomonadati > Pseudomonadota > Gammaproteobacteria > Pseudomonadales > Pseudomonadaceae > Pseudomonas > Pseudomonas sp. NFACC10-1. Next base: position 704,616 of record NZ_FPJB01000002.1, on the reverse strand, counting down.
TACGCTTACAACCTAGCCTTCACCGCCGCCAGACCGTCCTTGCCATCAGCGGTCTGTACGCCCTCCAGCCACTTGTCCAGCACCGCCGGGTTGGCCTTGATCCAGGCTTTCGCCGCCTCGCTGTTGCTGACCTTTCTGTTGACCACTTCGGCCATGATGCTGTTTTCCATGTCCAGGGTGAAGCTCAGATTGGTCAGCAGCTTGCCGACGTTCGGGCAGGCTTGAGCATAACCCTTGCGGGTCAGTGTAAAGACCGAGCCGGTGTCGCCGAAATATTTCTCGCCGCCCTTGAGGTAGTGCATGCCCTTGATCTGCACGTTCATCGGGTGCGGCGTCCAGCCGAGGAACACCACAAAGGCTTTTTTCTTCACGTTGCGATTGACCTCGGCGAGCATCGCAGTCTCGCTGGATTCCACCAGCTTCCATTTGCCCAGGTCGAATTCGTTCTTCTTGATGATCTCCTGCAACGACAGGTTGGCAGGCGCGCCGGAACCGATGCCGTAGATTTTCTTGTCGAACTTGTCAGCGAATTTGTTCAGGTCGGCAAAGTTATGCACACCGGCTTCCCAGACGTAATCCGGTACGGCCAGGGTGAATTCGGTGCCCTCCAGGTTTTTCGCCAGTTGCGTCACATCTCCGGTGGCCACGAACTTGTCGTAAAAGCCCTGCTGCGCCGGCATCCAGTTACCCAGAAACACATCCAGCTTGCCGTCTTTCAAACCGCCATAGGCAATCGGCACGGCCAGGGTATCGACCTTGGGCGTGTAGCCCAGGCCCTCGAGGACCACGCTGGTAATGGCGTTGGTGGCCGCAATGTCACTCCAGCCGGGATCGGCCATCTTCACGGTGCTGCAACTGGCGTCCTCCGCCTGCGCTGCCAGGCTACCGAAGGTCATGACCGCGACCGCAACGGCTGTGGATAACTTCTTCATTGATGTACCCCTTTGGTTTTTTTGGTGTGGGCAGGGTCAAGGTTGCGGAAAACGTGCCTTGCGCTCCAGATCGTCCAGATCAATGTGGTTGCGCATGTACTGCTGACTGGCGTCGACCAGTGGCTGGTGATCCCAACTCTTCAGCTTGCCGGTTGCCAGCGATTTGGCGACGAAGCGCCTTCTACGCTGACTGGCGAGCACCTGTTGGTGTATCGCCGGGATGTCCCACTTGGCCCGAGCTTCGGCCAGGAAGTCATTGAACAGCTTTTCATGGGCGGGTGATTGGCTCAGGTCCTTCTGCTCTTCCGGGTCCTTCTTCACATCGAACAGCAGGCACGGGTCCTGTTCCGAATAGATAAATTTGTACGCGCCACGACGGATCATCATCAGCGGGCTGGTGGTGCCTTCGGCCATGTATTCACCGAACACCTCGTCGTGCCCGCCCTTGCGTTTCAGATGCGGCATCAGCGAACGTCCGTCCAGTGGCAAACCGGCGTCCAGTTTGCCGCTGGCCATTTCGACGAAGGTCGGCAGCAGGTCGGCAGTCGACACCGACGCACTGACCCGTCCCGGTTTGAACTGGCCCGGCGCGTACACCACCAGCGGCACGCGCGCGGCCATTTCGAACCAGTGCATTTTGTACCAAAGGCCCTTCTCGCCCAGCATGTCGCCGTGATCGCCGGAGAACACCACGATGGTGTCTTCCGCCAGCCCTACTTCATCGAGCGTCTGCATCAGCTTGCCGACGTTGAGGTCGATGTAGCTGCACGCGCCAAAGTAGGCGCGGCGAGCATCACGAATCTTGTCGGTCGGCATGGGCTTGTCCCACAGGTCATAGACCTTGAGCAGCCGTTGCGAATGCGGGTCCAGCGCGGCCTGATTGGCGTGCGGCGGCGGCATCGGGATCTCTTCGTCGGCGTACAGGTCCCAGAACGGCTTGGGAATGGTGTACGGATCATGAGGATGAGTCATGGAAACGGTCAGGCAGAAAGGCGCATCACCGTCCTGGCGCACGTGGTCGTACAGATATTGCTGGGACTTGAACAGCACCTCTTCATCGAAATCCAGCTGGTTGGTGCGAATGCACGGACCAGCCTGCAATACCGATGACATGTTGTGATACCAGCTTGGCCGCACATCCGGCTCGTCCCAATTGACTGACCAGCCATAGTCGGCCGGGTAGATGTCACTGGTCAGGCGTTCTTCGTAGCCATGCAACTGGTCCGGCCCGCAGAAATGCATCTTGCCTGCCAGGGCGGTCTTGTAGCCCAGCGCACGCAGGTAGTGGGCATAAGTAGGGATGTCGGCCGGGAAGTCAGCTGCGTTGTCGTACGCGCCGATCCTGCTCGGCAGCTGGCCGCTGACCAGGGTGAAGCGCGACGGCGCGCAAAGGGGGCTGTTGCAATACGCCGAGTCGAACACTACGCCATTGGCGGCCATGCGGCTCAGGTTCGGCATCAGAATCGGGGACCGGGCGTAAAACGGCAACATTGGCGCGGCCATTTGATCGGCCATGATGAACAGAATATTTTTGCGCTTCATGTAATCGCTGCATCCCATTGTGAAAAGTTATGCGAAAGTGCCGGGTATGAGGATGGAGTCCATACGTTTCAGGGTAAAGCCCATACACAGCAATACCTAGGATAAGCCCAGCTAATGTTTGAATCTTTCGGCGATGTGTCACTCGATCTGCTGCGTGCATTTGAAGTCGCGGCGCGTTTGCGCAGCTTCACAGCGGCAGCCCTCGAACTGGGCACGACACAGCCCGCTGTCAGCCAGCAGATCAAGCGCCTCGAAGAGCAACTCGCTACCCGTCTGTTCGACCGCATCTACCGTGGCATCGAATTGACCGACGCCGGTGAAGTGCTATTCAGCCATGTGCAGGCCGGGCTGCAATCCATCGACAGCGGATTGACAGCCATTACCGAACACCACCAGCACGAAGTGCTTCAAGTGGCGACCGACTTCGCCTTCGCCGCCTACTGGCTGATGCCGCGTCTGCACCGTTTCCACAAGGTTAACCCGGACGTGGACGTCAGCCTGGTCACCAGCGAGCGTACCCACAGCATGTTACGTGCTGATATCGATGTTGCGGTGCTGTTCGGTGACGGGCGCTTCAAACAGGGCGAAAGCCACTGGCTGTTCAGCGAAGAGGTCTTCCCGGTGTGCAGCCCGCAACTGATCGCCGGGCGCCAGACGCCGCTGCCCAACGATGCGCTGCGCGACTTTCCACTCCTGCACCTGCGTGGCGAAAGCATCAACCACTGGTTCGACTGGACGGGCGTATTCCGCGCGCTGGACATCCCTCAGGCCCCCGCGCCCGGTCAACTGCGCTTCGACAACTACACCCTGCTGATCCAGGCGGCCATCGGCGGACAGGGTATCGCCATCGGCTGGAAGCACCTGGTCGACGACCTGCTCGATCAGGGCCTGCTCTGCCGCCCTATCGCCGGCGCGGCGATTTCCGGCCAGGGCTATTACGTCGTCCTGCCCCAGCGCAAACGCCGCGTGCAGATCGTTCAGCAATTCGTGGACTGGCTGGCCAGCGAGCAGGCGTTGAGCGGGGTTTCGCTGGCGGGCAGGCCATTGCCGTCGATTGCGGTGTAACATTGCCCCGCTGAAAAGTGACCGCTCGGTCCATCGCCGCGCGCACATCAATAAAATGGTCATGCATACGCTTGAATATCATCGGTGCCCTGCCCCAGGCTGCCTGAACCGAATGCTGAAAGACCAGAACAGAGGATCATCAGAAATGCCGGATCTACTCATCGACGGTAAGACACTTCACTATTCCGACCAGGGCACGGGCCCGGTGGTAGTGCTCGGTCACAGCTATCTCTGGGACAAGGCGATGTGGAGTGCTCAGATTGATACCCTGGCCAGCCAGTATCGGGTGATCGTGCCGGATCTGTGGGGGCACGGAGATTCCAGCGGGTTTCCCGAAGGTACTCGCAACCTCGATGACCTGGCGCGGCATGCGCTGGCGCTGCTGGATCATTTGAATATCGAGCGTTGCAGCATCGTCGGGCTGTCGGTCGGCGGTATGTGGGGCGCAATCGCTGCACTGCTCGCGCCAGAGCGCATCACGGGGCTGGTGCTGATGGACACCTATCTGGGCAAAGAGACCGAAGCCAAGAAAGCCTATTACTTCTCGTTGCTCGACAAGCTGGAAGAGGTCGGGACCTTTCCTGAGCCGCTGCTGGATATCGTCGTACCGATTTTCTTCCGTCCCGGCATTGATCCGCAGTCGCCTGTGTACACGTCGTTTCGTGCAGCGCTTGCCAGCATGAATGCCGAGCAGTTGCGTCAGTCCGTCGTACCACTGGGAAGGATGATTTTCGGTCGTGATGACCGGCTCGGGTTGATCGAACAACTGAATGCCGACACCACGCTGATAATGTGTGGCGATGCGGACATCCCGCGCCCGCCTGAAGAAACCCGCGAGATGGCCAGCCTGATCGGCTGCCCTTACGTGCTGGTGCCTGAGGCAGGGCATATCGCCAATCTGGAGAACCCGGATTTTGTGTCGGGAGCGCTGATGACGTTTTTGGCGCGGGTTAACCAGAAGCAGGGTTGAGCTGGGCTGGTTTCTGCGCTGGGCTGCCCTCAAGATCGGACGCGGAGCGTCCAGAACGGCATGCGACGCGGAGCGTCGCACGATAGTCGAGATTATCGTTCCTCACGCTCCAGCGTGGGAGTGCCTTGTCTGACGCTCCGCATAGCAGCACCCATCAATTCAACACACCATCCAGAATCGCGTAAACAATCCCAGAACCCACGGCGATCAGTACGACGTCGGTGCCCAGGCGGCGCCATTCGTAGCCGTCATAATGTGGCAGGTATTGCAGCGAGCGGCTGTCCAGGCGTTTGCCGTAACCAGGGGGCAACGGACGGCCCTTGGCGATGTGTACGCCAGGCGGCAGTGGCTGGCCCCGGCCGATGACGTCGCGGTGTTGCTGGAAGGTCTCGCGTACCGGGCCGAAATCCTGCGGTGGGCGGTTGCCGCCGCGGTTGTCCTGGTGGGCCTGTCTGCCTGGCTGGCTGGCCGGGCCTTTGTCCGGACCCCGGCCATTGTCATTGCCCGGTCCACGGTCATTGCCACGCTCGTTATGCCCGCCATTGTTCTGCGGCCCCGGCTGTTGAACGCCACGATTGTCGTCCGGGCCATCACCGCGTTGATCCGGTGGTGCAGCTTGCAGCAGCGGACTGGCGCTGATCATCAAGATACCCAGTCCGGTGATAAAACGGTTTGGCAGTTTCATGGTGTTTCCTCGGCTTCACGCAATGCAGCAAAAAGGGGTTCATGACGCTGGTCATGAACCCCTTATGTCTTGCTACATAGAGCTGCCGCTCAGGCTTTGATTCCTCTGTATCAGAAACTTTACCCTCAGCGACGAGCGCTACGTACGCCCTCGGCCAGTGCCGCGCACAGCGTCAGCACGCCGTCGACGGCATGCTCCGGCGACTCGGCGCTGGCGATCTTGTCGACGAACGCCGAGCCCACGACCACGCCGTCAGCCAGACGCGCAATCGCCGCGGCCTGCTCGGGTGTGCGGATACCGAAACCGACGCTGATCGGCAGATCGGTGTGGCGGCGCAAGCGAGCGATGGCTTCAGTGACGTGCTCGGTGGTGGCCGAGCCAGCCCCGGTCACACCGGCGACCGACACGTAGTAAACGAACCCGGAACTGCGTTCCAGCACGCGCGGCAGGCGCGCATCATCGGTGGTCGGTGTGGTCAGACGGATGAAGTCGATGCCGGACGCCTGTGCAGGGGTCGCCAGCTCGGCGTCGTGCTCGGGTGGCAGGTCAACGATGATCAGACCGTCAACGCCCGCTTCCTTTGCCTGCGCCACGAAGGCTTCGACGCCAAAGCGGTGAATCGGGTTGTAGTAACCCATCAGCACAATCGGCGTGGTCTGATCGTCGACACGGAATTCGCTGACCATCTGCAGGGTTTTCTGCAGGGTCTGGCCAGCGTCCAGAGCACGCAGGGTCGCCAGCTGAATCGCCACACCGTCGGCCATCGGATCGGTGAACGGCATACCCAGCTCGATCACGTCAGCACCCGCCGCAGGCAGGCCTTTCAGGACTTTCAGCGAGGTGTCGTAGCCAGGGTCACCGGCGGTGATGAAGGTGACCAGCGCCGCACGACCTTCGGTTTTAAGCTGGGCGAAACGATGTTCTAGACGGCTCATACCAGCTGCTCCTGAGTGTGTTCGGCGGCTGCCATATGGTTCATGACGGTTTGCATGTCTTTGTCGCCGCGCCCGGACAGGCACACGACCATCAGATGATCATCGCGCAGGTTGGTCGCGCGCTTCATGGCTTCGGCCAGGGCGTGAGCGGTTTCCAGCGCCGGGATGATGCCTTCGAGCAGGCAGCACTGATGGAAAGCATCCAGCGCTTCGTCATCGGTGATGCTGACGTATTCGACGCGCTTCACTTCGTGCAGGAATGCGTGTTCCGGGCCGATGCCTGGGTAGTCCAGACCGGCAGAGATCGAGTGCGCATCGGTGATTTGTCCGTCGCCGTCCTGCAGCAGGTAGGTACGGTTGCCGTGCAGCACGCCCGGTACGCCGCCGTTCAGGCTGGCCGCGTGCTTGTCGGTGCTGACGCCGTGACCGCCCGCTTCAACGCCGATGATTTCCACGCTGGCGTCATCCAGGAACGGATGGAACAGGCCCATGGCGTTGGAACCGCCGCCGACACAGGCGACCAGGCTGTCCGGCAGACGACCTTCCTTCTCCAGCATCTGCTCTTTGGTTTCCTTGCCGATGATGGCCTGGAAGTCACGGACCATCGCTGGGTAAGGGTGCGGGCCTGCCACGGTGCCGATCAGGTAGAAGGTGTCGTCGACGTTGGTCACCCAGTCACGCAGCGCTTCGTTCATCGCATCTTTCAGGGTGCCGGTGCCGGAAGTGACCGGAACGATTTCAGCGCCCAGCAGCTTCATGCGGAACACGTTGGCCTGCTGACGCTCGATGTCGGTAGCACCCATGTAGATCACGCAAGGCAGACCGAAACGTGCAGCAACGGTAGCAGTGGCAACGCCGTGCATGCCGGCGCCGGTTTCCGCGATCAGGCGTTTTTTGCCCATGCGTTTGGCCAGCAGCACCTGACCGATGCAGTTGTTGATCTTGTGCGCGCCGGTGTGATTGAGCTCTTCACGCTTGAAGTAGATTTTCGCGCCGCCACAGAACTCGGTCAGGCGCTCGGCGAAGTACAGCGGGTTTGGACGGCCCACGTAATCGCGCTGGAAGTAGGCCATCTCCTTGATGAATTCCGGGTCGGCTTTGGCGGCTTCGTACTCGCGGTTGAGGTCTAGCACCAGCGGCATCAGGGTTTCAGCCACGTAGCGGCCGCCGAATGAGCCGAACAGGCCATTGGCGTCGGGGCCGCTGCGGAAATTGGTCTGGGTCATGAAGTGCTCCAGTTGCAGTATTGGGCGAATGGGTTGAGCCGTATTGGCAATGAGTCCACTTTAACCAGCGCAAGGCTGGATGAAAACCGATAAGATCGCTGCAACCTGTCAGGAAAACTCACAGATCATGAGCCGCGACCTCCCTCCCCTCAATGCATTGCGCGCCTTTGAAAGCACTGCCCGGCTTGGCAGTGTCAGCCAGGCGGCCGAACAGCTGAACGTGACGCATGGTGCTGTCAGTCGCCAATTGAAAGTGCTTGAAGAACACCTGGGTGTAAGCCTGTTCAGCAAAGACGGACGAGGCCTGAAACTCACAGATGCAGGTATTCGCCTACGCGATGTCAGCGGCGACGCGTTCGACCGGCTGCGCGGCGTGTGTGCAGAACTGAGCAAGGGCAGCGCAGATGCGCCGTTCGTGTTGGGTTGCTCCGGCAGCCTGCTGGCGCGCTGGTTCATCCCGCGCTTGAGTCGCCTGAATGCCGAGCTTCCGGACCTGCGTCTGCACCTGTCGGCAGGTGAAGGTGATCTTGACCCGCGTCGGCCAGGTCTTGATGCCCTGCTGATATTTGCCGAGCCGCCGTGGCCGGCAGACATGCAGGTATTCGAACTGGCAAGCGAGCGGATCGGACCGGTGTTGAGCCCACGCTTCGCGCGATTCGAGCGCTTGTGCGATGCACCTGCCGAGACGTTGCTGGAAGAATCGTTGCTGCAAACCACATCGCGTCCGCAGGCGTGGCCGAGCTGGGCGCAGCAGAACGGCATCGATCCGCAGTCATTGCGTTACGGGCAGGGTTTCGAGCATTTGTATTATTTGCTGGAGGCGGCCGTGGCGGGCCTTGGCATTGCAATTGCGCCCGAGCCTCTGGTCATCGATGACCTGAAGGCCGGTCGCCTGGCTGCGCCTTGGGGGTTCAGTGAAACCCCGGCGCAGCTGGCGCTTTGGGTACCCAGACGTGCGGCCGATGGACGGGCGCAGCAGCTTGCTCAGTGGTTAAAAAATGAGCTGAGGCGGTCCGGGGAACCGATCAAAAACTGATCAGTTACCGCGCTTGAACAGCATGTAGGCAGCGATCAGGCCGATGGCACCTACCGCAACGCCGGCGGTGGTCCAAGGGTGTTCCTGAGCGTAGTCGCGGGTTGCCAGTGCGTTTTCGCGGGTTTTCTCTTTAACGTCTTCGTAGACATCGCTGAGCAGGCTGCGCGAGTGGCTCAGCGCGCTTTCAGCGTTGGCTTTCAGATTCTTCAGTGTCTTGCGCGACTCGTCGGTAGCGTCGGCTTTCAGGCCCTCGAGGGACTTCAGGAGGCTCTCGATTTCAGCTTCCATACTCTGCAACGAGGCTTTGCGAAGTGACGTAGTAGCCATGGTGTTTCTCCTGCAATGATGAGTGGGCGTGTTGTTTCGGACTCCGGGCTTTTTGGAAAGTGCGATGGGATTTTTGCAAAGGTCTGAACTTTTGCGCGCCTTCTCCTGACAGAAGCAGGGAGCGCGCTCTATATCGCGTCTTTTTCAGACCTCAGGAGAACTGCCATGTCGGATCATCACACGTACAAGAAAGTTGAAATCGTAGGCTCTTCCACGACCACCATCGAAGACGCCATCAACAATGCCCTGGCTGAAGCCAGCAAAAGCCTCGACCTGATGGAATGGTTTGAAGTGACCGAAACCCGCGGCCATATCGAAAACGGCAAAGTCGCGCACTTCCAGGTGACGTTGAAAGTGGGCTTCCGCATCACCAACAGCTGAGGGTGATCTGAACCTTTCGGCTGGCCGATTGCCATAAGCTGCGCTACACGCAAATGTGGCCACGCGTTCGCTGTGTGAGCGTGGGGATTTTCAATGGGCGCCTGTTCCGATGGCGTCTTCATTTGGCCGGACGAGAGGGATTACCCATGAAGAAGTTTTTGTTGGCTGTAGGCTTGCTGAGCATTGCAGGCACTGCCCTCGCGGCAGGCAAGCCATGTGAAGAGTTGAAAAGTGAACTCGACGCAAGACTCCAGGCGAAGGGCGTAACGTCCTACACGCTGGAAGTGGTCGAGAAAGGCAGCGCGGCCGACAAGCAAGTCGTCGGCACCTGCGAAGGCGGCACCAAGGAAATCGTTTACCAGCGCGGTTGATTGCCAGCCAGGCCCGGCTCAGGCCGGTTGGCCCGGTCAATCCCGTTTGCAGGTTTCACGAACAGCATCGCCCCGGACTGTCATTTAGTCCGGGGCGATGCTGTTTCTGGCTGGTTTTTTCCGATTCGGAAAGTCGCTTAGCCGTGCGCGACCTGGGCCAGGATCTCGTAAGAGCGCAGCCTGTCTTCGTGCTCGTACATGTCGCAGGTGAAGAGCAACTCGTCCGCGTCGGTCTGCTCGAGCAGCACGTCCAGTTTGGCGCGAATCTTTTCCGGGCCACCCACCATCGCCAGACCCAGGAAGCTTGATACGGCTTCACGCTCGTGTGGCAGCCACAGACCGTCCATCGACTCGACAGGCGGGCGCTGCATCAGGCTGTGCCCACGCATCAACGCCAGAATGCGCTGATAGACCGACGTCGCCAGGTATTCGGCGTGCTCGTCCGTGTCGGCCGCCGACAAGGGCACACCGAGCATCACATAAGGCTTGTCGAGCACTTCCGATGGCTGGAAGTGATTGCGATACACGCGAATCGCCTCGTGCATGTAACGCGGTGCAAAGTGCGATGCGAAGGCATACGGCAAGCCGCGCATGCCTGCCAGCTGGGCGCTGAACAGGCTCGAGCCCAGCAGCCAGATCGGCACGTTGGTGTTTGAACCGGGTACGGCGATCACTTTTTGATCAGGCGTGCGCGGCCCCAGGTATTCCATCAGCTCGGTGACATCATCCGGAAAGTCATCGGCACTGCCGGAGCGCTCGCGGCGCAAGGCACGCGCAGTCATCTGGTCGGAGCCCGGAGCGCGGCCCAGTCCCAGGTCGATGCGGCCGGGATACAGGCTGGCCAGGGTACCGAACTGCTCGGCAATCACCAGCGGCGCGTGGTTGGGCAGCATGATCCCGCCAGCCCCGACACGAATGGTCGACGTGCCGCCTGCCAGGTAGGCGAGCAGCACCGAGGTCGCTGAACTGGCGATGCCGTCCATGTTGTGGTGCTCGGCCACCCAGAAGCGGTTGTAACCCAGCTTTTCAACATGCTGGGCAAGGTTGAGCGAGTTGCGCAGGGAATCGGCGGGCCCTTTGTCGTGGCGCACCGGCACCAGATCAAGGGTGGAAATTTTTACATCTGCCAAACGTTTCATAGGCCGGGGTAGCTCCTCGAATTGTGATGGGCCGGCTGCTGGAGCTGCCCACGATGAAACAGCAGTGCGGGCGCAAGTCCGGCTTTTCAATGGGCAGTGTAGAAAAACCTACTGAAATGGTTGGTCTTTCCGACGGTTGAACTTTCCAGAGCCGTCTATCCTCAGAATGCTGTAACAGCAACGATCCAAATTCATTCCAAAAGGAGCCACCATGAGTATCGTCAAGAAAGCATCCGCCCACTGGGAAGGTGATCTGAAAAGCGGTATCGGCAGCATCTCCACGGAAACCGGAGTGCTGCGCGAAGCGCCTTACGGCTTCAAGGCACGTTTTGAAGGCGGCAAAGGCACCAACCCGGAAGAGCTGATCGGCGCAGCCCATGCAGGCTGTTTCTCGATGGCGTTGTCCATGATCCTGGGCGGTGCAGGCCTGACTGCTGAAAGCATCGATACTCAGGCTGAGGTGTCGCTGGATGAGGTAAAAGGCGGTTTCGCGATCAGCGCTGTGCATTTGACCCTCAAGGCCAAAGTGCCAGGCGCGACCCAGGAGAAGTTCGACGAGTTGACCAAGCAGGCCAAAGAAGGCTGCCCGGTTTCCAAGGTACTGAACGCGAAGATCACCCTGGACGCTACATTGCTGAGCTGATTCACAGCCAGCCTTGCGGGGGCGCCTTGTGCGCTCCTGTATCTGCTGTATAAAGCTGGCTTGCTTCATCGGTCATGCGTTGGTTGACGCATGGTTTGATTATGATCAGGAGTCGAGCATGAAACGTTTTATTATGGCAGCGACCTGCACCCTGCTGGCAACCAGCGCCCTGGCGGCACCGAAATCCTGCGAAGAACTAAAGGCTGAAATCGAAGCCAAGATCCAGGCCAACAACGTCACGTCCTACACGCTGGAAATTGTTGGCAACGAAGAGGCCACCGATCCCAGCATGATCGTCGGCAGCTGCGACAACGGTACGAAAAAAATCATCTATCAGCTCAACGGTCGCTGATCAGATGCAGTGCACCCCGCCCTCTTCTTCCTCCTCGGCCACCACCTTGCGCTCTGCATCGTAAAGCCAGGCATCGACACTGTTCGCCAGTGAGCGTACCTCCAGCACATAACGCTGCCCGGCAGCGAAGTGGTCGTAACGAACACTGACGTAACACGTGATCTCGGTGTACTCGTCGCCGATCATCCCCATGCCGCCCGAGCGGTACTCGTAGTCATAACGCACCTGCAACTCATGGCTGCCCGGCGTCACCTGAAAGTAGCGGCCGTCGTAAGTGTTCTTGCCATCGAGCTTGTCGCCCATGATCAACTGGCCGGTGATGGTGCGCATGTCGACCCACGCCATGTCCGGATTGACGGTGGGCAAGGGACCGGCGCATCCGGCGAGGGTGGCTAGAGTGAGTGCGGTTATCAGTATCAGAAGACGGTTTGGCACCGAGGTGTACCTCTGTTTAAAAAGGTTTAGTGGCAACCGTTGACATGACCTGCTGTTGGCCAGTCATCCAGTCTGCAGAAACTGCGCAGCGTGTTTCGGTCAAGCGTTGGATAACGGCAAAATCGCTTCTCAGGTTTCGTGAAAAGATTGGTTCATGATGAGCAATTCGATTTCGAAGCAATCGGATTTGTTCGAGATCAGCCGCGATCTTTGCTCGGTGGGCAGATACAGTGAAGCACTTTTCGAGGTTTGGAAAAAAGCGGTATAGATAAGGAGTCCAGATACGGCCTTCAAACCGTTTTGTGAACATTTTTTCCCAAAAGACGAATTTCAACTCCGCAATAACGGCCCCGGTTGTTCCACATTTCTGTCTGGCTCTTGCAAGCTCTTGTTTTGGCTTGAAAACCGGACCTGTAACATTGGGCAAGCTTTGCTCGAAGCCGGGACTCCAAGGCCACTCGGGGCCGTAAACCGAAGCGATTGCGTCTGCAACACCGTTACGAACAATCACCTCGCACAGGTGTAGCGGTGTAAGGAACGCTGCAGAGACGAGGGCGTTCCAGGCATACAAAGTGATGGCCTCATCAAGACCCCGGCCCACAGCGCGCGCTGCATTCTCATACGTCGAAATCCGGGCAGAGGAAATGGACAATCTGATTGCCTTTGCGACCTCTAAAGCTGACATTGACGACAACTGCAAATCTCCCTATAGTCTGCCCACTTGCCGAGGGCCTAGCTGGCTTATGCCTCCCCCCACGGACAGATGATATAGCAATACCTAAAGCCCACCTGCACGGTGGGTTTTCTGTTTGTGTCTAATGAAAATAGCTTTTTACACGGGCGCACAGCTTGGTGCGTTCCAGCTCGTCCGTGGTTTGAGTCTCTGTAACCTTCAATCCTCATAACAGTTGCACATCCCCACTCCCCTCCTGCATAACATCACCGTACCCAAGCCACCAAAGCACTTCCTTCATGGCCACATTCTCCCTGCCACGCCTTCGACACCTGCCAGCGCTGACGGCCGTCACGCTGCTTGCCGGCTGCTCCAGCGTTTCCTACTACGGGCAGTTGGCTCAGGGGCAGTGGCAGTTGCTGCAGGCACGTGAGCCGGTGGAGAAGATCGTGGCTGACCCGACTCGGGATGCAGGTTTGCGCCAGCATCTGGCCCGGTCGCAGTTGGCGCGGACGTTTGCCAGTGAGCATTTGCATCTGCCGGATAACAAGAGTTACCGCCTGTATGCGGACCTGGGCCGCCCTTATGTGGTGTGGAATGTGTTCGCGACGGATGAGTTCTCGCTGGAGCCGGTCACGCACTGTTTTCCAATCGCTGGGTGTGTGGCGTATCGCGGTTATTACAGCCCTGGCGGGGCGCGTGGCGAGGCGGCGTTGCAGCGGCAGGCGGGCAAGGATGTGTATTTGAGTGGCGTGGAAGCCTATTCGACGCTGGGTTGGTTCAATGATCCGATTCTCAGTTCGATGATGGGCTGGGGTGACGAGCGTCTGGCCACGCTGATTTTTCATGAGTTGGCGCATCAGCGTTTTTACGTGAAGGACGACACGGAGTTCAACGAGTCCTACGCCAGTTTCGTCGAGCAGGAAGGTACGCGGCAATGGCGTGCGGCGCGGGGATTACCGCCGGAGAGTGTTTCGCAGTCGGCGCGGCGTGATCAGTTTACCCGGTTGGTGCTTGATACCCGGGAGCGGCTCAAGGCGTTGTATCGCCAGCCGCTGTCGGCCGAGGTGATGCGCGCCCGCAAGGCTGAAGAATTCGAGCGGATGCGCCGTGATTACCGCGCGTTGCGGGATGATCAATGGGCAGGCGACAAGCGCTTCGATGCCTGGATCAACAGCCCGATGAACAACGCCAAGCTGCTGCCTTTTGGTCTTTACGATCAATGGGTGCCAGCTTTCGAGGCGTTGTTCAGGCAGGTGAATGGCGACTGGCAGGCCTTTTATCGGGCTGTGGAGAAGCTGGGCGCGATGCCTGCCGAGGCGCGCAAGGCGGCGCTGCGGGCGTTGATGCCATGAGCAATCATCGTTACTACGCTCCGCGTGGTAACGCCTTTCTGGACGCTCTGCGTCCGATCTTGAGCACGTGGTGCGGCGCAGAATTGTGACGCGGAGCGTCACGAAAGGCATTCCTACGCTGGAGCATAGGAACGATGGTCATCTTTAATAGCGATTTACGCCTGATCAAACCCCTCCGCCAGATGCTGATCCTTGAGTTTCACGTAATTAGTGGCGCTGTACGGAAAAAAGGCGATTTCCTTGTCGGTTAATGCACGCACCTGTTTGACCGGGCGACCGACGTACAGGAAGCCGCTTTCCAGCACTTTGCCCGGCGGCACCAGGCTGCCTGCGCCGATGATCACCTCGTCTTCAACTACCGCGCCATCCATGATGGTCGTGCCCATGCCGACCAGGATGCGGTTGCCGATTGTGCAGCCATGCAGCATGGCCTTGTGGCCAATGGTCACGTCATCGCCGATGATCAACGGAAAACCGTCCGGGTTGAATGGGCCGGCGTGGGTGATGTGCAGCACGCTGCCGTCCTGCACGCTGGTGCGGGCACCAATGCGGATGCGGTGCATGTCGCCGCGTACCACGGTCAGCGGCCAGACGGAGCTGTCGGCGCCGATTTCGACGTCACCGATAACCACCGCTGAATGATCGACAAAGGCCCGTTCGCCGAGGGCTGGGGTGTGCTCCTGAAACTTGCGAATGGCCACGATAGGCTCCTTCTTTGGCAGTGATAGGCGTGCAGAGCGGGTTTGGTTGCTGCGGTCGGCGTCGATTGTAATTAAGATGGCTGAGTGTTTCTTCAAGGCAAGGTGCAAAACCGTGAGCGCGAACAACCCTCTTCTGCAATCGTACGACCTGCCACCCTTTTCGGCGATTCGTGCCGAGCATGTCAAACCTGCTATCGAACAGATCCTGGCGGATAACCGTGCCGCGATTGCCGACATCCTCGCCAAACAGGGTTCGACACCGACCTGGGCCGGACTGGTGCTGACCATGGACGAGCTGAACGACCGCCTGGGCGCTGCCTGGAGCCCCGTCAGCCACCTCAATGCCGTGTGCAACAGCGCCGAGCTGCGCGAAGCGTATGAATCCTGCCTGCCGGCCTTGAGCGCCTACTCCACCGAGATGGGCCAGAACCGCGCGCTGTTCCAGGCCTATGAAGCCCTGGCCAATGGCCCCGAGGCCGCCAGTTTCGACGTTGGCCAGAAGACCATTCTGGAGCAGTCGCTGCGTGACTTCCGCCTGTCCGGTATCGATCTGCCGCCCGAGCAGCAGAAGCGTTACGCCGAAGTGCAGAGCAAACTGTCGGAGTTGGGCAGCCAGTTTTCCAACCAGTTGCTCGATGCCACTCAGGCCTGGACCAAGCTGGTCGCCGATGAGTCCGCCCTCGCCGGCCTGACCGATTCTGCCAAACAGCAGATGGCCGCCGCTGCCAAGGCAAAGAATCTGGAAGGCTACCTGATCACGCTGGAATTCCCGAGCTACTACGCGGTGATGACCTACGCCGAAGACCGCGCACTGCGCGAAGAAGTCTATGCGGCGTACGCCACCCGCGCGTCGGATCAAGGCCCGAACGCGGGCAAGAACGACAACACGCCGGTCATGGAGCAGATCCTCGACCTGCGTCAGGAACTGGCGCAACTGCTTGGCTACGCGAACTTCGCCGAGCTGAGCCTGGCAACCAAGATGGCTGAGTCCAGCGATCAGGTGCTGAGCTTCCTGCGTGACCTGGCCAAACGCAGCAAGCCTTTCGCGGCCCAGGACCTAGAGCAGCTCAAGGCCTACGCCGCCGAACAGGGCTGCCCGGATCTGCAAAGCTGGGACAGCGGTTTCTAC
The DNA here is from genome assembly GCF_900119195.1 of Pseudomonas sp. NFACC10-1. Taxonomy (NCBI): domain Bacteria; kingdom Pseudomonadati; phylum Pseudomonadota; class Gammaproteobacteria; order Pseudomonadales; family Pseudomonadaceae; genus Pseudomonas; species Pseudomonas sp. NFACC10-1. The sequence continues at coordinate 688,719 of NZ_FPJB01000002.1, read as the reverse complement.
GGCGAGAAGCTGCGCGAGCAGCGCTACAGCGTTTCCCAGGAAATCCTGCGTGCCTACTTCCCTGTCGATAAGGTGCTTGGCGGCCTGTTCACCATCGTTCAGCGCCTGTACGGCATCGAGATTACCGAGCAGAAAGGCTTCGACACCTGGCACCCGGATGTTCGTCTGTTCGAGATCAAGGAAAACGGTCAGCACGTCGGGCGCTTCTTCTTCGATCTGTATGCCCGCGCCAACAAGCGTGGTGGTGCCTGGATGGACGGCGCGCGCGACCGTCGCCGTACGGCGCAAGGCACGTTGCAGAGCCCGGTGGCCAATCTGGTGTGCAACTTCACACCCGCTGTTGCCGGCAAGCCTGCGCTGCTGACCCACGACGAAGTCACCACGCTGTTCCACGAATTCGGTCACGGCCTGCATCACTTGCTGACCCGCGTCGAGCATGCCGGGGTATCCGGTATCAATGGCGTGGCCTGGGACGCCGTTGAGTTGCCGAGCCAGTTCATGGAAAACTGGTGCTGGGAGCCCGAGGGCCTGGCGCTGATCTCCGGTCATTACGAAACCGGCGAGCCTCTGCCGCAGGATCTGCTGGAGAAGATGCTCGCCGCCAAGAACTTCCAGTCCGGCCTGATGATGGTGCGTCAGCTGGAGTTCTCGCTGTTCGATTTCGAGCTGCATGCCACGCATGGCGACGGCCGCAGCGTGCTGGACGTGCTGGAAGGCATTCGCGACGAAGTGTCAGTGATGCGTCCACCCGCCTACAACCGCTTCCCGAATAGCTTCGCACACATCTTCGCAGGCGGTTACGCAGCCGGTTACTACAGCTACAAGTGGGCCGAGGTGCTGTCCGCCGATGCGTTCTCGAAATTCGAGGAAGACGGTGTGCTCAACGCTGAAACCGGACGCGCCTTCCGCGAAGCCATTCTGGCGCGTGGTGGTTCGCAGGCACCGATGGTGCTGTTCGTCGACTTCCGAGGACGCGAGCCGTCGATTGACGCATTGTTGCGTCACAGTGGCTTGAGCGAGGATGCGGCAGCATGACCGATACCCCGGTAGTCATTACCAGGAAACGTTTCATCGCCGGGGCGGTTTGCCCGGCGTGCAGCGAGCCTGACAAACTGATGATGTGGAACGAAAACGACGTGCCGCATCGCGAGTGCGTGAGTTGCGGTTACAGCGACACGCTCAACGAGCAGGGTATTTCGATACCGAAGGAGTTGGGTACGCGGGTCAACAAGGCGGTGGTCAAACCGGCTGATCCCAAGGTTCAGGGCGTGCAGTTCTTCCCGAACCCGAAGTTGAAGAAGCCGGTTGATCCTGAGTAACGTGATCGGTCGGTGTCAAATTGAAAGGTTCGTTCGTTTGAACGAACCTTTTTTATTGCCCGCCGTGCCTCAGGTTATCAACAGTAAAGTTACCAATCGGCCAACTCAGCCACTTTCTTCCTGAAGGCCAGCGCCAGAGCCGTCAGCACTTCCTCATCCCTGCCCAGTTCGCCGCGAATCTTGTGTTTTCCCTGCGGGTGCAGCCTGACCCAGGCGTGTTCTTGCAGGTCATCGTTTTCATAAAATTCAATGGCTATTTCAGGATGGTCATGTTCCTCAATGTCTTCAGCCCACAACCGAATCTCATACTTGGCCATCACCCACCCCGTTGTCAGGTAAATGCGCCAGTACCCGATAGCCGAGTTGGCGTTTCGCTACACTAGGCCTGAAGAAAAAGGGCGTCTACTGGTAGAAGTAACAGGTGGTTTTTTGTACAGGGCGGGAAAGTGAGACGGCGAATCGCAACAGCGCTGGGGGGGAAGCAGGGACAAGCGGTGAGCACCACTTGTCCCTGGCAGGCAAAACGTCAGCCTGCCGTTTGCAGCCTGCGCTTCTCGGCCAGACGACTTCTGCCGTACAGCACTGCAATGGCGATCAAGGCGATGGCCTGTGCGCTGAGTGAGTACAGGTCGGCGTGAATGCCCAGCCAGTCGAACTCGAAGAACGGCACCGGCCTTGTGCCGAATATCCCCGCCTCCTGCAGCGCCTTGACGCCGTGACCGGCAAACACCACTGACAGTGCGCAGAGCAGCGCAGCATTGATGCCGAAGAACAGCGACAGCGGCAGCTTCGCCGAGCCGCGCAGGATGACCCACGCCAGGCCTACGAGCAGCACCAGCGCCGTGGCACCCCCCGCCAGCACGGCATCGTGCCCGGCCGGTCCGGCCTGCAGCCACAGGGTTTCGTAGAACAGGATGACTTCGAACAACTCGCGATACACCGAGAAGAACGCCAGCACCGCGAAGCCGAAACGACCGCCGCCGCCGACCAGACTGCTTTTGACGTAGTCCTGCCACGCAGCGGCGTGACGACGATCATGCATCCACACCCCGAGCCAGAGCACCATCACACTGGCGAACAGCGCGGTGGCGCCTTCCAGCAATTCACGCTGCGCGCCGCTGACGTCAATGACATACGCCGCGAGTGCCCAGGTGGCCAGCCCGGCCAGCAGCGCCAGACCCCAGCCGATGTTGACGCTGCGTACGGCAGACTGCTGGCCGGTGTTGCGCAGAAACGCCAGAATCGCCGCCAGTACCAGAATCGCTTCCAGCCCTTCACGCAGCAGGATCAGCAGGCCCGAAATATAGCTCAGCGACAGGCTCAGGCCGTCGCTGCCCAACAGGTCCGCCGACTCCTTGAGCTTGCCTTTGGCTGCTTCCAGTTTCTGCGCGACCTGAGGTAGCGGCATGCTGTCCTGCAAGGACTGCCGGTAAGCCATCAGGCTCTTTTCAGTGTCCTTGCGCACATTGGCGTCGACGTTATCCAGCGAGCTTTCGACCAGCTCGAAACCCTCCAGATACGCCGCGACCGACAAATCATAGGCCTGCTCGCGATCACCGGCCTTGTAGGCTGCCAGGCTCTTGTCCAGCGTTACACTGGTGTAATCCAGCAGTTGCGCCGGGCCGCGCTGTACCTGAGGTGGCTGCGCGCGCTGGGCCCGGAAGGTGGCGGTAGCGTCCGGACCTTCGCCAGCCTGGATTTCGGCCGGTGTCTGGCGAGCCAGATCGGCGAGGTTGAAGGTCTTGGCAGGCTGGGCGACCGGTTGTGCGCTGAAGCTGGCGATATACGTCGCGATGTCCCAGCGCTGGCGATCGTCCAGCTGGTCGGCGAACGCGGGCATATCGGTGCCGGCAATGCCTAGCCCGGTTGCGTTGTAGAGGTCGTAGAGACTCAGGCGATCCAGCCGCGCAGTATCCCGCAGGTTCGAGGGTGGCGGTTCCAGGCCGATACCTGCCGGTCCATCCCCTGCACCGCTGTCGCCATGGCACACCGAGCAATGCTGGGCGTACAAAGGCGCGCCACGGGCGGGGTCCGGCGTAATGGCCGGGGCCTGACTGACCTCGTAGGCAAGCGCGAGCTTCGCACTCAACTGCCGCGCCTGACGAGTGACCTGCGCAGCGTCCTGTCGACTTGCCACAGCGCTTTTCAGCTGGTTTACCGCCTGCTCCAGAGCATCACGCTCGGCGCGTTGCGGCAAGGCAACGACGAGGCCCTGCAACGCAGTCAGGTTATCGACCTGCTGCTGATACTTGACGGTGTCCACAACCTTGCCGTCCGCCACGGTCGCCGGGTAATCGGCCCCCAGGTAGTCCAGCAGATGCAGCGCCTGGGCGGCACCCTCGACCGGGTCGGCCAGCGCAATGCAGCTGCCCAGCGCCAGAAGCGGCAACAGTAACCAGGCAAGAAAACGAGAACGGACGGGCATTGCAGAATCTCGACGGGAATGCGAAGCGTTGCATTGTTAACGCCGCAACGGCACTACTCAATAGTCGAGGTCTATTTTTGTTACAGAATCTTACGTTTGGCCTTCAATCGCCCTGAACAGAACGTATGTCTGTTCAGGGCTCGAGACCGACACGTTTTCAGGCCGTACCGCGATGCAACGTCGCGAGGAAACCTGCCGCGCCTACGAACAGGCTGGCGAAGGTGCGGTTCATGCGACGTTGCTGGCGAGGCGTCTTGAGCAGGCGCAGCACCTTGGATGCCAGCCCGGTGTAGCCCGCCATCACGATCAGATCGACCACCACCATGGTCGCTGCGATGATCGCGTACTGGATGAGCAGCGGAGCGGCCGGGTCGATGAACTGTGGCAGGATCGCCAGAATGAAGATCAGTGCCTTGGGGTTGCTGATATTCACCAGAAAGCCGCGCAAGACCAGCGTCATCGGTTTGCCCACCGGGCGCACGGCAGATTCATCGGCCAGGTCGGCTGGCAAAGCGCGCCATTGCTTGATGCCGAGATAGACCAGATACGCGACGCCGAACCACTTGATCAGCGTGAACGCCATATCCGAGGCCGCCAGCACTGCACCCAGACCTGCCGCGACAATGGCGATCTGTGCCACCAACGCAATCTGCAAGCCCAGGGCATTCCAGTAGCCCCGCCAGAAACCGTATTGCAGGCCGCAGGACATCGAAGCGATGGCGCCCGCGCCGGGGGAAAGACTGATGATCCAGCAGGCCGCAAAAAAGCCCAGCCACGTTTCAAGCGCCATCGTGCACCTCATACAAAGTCGAATGCGCAATAAATTAGTGCTTAATGCTTTGCAAGGCTAACGATTTCTAATCCTGCTCATCCGGCTGCTTTGCGACCACCATCTGCGGAAACAGATCGCTGCCACGCCAGCGGCGCACTGACTTCTGGAAAAACTGGCTGTTGGGCACCTGGACCAGCGCGCCACCGGCTTCCGGGGTCTCGATCAGGGTGGTGAACATCAGATTGATGGCGACCACCCGCCCCTTCACGCCCGGCTTGTCCAGCGTATCGACCAGCTCGACCATGTCACCGATGCGGAACGGGCCGATGGTGAAGATCAGAATGGCGCAGAGCAGGTTCGACAGCACGCTCCACATTGCAAAGAACGCCACCGCCGCTACGGCGACGAAGCCGGACAGTGCGGTCCACAGCACCGTAGCCGATACCCCGAGTCGGCCGAGGACGAGAACAAAGGCGCTGCCCATGATCAACCAGCGCAGGCCGCCGCGAACCGGGACCAGCAATTCTGGCGGCAACGGATAACGCTCGCCCAGACCGGTCAGAAAACCACCGACGATGCGTTGCAGTACGTAACCGGCCAACAGGATCAGCAGAATCTGCGCACCCACCAGCAGCGGTTCAAGCCAGTACGCGGATACCGGCAAGCCCAACATGTCCATCACTTCCCTGCCTCGCTCACGACAATGCTTCCAGTTCGGCCTGCATTGATTCCAACAGTTCCAGCGCTTGCATCCAGGCGTCTTCCAGCTCGGATTCACGCACTTTCAGCTTGGCCTGTTCGGCCAGCAGATCGCGTAGCTTGTCCTTGTTGGCAGCCTCGTAGTTGGTGCTGTCGGCCAGCGCTTCTTCGACCTTGGCGAGTTTTTCATTCACCAGCCCGAGATCACGCTCCAGCTTGTAGGCTTCGCGCTTGTGCGGTGCCAGTTGCTGACGCAAGGCCGCTGCCTGTTGGCGCTGGGCTTTCTTGTCGGTCTTGTCGGCGTTGACGGGCGTGTTGCTGACCGGCGCGTTGCGCAGCCGGTAATCGGCCAGCCAGCGCGTGTAGTCATCCAGATCGCCGTCGAATTCCTGTACGCGGCCGTCGGCCACCAGCAGGAAGTCATCGGTCGTGCTCTTGAGCAAGTGCCTGTCGTGAGACACCACCAGTACCGCACCACCGAACTCCTGCAAGGCCATGGTCAGCGCCAGGCGCATCTCCAGGTCGAGGTGGTTGGTCGGTTCATCGAGCAGCAACAGGTTGGGCTTTTCCCAGGCGATCAGTGCCAGCGCCAGGCGGGCTTTCTCGCCACCGGAGAAATTCAGCACCGGCTCATCGAGGCGCGCGCCACGGAAGTCGAAACCGCCAAGGAAATCACGCAGCGTCTGTTCACGCTCGGTCGGTGCCAGGCGCTGCAAGTGCAGCAACGGGGTCGCCTTGGCGTCCAGTGAGTCGAGCTGATGCTGGGCAAAGTAGCCCACGGTGAGGTTTTCGCCACGCACCAGCCGACCGCTTTGCGGCTCGAGCTCGCCGGCGAGGTTTTTGATCAGCGTCGACTTGCCTGCGCCGTTCGGACCCAGCAGGCCGATGCGTGCACCGGGCGTGAGTTGCAGCTTGACCTTCTCGAGGATGGTCTTGTCGCCATAACCCAGGCGCGCGTCGGACAGGTCCAGCAATGGGCTGGAGATCTTGTCGGACTCACGGAAAACGAAGTTGAACGGTGAGTCGACGTGCGCGGCCGACAGCTCTTCCATGCGCTCCAGCGCCTTGATCCGGCTTTGTGCCTGACGGGCCTTGGTAGCCTGGGCCTTGAAGCGTGCGATGTACTTTTCCATGTGCGCACGTTGCGCCTGCTGCTTTTCGTAGGCCTGTTGCTGTTGCGCCAGACGTTCGGCACGGGCCCGCTCGAACGCGCTGTAGCCGCCGCGATAGAGGGTGATCTTGCGTTGCTCGACATGGGCGATGTGATCGACCACGGCATCCAGAAAATCCCGGTCGTGGGAAATCAGCAGCAAGGTGCCGGGGTAACTCTTGAGCCAGTCTTCAAGCCACAGAATGGCGTCAAGGTCCAAGTGGTTGGTCGGTTCGTCGAGCAGCAGCAGGTCCGAGGGGCACATCAATGCCTGCGCCAGGTTCAGGCGCATACGCCAGCCACCGGAGAAACTGCCGACCGGACGTTCCATCTGTTCGTTGGTGAAGCCCAACCCGGCCAGCAGCTTGCGAGCGCGTGCGTCGGCGGTGTAACCGTCGGCGCTGTCGAGCTCCGAATGCAGACGTGCCTGAGCGGCGCCGTCCTGCGCGGCTTCGGCCTCGGCCAGCGAGCTCTGTACTTCCCGCAGGCGCTCGTCGCCATCGAGCACGTAATCCACGGCCAGGCGTTCGAGCGTGTCGACCTCCTGGCGCATGTGCGCGATACGCCAGTCGGCGGGCAGCAGGCAGTCGCCGGCATCCGGCGTCAGCTCTCCACGCAGCAGGGCAAACAGGCTGGATTTACCGGCGCCATTGGCACCGATCAGGCCGGCTTTATGGCCGGCGTGCAGAGTCAGCTCGGCGTCTTCTAGCAGACGTTGCGGACCACGCTGTAAGGTAAGGCTTTGAAGTCGAATCATAATGGCGGCGGAGTCTACCAGCTTCGTCCTGAACAGGTGGATCACTATGCCTTCAGCGCTCTGGAGTTTCACCCTCGATTTCTACGCCCGACCGGGTGTGGAACAGGCTTGTCTGACGCTGCAAGCCAACGGGGCCAACGTGTGCATGGTGCTTTGCGGGGTGTGGCTGGGTACGCGCGACGTGGCGTGCAACGCTCAGCGAGTCGCGCAAATAAAGCAGTTGGCGACACCCTGGCATGACGATGTGGTGCGTCCGCTACGGGATTTGCGCAACCAATGGCGCATTGCTGCGCTTGAAGATGCGTTGCTGACTACATTACGGATGAAGGTCAAGGCGCTGGAACTGGAGGCCGAACAGAGCCTGGTGATAAAGCTTGAGGCACTGACCGGGGATTGGCCGGCAGGTGAGGCGAGGAATGCAGAGGAGTGGCTGCTCGAACTTGCCGAAGGGGATGCAGAAAAAAACCGCGATGCGCTGGATGTGCTGCGCATCGCGGTTGGACATGCCGTCGACCAGACTTAGGAAGCGCTGGTTGGCGTTGCGCCGTTGGCAGGGGTTGCCGGTGCGGCGGCTGGCGCAGCAGGTGCAGGCGTCGTCGGCTTGGCTGCAGCAGCAGGCGCTGGCGTGGCCGGTTTGGCGGCGGCTGGCTTCGCCGCAGGTTTGGCGACAGGCTTGGCTGCTGCTTTCACAGGTGCCTTGGCAGGTGCTTTGGCCGGTGCCTTGACGGGCGCTTTCACAGGCGCTTTCGCCGCAGGCTTGGCAGCCGGCGCCTTGGCAGCCGGCGCCTTGGTGGCGGCAGGCTTGGCTGCAACCGGCTTGGTGGCAGTGGTCTTGGCTGCAGCAGGCTTGGCGGTAACCGGCTTGGCGGCAGCCGGCTTGGTGGCAGTGGTCTTGGCTGCGACAGGCTTGGCTGCTGCAGTCGTGCGGGCGGCAGGTTTGGCGGCGGCTTTTACCGGGGCCTTGGCAGCAGCGGTTTTGACCGCTGGCTTGGCAACTGCGGAAGGCTTGGCTGCGGCTTTGGTGACTGGCTTGGCGGCGGCCGCTTTAACCGGCGCTTTCGCTGCAGTTTTTGCGGGGGCTTTGGCAGCAGGTGTCTTGGCAACAGGTGCCTTGGCGACGGCTTTAGGCGCGACAGGCTTGGCATCGCGAGTGGTCAGGATCTTGCCGACCGCCTCTTTTACGCGACCAATACCCTGGGCCAGTTTCAGGCTTTCCTGGGCATCACGCTTGAGGTGCAGGATGTACGTGCGGGTTTCGGTCTGACGATCCTTGAGAGCGTCCAGCAACTCTTCCAGCTCGGACACGGCGCCTTTGGCCTTGGCCTGCGCCTTGGATTTTCCGGCGGTGGCAGCATCCTGCAGTTTGATGCGGGAATTGTGCAGTTTTTCCTGTGCCTTGCCGCGTTGTTTCTCAAGCTTGGCGAGCAGTTTCTCGGCATCAGCCAAGGCTTGGGAGCAGGCGTCTTCCAGATGTTCAAGCAAGCTGCCCGATAATTGTTGGAGCAAATGCAACGGAGTATTTACTGGCTTCTTTTTGGCCGACATGACTTACCTCCTGGGTGACGAAATTGCGGCTCATACTAGGCTTCTGCGCGCATCGCCGCTAGGGCATCTTGACAGCATCCATGGGTCCCTGTTGCATACTGAGAGAAATGATTGCTCGGCACGATGCAAAGGCATTGTGAAATTCACGTCACAAGACTCGTCACTACTCGCGCTGGCGCAGGCATAATCGCTGCCTTCCCAGGCCGGAGAGCATTAATGTCGCGCTACCTGTTAACGTCGTTGTTCCTCTTGCTACCCCTGGCTCAGGCCGCCGAGTCGCCACCTGCGTCCAGTGACGGCCACGACCTCGCCTATAGCCTGGGCGCAAGCCTTGGCGAGCGGTTGCATCAGGAAGTCCCTGACCTGGACCTCAAGGCGTTGGTGGAAGGCTTGCAGCAGGCTTATCAGGGCAAGCCGCTGGCGCTCAAGCAGGAGCGCATCGACCAGATTCTGCGCGAGCATGATGCCGCTATCGCTCAGGCCGAGACTGCCGGTACGGATGCGCCGACCGAGGCGGCCCTCAAGGCCGAGCGCACGTTCATGGACAGCGAGAACGCCAAGCCGGGTGTGAAGGTGCTGGCTGACGGGATTCTCATGACCGAGCTGACTCCTGGCACCGGCCCCAAGCCCAGTGCCGACGGCCGGGTTGAGGTGCGTTACGTCGGTCGTTTGCCGGACGGCACGATCTTCGATCAGAGCACCCAGCCCCAGTGGTTCCGGCTCGACAGTGTGATCAGCGGCTGGACCAGCGCCTTGCAGAACATGCCGACCGGCGCGAAGTGGCGTCTGGTCATTCCTTCGGATCAGGCCTATGGCGCCGAGGGCGCTGGCGATCTGATCGATCCGTTTACACCGCTGGTATTTGAAATCGAGCTGGTTGCGGTTTCGCAGTAAGCGGGCGTAAAGCCGGCGTTCAGAAATGCGAAAGGGTGCAATAAGCACCCTTGGCGTGTAGCGCTGGCACCGACAAGATCACGCCTGAGCGGCGATCTCTTCCTTGTGCGAGTTGTGCAGCACTTCGATCAGGCAGTCTTCCAGCTCGAAACGCTCGTGCAGCAATTGCCCCAGCTGATTGAATTCCCGTGCTACTACCGCCGCATCCGAGCAGTCGCCCTTGTCGCAGCGATCATTGAACGTGAGGGCAAACTTGGTGATGACGTCCAGACGTGGATAGATCGTGTCTGCCAGCTCGAGCCCACGCTCGTCATTGAACGCCCGGGCTTCATCACCCAGCTGTTCGTAGACTTCGAAGTGCCCGGCGGAGACGTAATCCACAAGAATCCCGCAGAAGTTCTGCAGACCTTCAAGGTCGGCTGCCAACGCTTCGGGCGTGTCGCCCAGCGCGTCATAGGCTTCGACCAGTTCGAGACGGCTTTGAAGCCAGCGATCGATCAGCTTGTTCACTCCGCCCCAGCGTTCCTGAGCATTCTGACAACTTTCCAGCATGGTCTTCTCTCTTCCCTTCAGGGGCATGCAGTCCTGGGCCGGTCCGGGTGATTGGCCGGGACCTGGCCTGATAAATGCGTCAGGACAGCATATTTCCAGTGACGCGTGCGGCCCAGATTATGCCCGCTCGACAAGGCCATCAAGGTACGCAGGAGATAAAGTTCATACAAGCGTTTAATAGCCGCCCCGATCTCTGGTCGCCAGCCAGTGGCTGAATTCGCTGAAAAGAGGATACAGCGGTAACAGCGCCAGACCCGTGAATGCCAGAAGACTCCACTCCGGCAGGCTGATGCCGAACAGTGTCCAGGTGATCTCGGCGCAAAACAGCGCGTCGCTTCGCAGTCGGTCGATGCACATGTCCAGGGAGAGCAGGCTCAATACCTGCTCCAGTCTGGTAATAACAGGTATCAATTGATCGGCCGAGGCGGTCTGCAACCACACCTGTGTGCCTGCTGCAGCAAGCCCGGCCAGGGCGACCAGCAAAAGCCCCAGACTGTAGCGCCGCGTGCCTGTCGGGCCAGATGCGTGGCAGGCAGCACAGAGCGCCAGCACGCCACAGACGATGAATGCAGCCCGTTGCACCATGCACAGCGCGCAAGGGTCGAGACCGAAAGCTTGCTGCAGGTAGAAGGCGACGCCAATGATTGATGCACAGGCCAGCGATGCCAGGAAAAACAGGAAGCGTGTGCGAGCCAGATACATGGCAAATCCGTAACAAAGGACGAGACGATTACGGTAGAGGAAAGGGTGCGGCGCATTCAAGGTGGCGGCATACGGATGCGTCGCTGTTTACCGAGGAAAAAGAACACACCGCTGCGTGGTTCTTTTACCCATGTATGTAGGACGATTCTTACGCATTGATCTTGACGGGCTGGTGAGGCAGCACGGAGAGCCCTGACCTAGGACTCTCCGGTGGTTTCAAGCCTTGGTCAGTACCGGCAGGGGCCGCGACAGAAGGCGCTCGTCCAGCAGGCCCAGGCCTTCCTGAAACAGCTGATTGCTGCGATCCGTCTCACCCAGTTGGCCCAGCAGACGAGCCAACTCGGCGCAGGTTTCGGGATTGCGTTCCAGGCGCAGACTGCTCTCCAGATAATCCCGCGCCTTGCCCCACAGTCGGCCTTGCAGACAGATACGTCCCAGGCTCAGCAACAGGCTTGGATCAGCCGGATGGTGCTTGAGCCAGCCTTCCGCCGTTTGCAGCTGCTTGAGCGGGTCACTGCCGCGAACCAGCCCGTACAGACGCGCTAGATGGCTGTTGTACTCGCGCTTGAGGGCGCTACGAAGCACCTCTTCAGCCTGAGCTTCGGCACCCAGACGGCGCAATTGATCGGCGTACGCCAGCACCAGTTGCGGCTCCTGGCGTTGCGCAGAGGCCAGCCCCTGCCAGGCGCTCTCCAGAGAAGGCAGACCGGTCGGTGCGCCTTCGATGCCCTCGCGGTACGCCGCCAGGCTCAGGTTCTCGCCCCAGGCGCGGCGTTCCAGCTCGGCCAGCTCCTTGGCTGGCAGAACCTTGTCCTTGCGCAGTTCCGGCATCAGGCGGACCACGTCGGACCAGTCACCACGCTGCTGATACAGGCGTTGCAACTGACGAAGCACCTGAGGGTTGTGCGGATGACGCTCTTTCATGGCCAGCAGCGTGGTCAGCGCACCTTCGGTGTCGCCGCGATCCTGCTGCAGCTGGGCGTGATTCAGGGCAATTGCCAGCTCGGCTTGTGGCTGACGCTCGAGCGCACGTTCCAGCAAGGCATCGCAGTCTTCGTAACGACCCTGCTCGTTGGCCGCGCGTGCAGCGCCGATGTAGTAGAGCAGCGGGTGAGTATCGGCTTCGGCCGCGCGTTGCAGATGACGCTGAGCGCTGGACCAGCGGCCCTCGGCAAGGTCCATCTGGCCTTGCTCGATAGCCATTTGCACGCGACGACGGCGGTTGCGGCGCGACCATGGGTTAACCACGCGGCCCGAAGTCGTCAGCAGGCTGATCAACAGTCTCAGCAGTGCGATCACCAGCAACGCGGCGACCAGCAGCGCCAGGGTCGCCCACAGGCTCGATTCGTAGCGGAAGTTCTGATAGGCGATCAGGACGTAACCGGAGTGCTCGGCGATGGCGACACCGATCAACGCCGCAGCGGCGATCGCGATGAATAACAGCACATAGAAGCGCTTCATCGGCTGGTCCCCTGTTGCGCCTCGGCTGGCTGGCCGGCGGCATGACGGCGTTCAAGGTAGGCCTGCACGGCGCTCAGGGTCGGTGCCAGATCCGGTGTCTTCACCGATACCGGCTGGCTGGCGACAGCATCAAGCCCCTGGCCGAGCGCTTTACCCTGTGGATCGTCCTGATCGAAGTTGGCTTTCAGAACGTTTTGCGCTTCAGTGATGGCCTTGGAATAAACCTCGGGCTCGCCGTTAAGCGCTGCCCACTGCGCCTGCTCCAGCGCCAGGCTCAGCGCCAGACGCACCTGCGAAAGGCTTTGGCCGGCGAGTACCGGGCGGATGTCCTTGTCGGCGTTGAAATCGATGCGGAAGTAATGGGAGATCTCGTCCCACCACTGCGTCCACCGGCTGGATTCGGTCTTGTCGGCGGTCAGGCCCAACAGTGACTCGCCCTTGTCTTCGTATTCGGGGGCCAGCTTGTTGAGCTGTACAGCTTGCTCACGCAGAGCTGCGAGTTGCAGAAACAGCCCGGTGCGGTCCGGCTGCTCGATGCTGCGCAGGGCGGCAAGGCTCTTGGCCAATTGCTCGCGGGCAGCGAAGGAGCCCGGATCGTCCTGCTCACGCAGAATTTCGTCGGCACCCTGAACCAGCGCCTGTGCACTGTTGATGTCCTGCAGCGCTGAAAGACGCAGGCTGGCCAGACGCAGCAGATGCTCGGCCTCGGCCAGACGCCAGTCCTTGCGGCTCGCCCCCAGTACGGTTTCGAGTCTCTGGCTGAGGCGCTGCTGATCGCCTTGCAGTTGCGCGACCAGACGTCGACTGTCTTCCAGCTGATTGGCTGGCGGGAATTGCGCGATGCGTGCGCTCAGCTGCTGGTCATTCTGCGCCAGTACCAGGGTCTGTTCGGCGATATCCTCGACCTGTCCGCGCTGCTGCTGGTGCCCGGCCTGCAACATGCGCAGTTGCCAGACTCCCCAGCCGGCGACGGCGATACCGGCAATTGCCAGCAGCAAGGCCAGAAACACCAGGCCACTGTTGCGGCTGCCGGTGCGCTCGGTGCGGACTGGCTCAGGCTTGGATGCAGGCGTTTTCAACACCGATTCTTCGTCTTTAGGCAAGGCTGTTTCGCTCACGTATCCCATCCTTTGCATTTTGGCGTAATAGCGTAAACGACAGGTGTCGATCATTACGCCTTGACGGCAGGCTGAGGTTGTTCCCGCAACGCTGCCAGCAATGCCGCGGCGCTGGCGCCACGACAATCAATAACGGTCCTTGCTCCGGCTGCCCGCGCGATGCTGGCAACCCTGGGGCTCGGTACAAACAGCGGCAGATCGGCCAGGACCGGCCATGAATCCCCCGCCAACTGAAGCAAATGTTCAAAACCCTGCCCACTGCTGACCACCAGCCCGTTCAAGCGTTCCACAGCGACGCGTTGCGCCAGGGCGCCGGGCGCATGTTGCGGCAGGTAGCGACGATACAGCGGCAGGTAATCAACCCCCACCCCCAGCCCTCGCAGTTGCTCGGCCAACAGTTCGCGTCCCTCGTCACCGCGCATGATCAACACACAGCTTCCCGGTACGGCAATTGCCTGTTTGAGGCGCGGCAGTTCAAGCAAGGCTTCGCTGTCGTCGCCCTGCTCCGGCCAGCTCGCATCCAGCCCGTAGTCGAGCAGTATCTGCCCGGTTGCTGAACCCACACTGAACCAGGGTTGCAGGGGCGGTTGCGGCCATACTTCATCGATCAGCTCGATGGCCAGTCGCGCGGCAGGTTTGCTGACCACGATCACTGCACAATAATTGAGCAGCTCGAAAATGATCGAACGCTGTGCAGGCGTCAAGGGCAAAGGCTCGGTTTCAAGCAGGGGCAGACTGCTGCTGAAGATACCGTCCTCGGCCAGCACCCTGGCCAGCGCTGCCGACTCTTCGGCCGGGCGGGTCAGCAGCAGACGCCAGCCACTCATTCGTTATTGGCCTCGCCGTAGACCGCTTTCAGGATGTCGGCGGCGCCCTGCTCCAGCAGCGCTTCGGCCACCTGCACACCCAGTGCCTGAGCAGATGTCTGAGGTGCCCGGGCATCCGCGTGCAGCAACACGCTGCCGGACGGATCGCCCACCAGGCCGCGCAACCAAACGTCATCGCCTTCCAGCACGGCGTAGCAGGCGATCGGCACCTGACAGCCACCGTTGAGGTGCTTGTTCAGCGAACGCTCGGCAATCACGCGCACAGCAGTGTCTTCATGATGCAAAGGGGCAAGCAGTGCATGAATTTCGGCGTCGACGCTGCGGCATTCGATACCCACCGCGCCCTGGCCACCGGCTGGCAGGCTGTCGTCGACACTGATTGCGGAAGTGATGCGGTCTTCGAAACCCAGGCGGATCAGGCCAGCGGCGGCGAGGATGATGGCGTCGTATTCACCGGCATCCAGCTTGGCCAGACGGGTATTGACGTTGCCGCGCAGGAAGCGGATCTGCAGATCGGGTCGACGCGCCAGCAATTGGGCCTGACGGCGCAGGCTGGAGGTGCCGACAATGCTGCCGGCCGGCAACTGGTCCAGGCTGGCAAAGGTGTTGGAAACGAATGCATCGCGCGGGTCTTCGCGCTCGCAGATGCAGAACAGGCCCAGGCCTTGTGGGAAGTCCATTGGCACGTCTTTCATCGAGTGCACGGCGATGTCGGCGTTGTTTTCCAGGAGCGCGGTTTCCAGCTCCTTGACGAACAGGCCTTTGCCACCGATTTTCGACAGCGGGGAGTCGAGCAATTTGTCGCCACGGCTGACCATGGGTACCAGCGTCACGAGCAGGCCGGGGTGGGCCTGTTCCAGGCGGGCCTTGACGTATTCTGCCTGCCAGAGTGCCAGCGCGCTTTTGCGAGTGGCGATGCGGATTTCGCGAGAGGACATTGAACAATCCGTACTGAGTAAATGCGACGGATAATAACAGCTCAATCCCGGTCAGGGCGGCTTCGGCGCTGATTGCAACTTGCGTCAGACACTGAGCCGATCAATCAATCGGCAGTGCCTGAGGGGCGCATGGGAAAGGCTGCGCGTAGGCCAGCCGAAAAGCACATGGAGCCGGAATTCTCTTCCGTTCCATGACTCGGTCTGGGCGCAGAGGCTCCAGAGCGGCGAGGCGCTAGAGCTGCTGCATCATTTTGCGGACACCGGCTACGTGGCGGCGGCTGACGATCAACGCATCGCCATTGAGCCCTCTGAGGAACAGCTGGAAATGCCCCAGCGGGGTGCGCTGCAACCGTTCTATGCGCTCGCGGGCCACCAGCGCATTGCGATGGATGCGCACGAAACGGTCACCGAATTCGTCTTCCAGTGCCTTGAGCGGTTCGTCCAGCAGCACTTCGCCGCCCTCGTGACGCAAGGTCACGTATTTGTGATCGGCGATAAAGTAGATCACCTGATCCAGGGGAATCAGCTCGATGCCTTTGCGGGTACGCGCGCTGATGTGGCTGCGTGGCCCTGATCCGCTTTCGGCTGCCGGGCGGGTCAACGCCGCCAGTTGCACGCGGTTCGGCCGCTCGGCTTTTCGCAACGCTTCGACAAGGTGCTCGGGACGCACAGGCTTGACCAGATAGCCCACCGCACTGACCTGAAAAGCTTCCAGGGCGAACTCATCGTGGGCGGTGCAAAACACAACGGCAGGCGGTGCTTCCCGCTCGCACAGTCGGGCTGCGACCTGGAGGCCATCGAGACCCGGCATGCGGATATCGAGCAGCACTACGTCCGGTTTGTGGGTTTCGATCAGCGCCAAGGCTTCTTCGCCATTGGACGCGCTGGGTTCCAGTACTCGATAACCCTCGATTTCATTGACCATGCGGCTCAATCGCTCGCGGGCCAGGGGTTCGTCATCAACGATCAGGACATTCATATAGCTCTGGCTTCCTGCGTGAGTCTCGCACAAGGATAGCGTAGACAGGTGTAGTGACGACCGTCACGGCGCTCCACGCTCAGACTGGCATGCGGGCCAAAAAGTGCCGCAATTCGTGCGCCTATATTCGTCAGAGCCTGCTGAGTACCGTTGGAAGTCTGCCGATTGGCAACTTCTTCATAGGGATTGCTGACGCTCAATATGAACTCTCCCCCTTCATAGTTCGCTTCGACCGTTACAACGCCCCCTTCGACCCGCGGAGCAATGCCATAAATCAAAGCGTTTTCAAGTAATGGCTGCAAGGTTAGCTGGGGGATTGGCAAGTCATCGGGAATTGCACTCACCCTCCAGTCCAACTGTAGACGCTCGCCAAGACGATATTGCTCAATCGATAAATATCGTTTTGCCAATGCCAGCTCCTCACCCCATGTCACGAGGCTGCCCGGCTTGGCCAGACTGGCACGAAAAAGGTCCGAAAGATCGAGCACCGCCTGCTCGGCCTTGACCGGGTTGCTGGCCACCAGACTGGCGATACTGTTGAGTGTATTGAAGAGGAAGTGCGGGCGGATGCGCGCCTGCAGCGATTCGATCCTGGCGCGCAGCTCGCCCTGTTGCTGCTTGCGCCACTGACTCTGCAGATAGAAGTAACGCAGCATCAGGGCGGACATGATCAGGGCAATCGTCGAGTAGCGCAGATAACGCTCGACCATGCCGCTGACCGAAATTCGCCCGGTAAGCTGACAGACGTCGGTGACGGCTGTGCACAGCAGCGTCAGACCGACCACCAGCAGGCAACTGAGCATGCCCGCCAGCCCCGGCGTCAATCGCGCCAGCCAAGGGCGCAACCCGCACAGCAGCGCTGCCGACAGCAGCACGATCCATTGCACGAACAGCGACATCAACGCCAGGCGTACCCAGTCGAAGCCGCTGCGCATCGGTTCCACCAGCACCAGAACCAGCACCAGCAGCTCGGCCAGCACGACGAGCACCAGCAATGCCTGCGGCAGGCACAGTTCAGGGAGGAAAAAGTCTTTGCCGGGCGCGGGCCGGGCATCATGTTTCACAGGTTCGATTCGCATGGCTCCAGTCTCTGCCCTGGCCTCGTCAGCGGCAAGCTGTCCGGGGATAAAAATGCATCAACCCTGTTATCATCGCGTTCGTTCTTGTGCCAGGTATCGGGCACGTCACTTTCAGTCAGCAACGAGCGAATCCATGAGCACCGACAAGACCAACCAGTCCTGGGGCGGCCGCTTCAGTGAACCCGTCGACGCGTTCGTCGCGCGTTTCACTGCCTCCGTCACCTTCGATCAACGCCTGTATCGCCACGACATCATGGGCTCCATCGCCCACGCTACGATGCTGGCCAAGGTGGGCGTACTGACCGACGCCGAGCGCGATACCATCGTTGACGGCCTGAACACCATCCAGGCCGAGATCGAGGCTGGCCAGTTCGACTGGCGCGTCGATCTGGAAGACGTGCACATGAACATTGAAGCACGCCTGACCGACCGCATCGGTATTACCGGCAAGAAGCTGCACACTGGTCGCAGCCGCAACGATCAGGTCGCCACCGATATCCGTCTGTGGCTGCGCGACGAAATCGACCTTATCCTCAGCGAAATCACACGTCTGCAGCAAGGTCTGCTGGGCCAGGCCGAGCGTGAAGCTGAAACCATCATGCCCGGTTTCACCCACTTGCAAACGGCCCAGCCGGTAACATTCGGTCACCATATGCTGGCCTGGTTCGAAATGCTCAGCCGCGACTACGAGCGTCTGGTGGATTGCCGCAAGCGTCTCAACCGCATGCCGCTGGGCAGCGCGGCGCTGGCGGGCACGACCTACCCGATCGACCGCGAGCTGACCTGCACACTGCTGGGCTTCGAGGTGGTGGGCGGCAACTCGCTGGACGGCGTATCGGATCGCGACTTCGCCATCGAATTCTGCTCGGCTGCATCCATCGCAATGATGCACCTGTCGCGCTTTTCGGAAGAGCTGGTGCTCTGGACCAGTGCGCAGTTCCAGTTCATCGACCTGCCGGACCGCTTCTGCACCGGCAGCTCGATCATGCCGCAAAAGAAGAACCCCGATGTTCCTGAGCTGGTTCGCGGCAAGAGCGGCCGCGTGTTCGGTGCCCTGATGGGCCTGCTGACCCTGATGAAAGGCCAGCCCCTGGCTTACAACAAGGACAACCAGGAAGACAAGGAACCCCTGTTCGACGCCGCCGATACGCTGCGTGATTCGTTGCG
Source organism: Pseudomonas sp. NFACC10-1 (assembly GCF_900119195.1). Lineage (NCBI taxonomy): Bacteria > Pseudomonadati > Pseudomonadota > Gammaproteobacteria > Pseudomonadales > Pseudomonadaceae > Pseudomonas > Pseudomonas sp. NFACC10-1. Next base: position 670,335 of record NZ_FPJB01000002.1, on the reverse strand, counting down.
TGCATTCGCCGACATGATCCCTGCGATCAAGCCCAAGCACGCGATGATGCGTGAAGCAGCGCTGCGCGGCTTCTCGACCGCCACCGATCTGGCCGACTATCTGGTCCGCCGTGGTCTGCCGTTCCGTGACTGCCATGAGATCGTCGGTCACGCGGTGAAATACGGTGTGGAAACCGGCAAGGACCTGGCAGAGATGAGCCTGGAAGAGCTGCGTCAGTTCAGCAACCAGATCGAACAGGACGTCTTCGCCGTGCTGACCCTGGAAGGTTCGGTGAATGCCCGTAATCACATTGGCGGCACCGCCCCCGAACAGGTCCGCGCTGCCGTCGTTCGCGGCCAGGAGCTGCTGGCCGGGCGCTGAAGATACCCCGCATAGCCCTGATGACGCGGAGCATTGGCACGATAGAAATCTCAAGGCTTTCATCGTTCCCATGCTCCGCGTGGGAATGCCGTTCTGGACGCTCCGCGTCCTATCCTGAGCGTGCGTAGCGCAACGGATATGTGACGCAGAGCGTCACGACCTGCATGCCAACGCAGAGCATTGGCACGATAGTGATCTCAAGGCTTCATCGTTCCCATGCTCCGCGTGGGAATGCTGTTCTGGACGCTCTGCGTCCTATCCTGAATGTGCGCCGCAGAGCGTCACAAAACGACCGTGTTCTCGTGCACCTATCGCTCCTACGACTCTTTCAGCAGCTGCCGATTTCCCTCCGGCGCACCCCGCCGCTATCATCCCCGCTTCTTGTGGGGGACTTATCCGATGCTCAATGGCCTGTGGCTTGGTTTTTTTGTCGTGGCGACGATTTCCGCGCTGGTGCAGTGGCTGGTGGGCGGCAACGCCGGCATTTTTGCGGCGATGGTCGAAAGTATCTTTGCCATGGCCAAGCTGTCGGTCGAGGTCATGGTGCTGCTGTTCGGCACACTGACCCTGTGGTTGGGCTTTTTGCGCATCGCCGAGAAGGCCGGCATCGTCGACTGGCTGGCCAAGGTCCTCGGGCCGCTGTTTCTGCGCCTGATGCCGGAGGTGCCGCCCGGCCACCCTGCGCTGGGGCTGATCACCCTCAACTTCGCCGCCAACGCGCTGGGTCTCGACAACGCCGCCACGCCGATTGGCCTGAAGGCCATGCGCTCGCTACAGGAACTCAACCCGAGCAAGACCGCCGCCAGTAACGCGCAGATCCTGTTTCTGGTGCTCAACGCCTCATCCCTGACCCTGCTGCCGGTGACGATCTTCATGTACCGCGCCCAGCAAGGTGCGCCTGACCCGACCCTGGTATTCCTGCCGATCCTGCTGGCCACCAGTGTCTCGACCATCGTCGGCCTGCTGTCGGTCGCGTTCATGCAGCGTCTGCGCTTGTGGGACCCGGTGGTGCTCGCCTACCTCATCCCCGGCGCCCTGTTGCTGGGCACCTTCATGGCTTTTCTCGGCACGCTGTCGGCGGCTGCGCTGGCGGGTCTGTCGTCGATTCTGGGCAACCTCACGCTGTTCGGCCTGATCATGATGTTTCTGATCATCGGCACGCTACGCAAGGTGCTGGTCTACGAGGCCTTCGTCGAAGGTGCGAAGGAAGGTTTCGACGTCGCCAAGAGCCTGCTGCCTTATCTGGTCGCCATGCTCTGTGCGGTGGGCGTGCTGCGCGCATCCGGCGCGCTGGACTTCGGCCTGGAAGGCATTCGGCATCTGGTGCAGTGGCTGGGGCTGGACACGCGCTTCGTCGATGCGTTGCCGACCGCGATGGTCAAACCCTTCTCGGGCAGCGCCGCCCGTGCCCTGTTGATCGAAACCATGCAGACCCAGGGCGTGGACAGCTTCGCTGCATTGGCCGCTGCCACGATTCAGGGCAGCACCGAGACCACGTTCTACGTCCTTGCCGTGTACTTCGGCGCCGTGGGCATTCAGCGCGCTCGCCATGCGGTGGGCTGCGCGCTGCTGGCCGAGTTTTCCGGTGTCGTGGCCGCGATCTTCGTCTGCTACTGGTTCTTCGGCGCGACCGCGACCTGAAACATTACTGCGCCGGAGCCTGAGGCGCAGACTCCGCGGGGGCTGCTTCGGCAGGCGCAGCCTCCTGCTTCTCCTGCTTCGGCTCATCAGCCGGTGCGGACTCAGGCGTAGTCTCTTCGGCCGAGTCGCCGCCCGGCTTGAGCTTGATTATCCGCCCGGTAGGTCGCTTGACTGCTGGCTGGTCATTGTCAGTGACGACAAAACGCAGCACGCCGATCATCTGGCCGTCCTCGGTCAGCACCCTCACCTGCCAGCGTCCTGTCACGTCCTCCGGGAAGTTTTGCTTGCGCGTCCAGGCGCGATAGCCTTCCTTACGGCCGCCGTGGATATCCAGCGCGATGCGGTCCATCTCTTCGCCTTCATGCCACCACACATGGTAGATACGCTCGTCCAGCCCGCGCGGCGCATTGATGGCGGTGTACGCATACAGGCCGCCGTTGCGCAGTTGCTTGGCGCTGATCAGCGAAATACTGTCGCCCGGCGTACGGTTCTTGTTATCGAAGTCCGGGCTCACCGCCACTTCAGTCAACCACAGCGTCGCAGGCGGCACCCAGGAGCGTAGCAACCAGCCCGCCGCGCCGATGGCCAGGATGATGCTGATCACGGCCAGTGCGCTGCGCCAGGTGTTGAGCGGGAAGTTGGACATCAGGCTGGGCGCCGACAGCAGCATCGCCACGCCCAGCGCCAGTTTGTAACTCTCGGCGGTGGTCAGGTGCAGGATGATCGGCAGCGCGGTCAGCAGTGCCGCGAACAGCGTCAGAGTGTGCAACGTCATGAACAGCCAGCGTCTGGGCGCCAGCCACTTGTAGTAGAGGGGGTCGATGATTGAGATCAGCCCGGCGGCGCCGAGCACCGCAGTGAATACCGCCTGACCACTGTTCCAGGTGGTGGTGATGAAAAAGAACGGCAGCACGAAGAACAGGCTTTCCTGATGGATCATCTGCGTGCCGTAGCGCAGCAAGCCCTGCGGAATCTCGCGGCCCAGCGCCTTGTTGAGCAACCCGACCATAGTGTTTTCGACCATCAGCCACAGCCAGCTGATCAGCATCACCACGGCAATCCAGGTGGCCAGCCCTGCCTGGCGATCGACCAGAATGAAACTGGCGATACCGGAAACGAAACCAAACGCTGCAATGAGCCCCGGGTAGCGCTGCATCAAGTTGAGCACGGGTGTCACATAGCGATTCACGTCAAGCATCGGAGGGGTCACTCGGTTCTGTTCATACAAAAAACGCGCTGTGTAACAAACGCAGCGCGGAGCCTGCACCCGGGGTGCAGTTTGGTGTCAGGATTCTATTTGCTGCGTACACGCCAGCGCCACAGGGCCAGCAGTGCTATGAAACCCAGTACTCCGCCAATCAGCCAATACAGACCGTCATAACTGAACAATGGCTTTTCAATGCGCATGTAACCCGGCTGGGCAAGCAATTGGCGCATCGCCTGATTGGCCGTTTCCAGCTTCACCGCCTTGATCCGTTTGGCCGGATCCTCGAAGCGCCCGTTTTCATAATCGTTGAGCGCGCTCCAATAGTAGTCGGCCAGCGCGCTATTGCCTTGTGTGGCCCATGACTGCCGGTCAATGGCGAGCTGTTGCAGCCGCGCAAACGTAGCGGGCTGCATGCCGTCTTTTTGCAGGCGCTCGACCAGACCGCGAATGTCGCGCTCGGCTTCATCGGCATCGTCACGTTCGACATCGGCGTTCAGGCTCAAAAACCCGACATCGCCGAACACTTCGCGCTCTGCCGAGGGGCCGTAGGACAAACTGTGTTTCAGGCGCAGCTCAGTGTAGAGCGTCCAGTCCAGATAGGCTTTGACCAGTTCCCAGGTTTCGTCGTGCTGGTCGTCGAGCTGCGGCTCTGGGTAGATCAGGTGCAGCTTGGCGCTCTCGCCCAGCCCGCCGCGCTCAAGCTCGCGGCGCGGTTCGGCCGAGCCGCTGCCCTGCGCCAGTGGCGGGTGGTCGATCGGATCGGTGGGGGCGAGCTTGCCGTAGGTGCGCTCCAGATAGGCTGGCAGCAGCTTGTCCAGATCACCCACCACAATCAGCGTCATGTTGTTGGGGGCGTACCAGTTGGCGAAGATGTCTTCGATATGCTCCAGCTGGATGCCGTCCACCTCGGGACGTTCAGCGCATTTGAGGCCCAGCTCCACGGCCAGCTGGCTGCTGGCGCTGCGCCCGGAATCACGCCGGTCAAGCAGGCGCTGCAAGTGCGAAAAATGCCCGCCATCTTCGCGTTCGACCACGCGTTTGACGCCGTCCAGCCGCGCCTGGCTCAGCTCGGTTTTGGTCATGATCTCCAGCAGCAGGTCGAGCACCTTGCGCTGGTTGCGCGCAGGCGCTTCGATCACGAAGGTGGTGTCGGCGTTGCTGGTGAAGGCGTTCCACTCGCCGCCCAGTGCCTGCATACGCTCCTCCAGCCCGCCTTCGCCGCTGTCATCCACGCCGCTGAACAGCAGGTGTTCCAGCAGATGCGGCAGTTCCTTGTCCTGGCACGGGAAGTCATCGAAGCCGATACCTACCACCAGGCGGATGGCGACGTGACCCTTGTCGTAACCGGGTTTGAGAATGACTTGCAAACCATTGGGCAGCAGGTAGCCCTCGACCTGGAGACGGTCAAGGGCGAATGAGGGGAGTGAACCGAGGAGCAGACAAGCGAACAGCAGGCAACGCATAAAACAGCTTTCCTGGCGGGCCGGTATGTTTAACAGACTTCACCTCGGCCCTTACGTTCATAGCGATCTGTCGGCCTCGACCTCGCTCGACAAGGCTCCTGTGTCAGCGGTTTCCAGCACCACGTAGGCGCTGCTGCAAAACAGCGAGTTCAGACGCTTCATGTCGGCAATCAGTTCCAGGTGCAGCGAACTGGTTTCGATACTCTGGACCACCTTGTTGCGCAGCCGGCTGACGTGGGCGTGCGCCAGGCGTCGCTCCTCGGCCCTGAACTGGCGCTTCTCGCGCAACAACTGACGCGCGCTTTCGTGATCGCCGCTGAGGAACACCGAAAGGCCCAGGCGCAGGTTCGACTGTAATTGAATCTGCAGATCCGCAAGCTCTTCAAGACCGACTTCAGAGAACGACCGGCGATGTGCCGTCTTCTGCTGCTGGATCTTGCGCAACATGCGTTCGATCAGGCCGCTGGCCAGCTCCAGGTTGATGGTCAGTTCGATGATCTCGGCCCAGCGCCGGTTGTCGTGCTCGCCGAGGTCTTCACGCGGCATCTGCGCCAGGTACAGCTTGATCGCGCTGTACAGCGCTTCGACGTCATCGTTGAGGCGGCGCACTTCCTGGGTCACCGCCGTTTGCGTGCCGCGCAGTACCGCCAGCATCGAGGCGAGCATGCTTTCGATCAGGTCGCCCATACGCAGGGTTTCGCGCACCGCGTTGGCCAGCGCAAGGCTGGGCGTCGACAGCGCGGTCAGGTCCAGATGACGCGGTTTGGCCAGGCCGCCGACTTCGTTCTGCTGGGGCAGCAGATACGAGCACAACCGCGCCATCGGGGCCACGGTTGGCAGCATGATCAGGCAGCGCACCGTGTTGTAAAGCAGGTGAAAGCCGATCACCAGTTCCTGCGGACTAAAGCCCAGCGTGTCGATCCAGGCAACCAGCGGATCGAGCACCGGAAAGATCAGCAGCAGGCCGAACAGTTTGTACAGCAGACTGCCCAGCGCCACCTGCCGGCCGGCAACGTTCTGCATGCTGGTACTGAGAAAGGCCAGCAGGCCGCTGCCGATGTTGGCCCCGATCACCAGGCCGATCGCCACCGGCAAGCCAATGACTTCGGTGCCTGCCAATGTGGCCGTCAGCAGCACTGCCGCCAGGCTGGAATAGGAGATCAGCGCGAACATGGCGCCCACCAGCGCATCCAGCAACAGGTCGCCGGTCAGCGAGGCGAACAGCACCTTGACCCCCGCCGCCTGGGTGATCGGTGCGGCAGCCGCGACGATCAGCTGCAAGGCCAGCACGATCAGGCCCAAGCCGATACCGACCCGTCCCAGTTGACCGGCACGGGTCTGCTTGCGCGACAGGAAAAACACTACGCCAAGGAAGATCAGCAGCGGCGACAGCCATGACAGATCGAAGGTCAGCACGCGAGACATCAAGGCGGTGCCGACATCGGCGCCAAGCATGATCACCAGGGCAGGCGTCAACGTCATCAGCCCCTGGCCGACAAACGACGTCACCAGCATGGCGGTGGCGTTGCTGCTCTGCACCAGTGCCGTCACCAGAATGCCGGCTATGAACGCGAGCGGTCGTTTGGACATGTTCTGGCTGAGGACACGACGAAGTTGTGTACCGTAAACACGAAGGATGCCAGTGCGCACGATATGCGTGCCCCAGATCAGCAGGGCGACGGCGGATAGCAAATCGAGCAGGGTCAGCATGCGAAAAGCCCCCTGAGGTTTGCCTATACAGGCGATGAATTGAAAGATGCAGCGTGTAGCGAGCGGGGATGGATGAAACGCTCTACTAAGCTTTTAGTCGGCCATGGGCCTTGGCGCCAGCATCGCACAGCGCGGATTTCATTGAAATAAAAGTGTCATAAATCAGTATTTTGATATTGCTCGGGCATTCGCCATGAACCCGTCGCATGTGCCTCATGGCTGTTCACCCGCCCTGCCGCCCGCAGGCGGCGGAAACGTTACAGGGTCAATCCATAGTGTACGCAACGTTAGGGTCGAGTTTCATACCGACGGCCTTTGCGACGTGCATGCCTTTTTCATACGAAAACGATTTATCTGCTGTGGGCTGGAAGAACTCCACGAAATCCAGGCTGCGGCGACTGAACACGAACCCGCCGATGAGCGGCTGATTGACTGCATACAGATGCGGACACAGCGCCATCATCGACGAAGCAGGCACGCCGATCAGGTGTTCCTCAAGATCGCCGGTCTGTTGAGTTTCTTGCGGGTAAAACCACAGTGGCGTGCTGATGAACAGATAGGCATCCGGCCCCAGGCTGGAAAGCAATGTGCGCACCAGCCATCTCGCCGTATCGGCTGTCAGATGCTCGACGACATCCAGCAGACAGATTATCCGGTACTGGGCCAGCCGCTCGGATGACAGCTCTTGAGCAAGGCCGTGCCAGATGTTGCGGTAGGTAGCGTTCTCATGCAGCTGCGAATTCTGGCAGTTGGCTTCCCAGCCATCGATGCCGTCCACCGACCAGTGCGCCGTGTCCGGGTTTGCCTTGATCAACGCGCCCAGTGTTCCAGAGCCGAACCCGATATCCAGCACTTCAACATCGCTGCTGAGGTCTTTCAGGATATGGAAAATCATCGCCTTGGGAGAGACCGAGTCGCCTTCCACATGGCCGGTTGCAGGCGCGAAGCCTTCTGTAGGCTGATAGTTTTCAACATATTGCTTCATTGTCTGGATCCTTGACGATGGTTAGGGAGGCGGGGTTTACCGTAGATCCTGTTGAAGCATCCGCATTGGGGTGTAGGAGGAGTATAGGGGGGGTCGAGTGCCTGGCCTTTAATCCTGCAAACTGACCAGAAACGCTTGGTGACACGAGTGGCGCCTGTAGCGGCATAGCAGGCTTTGGCGGATATTCAGAACCTGACGCAAGCGTCTGGTACAGCGTGCCAACGCCGAGCATTGGCACACTGTTCGGTCAGTCTTATCGGAACCGGTCAACCTCGTGACGCAGTTCTGTAGCCAGGCCATTCAGCTCCTGAGCAGTGATGGCGAGGTTGGACATGACCTGGCGCTGTTCGCTGTTGGCCATGGCGATGCTTTGCAGGTTGCTGCTGAGCATGGTCGCGGTGCTGCTTTGTTCCTGGGTGGCGGTGGTGATGGCGGCGAACTGGTGACCGGCCGAGCGGCTTTGCTCGTCGATCTGGGCCAGTGCGGAGGCCACTTTGGCGTTGAGCGACAGGCCTTCCTGCATCAGTGTGTTGCCCTGCTGCATGGTGCTGATGGCGTTGCCGGTTTCTTGCTGGATGCTGGCGATCATGCCGGAAATCTCATCGGTGGCTTCACGGGTGCGCGAGGCCAGGCTGCGGACTTCGTCAGCCACCACGGCAAAGCCGCGACCCTGCTCACCGGCGCGTGCGGCCTCGATGGCAGCGTTGAGCGCGAGCAGGTTGGTCTGGTCGGCAATCGAGGTAATCACCCCGACGATGCTGCCGATTTCCTGCGAGCGCTGACCCAGCGTGTCGATGACTTTCGCGGTGCTGCTCAGCGAAGTGGCGATCTGTTGCAGCGACGACGAAGCCTCTTCCATCGAAGTACGACCAATGCGTGTCTGCTGGGCATTTTCCTGTGCCAGTCGTTCGGTATTGCCCATGTTGTCGGCGATGTTCATCGACGTGGCGCTGAACTCTTCGACCGCACCGGCCATGCTGGTGATCTCGCCGGATTGCTGCTCCATGCCCTCGAACGCACCGCCCGACAGGCCGGACAATGCGTTGGCGCGGGTGCTGACTTCCTGCGCCGCAGTACGGATATGCGCGACCATCGATGACAACGCTTCGCTCATCTTGTTGAAGCTGCCCGACAACTGCCCGATCTCGTCATTGCTGGTCACATTCAGGCGTACGCTGAGGTCGCCTGCACCCAGTGCGTCGGCCTGGCGTACCAGTTCGGACAGTGGACGCAGCTTGCTGCGCAACAGCCAGATGGCACTGATCACCGCGATCAGCATGGCCAGCAGACTGCCGATCGCCAGTTGCGTGCCGACGTGCCAGGTCACTTCACTGATTTCCTTGCGCGGCATGCTGGCGATGACGGTCCAAGGGCCGCCAGCGAACGGCTGGCCGACGCTGTAATAGTTGTCATCACCGTCATCCCAGAACTGCGCCTTGCCCGGCTTGCTGGCAAGGTCGGCCACTGACTTCGCGGCACCGTCGAGGGATTTGACGCCTGCCGGTGGCACCAGCCAGGTGCCCTTGTCGTCGAGCAGCGCCAGCGAGCCGGTAGAGCCGATACGGAAGCTCTTGAGGTTATCGAACTGGGTCTTCTGTGCATCGGTGTAATCGAACCCTACAAACAGCGCCGCAATGATCTTGCCGCTGCTGTCGCGAACCGGGCTGTACTGGGTCATGTAGTAGCGATCGAACAACACCGCCTTGCCGACATAGCTCTGCCCGGCCATCAGACGCTCGTAGGCTGCGCCCTTGCGATCCAGTACCGTGCCGATGGCGCGCGTGCCATCCTGCTTGCTCAGGGAGGTGCTGATACGGATGAAGTCGTCGCCGCTGCGCACGAAAATGGTTGCCACACCTGCGGTCATCGAGCGGAATTCGTCGACTTCGGTAAAGTCGTTGTTCAGCACGGCATCACGCAGGAACAGGCCTGGCGTGGACGTGCCCGCCACCGTGACCGGCTTGTCGGGTTGCAGGCTCAGGCCATCGGCGAAGCGTTTTTCGAACAGTCCACTCAGGCGCTGAGTGCTGTCGCGCAGCGTGCTGTGGAAGGTGTTGAGCTGGTCAGCGAGGAGCCTGGCTTCACTCGACATGTGCTCTTCACGAATGACCAGGTTGGACGCGTCCAGAGACCTCAACGCGAACAGGGTACTACCACTGATAACCACCGCCAGGATCACGGCCAGAGCAATACCAAGTTGCGAAGCAATTCGGGTACGAGGCTTGGACATAGAGACTCCGTGCCGAATGATTGGAGTTGCCGGGTCCGTGGCTTATCATTCAGCTGATAGATTTAGTTGGTGTTTTACGCCGTTTGAACGAGCAATCGTTAAGCAATGCTTCGGCCATCAAGGTCGTTACTTGAGAGCGGAGCGAGACATTAACAAATGATGGCAGTTCAATACTAAACTAAATTTTAATAGAGTACTTCAACTAACGGCAACTTCATGGCGCCCACCTCCGCCTTGAGAAAATCGCTGAGGCGGCGCAACCGCTCTGCGCCGGGCCTTGTACGCGGCCAGACCAGATAATAGTTTTCGCCACTGAACACCGCCGTGCGCCACGGCAGACTCAGACGGGCCTGCGCCACGTCCTCGGCGACCATCAGCAGATCACCCATCGACACACCGTAGCCGCGTGCGGCGGCAATCATTCCCAGCTCGAGGGTGTCGAATACTTGCCCGCCTTTGAGCGACACCTGATCGGCCAGACCCATGCGGTTCAACCAGGTGCGCCAGTCACGACGGTCAGGAGTGGGGTGCAGCAACTCAGCCTTTGCCAGCCGCTCCACGTCCCATGGCGGGTCCTGCAACAACGTGGGGGCGCCGACCGGAATCAGCAACTCGGGAAACAATAATGTGGCGTCCCAGTCCGACGGGAAATGACCTTGGCTGAGCAGAATCGCGCAGTCAAAAGGCTCCTGGGTAAAGTCCACCGCATCGATTTCCATCCACGCGCTGGTCAGTTGCACTTCGTTGCCCACCTGAAGGTGACGGAAACGGCTGAGCCGCGCGAGCAGCCAGCGCATGGTCAGGGTCGACGGGGCTTTCATGCGCAGAATGCCCTCCTCGGTCTGCAGGGTGCTGCAGGCGCGTTCCAGTGCCAGGAACCCATCGCGCACACCGGGCAACAGCGCGCGTGCCGATTCGGTGAGCTGCAAGTTACGCCCATTACGCTGAAACAAGCGGCAGGCAAAGTGCTCTTCCAGCGTACGAATATGACGGCTTACCGCACTTTGGGTGATCGAAAGTTCCTCGGCTGCGCGGGTAAACGAGGTATGCCGCGCAGCCGCTTCAAAAGCCCTTAGTGCATAAAGAGGGGGGAGACTGCGAGGCATGGGGCGCTTCCTGCGGACGATGAACGGCTACTTTACTGCAAATGCTGAAAATTGCTTCAGATGAGTTTTAGTCATGCTGAGCATCGGATTTATCGTTTTGTGTTTAGTCGAGCAACTGCCCAGAATACGTCGCTCAATCGTCCCTTTGCCGTAGAGCACCGTCACCATGCAGCCGTCCGCCCTCAAAGAACTCTGGATCATCCTGCGCCTGGCGGGGCCGCTGATTGCGTCACAGATGGCGCACATGCTGATGGTCTTCACCGACACCGTGATGATGGGCAAGATCGGACCGGAGGCTTTGGCGGGAGGTGGTCTGGGCGCTGCCACGTACAGCTTTGTGTCGTTCTTTTGCGTCGGCGTGATGGCCGCGGTCGGTACGCTGGTCTCGATCCGTCACGGTGCTGGTGACGCTGAAGGCGCGACCCGTCTGACCCAGGCCGGTCTGTGGCTGGCCTGGGGCATGGCGCTGGTTGCCGCGCTGTTGCTGTGGAACCTCGAACCCATCCTGTTGCAGTTCGGTCAGGCCGAAGCCAACGTGCATATGGCGGCTCAATTTCTGATCACCCTGCCCTTCGCCCTGCCCGGCCTGCTCAGCTTCATGGCATTGCGCGGCTTCACCAGCGCACTGGGTCGCGCGGGGCCGGTGATGACCATCAGCCTGGCCGGTGCGGCAGCGAACTTCGTGCTCAATTACGCATTGATCCATCAATGGCTGGGGCTGCCCAACCTCGGGCTGATGGGGATCGGGCTGGTCACCGCGATCGTCACCAACTGCATGGCCCTGGCCCTGGCGCTGCATATCAGGTGGCATCCGGCTTACGCGGCGTACCCGATCAGAAAGGGGCTTTCGAAGCTTTCACGCAGTCACCTGGGCGAGCTGTGGCGGCTCGGTCTGCCGATTGGCGGCACCTATGCAGTGGAAGTCGGCCTGTTCACCTTTGCCGCGTTCTGCATGGGCGCGATGGGCAGCACGCAGATGGCGGCGCACCAGATCGCCCTGCAGACCGTGTCCATGGCGTTCATGGTTCCGGTGGGGATGTCCTATGCGGTCACCATGCGTATCGGCCAGCATTATGGCGCGGGCAACCTGGTGATGGTGCGCATGGCCGGTCGTCTGGGCATCGGTTTTGGCGGCTGTGTGATGCTGATGTTCGGGCTGCTGTTCTGGCTGGCACCGCATCTGGTCATCGGTCTGTTTCTGGATATCAACGACCCGGCGTTTGCCGAGATCGTCGTACTAGCGGCAAAACTGCTGGCCATTGCCGCCCTGTTCGAGTTCTTCGACGGCACCCAGACCATTGCCATGGGCGCCATTCGTGGGCTCAAGGATGCACGCACCACCTTCCTGATCGGCCTGGGTTGCTACTGGCTGATCGCCGCGCCTGCCGCGTGGTTGCTCGGTTTCTCTACCGATGCCGGCGCTTCGGGCGTGTGGTGGGGGCTGGCGCTGGGCCTGTTCTGCTCGGCCGTGGCGCTGACCTACGCGTTCGAATGGAAGACGGCTCGGCTGTTGCGTCGGGACGCGGCCGGGGTGGCGGTGCCGGGCTGATCCGGCGCACCGTCACCCGGATCTGGATGTATCTGCGTGCACGGCTTGCGAGCGCAGATAGGTCACCAGTTCTTCCACCGGCAGCGGCCTGCTGATCAGATAGCCTTGCACCTGATTGCAGCCGAAACTGCGCAGCAACTCCAGTTGCCCGGCGGTTTCCACACCTTCGGCGACTACTTCCAGGTTCAGGTTGTGCGCCAGATTGATCATGGCGTTGACCAGCTTGCGGTTCTCTTCGCGTAACTCCATCTGCGCGACAAAGCCCATGTCGATCTTGAGCAGCGCGATGGGCAGGCTGTTGAGGTGCATGAACGACGAATAGCCGGTGCCGAAATCATCCAGCGAAAAGCGCACGCCCAGTTGCCGCAATGCGTCCATGGTCTGCCGGACCTGGTCGCTGCGCCGCATGACGGCGGTTTCGGTCAGTTCGAATTCCAGCCAGCGCGCGTCGACATCGTGTTCCGCGATGAGGCGATTCAAGGTCGGCAGCAGCTGGCTGTCCTGAAACTGCCGGAACGACAGATTGATCGCCATGTGCAGTGGGGCAAAGCCTTGTTCGCGCAGGGCCTGCATGTCACGCAGTGCGCGGAAGATGACCCAGTAGCCGAGCGGCACGATCAGGCCGCTTTGCTCGGCCAGTGGCACGAATTCGCTGGGCGGCAGCAGCCCGCGTTCCTGATGGCGCCAGCGCACCAGCGCTTCCAGGCCGACAATACGCCCGCTGTCCAGGCACAGGCGCGGCTGGTAATGAAGTTCCAGCTCATCGCGGCGCAAGGCGCGTCGCAGTTCACCTTCCAGATCGGCGAGGCTGCGGGCGTTGCGGTTGATGCGCTCGTCGAACAGGTGATAGGTACAGCCCTGCATGCTCTTGGCCTGACGCATGGCGATATGCGCATGCCACATCAGCGGGTCGGCTTCGGGCTGGGCTTGCGAATGCGCAATGCCCAGGCTGCAACCCAGCAGCAGGCTTTCGCCATCGACCCAATAGGGTTCGGCCAGCACGTCAGTGATACGTTCGGCCATTTGCAGGGCACGTTCGGGGGTTGCTCGGGTGTCAATCAACAGGGCGAATTCGTCGCCCCCCAGGCGGGCGATCTGATCACCGGCATCGAGCTGGTTTTTCAAGCGCGCCACGACTTGCAGGATCAGCCGGTCCCCGGCCTGATGCCCCAGTGCATCGTTGGCGCGGCGAAAATTGTCCAGGTCCAGATGCCCCAGCGCCACACTGCCGCCTTCGCTCAAGCGCGCCGAGAGCAGCGCCTGAAATCCCTGGCGGTTGGCGATGCCGGTCAACGGGTCCTGGCCGACCAGGCGTCGCAGGCTGTCTTCCAGGCGACTGCGCTCGTGGACATAGCGCAGGCAGCGCCGAAGCGTGTCACCGGTCAAGGCATCGCGCACCAGCCAGTCACTGACGCCGGTCGGTCCGACCAATGGTTCGGTCTCGAGCAGCACCACGGTAGGCAACAGGCAGGCCCCGGTCCTGGGCTGCAGATCAGGGGTGGTCAGCAGCACGGTATTGCGCTCGTTAGCGTATCGGGCGCTGAAAACGTCCCAGTTCGCGCCATGCAGAAGTATCACGTTGCTTCCCGGCGCAGTGAGGCAGCCGCTAAGCAGCGCCTGCCAGAAGGGCTCGTGCGCCAATAACAGCAATCGCAAGGGTTCGACAGGTGTAGGCAATCTAACTTCCTAAGTGCAAAGGAAAAACCGGTGGCCGCACTCTCGCAGGAGCGCGACAAATACACGTATCGCGCGTCGCGGCGCAAATGTAACAAAAACAGAAGAATTAGATAGCTGTCACTGTCCGACGACGATGAGCACTGCACAAAGCCGTGGGCCTGTTAAAATGCCCGACCTTTTTTGCAGACGACTCTTCATATCGCCATGTCCCGACTCAATCCCCGGCAGCAGGAAGCCGTGAACTACGTCGGCGGCCCTCTTTTGGTGCTCGCCGGTGCCGGTTCCGGCAAGACCAGCGTGATCACCCGCAAGATCGCTCATCTGATCCAGAACTGCGGTATTCGTGCCCAGTACATTGTCGCCATGACCTTCACCAACAAGGCCGCGCGCGAGATGAAAGAGCGGGTCGGCACGCTGCTCAGAGGCGGCGAAGGACGTGGCCTGACGGTTTCGACCTTCCACAACCTGGGTCTGAACATCATCCGCAAGGAGCACACGCGGCTGGGCTACAAACCGGGCTTCTCGATCTTTGACGAGACCGACGTCAAGGCGCTGATGACCGACATCATGCAGAAAGAGTATTCCGGCGACGACGGCGTCGACGAAATCAAGAACATGATCGGCTCATGGAAAAACGACCTGATCCTGCCCGCCGAGGCGCTGGAAAACGCCCGCAACCCCAAGGAACAGACTGCCGCCATCGTCTACACCCACTATCAGCGCACGCTCAAGGCGTACAACGCGGTGGACTTCGACGATCTGATTCTGTTGCCGGTCAAGCTGTTCCAGGAACACGCTGACATCCTGGAAAAGTGGCAGAACAAGGTGCGTTACCTGCTGGTGGACGAATATCAGGACACCAACGCCAGCCAGTACCTGCTGGTGAAGCTGCTGATCGGCACGCGCCATCAGTTCACCGTAGTAGGCGACGACGACCAGTCGATCTACGCCTGGCGTGGTGCGCGGCCGGAAAACCTCATGCTGCTCAAGGACGACTACCCGTCGTTGAAAGTGGTCATGCTGGAGCAGAACTACCGTTCCACCAGCCGTATTCTGCGTTGCGCCAACGTGCTGATCTCCAACAACCCGCACGCCTTCGAAAAACAACTGTGGTCCGAGATGGGCCACGGCGACGAGATCCGCGTGATCCGCTGCCGTAACGAAGACGCCGAGGCCGAGCGGGTGGCCATGGAAATCCTCACCCTGCACCTGCGCACCGACCGCCCGTACAGCGATTTCGCCATCCTCTATCGCGGCAACTACCAGGCCAAGCTGATCGAGCTGAAATTGCAGCACCACCAGGTGCCGTATCGACTGTCGGGCGGCAACAGTTTCTTCGGCCGCCAGGAAGTGAAGGACCTGATGGCCTATTTCCGGCTGCTGGTGAACCCGGACGACGATAACGCCTTCCTGCGGGTGATCAACGTTCCGCGTCGTGAGATCGGCTCGACCACGCTGGAAAAGCTCGGTAACTACGCCACCGAGCGCAAAGTGTCGATGTACGCCGCCACCGACGAGATCGGCCTGGGCGAGCATCTGGACAGCCGATTCACCGACCGTTTACAGCGCTTCAAGCGCTGGATGGACGGGGTGCGCCAGCAGTGCGCGCAGAACGATCCCATCGCCGCGCTGCGCAGCATGGTCATGGACATCGACTACGAGAACTGGCTGCGGCAGAACAGCTCCAGCGAAAAGGCTGCCGATTACCGGATGAGTAACGTCTGGTTCCTGATCGAGGCGTTGAAAAACACGCTGGAAAAGGACGAAGAAGGTGGCATGACCATCGAGGAAGCCATCGGCAAGCTGGTCCTGCGCGACATGCTCGAACGTCAGCAGGAAGAGGAGGACGGTGCCGAAGGTGTGCAGATGATGACCTTGCACGCCTCCAAGGGGCTGGAATTCCCTTACGTGTTCATCATGGGCATGGAAGAAGAAATCCTGCCGCACCGCTCCAGCATCGAGGCCGACACCATCGAAGAAGAGCGCCGCCTGGCCTACGTGGGCATCACCCGCGCACGGCAGACCCTGGCCTTCACCTTCGCCGCCAAGCGCAAGCAGTATGGTGAAATCATCGACTGCGCGCCGAGCCGCTTTCTGGATGAGCTGCCCCCGGACGACCTGGCCTGGGAAGGCAATGACGACACACCGACGGAAGTCAAAGCGGTTCGCGGCAACACTGCGCTTGCCGACATTCGCGCCATGCTGAAACGCTAGCCGACACAATATTGATCATTTATTGCGCAATGGCGCAGCCAAGGAATTGAAGTGGAAGCACTGCACAAGAAAATTCGCGAAGAAGGCATCGTATTGTCCGATCAGGTGCTGAAGGTCGATGCGTTTCTCAACCATCAGATCGACCCGGCCCTGATGAAGGAAATCGGCGACGAATTCGCCCGACTGTTCGCCGACGCTGGCGTGACCAAGATCGTGACCATCGAAGCTTCCGGTATCGCGCCGGCAGTCATGGCAGGCTTGAAAATGGGCGTGCCGGTGATCTTCGCCCGCAAGCATCAGTCTCTGACCCTGACCGAAAACCTGCTGTCGGCGACCGTGTACTCGTTCACCAAGCAGGTGGAAAGCACCGTGGCCATCTCGCCGCGCCATCTGAGCAGCGACGACAAGGTCCTGATCATCGATGACTTCCTGGCCAACGGCAAAGCCTCGCAGGCGCTGATCTCGATCATCAAACAGGCCGGCGCCACGGTAGCTGGGTTGGGTATCGTGATCGAGAAGTCCTTCCAGGGCGGCCGCGCCGAGCTGGACGCCCAGGGCTATCGCGTTGAATCCCTGGCGCGGGTCGAATCCCTGGCCGGCGGGGTTGTAACCTTCAAGTAAGCCCCTCGAGGGCGGACGCAGAGCGTCCGGAAAGGCATGCGACGCGGAGCGCCGCACGATAGTTGTGATGATCGTTCCGCACGCTCCAGCGTGGGAATGCAGTTTTCGACGCTCTGCGTCGCCAAGAGGACGCGGAGCGTCCGGAACGGCATGTGACGCGGAGCATCGCACGATAGTCGAGGTGATCGTTCCTCACGCTTCAGCGTGGGAATGCAGGTCTCGACGCTCTGCGTCGCCAAGAGGACGCAGAGCGTCCGGAACGGCATGCGACGCGGAGCGCCGCACGATAGTTGCGATGATCGTTCTCACGCTCCAGCGTAGGAATGCAGGTCTCGACGCTCTGCGTCGTCAAGAGGACGCGGAGCGTCCGGAACGGCATGCGACGCGGAGCGCCGCACGATAGTTGTGATGATCGTTCCTCACGCTTCAGCGCGGAATCCCTAGGGCACGCAAACGTCGGTACAGGGTGCGTTCGCTCAGTCCCAGCTCTCTGGCGAGCTCACTGCGCGAGCCATTGAACACTCGCAGTGCATGGGCGAGTTTCTCCAGGCCGTCGTCCTGCTGGCGGTACTTCACACCACCCGCTTCGCCCTGGCCGCGCACCTCGACGGGCAGGTCCTGCGCGCGAATGATGCCGTCGTCGGTAAATAAACGGGCGCGTTCGAGTATGTTGCGCAGCTCGCGAATGTTGCCGGGGTAACTGTACAAACTCAGCAGCTTCATGGCCTCGGCGTCGACACGCGGAGCAGCGCCGGGCGCGATGCGTTGCAGCAGGCTGTCGATCAGCAGCGGCAGGTCATCACTGCGTTCACGCAGGGCCGGCAGGCGAATCGGAAAGGCGCTGATGCGGTAAAACAAATCCTGACGAAAGCTGCCGTCGGCGACCATCTCCCGGAGCGGTTTGTGCGTGGCCACCACCAGCCGAAAATCCGAGTGCACCGTGCGCAGGCTGCCCACCGGACGAAAACTGCCCGATTCGATCAGCCTCAACAGCTTGACCTGCATGGCCAGCGGCACCTCACCAATCTCATCAAGAAACAGCGTCCCGCCATGAGCGGCTTCAGCCAGACCGGTCTTGCGCTGCAATGCGCCCGTGAATGCGCCCTTCTCATAGCCGAACAGCTCGCTCTCCAGCAGGGTTTCGGTAAGCCCCGTGCAGTCGACCACCACCAGCGGCCCGGCGGACCTGGCGCTGCTGGCGTGCAGTGCGCGCGCGAACAATTCCTTGCCGGTGCCCGACTCGCCCTGCAGTAACACCGGAATCTGCGCGGGCGCCGCACGTTGCAGAGCGCTCAGCACCTCCTTGAACGCCGCCGAGCGCCCCACCAGCCCGTGTTGCTGCGGCTGGACGGATGCCACCGCCACCGAGCTCAGTCGCTCGACATAAGCGATCACCTCACCCTGATCATCGAGAATCGGCCGCAGCTCGACATCCACATGCTCCGGGCCGCGCGGTGTGTGATGAATGTGCAGCAGACGCTCCGGAAGCCGTGTTTCATGGGCCTTGCGCATCGGGCAATGCTCGCCGGCCTGATCGCATGGCACCGCAAACTGATGCGACACCCGATAACACTTCTCGCCCACATGCGGCGTGCCTTCGACGCCGAACTGGCGCTGGTAGGCGGTGTTGGCGGCAATGATGTTGTAGTCGGTGTCGAGCACGATGGTCGGTCGCAGATCATGTTCGAGGTATGACACCAGCGACTGCATGCGACTGCCGGGAAAATCGGTGGCGATGAGGTTCATGGGGGCTCCTGTGGGCTGGGCGCAGCTTAACCCATCCGTCTGCCAGCGTGTGCCATGGACTGCCAAATGACTGCCAGAATGTGGCAGTCCGCAGGTTTGTCAGTTGATCCAGGTGCTCTTAAAGAATTCCTAATGCCTTTATTTACTGGGCTGAACAGGCTTTGCAGTGATTGGCATGGTTATTGAGACATTATGGCAACGACTGCCAACCGTCCGGCCTGGCCAAACGGGCCTTGAGGCGATTTACAGCCATGGGAATTGCACATGATCATCGGTGAAAAACTCCATGTCGAAGCGCTCTTCGACACGCATACCTGGACCATCAGCTATCTGGTGATGGACCTGCACAGCAAGCAATGTGCGCTGATCGACAGCGTGCTCGATTACGACCCCAAGTCCGGCCGCACCAGGACCGAGTCTGCCGACCGGATGATCGAACGGGCGCAGGCGCTGGGCGCCTCGGTGCAGTGGATTTTCGAAACCCACGTGCACGCTGATCACCTCTCGGCAGCGCCGTATCTGAAACAGAGGCTGGGTGGGCAAATTGTCATTGGCAGCCACATCACCGCCGTGCAGGAAACCTTCGGCACGCTGTTCAACGCGCCGCCTGACTTTGCGCGCAATGGCAGCCAGTTCGATGTGCTGCTGGAAGACAACGCGTCGTTCGCCCTCGGCACGCTTGAGGTCAAGGCCATGCACACGCCCGGGCACACGCCGGCGTGCATGAGTTACCTGGTGCAAGTCGGTGACGCCACGGTCGCGTTTGTCGGCGATACGCTGTTCATGCCTGATTACGGCACCGCCCGGTGTGACTTCCCGGGTGCCGATGCGCGCACGCTGTATCGCTCGATCAAGAAACTGCTGGCGCTGCCGCTGGAGACCCTGCTGTTCATGTGCCACGACTACCTGCCCAATGGCCGTGAGCTGAAATACATGACCACGGTTGCCGAACAGCGCGCCAGCAATATCCATGTGCACGACGGTGTGGATGAAGACGCGTTCGTCGGCATGCGCGAAGCCCGCGACGCGACGCTGGCCATGCCGGTGCTGATGCTGCCTGCGGTGCAGGTCAACATGCGCTGCGGACACTTTCCCGAGCCGGAAGACAACGGCGTCGTCTACCTGAAGATCCCGCTCAATGCCCTTTGACCGCTGCCTGCCTTGGGAAACCCTGTGATGAATGCTTCGACAACAACCTGTCAGATCCTGATCGTCGGTGGCGGTGCTGCCGGTATCGCCACTGCCGCAAGCCTGCTCGCCCGCGACGCTACCCTGCAAATCACTTTGGTCGACCCCGCCGATACCCATTATTACCAGCCCGGCTGGACCATGGTCGGTGCGGGGATCTTCACCCCGCAGTCGACGGCGCGCAGCATGGCTTCGCTGATTCCAAAAGGCGTGCAGTGGATCAAGGCTGCAGTAGCGACCTTCGAGCCGCAGCACAATGCGCTGACGCTGGGCGACGGCCGCGTGCTCGGTTATCAGCAACTGGTGGTCTGCCCCGGCCTGAAGCTGGACTGGTCGGCCATCGACGGGCTGGTGGAAACGCTCGGGGCCAATGGCGTGACCTCCAACTATCGCTATGACCTGGCGCCCTACACCTGGAAGCTGGTGCAGAACCTGAAACAGGGCCGCGCGCTGTTCACTCAGCCGCCCATGCCGATCAAGTGCGCCGGTGCGCCACAGAAGGCGATGTACCTGTCCTGCGATCACTGGTTGAAAAGCGGCCGTCTCGCGCAGATCGATACGCAGTTCTACAACGCCGGTGGCGTGCTGTTCGGTGTCGCCGACTATGTGCCAGCGCTGATGAAGTACGTCGAGCGCTACGCCATCGACCTCAGGTTCAGCCATCGGCTGGTCGCCGTCGACGGACCTGGCAAGCGTGCTACGTTTATTCGCACACAGGCCGATGGCAGCAGCGAGACCGTCGAGCAAAGCTTCGAAATGTTGCACGTAGTGCCGCCGCAGATTGCCCCCGACTTCATCCGCAGCAGCCCGCTGGCCGATGCCGCAGGCTGGGTGGACGTGGACCCTGCTACGCTGAAGCACCGGCAGTTCGCCAATGTGTATGGCCTGGGCGACGTCACCAATACCAGCAACGCCAAGACCGCCGCAGCGGCACGCAAGCAGGCGCCGGTGGTGGCCAACAACGTGCTGGTCGCGCTGGGTCGTCGGGGTGAATCCGCTGTGTATGACGGTTATGGCTCGTGCCCGTTGACGGTCGAGAAAGGCCGCATTGTGCTGGCCGAATTCACCTATGGCGGCAAGGTCGCGCCGAGCTTTCCGCGCTGGCTGCTGGAGGGTCGCCAGCCGACCCGACTGGCCTGGTGGTTGAAAGCGCGAGTGCTGCCCGCGCTGTACTGGCATGGCATGCTCAAGGGCCGTGAATGGCTGGCCAAACCGAAAAAGGCTGACACCCGGCATGGATGAGCATCAGTTACTGGGCGTTGGTCTGGGAACCATCATCGGCATGGTACTGGCGCTGACCGGAGCGGGGGGCGGCATTCTCGCCGTGCCGCTGCTGGTCTTCGGTCTCGGTCTGTCGATTGTCGAAGCAGCACCTGTCGGTCTGCTGGCCGTAGGGCTGGCGGCGGGGATCGGTGCGGTGTTGGGGCTGCGCCAGGGCATCGTGCGCTATCGCGCGGCCGGGTACATCGCGTCCATTGGTGTACTGATGGCGCCTCTGGGCCTGTGGCTCGCTCATCGACTGCCCAATACGCCGCTGGCCTTGGTCTTTTCGGTTGTGCTGCTGTACGCCTGTGGACGCATGTTCATCAGGGCCAGCCGCGAATTGCGCCACGGAAAGCCGGCGCCGCGCGCAGAGATCCTGCCCTGCGTGCTCAACCCGTTGCAGGGCCGCCTGCGCTGGACCATGCCCTGCCTGCGCGCACTGACGCTGACCGGCGTGGGCTCCGGGTTGCTGTCTGGTTTGTTGGGGGTGGGCGGCGGGTTCGTGATCATTCCGGCGTTGACCCGCTACAGCGACCTGGACATGAAGAGTGTCGTGGCGACGTCACTGGCCGTGATCGCCCTGGTTTCGATGGGCAGCGTCATTACCGCGTCACTGAGCGGGGTGATGCACTGGGCGGTCGGTGCGCCGTTCGCGCTGGGTGCAGTCATCGGCCTGGTCATCGGCAGACAAGTCGCCCGCTACCTCGCCGGCCCACGCCTGCAACAACTGTTCGCCGTATGCGGCATCGTCGCGGCGTTCATGCTGGCGTTGTCCGTGCGATAACAGCCCGAGGACGCAGAGCGTCCAGAAGGGCATTCCCACGCGGAGCATGGGAACGATAAAAATCGTGAAGCGACTATCGTGCCAACGCGGAGCGCGGGAATGATGGAAGTCGTGAGGTGACTATCGTGCCAATGCTCCGCGTTGGCATGCAGTTCGTGACGCTCTGCGTCACATGCCCGTGCTGACACCGCGCACTCAAGATCGGACGCAGAGCGTCCAGAAGGGCATTCCCACGCGGAGCATGGGAACGATAGCTGGAGGGCGGGCTTAAAGCTTCTGCCAGACCTTCGGTTTGAAGAACAGCGTCTCGCCCTTGGCCAGGCCCACCAGGCTGTCGTGGTCTTTCACCACTTCGGCCTCGATCAGTTCGCTCTGCCCTTCCACTTTCAGGGTGACCCGCGTCGTCGCGCCCAGTGGGCGGATGTCGCGGACTTCGGCGGCGTGGTGGTCTTCGATTTCCTGGCGGGACAGCGACACCTCATGCGGACGGAACAGCAGGTGACCCTCCTCGCCCAGGCTCAGGCGATTGGAGTCGCCGAGGAAGTGGTAGACGAAGTCGTTGGACGGGTTCTCGTAGACCTCGCCCGGCGAGCCGATCTGCTCGATCACGCCCTTGTTCATCACCACGATGCGATCGGCCACTTCCATGGCCTCTTCCTGATCGTGAGTCACGAACACCGAGGTCAGGTTGATGTCCTCGTGCAGGCGCGCCAGCCAGCGACGCAGCTCCTTGCGGACCTTGGCGTCCAGCGCCCCGAACGGCTCGTCCAGCAGCAGCACTTTTGGCTCGACCGCCAGGGCGCGGGCCAGGGCGATGCGCTGGCGCTGTCCACCCGACAGTTGCTCCGGATAACGGTCGGCCAGCCAGTCCAGCTGCACCATGTTCAGCAGCTCATGGACCTTCTCGGCGATCCGTGTCTCGTTCGGGCGCTCGCGTTTGGGCTTCATGCGCAGGCCGAACGCGACGTTATCGAACACCGTCATGTGGCGGAACAGCGCGTAATGCTGGAACACGAACCCGACGTTGCGATCACGCACGTCGTGACCGGACACATCCTCGCCATGGAACACGATGCTGCCGTCATCCGGGGTTTCCAGACCGGCAATGATGCGCAGCAGGGTGGTCTTGCCGCAGCCTGACGGGCCGAGCAACGCCACCAGCTCGCCACTCTGGATGTCCAGACTGATGTTGTTCAGGGCCTTGAAGGCGTTGAAGTTCTTGCTGACGTTACGGACTTCGATCGACATGATTATTCCTCCGCCGCGTTATGGCGCAGACGGTTAATGCGGGATTCGCTCCACTGCTTGAGCAGCAGGATGAACAGCGCCAGGATCAGCAACAGGCTCGCCACGGCAAAGGCGGCAACGTGGTTGTACTCGTTGTAGAGGATTTCGACGTGCAGCGGCAGGGTGTTGGTGACGCCGCGAATGTGCCCGGAAACCACCGACACCGCGCCAAACTCACCCATCGCCCGTGCCGTACACAGCACCACGCCGTAGATCAGGCCCCATTTGATGTTCGGCACCGTGACGTGCCAGAACATCTGCCAGCCATTGGCGCCCAGCAGCCGTGCGGCCTCTTCTTCCTGAGTGCCCTGCTCCTGCATCAGCGGGATCAGCTCACGCGCAACGAACGGCACGGTGACAAAGATGGTCGCCAGCACGATGCCCGGCAGGGCGAAGACGATCTGGATGTCGTGATCCTGCAACCACGGCCCGAACAGCCCCTGCGCACCGAACATCAGCACGTAAACCAGACCGGCGATGACCGGCGACACCGAGAACGGCAGGTCGATCAGCGTGACCAGAATGCTCTTGCCACGGAACGAGTATTTGCTCACGCACCATGCGGCGCTGACGCCGAACACCAGATTGAGCGGCACCGAGATCAGTACCGCAATAACCGTCAGCTTCAACGCCGACAGCGCGTCCGGCTCGAGGATCGCGGTAAAGAACGCGCCCAGACCGTTTTTCAGGCCCTGGGACACCACGATGAACAGTGGCAGCCCCAGAAACAGGACGAACACCAGCCAGCACAGGCCGATCAGAATGCGTCGCGACACCGCGCTGCCACGACGGGCGGCGTTGGCAGAGGCGGCGGCTGAAACAGATGGATAAGACATGTTCTGCGCCTCCTCAGGATGGGGTTTCAATGCGCCGCTGCAGCAGGTTGATCAGCAGCAGCAGAATGAAGGACACCACCAGCATCATCACGCCGATAGCGGTTGCGCCGGTGTAGTCGTACTGGTCGAGCTTGACCATGATCAGCAGCGGCAGGATCTCGGTTTTCATCGGCATGTTGCCGGCGATGAAAATCACCGAACCGTACTCGCCCACGCCACGGGCAAACGCCAGGGCGAAGCCGGTCAGCCAGGCAGGCAGCAACGCCGGCACGAGGATGTGGCGAAACACCTGTAACGGACGCGCGCCCAAGCAGGCAGCGGCCTCTTCGACTTCCTTGGGAATATCGGCCAGCACAGGCTGCACGGTGCGCACCACGAACGGCAGGGTGACGAAGGTCAGCGCCAGGGTGATACCCAGCGGGGTGTAGGCGATCTTGAAACCCAGATCAGCCGCGAACTGGCCGACCCAGCCGTTGGGCGCGTACAGCGCTGTCAGGGCGATACCGGCCACTGCGGTGGGCAGGGCGAATGGCAGATCGATCATCGCATCGATGACCTTGCGCCCGGGGAAGGTGTAGCGCACCAGCACCCAGGCCAGCAGTGTGCCGATCACACCGTTGATGAGGGCTGCGTAAAAGGCGGTGCCGAAGCTCAGCTTGAGTGCCGCAATCACGCGTGGTGCCGTGATGATGGTCCAGAACTGATCCCAGGTGAGCTGCGCGGCATGTACGAACATGGCGGCGAGCGGTATTAGCACAATCAGACTGAGGTACACCAAGGTGTAGCCCAGCGTCAGCCCGAAGCCGGGTATGACGGGGGAGATACGACGCGACATAAAAGTCCCTGGTTTCACTTGCACGAAGCCCGGAGGTTAATCCGGGCTGTTTGGCCAAGCCTGCGATGCCGCTCGGGCGGCATCCTAATTTCGGCTTATTGCGCCTGATAAATCTGGTCGAAAACGCCGCCGTCATTGAAAAACTTCGGCTGCGCAGTTTTCCAGCCACCAAAGTCTTTGTCGATAGTCACCAGATCGAGTTTCGGGAATTGCTTCTCGTACCTGGCGGCCACTTCGGCATCACGTGGACGATAGAAGTTTTTCGCAGCAATTTCCTGACCTTCCTTGCTGTACAGGTGCTTGAGGTATTCAGTCGCGATTTCGGTGTTGCCCTTCTTCTCGGCGTTCTTGTCGACCACGGCGACAGGAGGTTCGGCAAGGATCGACAGCGAAGGTACGACGATGTCGAACTTGTCCTTGCCGCCGTCTTCTTTCAACGCCAGGAACGCTTCGTTTTCCCACGCCAGCAGCACGTCACCCTGACCGTTGTTGACGAAGGTGATGGTCGAACCGCGTGCGCCGGTATCCAGGATTGGCACGTGCTTGAACAGTGTCTGCACGTATTCCTTGGCCTTGGCTTCGTCACCGCCGCCCGCCTTCAGGCCGTAGGCCCAGGCGGCCAGGAAGTTCCAGCGCGCACCGCCGGAGGTTTTCGGGTTCGGTGTGATCACCGAGACGCCTTCCTTGGTCAGATCGCCCCAGTCCTTGATGCCTTTCGGGTTGCCCTTGCGCACCAGAAACACGATGGTCGAGGTGTACGGCGTGCTCGCGTCCGGCAGACGGGTCTGCCAGTTTTCGGGCAGCGTCTTGCCGAGCCTGGCGATTTCGTCGATATCACCGGCCAGTGCCAGGGTCACTACGTCAGCGCGCAGGCCATCAATCACGCCACGCGCCTGCTTGCCCGAGCCGCCGTGGGATTGCTTGATCTCGACCTTGTCGTCCGGATGGGATTTTTTCCAGAAATTAACGAATTCTGCGTTGTAATCCTGGTACAGCTCGCGGGTCGGATCGTAGGACACGTTGAGCAGTTCGTAATCCTTGGCGACAGCCGAGCCTGCGAAAACAGCACTGGCGAGAGCCGCCAGCGCAAAACGGCGAATGGACATAGATTGAAGCTCCTGGAAATGCTGTGTGTTGGCTTTTTTGATTTCTTGGCGCGTCAGAACGGCATTCGCACGGGCGCGTTGCTGTTTTTCAGGGGGGTATCAGGAGTCAGGATGAAACCCTCCGGTTGACCAGTCGGGTGATTGCCGCTTCAGTTCTGCTTGGCAGGGTTCTGCAAACGAAACTTTTCCTTGCGCTCGATCTGCACCACCTGTGCGTTGTGCACGGTGATTTCGACGGCACCAAAACGCAGGTCACGCAACGCACTCTGAATTTCACGCAGAATGGCTGCTTCGTCCTGACCGTCAACACTACGTAGAGATGCGCTCATTGTCTTAATCCTTGAGAAGTGAGGGGCCTGCCGTCGCGACTGGGGGCGATGGCGTATGGCGGTGAGGCAATAATAGTGAGGTGCGGATATTCTTAAAAAGACTATTTAAGAATGCAGATATAACCAAAAAGACTTTATAAGGGTGGGAGCCACTCAGGGTGCATTGCACACCCTGACCCGCGTTATCAGTGAGGGCCTGAACTAGTTGAACGCGGGCGCGTGCGTCCAGTCAATCGACTGTGCCGCCATGGGCCGGGCAAACCAGTAGCCCTGGCCCAACTCGCAACCGTTGCTTAACAGGAATGAAGCCTGACTGGCGTGTTCGATCCCCTCCGCCAGTACACGCATGCCCAGGCTCGAAGCCAGCGCGATGACCGTCCGTACAATCGCGATGTCATCCACGTCGCCCGGCAGCCCGGCCACGAAACCCTGGTCGATCTTGAGCTTCTGCACCGGCATGCTCTTGAGCCGCAGCAGCGATGAGTAGCCTGTGCCGAAGTCATCGATGGCCAGACTCAGGCCCAGTTCACGCAGGCGATGCAATTGCTTGATGGCCTGTTCAGGGTCCTCCATGACGGCACTTTCAGTGACTTCCAGCTCAAGAAATGCCGGATCGAGGCCGGTCTCGTTCAAGACCTCAGCCACTCGCCGATCGACATCACCACGACTGAACAGGCGGCTGGACACGTTGACCGCGACGGACGCAATCGAGACGCCTTCTGCCAGCCATGCCTGCATTTGTCGACAGGCAGTATTCAATACCCAGGCATCGATATCGGCGATGAGCCCGTTCTGCTCGGCGATAGGGATGAAATCGCCGGGCGAAACCATGCCACGAGTCGGGTGCTGCCAGCGCACCAGCGCTTCGACCGCGCAAATACGTCCGGTTACCAGGTCGTAAACCGGTTGGTAGAACACCCGCAATTGGTCCTGCTCGATGGCCTGGCGCAGCTCGCTGGCCAGTTGCACCCGCTGCTGGGCGTGGGCGGTCAGCTCTTCGGTGTACAGCGCAAACCCTTCGCGGCCATCGGTTTTGGCCTTGAACAGCGCCGAGTCGGCATTGCGCAACAATTGCTCGGCCGTCAGCGCGTCACCGGGAAACAGGCTGATACCGATACTGGCAGTGACGAACAACTGATGCCCGCCAATCGGGTACGGCGCTTTGAAGGCATTGATCACCTGCTGCGCGAGCGCTGCGGCATGCACCATGTGCGTACAGTTTTTGACCAGCAGCGCGAATTCGTCACCGCCCAGCCGCGAGACCGTCATACCGCTATCGGCCAGCGCATTGAGACGTTCGGCTGCCGCCTTGAGCACTTCGTCGCCGATGTTATGGCCAAGGCTGTCGTTGATGTTTCTGAAGTTGTCCAGGTCGACCACCAGCAGCGCACAGCCGCGCTTGCTGGAGCGCGCCGAGGTCAGCGCCTGGCTGATACGGTCGGTCAGCAGCAGACGATTGGGCAACTCGGTCAGCGCATCGTAATGGGCCAGTTGCGCCAGCTCCTGCTCGGAGCGCTTGATGGCCGTGATGTCGGAAAACACCGCCACAAAATGCCTGGCCTGCCCGTCTTCACCCTTGATGCAGCGGATGGTTTGCCATTGCGGATAGATCTCGCCGCTTTTGCGCCGGTTCCAGATCTCTCCGCTCCACTGCCCGGCACTCTGCAGTGAGTGATACATCTGCCGATAAAACTCGGGGCCATGACGACCGGACTTGAACTTGCTGGGGTTGAAACCCAGCACCTCGTCGGCCTGATAGCCAGTGATGTCCACAAACGCACGATTTACATGGACAATACGCCCTTCGGCATCACTGACCAGCACGCCCTCACGCGTACTGTCGAACACCACCGCCG
Source organism: Pseudomonas sp. NFACC10-1 (assembly GCF_900119195.1). Classification (NCBI taxonomy): domain Bacteria; kingdom Pseudomonadati; phylum Pseudomonadota; class Gammaproteobacteria; order Pseudomonadales; family Pseudomonadaceae; genus Pseudomonas; species Pseudomonas sp. NFACC10-1. The sequence continues at coordinate 642,341 of NZ_FPJB01000002.1, read as the reverse complement.
CCAGCAGCAGCCGGTCATAGTCCTGTTGTTGGCGCTCGAACAGCGCTTCGCCGCCGACGATGGCCTTCAATTTGTCACGTGCAATGAAGATCATGACGGTGCTGAGCAACGCCCAGCCGTAACCGATCATCTGTTGTCCGACGGACAGTCGAGCCGGATCCTTGACGAAAAAAGACAGCAGGGCGCTGCCTGTCGCGAACCACAGAATCGACAGCAGCCCATACAGAACGGCGGTTCGCAGCGCGTTACGGGAATAATCGGACATAAAAAACCGAGCCTTACGAAAGGTCTGGATTATAAAGCAAGAAACATCCTGCGACGCTTATCTGCAAGGGTGACTGGTTTTCTGAGCCATGTCAGTGATAATGCCGTTGCGACTTTTTTCTTCACAGGTATTTCTACGAGGGCCAAACAGCCTATGTGGTACAACGGTTTGCTCGACCTTTCCGTCTGGCAGTTAATAGCGGTCACGCTGGTCATGACCCATATAACGATCATTGGCGTTACGGTCTATCTGCACCGCTATTCAGCCCACCGCTCCCTGGAGCTCAATGCGGGTCTGAAACACTTCTTCCGCTTCTGGCTGTGGCTGACCACTGCCCAGAACACCCGCGAGTGGACAGCCATCCACCGCAAACACCACGCAAAATGCGAAACCGTCGACGATCCGCACAGCCCGGTCGTCAAGGGGCTGTCTACGGTACTGCGCAAGGGCGCCGAGCTGTACCGCGAGGAAGCGCAGAACCAGGACACCCTGCGGATCTACGGCAAGAACTGCCCGGAAGACTGGATCGAGCGCAATCTGTACTCGCGCTACAAGCTGCTGGGCATCGCTTTGATGGCGGTCATCGACGTGGCGCTGTTCGGCGCGCTCGGTATCACGGTCTGGGCCGTGCAGATGATGTGGATTCCCTTCTGGGCTGCCGGTGTGGTCAACGGGCTGGGTCATGCGGTCGGCTATCGCAACTTCGAGTGCCGCGATGCAGCCACCAATCTGGTGCCGTGGGGCATCGTGATCGGCGGCGAAGAACTGCACAACAATCACCACACCTACCCCAACTCGGCCAAGCTGTCGGTCAAGCCCTGGGAGTTCGACATGGGCTGGGCGTGGATCAAAGTGTTCAGCTTCCTGGGTCTGGCCAAGGTTCAGCGAGTCGCGCCTATCGCTCATCGGGTCGAAGGCAAGGGCCATATGGACATGGACACCGCGATGGCGATCCTCAACAACCGTTTCCAGATCATGGCGCAGTACCGCAAGCTGGTCATCGCGCCGCTGGTTACTCAGGAACTCGGCAAGGCCGACGAGTCGGTGCGTCATCAGTTCCGTCGTGCCAAGCGCCTGCTGTCGCGTGAGACCAGCCTGCTCGATGACAGGCATCACCTGCGCATCCAGACCATGCTGGAACACAGCCATGCGCTGAAAGTGATCTACGAAAAACGCCTCGCGTTGCAACAGATCTGGGTCAAGACCAGCAGCAACGGTCACGACATGCTGTCGGCCATGAAAGAGTGGATTCACGAGGCCGAAGCCAGCGGTATTCAGTCCCTGCGCGAGTTCGCCGACCAGCTGAAAACCTACTCGCTACGCCCCGCACACGCCTGAACCGTTGATCGGCGCGCCATCCCCTGGCGCGCCGGTCCCGGAACTTATCCCCTCCCCGTCTATCTCATCAACTTTCCCGCCAATCGGGATAGGGCGCCTTACTGGCCGTAAACGTTTGAGATGGTTCTTATGGAAAAGCAGCCTTTCACTTCCCTACCCGGCTCACCGATCACTGATATGCCCGCAGCCGCAGAAACCCTGTTAGCCCTGATGCACGCTCAGGCAGAAGTCGCACGTCTGAGCGAGCGCGAACAATTGTTCAGCTCGTTGCTGGTGAGCGTGAACGCTGTCTTGTGGGCGTTCGACTGGGAAACCCAGCACATGATCTATGTCAGCCCGGCCTACGAGCGCATCTTCGGTCGTTCGGCGGGCCTGCTGCTGGCTGACTACAGTGAGTGGCGCGACAGCATCTACCCCGATGACCTGAACTACGCCGAGCGCAGCCTGAACGAGGTCATCGAGAAAGGCTCGATCGAGGACCGCGAGTACCGGATCATTCGTGCGGATGGCGAAGTACGCTGGCTCAGCGATAAATGCTTCGTCAGTCATCGCGCCGACGCCAGCCAGCGTCTGATCGTGGTGGGTATCGCCGAAGACATCACCGAGAAGAAGCACCTCGAGGATGAGCTGCAACGCCTGGCGACCACCGATGTGCTGACCCAGAGCAGCAACCGCCGGCACTTTTTCGAATGCGCCCAGCGCGAGTTCGAACTGGCTCGCCTCAACGGTACGCCGCTGGCGTTTTTGCTGCTGGACATCGATGACTTCAAGCTGGTGAACGACACCTACGGCCATCAGGAAGGCGATACCGTACTGCAACGCATCGCCGAAAGCGGTCGTTCGGCATTGAGGCGTGGTGACCTGTTCGGGCGTATCGGCGGTGAAGAGTTCGCCGCAGTATTCCCCGGTTGCGCGCCGGACATGGCCATGCAGATCGCCGAGCGCCTGCAACGCGAGATCCAGCGTCAGAATTTCCAGTCCGGCGGCACCACCTTCAGCATCACCGCCAGCCAGGGCCTGACCAACCTGGGCGCGGACGACCCAAGCCTCGAAACCCTCTACGGCCGCGCCGACGCCGCGATGTATCAGGCCAAGCGCCAGGGCAAGAACCAGATCGTACTGGTCTGAAATGCCTTCTCGAATGTAGAAAGCACGACTGGCCCCTTCGCGAGCAAGGCGGATCGCGGCCCCGGTCGCCCCCGCGGGAGCACGAGGTATCTTGTGGGAGCGAGCTTGCTCGCGAAGACGGTCTGCCTGATCAGCAAATCTTCAGCGGTTGTACCGGCCCCTTCGCGAGCAAGCGCGCACACAGCATCAAGCCCTGTGGGAGTCTGCGGTGCCCTGTAGGAGCGGACTTGTCCGCGAAGAGGGCGGTACATTCAATGCATTGGCTGCGTTTGGAATATAGCCTTCGCGAGCAAGCTCGCTCCCACGGGAGCGCACACAGCATCAAGCCCTGTGGGAGTCTGCGGTGCCCTGTAGGAGCGGACTTGTCCGCGAAGAGGGCGGTACATTCAATGCATTTGGCTGCGTTTGGAATATAGCTTTCGCGAGCAAGCTCGCTCCCACGGGAGCGCGCACAGCATCAAGCCCTGTGGGAGTCTGCGGTGCCCTGTAGGAGCGGACTTGTCCGCGAAGAGGGCGGTACATTCACTGCGTTGGCTGCGTTTGGAATATAGCCTTCGCGAACAAGTTCGCTCCTACAGGAGTACGCGGTACCTTGTGGGAGCGAGCTTGCTCGCGAAGAGTCCGGTGCAGTCGATGGATTTTCTGCGTCAGGAATACCGCCTTCGCGAACAAGTTCGCTCCTACGGGAGTACGCGGTATCTTGTGGGAGCGCGCACGGCATGACGCCCTGTGGGAGCGGCTGGGCGGCGATTCGCCTTGCTCGCGAAGGCGTCGGTCGGGTTTTACTTCTCGGGCGAACCCTGAACAGCGGCTGCCGGATCCTCGATTGCAGCAGGCTCTTCAGCAGGTGCCTCAGGTGCCACGTCGAGCAACCCATCTTCGACCGCCTCGGCAGCCACCTCAGTTTCGGTCGTCAGCGGCCTCAGCAAACTCGGATCCGTCACCCCCGTCAGCTTCTTGCGCAGGCGCTGCAAGTCACCGACGCTGAGCTTCAACAGTTTGGCCGACTTGGTCTTGATCAGCGTGGTGACACTTTCTTCCTCGCCCAGGCGCGCCATCTGCCCCGCCAGGTTCATTGCCAGCACTTCGCGTGTGTAGATGCCGGTGTTGTACTGATACACCGCAGCGATCAGCTCACGCAGTTCCAGCGGCAAACGCCAGCGCGTGCGCAGAGCAGAGCCGAAGGCCGCGGAATACTGCTCCAGAGACTGCCCGATCACCTGCTCATCCAGTTGGCCGCCAGCCAGCAGCCACTCCTGCAGACAACCCAATACCGCCAGGTCACCCAGCGACTGCAACAGCCCGGCGCTGAAGCAGCGCTCCGCATCCAGCTCCAGCATGCCGCCCAGAATGCGTGCGTAATCTGCCGTGCGCTGCGACAGGGTCCAAAGCTCATGGGCCTTGGCCAGCAACGCATCATTGGTCAGCACCGCCATACGCTTTTTGGCCAGGCCTGACGCGATATTGGCACCCTGCACCGGCCCGAGAATGGCCAGCGCCCCGCCCATGGTCTGGATCGGCTTGCCCAGATGCTGCGCCGCCGTATTGGCCGCTGCGATCAGTACTGCCGTGATGTGCGGATCGTTGCGCAGCTCCTGCTCCAGCAAGGCGGCGTCGATGCCGCTGGCGGTCTGGCTGAGCGTCACCGCCGTGGCGACATCGACGAACAGCGGCGCGCCATCGGCTATATCACGGCGTTTGTCGAGAAACTTGGTCAGGGTCAGGCCCGGCGTCAGCGCGGGCACCGCACCCGCAGCCGGGGCGCTGCGTTCCAGCAACAGGCCTTCAAGACGCTGGCGCAGCCCTTCGGTGTTCAGTGGTTTGGTCAGGTAGGCAGTCGGCGCCAGCGGCACGACCTCACGCACGCTGGCGCTGTCATTGCGATTGCTGATCAGAATGAACGGGATGGCGGGCTGACGACGCAGATTGCGCACGCCCCGCAGCAGGCTCAGGCCATCGATCCCGGGCAGCTCGCGGGCGGCGATGATCAGGTCCGGCAGGTGTTTTTTCATCCACTCGACGGCCTGTTTGCCATCGGTGCACATCTCCAGCTCGATATCCGCACGCACGTCCAACACCAGGTCGCTAAGCGTCTCGCGAACCCATGGATCAGACTCGGCTATCAGTACGCGAGGAACGGCGGGCAAAACTACAGCGGTCATCATGACTCTCCGATGTCAATGCGATCACCTTAGCCAATGCAAACGTCCGGATATACCCAAAACAGCGAAATACCCTGCTCAAACGCAAAAAAAACCCGTCGAAACGGGTTTTTTTTGTCTGTTTGGTCATAAATTAATCAATTCATGACTTCACACTTTTTACGCGATTTCAGCAAAGCATTCGTCGAGAATGGCCAGGCCGCGGTTCAGCAATTCGTCTTCGGCGGTCAACGGCACCAGCACGCGCAACACGTTGCCGTAAGTACCGCAGGACAGCAGAATCAGACCCTTGTCACGCGCCTTGGCAACCACCTGAGCCACGGCAGCGGCGTTAGGCTTGTGCGAATCGCCGTCTTCGAACAGCTCGACAGCGATCATCGCACCCAGCGCACGCACTTCACCGATAACCGGGTACTTGGCCTGCATCGCCTTGAGCGAGGTCACCAACTGCTCGCCAACCGCCTTGCAGCGCTCCAGCAGGTGCTCTTCTTCGAAGATGTCCAGCACCGCCAGCGCCGCGGCACAGGCCACCGGGCTACCGGCATAGGTGCCGCCCAGACCGCCGGGTGCGATGGCGTCCATGTACTCAGCCTTGCCGCACACGCCCGCCAGCGGGAAGCCGCCTGCGATGGACTTGGCGAAAGTAGTCAGGTCAGCCGCAACGCCCATCTGCTCCATCGCGAAGAACGTGCCGGTACGACCCGCGCCGGTCTGCACTTCGTCAGCGATCAGCAGAATGCCGTGCTTGTCGCACAGCTCGCGCAGACGCAGCATGAAGGCCTTCGGCGCCACGTAGAAACCACCTTCGCCCTGAACCGGCTCAATGATGATTGCAGCGATGTCCTTGGGCTCGGCGTCGTTCTTGAAGATGCGCTCGATACTGGCGATGGAATCGTCAACGCTCACACCATGCAGCTCGCAAGGGTACAGCGCGCGGAAGATACCGCCCGGCATCAGGCCCATGCCGGCCGAGTAAGGCACGACTTTGCCGGTCAGACCCAGGGTCATCATGGTGCGGCCGTGGTAAGCGCCGGTGAAGGCGATAACGCCCGCACGCCCGGTCGCAGCACGGGCGATCTTCACGGCGTTTTCCACCGCTTCGGAACCGGTGGTCACCAGCAGGGTTTTCTTGTCGAAATCACCCGGCACTTTGGCGTTGATCTTCTCGCACAGCTCGACGTAAGGCTCGTAGGCCAGCACCTGGAAGCAGGTATGGCTCAGCTTGGTCAGCTGCTCTTGCACGGCGGCGATGATCTTCGGGTGCAGGTGGCCGGTATTCAGAACAGCAATACCGCCCGCGAAGTCGATGAACTCACGACCTTCCACGTCGGTAACGGTCGCGTTCTTCGCCGAAGCAGCGAAGATCGGGTGGATCTGACCAACGCCACGCGGGACGGCTGCATGGCGGCGTTGCATCAGGGATTCGTTAGTCTTGCTCATGTATTCCTCATTCGCCGCTCATCGGTCGGCGTGGGTCAAGGATCAAGCGGACCGGATCAACTGCGGCAGCATACGATGATCGACTGCTGCAGCCTTCAGGCCACCAGGAAACTGCGGTGCAACAAAAGCCGATGACACGTCGCTCTCGCGCGCCATCGGCTGCAATACCCGAGCGTCGGTCAGACCGACAGGCAGAGGTATTTGATCTCCAGATAATCTTCGATGCCGTACTTGGAGCCTTCACGGCCCAGGCCGGACGACTTGATACCGCCGAACGGCGCCAATTCGTTGGAGATCAGGCCGGTATTGATACCCACCATGCCATATTCCAGCGCCTCGGCAACACGGAACACGCGGCTCATGTTCTGCGCGTAGAAGTACGACGCCAGACCGAACTCGGTGTCGTTGGCCATCGCGATCACTTCAGCCTCGTCCTTGAAGCGGAACAGCGGGGCCAGCGGACCAAAGGTTTCTTCCCGGGCCACGGCGGCATCTTTCGACACGTTGACCAGAATGGTCGGTTCGAAGAACGAGCCTTCCAGGCTGTTGCCACCGGTCAGCACGGTTGCGCCCTTGCTGACGGCGTCGGCGATATGTTCCTTGACCTTGGCCACCGCCTTGTCGTCGATCAACGGGCCGGTGGTGACGCCTTCTTCCAGGCCGTTACCGATCTTCAGCTTGCCGACCGCCGCCTTGAGCTTCTCGGCGAATGCGTCATACACCGCGTCCTGCACGTAGATGCGGTTGGCGCACACGCAGGTCTGGCCGTTGTTGCGGTACTTGGAGATCATCGCGCCTTCGACCGCCTTATCGAGGTCGGCATCGTCGAACACGATGAAAGGCGCGTTACCGCCCAGTTCCAGGGAAACCTTCTTGATGTCCTTGGCGCACTCGGCCATCAGCTGGCGACCAATGTCGGTCGAGCCGGTGAAGGACAATTTGCGCACGATCGGGTTGCCGGTCAGCTCGGCACCGATATCGCCTGCGCTGCCGGTCACCACGCTGAATACGCCCGACGGGATACCCGCACGCTCGGCCAGTTCAGCCAGGGCCAGTGCCGAGAACGGCGTTTGCGACGCAGGCTTGAGCACCATGGTGCAGCCCGCCGCCAGTGCCGGACCGGCCTTACGGGTGATCATCGCTGCCGGGAAGTTCCACGGGGTGATCGCCGCCGTCACGCCAATCGGCTGCTTGAGCACGATCAGACGCTTGTCCGGCTGGTGACCGGGGATCACATCGCCATAGACGCGCTTGGCTTCTTCGGCGAACCACTCGATGAACGACGCGGCGTAGGTGATCTCGCCCTTGGCTTCAGCCAGTGGCTTGCCCTGCTCCAGAGTCATCAGCAGACCCAGATCGTCCTGGTTCTCGATCATCAGCTCGAACCAGCGGCGCAGCTTGCTGCCACGCTCCTTGGCAGTCAGCGCACGCCAGGCCGGCAGCGCCTTGTCAGCCGCCTCAATCGCCCGACGCGTCTCGGCTGCGCCCATTTTGGGCACAGTGCCGAGGATCTCGTTGTTGGCAGGGTTGTTGACCTTGATCGACTGACCACCGTCCGCGTCCAGCCACTGGCCATTGATGTAGGCTTGCTGGCGGAACAGTGTGGAATCTTTGAGCTGCATGTCGGCCTCCTAAACAGCATCGCCCGAGAGGCGACGCGAACAATTGATATCGATGCACCCCATTTGGAAGCCATCGTCAGGAAAACATTCCATCGGGTTCCAGCGCTGCGCAACGCATGAAGGCAGGAAGACCGAACAAGAGCGTTTGAAATCTCAAACGAATCCTAGGCATTGCGGGGGGAAAGGACAATAGCCCGTTCGAAAAAAAGAACGGGAGTACGGAGGTGTGTAGTTTTCTGATCAGCGCCGAACCTGAACGCAAGGCAGCCGCAGTGTGATCAGGCAGCGCATAAAAGCCGTGAGCGACTACTGAGCAACCGGCGAAGGTCACGATCAACCTCAAGGCATTGCCGAACGACCCGATCATCGTCCTGGCCGGCCCGTGGCTGATCGAGTTCGACAGCGCCATGACCACCGCAGGGCCCGGCGCAGCTTTTAAAGCACGCCTGTAGCGCTATCGATAATCCGGAAGCGTGAAGGACTGAATCGCCGGGGTCAGCGCCTTGGCAGCACGCTTGCTGATGAAGGGTGTTGCGACCAAACGCTGCACGGCGCGAAGGACCTTCACCCCCGTGCGACTGCGAGGATGAACCAGACGCGGCACAAGCTTCGGCACATTCTGTGACTTTTTCACCACAGGCCGCAGGACATATTCGTACGCAGCAAGGGCCCCTGCAATGGTGTCGGTTCTGGTGAGTTCGCCCGCCAGCACATACGCGCCAATCAGCGCCAGCGAAGCACCGACCCCACCCAGTGGCGTGACACACCACGCCGCATCGCCCAGCAGTACCACCGGGCCATTCGACCAGCGATCGATCTTCACCTGACGCAAGTCATCGAACCAGAAATCCTCCGCAGCCTCCATCCCCTCCAGCAGACGAGGCACCTCCCAGCCCGCGCCTGCAAACGACGCGCGAAGAAACGCCTTCTGCTCGGCAACACTGTTACCGACCGTCAGGTGGCTTCGGCCCTGCACATTAAAGAACGCACGCGTCGTACCGCGATTGTCCGGACGAACACCCGCACTGCGACCGCCCACCGCGTTATACCAGCGCGCGGTCTGGCTATCGGTCGGTGCCCGAGGCACGGTAAAGAACGCGCTGGCCAAGTCCATCCGGCGCGGCTGGTTCTCGCCGGGGAACACCAGCTCCCGCGTGCGCGAGCCGACACCTTCAGCAATGATCAACAGATCAAAACGCTCCTCGCCACCGCCCTCGAACGCGACCAACACGCCCTCCGCATCGTGCTCGACCGAGACGATGCGGTCACCAAAGCGATAGAACGCATCAGCAGACGACGCCTCATACAGCAGACGCGAAAGGTCACCGCGCAACACCTCAAGCTCAGCCGTCGGACCATCGCCCTCCAGACCGGCCAGATCGATGCGCGCCGCCGTGCGGTTGTCCTCATCGACCCACGCAAGCCCTGTCTCGCCGGTGTTGAGACCCTTCACCGCCTGCTCAAGCCCCATCAGGCGCAAGACCTCCCGAGCCGCGCCCCGCACATCCACATTCTGCCCGCCATCACGAAAGGCAGGCGCCTGCTCGACAACCGTGACATCGCAATCGCGCTGCGTCAGCCACCAGGCCGCGGCACACCCCGCGATACTGGCCCCGGTAATAAGAACGCGGCACGGGCTGCGCTCGATGCTTTTGAACTGATTGATAAGAGGCCCTCGGTGAGAACGAACTGACGGAGTGGTATGGGGAGCATCATGCACCACCACGCAGCCGTGCCGAAAGCGCAGGTCTGATCCTTTGCGGGCGGTAATGGGTGTGGGCTGATGAAAGGCTGTCGCGGGGCGCGCTGGGTGATTTGTGTCGCACACCGCCCGCAACTGGACGCCCCGTACCCATGTGAGTATCATGGCGCCCGCGTCGCACCAGTAGCTCAGCTGGATAGAGTACTGCCCTCCGAAGGCAGGGGTCGTGGGTTCGAATCCCGCCTGGTGCGCCATATTTTGCAGTCTGGATGTGTCTTGAGTTTTGGACAGTCTATGAAATGCCCGAAGCCCGCCTTGTGCGGGCTTTTTTGTTTTTGGGTTTAGCAATTCTCAAGATATGTCGGCATCCACCATCCGTGAGCATTCCGACAGCCCCCTAATGGTTGGTGAGATCAGCATGTGCGATCCGCGCATCATTCGTGTGCTCTCAGATCAGCCAAGCTAATAAAGGAAAATTCGAGCCCATGATTTTCTACGCATTGCGTCAGCCTTCGTTGCAAGCGCAAAGACGAAGAATTCGTATAGGTGCGGAATAACGGGTAATTTGAAATTTTTTGTACTCTCAAAATCTGCCGCCTCGTGAGCGATATAGTTGAGGGTATTATACAGTGGCTTGATAAACTGGAGGATCTTCCATACCAAATGTGGAGCGGTCTTCTGGATGACATGCATGCTCCAATAATCGTCGAACAGCGTCATGGGATGGCCGTCGAAAGCAAATCTAGTAGAGTAACCAACCAACCCTACTTGATCCAGCTGATACATGACTCGCTCTGCGTCTTTGTTGAGTTTCACATACCCTATGTCAGTGCCTGCAACCTTCTCGCAGATAGCGTACCAGTCTCCGAGCGGCCCACGATCTGATGTGTTGTTATTAAGTTCACGCAGATTGTAGTAACGAGCCTTATTGGCAAATTTCTCTAGAAAATCAAGAATTTCATCTTCAGCACTGCCAGAGATTGGCGCAGCTACCTTTTCATCCCCCCATTTATTATGTATGGACAGTGCATGCAAATAAGTTGCTTTAATGTTATGCCCATACTTCTTTCGTAGCTCCTCGTCCGTCGGAGGCTTATAGTCGTTTTCGAGCATGTGGTGAGTAATAACTACAAGTTTTAGGATCCTTTCTATCCCAATTGTGAGCTGAAAGAATGCGGAATAGAAATTACCTATTTTTCTATCATCGAGATTTGCCCTCAAGAGCAGATCAATCCCGGCGAGTAACGATGTTCTAGCTAGGTGTCCCTCTTGCTGCAGCAGAGTAAAGGTACGACTGAATCGAAGATCTCTCATAGAAGCTATCCTGGACTTGCTGTGGGCACAGTTCCAGCGTAGTCGTTGGGGAGTAAGAGAGCCATTGGTCAAAAGCTTTTTTGTGCGAAGCCAGATCCTAGTGCATACATGCGTAAAAACTACGGGAAACCTACCGTGGCGGCTAACCTTTTGCGTTCGTTAAAGCTGATAGAGAATCACGAGTTAGCTTCGGAGGGCTGGAGGTGGGGTCGCATTGGCTCTTGCTTTTTGTCCGCGTGCAGCAACGTAAAGATCGGATGCGATCTCGCAAGTGAGCGCTAACTACCCATTTAGATTTTTCATGGCGAGCGGCGTCGGCTAGGTACGCGTATTTTGACGGATTTACAAAGGTCGGGGAGGCAATTGAGCTAAACATCCGCTAGATTGCTTTTAGGGCCTTCATCACGATTCGCCCAGTTTATACGAGCTAACACGGAGATTACGTTATGGACCAATGGGACTTCGATGATCGTCCAGAGCTACCACCCGAAGCAGGTAACCAGGATGCTCGAGAATTCGACCCTGATGATCAGTGGCTTCAAAAAGCCCCTAAAGCCCTCCAGATTGAAGCAATGCGGCATTGGTTTTATGAACGGTTTGAAAATCCCGCAAATTCAACACCTTACGATGGTCGGCAGGGAGGTTATCATTTTATTTGCGGTGGCCCCTATGATCCAAGCGATGAGATCCAAGAGCGTTTTTCAGACGTCGTAACATACGAGGTGATGGAAGAGTTGATCAATGAGCTAGTTCAGGAGTGTGGAGATGAATGGGCAGGAGTCAATCACGGAGATTGGGGGTACGATGACATTTATTCGTTGCTTCCTGACAATCGCACTGACCCACTGAAAATGCTAATTGAGCGCTTGAATAAAATTGAAGAGACGCTGACAGGGCCTGCGACTGCTCAAGATTTTGTAATACAGCTATTGCATAGCGCGACAATCACGGCCTTAGAGGCTTATCTATGGGACACAACAGCCTTCTGGGTCACTCAGAATGATGAAGTATTGCGCTCTTTTGTTAAGGGTAATGAAGACTTTGCAGGGGAGAAGCTGAAGCTTTCGGATATCTTCACCGCAATGGAAGGGTTAGAGAAAAAAGTTATTGAGTATTTACAAACATTCATTTGGCATCGCTTAGATAAAACTAAGCCACTACTGGAGAAAACCCTAGGGATAAAGTTTCCTGACATTGCTCCTTTCATGCCTGAAATAGTAATTCGTCATGATATAGTACACCGAGGTGGGCGTAATAAAGAGGGTTATCCTGTCAATGTTTCATCGTCCGACGTGAAGCGGGTTGCTGATTTGGTAAAGAGCTTTGCAGATACTCTAGATGCCGAACTTCTTAAAGCCTTCCCAGTCGTATGAGTCCCTCCCATAGAATAATTTTTCGATCCGATTTAGTCATACTTGGCCCCACAGTTATTTTTAATTTACGATCCGAAAACAGTGGGTATTAGTACTCGAATAGCCTTAAAATTGAGGTTTCTTATCGCCGTTATATGCACTTAGATGATAAACTGCTTCAGTGTGTATTAATCAAGAATTGCCAATGGAGGTTATATGATTCGCAAGGCATCGGAGCTTCTTGGAGAATTTATCGAAGCCGAAAAAAGAAAGCTCGATGGATTTAATATGTCTCATATGCCGACCCTTGGAAGTGCCTATGAGGAGATTACAAAGCAAGGTATATACCAAGATTTCGCCATTCCTAAACACTTAGATCTACGAGTCGTTTCGGGTTTCATCTCTGTCGGAGGCGAAATGCTGGATGAGCAAATAGATTGTATGTTGGTGCATGGCGATGGAGAGAGATATGGGCTTACGCAGCAGTACAAGTATGATATCAATAGTATACTTTGTATATTTGAAGTTAAGAAAAATCTAAGAAAGGTCGAATACGCTGATGCTATGCATCATTTAGCAAAAATCAGAAGAAAATTTGCTGACAATTTTGAGGAGAGATTGATCAACGAAGGGTACAGACCAGATATTTCTAATGCGCGCCGACGTTTCTCTCAGTTGACTGGTAAAGTGGCGCCTGAGGAATACCTTGATATACATAACTTATCTAAATCTGATGGCATACTATTTTACACTCTTGTGCAAGAGTCATTGTCGCCAATAACAATAATTCATGGCTACGAAGGATATAAGACTGAGAATGGTCTTAGGACTGCATTTTCAGATATTCTTGAAGAGGCTTGGAAAAGCGGACATGGCTGGGGAGTACCAAGCATTCCAACTCTTGTTACGTCTAATAACTTTTGTTTGGTCAAAGGTAGCGGTATTCCATTTTTACTTGTACAGAATAAAAATGAGTGGATTTCCGTATTTTCTACGAGGCACAACTCAGCAAAGCTAATTTTAGAGTTGATTTGGTCAAAAATTGGCGAGTATTTCAACGTCAAAATGCCTTGGGGTGATGGGCTGCATATGGATAGTGTTCAGCCACTGTTGATTGCGGAAGCCAAAGAGATCGAAGGCGGCGCGGGTTGGGCTTATAGAACACAAGAGTTTAAGGAGAAACACATGGTGCGAGACGATGACAATTTGTGGTCGCCCTCGAGGATAGGCAAAGCTGAAATAGCCTCAATAAATATAATGGCAGTGCAAGGTGGATATTTACTCCTAGATAATGATATGAGGGAGTATTTAATTCGGAATCACGGTGTGACTATCGAGCAAGTCGCCGATGCATTGATTTCAACTCGAGAGTTTATGCGTGATGGTGGATACATCAGGCCTATACATCCACAAACGTATGTGATCACTAACAAAGATGAGACCGGGTTCGTTGCATCTGAGATTGAACGTTTTGATTTGTGGTGCGCAGAAAATGAAGTCGAGCCCAGCTATATGTCAATTTATTTGATGAACGACTAGGCGAACGGCTTCCTTGGGCCCACGGCGGTCAAGAGCAGCCAGCATAGACGAAGGCGACGTTACACATTTGCTCGTTGTTACATCCCTAACTCGGAAGCTTTCAGGTCGGTGTTACGATATATTTATACTTGAAACTCAATGAGTTACTAAGATTTGTTACATGTGCAACACTAGTTACACGGCATTTGACAGCTATCGCCCCCGTCCCCCCTAAGGTGGATCCACCAGCGAGAGCATCGTCTCAGGGGCGGGGTCCCTGAGGTCTTTTACATCATACGGGGCAGGGAACCCGCGCATCTCGAGTAGCCGACGTTTTCACAGCTTAGTGAACTGGTGAACTCGGTGAACTCACCCAAACGGGTGGTGAACAAAAATATTCATTCCTTCAGCGACTGATATGGTGCTGCCAACTGTCAATCGATCAGCGGCTACCAAATCCCGGAGGTGTTTCCCCGTACTGTAACCCAACACCAGGGATAGCCTAGCCTCCCTATCTCCGCTATCGTCGCAGGCTATTTGCCCATCAAGGATGACACATGTTTTGCAGACGAAACAGAGCTGTTCAAGTTGAGATCACTACGCCGATTAGCATCTCACACTCGCCGCCGATCACGCCGAAGCCTGACCAACGTGACACCACTGCTGGGCAGGCGAAGCGTTTCGATGCGGACCTGACGTTCAAATTTGCAACGTTCTTCATCGTGGTTATGCAGGCCGCTATGATTGTGTGGGGTTACTTGGAGCTTGCTGCGTATTACGAGCAGTTCGGTATTCGAACAAGCGAGCTGGAGCTAGGTACTCCCACTCTTCTGGTTTATGGGTACAGCTACCTTTTTTCCGGGCTAATGAGCGCTGTAGATCGATTTCCTGTTTTCGGATCATTCATACCAGGCGGCGTATTTGTAATCATAGGCGCAGCCGCAACAGCCCTTTTCCTTGCAATGCACGGCGCCAGATCCATACGAGACATGTTTCAGGGCGGCGCGCTTGTGGGAGTAGCGCTTCTACTGGTTTTTCTTGCTCCAGCTGTAGCTGTTCGGAACGGCGTAGAAAGAGCCGGGGAAACCTACGAGGCCGAGACCAACGTAAAGGCTCCTTTAGGGATGACGAGAGAGCACACCATCGTTACGGAACAGAAGGAAACACTTACTGGACGATTGATCGTGGCTGACACGAAGGCCTCCTTCATTCAAGTCAAAGACATGGTTTACAAAGTCGACAATTCCTCAAACCGCGTGATGAGGAAGGTATTACTCAAGCCGAAGCTCCAGGCAAAGGAGAAAAAGTCTCTGCCACCTGAAGGCGATCCAAGCACCACCAATCGGACGTAGGCCAGAACTCAAGAAATCGCCCGTTAGGGCGTCCAGCAGCGCTAACTGTGTATGCCTGTGTGTATGCCTGCAAAAACTGAAAGCCGATAAGCCCAATGAAATAAGGCCTTGCAGCCTTCAGTTCAAATGACGCCTGGCTGGTTCGTAAGGGTGTCGTTTACTGCCAAAATCTGCTTGGTCCTGACCGTGCAGTGCGCCATACAGCTTTATTAGGCTGATCTATATGACACTGCCGAGAATCACGCGTTAGCGGATCGCCAGCAAATGCTCTACGAGGACTGTACGGTCCAGGCCCATTGCCTCACAAACATTTAAAACCCAACACCTCACCCCAACAACCCGGCACCTCCAACCATCCTCAACCCCCACTCCACCCGCTCCGGAATACCCTGAATCAACACCCCCCGATCCTCCCCCAGCAGCGCTTTAAGCTGATGGGGAGCAAACACAAGATCGATGAATTGACGGGCCAGTGCATCAGGGGCCGTGGGCTGGTCCGGGCCTGCCAAAATCGCCGAACGTACTCTGATGAAACCGCCTTCCCACCCGATTCGATTCACTTCAGCCGCCAGCAGCGGGGTGCGGTTAGAGGTGGCGATCACCAGGCGCATCATGGCCAGGGTATCGGCTTGCAATGCATGTTCGAGGATGCCGTGGCCCACGTGCCGCAGGCGGCCTTCGAGTGGGAGCGCGGGAGTTGTTTCGGCGGGCCCCAGCAAGGTCGCTACGTGGCGTCGCACCACGGCTTCGAACAGCGCTTCCTTGTTGGCGTAACGGGCATAGAGGGTGGCTTTGCTTGCACCTGCGGCGCGGGCGATGTCTTCGCATGAGGTACCTTCGAAACCGCAGGCCAGAAAGCGTTGCAGGGCGGCATCCAGCAATCGACGCTCGGCCTCGCCCGCCTGGTCTTGCCTGGGCCTGCCGCCTTTGGATTTGGTCTTGATCGCTGTCATGGCCGGCAACTTACAGCCCGCTTGTTTGTTCGTCAACTAAACGGTAACGTTCAGTTAAATGGAAGCAGGTGAACGCCGTTTCTACCTATTCATAACGACCAAGGAAGCGCTTGTGAATGACGTGACTGCTTTACCCATTGTGGTTGCTGGCGCTACGGGAGATCTGGGCCACCGCGTCGTGCGGGCCTTGGCAGAGCGCGGTGCCCATGTCATAGCGCTGGTTCGGCCGGGCACTGAACCAGCCCGGCTGAATGGCCTGCGCAACAGCAGCACGACGATCACGCCTGTTTCACTGGATGACGCCCAGGGCCTGCGCCGTGCTATTGCCGGCTCGTGTTGTGTGGTGTCTACGCTCAACGGCCTGGAAGAGGTGATCATCGAGCAGCAGGGCAGGCTGTTGGAGGCTGCGGTGGCGGCTGGCGTGCCCAGGTTCATTCCCTCGGATTATTCGCTCGACTACACCCGTACCCGGCCTGGTGATAACCGCAACCTGGACCTTCGCCGGCGCTTCGTCACTCAGCTTGATGCGGCCGACATCAGCGTGACCTCGATCCTTAACGGTGGCTTTCTGGAACTGCTCGAAGGCGACGCACCTATCGTGCTGCCCGGACGGTGGGTGCTGCATTTCGGTGATGCACAACAGTCGCTGGACTTCACGGCCAAGGACGACGTAGCCGCCTTCACCGCCGATGCCGCGCTGGATTCTCACACGCCGCGCTTTCTGCGCATTGCTGGTAACAGTCTGTCGCCTGCGCAGATCGCCAGCCTCCTCACCGAACTGACCGGGCAGCGTTACCGCACCCTGCGCCCCGGCAATATCGGCACGCTGTCCACCCTCATCGGCGTGGTGCGCGCGCTCACGCCGGCCAGTGACAAGCCGTTCCCGGCCTGGCAGGGCATGCAATACCTGCGCGACATGATGAGCGGGCGCGGCAAGCTGCTCAATCTGGATAACGACCGCTATGGCCAACGTGAATGGGCGTCCGTGCGTGACACGCTGGCCCGTACCCATGTGCAAGGGAGCAACCAATGACCTACCTTATCGAGCCTTTTCCTCTTCAAGTCCCCCAGGCGCAACTCGACGATCTGGCTCAGCGCCTTGCGCAAACCCGCTGGCCTGACCCCGAAACCGTGTCCGACAACAGTCAGGGACCACGGCTCGAGCGTCTGCGTGCGTTGGTCGAGCGCTGGCGCAATGGCTATGACTGGCGGGCCACCGAAGCCCAGCTCAACCACTGGAACAGCAGCCGAGTCGAGATCGACGGCCTTGGTATTCACTTTCTGCACATCCGCTCGCCTCATCCTGACGCCTTGCCCTTGCTGATGACCCACGGTTGGCCGGGCTCGATTCTTGAGTTCAGGAAGATGATCGGGCCACTCACCGACCCCGTCGCCCACGGTGGGCAGGCCAGCGATGCGTTCCATTTGGTGATCCCGGCGCTACCGGGCTTTGGTTTCAGTGATAAGCCGCGTTCTACAGGCTGGGGCGTGGGCAAAACGGCGGCGGCCTGGGCACAGTTGATGGACCGTTTGGGCTATGGCCAGCGCTGGGCCGCTCAGGGTGGGGATTGGGGGGCGGCCGTGACCACCGCCCTTGGGCACATGCGCCCGCCTGGCCTGATCGGCATTCACCTGAACATGGTCATGTACCAACCCACCGAGGCGGAAATCGCCCAGGCCACGCCTGAAGAACAGCGCATGTTGGCCGACGCGCAGCGCTACGACCGAGAGCTTTCCGGTTACATGAAAGTGCACAGCACCCGGCCGCAGTCAGTAGTATTCGCCCTGGCGGATTCGCCCGTTGGCCTGGCGGCGTGGGTGTATGCACTGTTTCAGGATGCCTCCGACAGCGGCGGCGAGCCTGAGCGGGTAATCGAGCTCGATGCGCTGATCGACGACATCATGCTGTACTGGCTGCCCAATGCCGGCCCCAGCTCGGTGCGTTTCTATTGGGAAGGTATGCGCGAAATGCAACAGCAAGGCCCTGCCCCCGCGATGCCGATCCCTGCCGGCGTAAGCATGTTCCCGGGCGAGCTGCTGCGCCTGTCACGGCGCTGGGCGCAGGCGCGTTTTGACGACCTGCGGTTCTTCGCGGAAGCCGAGCACGGCGGCCACTTCGCGGCCATGGAAAACCCGAAAACGCTCACCGAGCATGTGCGTGAGACCTTCCGCCTGCTGCGTTAATACTTTTGCAGGCGTGCTGAATATCTTGGAGGTGGAGCGCCCCGCTACAACCGGAAACAGTCACTCTCGGAGTTGGCGGATGCTCGGTCGTGAGCGCGCTGTGAGGCAATTTCAAAAAATTACCTCAAGCATGAACCCTGCGAGTAAAGTACCGCCGCCCGAGACGTGGATCCGGGTTTTCCCATGGAGTTTCACCTTGAAGTCAGTTAGTAAAGTTGTCGCCGCAGCAGTATGTGGTCTGGTTCTGGCGGGTTGCACCGGCACCCCTATGAAAACCCCGCAATACGACAGCAGCCAATACACCGTCGTCGGTCACAGTGAAGCAAGCGCCACCGGCCTGATGCTGTTCGGTCTGATCCCGATTCGTCAGAACGACCGTTTCGTTCGTGCGCAGAACAGCGCCATTCAGGCCAAGGGTGGCGATGCGCTGATCAATACCCAAGTGCAGGAGAAGTGGTTCTGGGCCTGGGTCCTGAACGGCTACACCACTACCGTTTCTGGTGACGTGATCAAGCTGAAAACCGCTAAATAAGCACCGCTCGGTTTCAGAAAGCCCGGTTCGCCGGGCTTTTCTGTTTCTGGCGATTGGCGGATGCGCTGTCGAGCGATGGAGTAAGCGCTGACATCCATCGTTACCCACCGCCAAAAGGTTTAGCATTCAGCCCACTTTCGGATGTGAAGTTTTCTGCATGACGGCCTTCTACCTCAAGTTACTCATCACCCCCGCGCTGATGCTGGCTATTTCATTGGCGGCAAAGCGCTGGGGTACCGGCGTGGCAGGGCTGCTTTCCGGCCTGCCGATGACCTCGGCGCTGGTCATGCTGTTTCTCAGCCTTGAGCAGGGCACCCAGTTCGCATCGATGGCAGTGCCCGGCGCATTGGCCGGGCTGGCGGCAATTCAGGCGACTTATCTGTTTTATTTCTTGGTCACTCGACGCGTTTCAGCGTTGGTGGGATGCATCCTGGCGCTCGCGGTGTATGGCGCGACGGCCTTTGTGGTGAACCTGTCGGGCTCACTGGCGCTGTCGATTATTGTCACGCTGCTGATGGTTGGGTTGATCGTCGTTGCCACCTCGAAACAGGCTCCGCCGGACGTAGCGTCGTACGTTGCAATGCCGCGCTGGGTCATCCCGATGCGAATGCTGACCGCCACCCTTCTGCTGCTGGCGATTACCGCAAGCGCTACCTGGCTCGGGCCGGTGGTCAGTGGGCTGCTGGCGCCGATCCCGGTGATCGCCTGGCCGCTTGCCGTGTTTGTCCATGTGCAAGGCGGGCGTTATGAACTGGCGGCAATAGTCCGCGGCAATGCCATTGGCGCTGTGGGGGTGGTGAGTTTCTACCTGACCCTCAGGTACTCCATAGTGCAATGGGGCGCGCTTCTGTCTATCGCAGCTGCCGTTTTGCTGGCTGTCGTGGTGACGGCTGGGTTGGCGCGGTTGTTGGCGAAGCGGTAGGGCTATAGTTGCCCCAGAGAAGTCAAAAACACTTCAACCATGCTCCTCAAGGTGCCTTATGAGTTTGATACCCGAACTGAACAGCGAGGCCAACGTGCTGATATGCGGAGCCAGCCGAGGTATTGGCTTGGCAATGTGCGCGGCGTTGCTTGCTCGCGATGATGTGGCTCAGGTATGGGCGGTCGCGCGACAAGCCAGCACTTCCACAGAGCTGGCAACGCTTGCAGAGCAATATGGCCAACGCATCAAACGCGTCGACTGCGACGCGCGCAATGAACAATCCCTCGAAGCGCTCGTGAGCGAGACGCTTGATGGATGCGAGCATCTGCACCTCGTCATCAGTACGCTAGGCATTCTTCATCAGGACGGCGCAAAAGCAGAAAAGGGCCTGGCACAACTGACACTTGCGAGCCTGCAAGCGAGTTTCGCGACAAACACCTTTGCTCCGATCCTGCTGCTCAAACACCTACTCCCACTACTGCGCAAACAACCTTCTACCTTCGCGGCGCTCTCCGCGAGGGTGGGTTCTATTGGCGATAACCGACTGGGTGGCTGGTACAGCTACAGAGCCAGCAAAGCGGCGCTGAACCAGTTGCTGCACACGGCCAGTATCGAATTGAAACGCCTTAACCCGGCCTCTACTGTCCTGGCAATACACCCAGGCACGACTGATACGGAGCTGTCTCAGCCCTTCCAGGCGAACGTGCCCGAAGGACAACTGTTCGAACCAGCTTTCTCGGCGGATCGCATCATTGAGGTGGTAGGCGCACATGGACCGGCCGACAGCGGGACCTTCTGGGCCTGGGACGATAAGCCGATTGTCTGGTGACTTGTTTTACTTGTGAACATTTAGAACCTGTTCAGGCCTATGATATTTTCGATATCCACTGGTATGAACAGAGCACGGCATGATGATAAGTGATGCGGATTTAGCGGAAATGCTTCCTTCCGCGCTAACGGGCGTCACTGTCGGGATCGGTTCGCGGCGCAGCCCATAGATGGAGGCACTGTTTTATATGGACACCTCTGACGGAACGTTACAAGGCACCTGCCATTGCGGCGCTGTACGATTTCAAGTTCGGCTGAGTGACGGGTTCAAGACCGTCCGGCGCTGCAACTGCTCCTATTGCCGCATGCGCGGTGCAATCGCGGTTTCAGCAGCCCTGGAGGATATTGAGATCACTTCTGGCGAGGCGATGCTCAAGCTCTATCAGTTCAATACCCGGCAAGCGAAGCATTATTTTTGCTCACAATGCGGGATATATACACATCACCAGCGACGCTCCAACCCGGCTCAATACGGAGTTAATGTGGCCTGTCTTGAAGGCGTCAGTCCATTTGATTTTGAAGAGGTTCCAGTCAGCGAAGGGCGAATTCATCCGAAGGATAGAACGGCAGGAAGCGGGTCGAACATCGCTGGATACCTACGCTATTTCCCTACTACTACTTCCTGAGATGAGGTAGATCGCTTGGGCGACCTCAATGACTGCTCTGGTCGAAAGCTGATGATCCTGCGCCCGGAAAATCGCATTTTCTGAAAATAACTGGAATCCCGGATTATCCAGTTTATGGCGTTACTCCCACGTATTGAAAGCCAACCGACCTGCGGAAAATAGGCTGAACTTGTAACGGGCGCGATCTCTCTCAATAACTACGCACACCTGTTTATAAGGAAAACACCATGTCCAAACTCGCAGAATACCGCCAGCTGGAAAAGCACCTCGCCGAGCAACTCCAGGCACTGGAGACGATGAAGGGCGACCAGGGGCTCAAGAAGGAAATCGAGTTCGAAACCAAGCTGCGCAAGCTGCTTGAGCACTATGGCTTCAGCCTGAAGCACATCATCAATCTGCTGGACCCACAGACCTCGGCTCGCGGACAGACCGCTGAAAAGCCTGCGGGCAAGCGTAAGCCGCGCGAACTCAAGGTTTATAAACATCCGAAAACCGGTGAAGTGATCGAGACGAAGGGTGGAAATCACAAGGTCTTGAAGGAGTGGAAAGCGGAGCATGGTGCCGATGTTGTTGAGGGCTGGCTGAAGAAATAAAGCTTTGCCGCGTGCAACTACCGATTGATCGATCTTGATCCTTGCGTCGACTCATTACCGTTGGCGCGGTGGAATAGCCGACGCCGGGAACGATCCGCGGCGGCTATTCGTCAGACCTGTATCGGCTCACTGAAAAGGTACAGCACAATGGACAAGGCAATGGAAAAGACGATCACCGTGGACCAACTGGCTAAAACTGACCTCAGATCAGTTAAAGAGATATGGCTTGGTGATACCCATACTCAGCTATGTCTGTGGCGTGGCGAACAAGTCGTCACACACGACATGCTCAGCGAGGGTACCCACGATCAGAACAATAGTCGCCTGCACTTGCAACTGGTCAACCCTGACGACCGGGCTGCAGTGGCCAGCGTCGAGGCGCTCGTTCGTGAGCGGCTGGAAAGGATGGGCAGCAAGGGTGAGTTTTATCCCGCTGAGAATGCGGATACTCACCAGTAATCTCGCTGATTACACGCGATTCTGTAGGGTCCTTGGGCTGCGTTGCCAGACTGTAGATGTGTGACGCAGAGCGTCACGAACTGCATGCCAACGCAGAGTATTGGCACGATGATCATCTGCAATTGCAGAGTTGTTCCGCCTGCAGACACTACCCCTTCAAACACCTTCCAAATCCTCAATCAAACCTGGCCCCTTGGGCTGCCAGTCCAAGCGTTCGCGTGTCTTGTGGCTCAGGCTGCTCATGTCCTTGGTCGCGAATGTCGACAGCCAGCCAAAGTGTGCGGCAGCTTCATGGGCGGGCAAGGCCAGCGTGGGCAGGCCGAGGTGTTCTCCGATGGTTTCGGCAATCAGGCGGAAGGTGATGCCTGATTCGGCAGTCGCGTGATAACGAGCCCCCGGCAGATGTTTCTCCAGGGCGAGGCGATACAGGCGCGCCGTGTCTTCAAGGTGCGCTGCGGACCACTGATTAAGGCCTTGGTCGATATAGGCCGAGCAGCCTTTCTCCTTGGCCTGTTTGATGACTTCGCTGACCAAGCCCTGTTTGACCGGGTTATGAATTTGCGAGAGGCGCATGACGACTATGTTGACGCCACGTTGCAACAGCGCCTGCCCGGCGAGCTCCGATGCGACGCGAGGGTTGGGATGGGCTGGGTCGAAGTAGTCCTCGTCTGCGGCCTGCCCGGGTGCTGAAGAGCCCATCGCCGTGCTGGAGGTGATCACCAGCGGGCGCGCAGAGCCTGCCAGGGCAGAACCCAATGCGTCGATAACGCGAGCGTCGTGCTGGCAGTTGGCGACGAAGTGCGCGAAGTTGTGATCAAACGCCGTGTGAATCACCGCGTCGCACTTCTCCACGCCACGCTGAAGGCTGGACAGGTCTTCGATATCACCGCGATGCGGATCGGCTCCCATGGCAAGTAGAGCTCGAGCACCCTCTTCTGAACGTGTCAGCCCCACTACCTGATGGCCTGCGTTGATCAGTTCCCAAGTGACGTGAGTGCCAATAAAGCCTGTGGCGCCGGTTATAAATACGCGCATAGTCAAATCTCTCTTTGCTGAAGTCGGCAGAGTGCGCGTAACGTTTATCCCGTAAAAGACGTGACGTTATCAGGGTATAAAAACCAACAGGATCATCATGGCCAACCCGCTGGGAACGTATTTGAAGGACTGTCGGGCGCGTCTGGACCCCGCGAGTCTGGGGCTTTCCACTGCGCGTCGACGCACGCCAGGCTTGCGTCGGGAAGAAGTTGCCCAGCGCGCCAATATCAGCGCAACGTGGTACACGTGGCTGGAACAAGGACGCGGCGGCGCGCCGTCTGCTCAGGTTCTGGACCGGATCGCGCAAAGCCTCCTGATGACCGAGCCCGAGCGGCAACACCTGTTCATGCTCGCTTTTGGTCATCTGCCCGAAGTGGTCTACAGCGCGCCCGAGGGCGTATCGCCACGCTTGCAGCGTATTCTGGATACGCTCGCGTTCAGCCCTGCTTTTATCAAGACCGCCACCTGGGATGTTCTGGCCTGGAACAACGCTGCTGCCGCCGTATTTACTGACTACAACCTGCTGCCCGTAGAGCAGCGCAACATCCTGCGCCTGATGTTTTGCAATGCTGGCACGCGTGCAAAGCAGGACGACTGGCAGGCCGTCGCGCGCTTCATAGTCGCCGCATTCAGGGCCGACGCGACCCGTGCCGGAGCCGCCTCGGAACTCCGTGAACTCGCTGACGAACTCTGCACGCTCAGTGCTGATTTCGCTGCGTTGTGGCGCGACAACGATGTGCGTTTACAGGGCGAAGGCACCAAGCGCCTGAGGCATCCGGTTCATGGGCTGATTGAGCTGGAGTATTCGGGTTTCGCAGTGGATGGCCGGCCGGATCTGTCGATGATTGTTTATAACCCGGTTACCCATGAGGACGCAGCGCGGGTTCAGGCGCTGGTGGAGGGTTACGTACAGCGTTAACGCGGCTGGAGAGTCTTCAAACCGACTGGAAAGCCATCAGGCTTTTCTGCTACCAAGCCGCCCTCCCGCCCGAAAGATCGAACCGCCATTCCATCACGTACTCGAAAGTGTGTGACCTCAAAAAACCAGCCCTTTCCCTCCATCTGGCAGTGCCGTATTCGAAGCCCCGGTACAGCCCTCGCTTCATTGATGATCGCCGCATTCCGACACCGCCGAACAGGTGTCGACCACAACGCCCCGAACCTCGCCAGATGGTCAATCCGCATTCAAAAAGAGTAACCCTATGAGACCCCAAACCTCCTTCATCTTCGACCTGGACGGCACGCTGACCGACAGCGTTTATCAAAACGTTGCCGCCTGGAAAGAAGCACTGGACGCAGAAGAAATCCCGCTTGCGATGTGGCGTATTCACCGCAAGATCGGCATGAGCGGCGGACTGATGTTGAAATCACTGTCGCGTGAAACCGGCTTGAACATCAGCGAAGAACAAGCCGAACGGCTCAGCGAGAAACATGCTCAGGCTTACGAGCGGCTGCAAGGACAGATCATCGCATTGCCCGGCGCCGTCGAGTTGCTGGAGACGCTCGACAAGGAAAACCTCAAGTGGTGCATCGCCACCAGCGGCGGGATCGATACGGCGACGATCAACCTGAAAGCGCTGAAACTGGACATCAAAAAGATCAACATCGTTACGCGCGATGACGTGAGCTATGGCAAGCCTGACCCCGACCTGTTTCTGGCGGCTGCAAAGAAGATAAACGCTCCGATTGACGAGTGTCTGGTGATAGGGGACGCGATCTGGGACATGCTGGCGGCACGTCGCTGCAAGGCAACCGGCGTCGGTCTGCTGTCGGGTGGCTATGACATAGGCGAGCTTGAGCGTGCTGGCGCGTTAAGGGTTTATGAGGACCCGCTGGATCTGCTGAGTCATCTGGACGAGATTGCTTCTCGGCCTTGAGTCGGCGTATTCATCATCCCCAACCTCTGTGAACAGCTCAACGTCACTTACATGAACACGTTTGAGCTGTTACATCACCTTAGCGCCATATTTGTGCTCCCTCAGCCCGGCGAAACACCACCACCCTCATCCGCGACGATATCCGGGTCATCCGAATACACTTCCGGCTCGTCATCTTCGTAAGCCTCGTCGCCTTCCGTGCGTTTCTTGACCTCGTCGCCGCGTTCCGAACCGACACCGGGTCTGTTCGCATTCATGGCGAGGACCGGGTCTGCTTCACGGTCGTACTGGCCGAGTTGCGGGCTGGCGGGGTCTTCTTTGGGCACGCTGTTTGTGAGTATGTGATCGGTTGTCATGTCAGCCACCTTTTTCGTTTGCCAAAGAAAGTGGACGTGGCATCGGGCTGAGGGTTCGATTCAATCGATGAGCGTGGCGGTGCTCAGCCGCCAAACGATGCGTATTGCAAGGGCAGGCCGGTGGTGAATTTGATCTGTTCCATGGCGAAGCTGGAGCTTACGTCGCTGATCCCGGGGATGCTGATCAGTTGTTTGTACACCGCGTCGTACCCTGCGATGTCGGCTACGACGATGCGCAGCATATAGTCGGTGTCGCCTGCCATGCGGTAGCACTCGACTACTTCAGGCAGCTCGCCGACGGTGGCGTGAAACTGTTCGAGCCAGGCGGCGTTGTGCTGGTTGGTGCGGATGGCGGCGAAGACGCTGACTGAGACGTTCAGCCGTTGCGGGTTCAGCAGCGCGACCCGGCGGTCGATGATGCCGGCCTCTTCCAGCTTCTGGATACGTCGCCAGCACGCGGTACTGCCCAGGCCGATACGCTCGGCGATGTCCGCCACCGAACGGGTGCAGTCGGTTTGCAGGATGTCGAGGATTGCCCGGTCGAATTTGTCCACTAGCGGTTTCCTGCGTTAGTCGCTTTACACTGATCGTTCCTCACGCTCCGCGTGGGAATGCCTGTCGTGACGCTCTGCGTCACCCAACGGTGCAGCCCCTTGCGTTCTCGGATTGGACGCGGAGCGTCCAGAACTGCATTCCCACGCGGAGCGTGAGGAACGATGGTGTCTGGCTACGATCTGCGCCTCACGCGGCATGACTATCGTGCCAATGCTCCGCGTTGGCATGCATTTCGTGACGCTCTGCGTCACCCAACGGTGCAGCCCCTTGCATCCTCGGATTGGACGCGGAGCGTCCAGAACTGCATTCCCACGTGGAGCGTGAGGAACGATGGGTGTCTGGCTGCGACTCTGCGCCTGAAGCAGCATCCTAGAATTTTTAATCTTAAAAATCCAAGCGTAAGCGAATATTTTTTCGCTTTGGCTGCTCGTATCCGTGTAAATGTCAAAAAATTTTCGCCTGCGGATCAGTAATCTTTCAAGCAGTCGGTCTGGTAATGCCAGCCCTTGATTTTGACTCGATTACAAAGCGAATTGCCCATGACCACTTCTGCGCTCTATCTGGATTACGCCGCCACCACGCCTGTTGATGAACAGGTCATCGAAGCTATGGTTGCCTGCATGGGGCGCGAAGGTCATTTCGGTAATCCGGCATCCAGCGGGCACGGTTATGGGCAGGTGGCGCGGCAGGCCGTTGAACAGGCACGCGCGCAGGTGGCCGATGCGGTGGGTGCGCCTGTCGACACCATTGTCTGGACCTCCGGCGCAACCGAGTCCAACAACCTGGCGATCAAGGGCATCGCCCATGATGCCAGCGCGCAGCGCCGTCACATCATCACCAGCGTGCTGGAACACAAGGCCGTGCTCGACACCGTCAGCACACTGGAGCGCCAGGGCTTTCCCGTCACCTGGCTGAGGCCGGACGCTCAGGGCCTGATCCAGCCTCACGCCGTACAGGCTGCATTGCGCGAAGACACGCTGCTGGTATCGCTGATGCTGGTGAACAATGAGTTGGGTACGCTGACCGATATCGCCAGCATTGGCGCGCTGGTACGCGAGCACGGTGCGCTGTTTCATGTGGACGCTGCGCAGGGCGTCGGCAAGGTGAAGGTCGATCTGGCGAGTCTGGCCGTCGACCTGATGTCGTTCTCGGCGCACAAGGCCTACGGCCCCAAGGGCATTGGCGCGCTGTACGTGGGCCCACGCGCGCATTCGTTGCTGAAAGCGCAGATCCACGGCGGCGGACATGAAGGCGGCTTTCGTTCGGGCACCTTGGCCACCCATCAGATCGTCGGCATGGGTACAGCCTTTGCGTTGGCGATCAGCCAGGCCGACACTGAAAACCGTCGTATTGAAGAGCTGAGTCGCCACCTGCGCGAAGGCTTGTTGAGCCTGCCGGATGTGCAGCTCAATGGCTGTCCGCAACAACGCATTCCGCACACACTGAACCTGTGCATCACCCGCAGTGGCTTCACCAGCTCGCAGCTATCCCACAGCCTGGCGTTGTCCTCGACGTCCGCGTGCAACTCGGCCAGCAATGCCCCCTCGCATGTGCTGCTCGCTCTGGGTATGGATTCAGCCAAGGCCCTGGCCAGCGTGCGCGTCAGCCTTGGCCGCTATACCACGCAGGCAGATGTTGAGCGCGCCATCGAGGTGTTCAGCAAGGCGCTCAGCGCACCTGCTGCGTTCTGGTAATTCACCATGCCTATTGGCCGCCCTAATCCCGGGCGGCTCTCTCCCGGCGCACCCGCGCCACTCTGCCGAGTTGATACCCGCCAGGGTCTATGACTGCGCCTTGCAGCCGCAAAAACTCGTCTGCAGATGAAAATGTACCCCTCCAGATACAAAAAGACACAAATTGGCACAGATCTTTCAAGTGGAACGGTCGTGCCATAAACCAATGGTGCACGCTGCATTCATGGGGTGCCTACACGCACCAAAGTGCAGTTCACGGACGTCAAAGCGTCCACAAACAGTGCAGGGGAGCAGACCACAAGTCTCGCTGCCCGCCAGGAAAGGAATCTAGCTGTGCCCTATCAGTCTTGCGTCAGACCACCGTTACGCTGGCAATTCACACCTTGGGCATCACCTGCCTCAAGCGATGCCGGCACGGCCGCTTCAACCTTGTCCCGATCTGCGCGCTGTTATTCGACCGCCCTGCACGTCTGGACTTAAGACATTTCGCGTGTGCCTTGAATGTTCTGATGATGAATCAGCGCCTTGCACGCCTGTGCGCGTCATTAAGTACACACGGGGTTGTTTTTAATTAAAAGACGGTCGACCTATAAAGAGTGTCCGACACTTTATTTTAAGTGCTTTCATTTTGCCATCATCTAAAAGGGTGGCTTTTATTTCAATAACCACAACTGTCCACACAACCGCCGTACCCACACGGAGTATTGTTTTTATGAGGCGCTGATCAACTAACGCACCAACGTGGTCCTCATGACACAGTATTGGTGCATTTAAAAAAGTGACTTGCAGGTCATGATTTTCGAACGCGTCTGCTCAAGCAGAGGGCCATTGTTTGCCTGTTTTTTTGTTCAAAGTCTTATTCATATCTGCCGCTTTGAAGTCAACGAAATCGGGAATCGATAAATAGTTATACGAATGCGACACCCGCTCTGCATCAGCGGTTCCAGCGAGGGCTTTCTGGCACAGCGGTTGCAATGTAAGCATTCAGGAACATCGCTGTACGTCCCCGTACATGACGATAAGCAAGCAAGGATCTGCAATGTCAGTGCCCTGATTCAAGACGTCCTTTAACCGTTTGAGTTCGCCGTGTGCGCACCCACCGCGTTGCCCTGCCTATTCACAATATGCAGGTCTCCATCAATCGAACAGTTACCCGTTGTTCGAGCGGAATCTTATTGCCCTTTAACTACCCGAGGGAGCGTTAATGAATGATGCGGTAATAATGAAAGCGGTTCCCTCTCCCTCGCCCGATGACACTTCGACGGCGTGGCAGGGTATTCCTTTCAGCGCCAATACGTCGCGTCCGGGCGGCCTTAACAAGCCGCAAGTAATGGTGTTGATTGCTGCGTCGGTCCTTATTCATGGTGTGATCTGGTGGTACATGCAAACTGCCCAGCCAGACGTCCCGGAAGTTGCACCACAAGTTCCGGAAATGACCATTGAACTGACCAGCCCTACGCCACCCGCACCGGAACCGCCGCCGCCCGAGCCACCACCTCCGCCGCCGCCTCCACCGCCTCCCCCCGAACCGGAACAACCGGTCGAGGATCCGGACGCGGTCGAGCCGCCGCCCAAGCCAGTGGAAAAGCCCAAGGTCGAGAAGCCCAAGCCGGTCAAGAAAGTCGAGCCGGTGAAAAAGCCGACGCCGCCTGCGCCAACGCCTGCCGCCGCACCCAGCCCGCCCGCGCCGCCAACGCCTGCGCCCGCGCCGCCGGCACCTGCTGCGCCACCGGCTCCGGTCAAGGAAAGCGCTGCGGTATCCGGGCTCGCCAGCCTGGGCAACCCGCCGCCGGAATACCCGGGGCTGGCCTTGCGACGCAGTTGGGAAGGTCGCGTGATTCTGCGCATCAAGGTGCTGCCAAACGGCCGCGCTGGCGCTGTCGAGGTGACCAAATCCAGCGGCAAACCGGTACTGGACGAAGCGGCCGTGGAGGCTGTGCGCAACTGGAAGTTCATACCGGCCAAACGCGGTGACACGCCGATAGAAGGCTTCGCGACGCAGACCATCGACTTCAAGTTGCCGGAATGATCCGGCACCTGACAACCGACACTTCAATTATCAAAGCTGGTGAGGTTTAAACCATGAACGCATCGCTCTCCTCCATGATCGTCCCGGCCGTGCTCTGGGCACTGATTCTGTTTTCCGTATTGAGTTGGGCACTGTTGCTGATCAAGTCGGCGCAGTATGTCCGCCAGAAGTCCCAGAACAAACAATTCACCAAAGCCTTCTGGAGCGCACCGGACCTGCTCACCGCTGCCGAGCATTCTGCGCAATACCCCGGCGCGCTGGCGCGTATCGCCAACAGTGGCTTCGAAGCCATGGCGGTCGATGAGTCGCCGCGCACCACGCAACAACTGGCGCACACCATCAACCGCTCGGACCGTCTGGAGCGCAACCTGCGCCAGCAGATACAAAAAGAGCGTCGCGCGCTGGAAAGCGGCCAGGCGATTCTCGCCAGTATCGGCAGCACCGCGCCCTTCATTGGCCTGTTCGGTACCGTCTGGGGGATCATGGAAGCACTGCAAAGCATCGGTGTGACCGGTTCGGCGAGCCTTGAAGCGGTCGCCGGGCCTATCGGTCACGCGCTCGTCGCCACCGGTGTGGGTATCGCCGTAGCCGTGCCAGCAGTGTTGATCTACAACTTCTTCCTGCGCCGCCTCAAGCTCGCCGTGGCCGACATGGATGACTTCGCCCACGACTTCGACGCCCTCGCCCAGCGCAGCGCCTTCGCGGTCACCCGTCAGCCCATCGCCAGCAAGAATGGCCATGCCGTTCGGGAGGCCAGCTAATGTCTTTCTCTACTCAGGACAGCGATGAAGTACTCAGCGAGATGAACGTCACGCCGCTGGTGGATGTGATGCTCGTACTGCTGGTGGTGTTCATCGTCACCACGCCGCTGATGACCAACGCGATCAAGGTCAACTTGCCCAAGACCGACGCAGTCGCCCCCGCCGAGAAGAAAAACCCGGTGGTGGTCAGCGTCGATCAGGACGGCAAGTTCTACCTCGCCAAATCGGAAATCGCCCCGGAGCTGCTGGAAAAAAGCCTGCAGGACGAAAAGGCCAAGGACCCGGAAATCCGCGTTCAGTTGCAGGCCGATACCGCCGTGAATTATGGCCAGGTGGCCAAGGCCATGGCCTCCATCGAACGTTCCGGCATTACGAAGATATCCGTCATGACAGCGAAATGACGCTCGACTGACCGGGTGGCTTCGCCTCGCGAAGCCGTCTGACCCGACCCCCGTGAATGCGGTTGTCCGTGGGCTGAAAAGCCCCTGGAGGGGAGCGGCTTGCTGGAAAAAGAAGAAGTGGAACTCCCGCTCGGCACAACCGCGTCGGGAACAGAGGGCTCACAAGGCCATTTCAATAATGTCTGGATCAAGTCGGAACTAACCATGCTGATGAATCTTCCCGGTTGCACCCTCAAACCACTGGCCCTCGCGGTCCGGCGTCATCCACGTGCCCTGCTCTGTGCATTGGCCATGGGCATGAGCGGTGCCCAGGCGGCAGACGCCGTCGATGCGGACACCAGCGGCTCGGCCGTGTCCACCAGTGCAGCGGTTGTGCCTGCCACAACCCAACTGCAACGTGTAGAAGTGACCGGTTCGGCGATCCGCCGGGTCGATGCCGAAACCGCCGTGCCAATTACCATCCTGCGCGCTGACGACCTGAAGAAACAGGGCGTGACCACCACCCAGGAAATGGTCCAGCGCATCACCGGCAGCCAGTCGATCAACAACAGCGCAGGCTCGGTCGGCGC
Source organism: Pseudomonas sp. NFACC10-1 (assembly GCF_900119195.1). NCBI lineage: Bacteria > Pseudomonadati > Pseudomonadota > Gammaproteobacteria > Pseudomonadales > Pseudomonadaceae > Pseudomonas > Pseudomonas sp. NFACC10-1. The sequence goes on along the minus strand of NZ_FPJB01000002.1, from coordinate 610,774 downwards.
CGGAACAGGTGGTGCCTCGTTTGCCGATATGCGCGGCATCGGCGCCAACAAGACGCTGGTGCTGCTCAACGGCCGCCGTCTGGCCAATAACGCACTGTCGGGTGTGGGCACGCCCAACGGCAGCGCCATCGACCTGAACATGATCCCGTTCGCCGCCATCGACCGCGTCGAAGTGTTGCGTGACGGTGCCTCGGCGTTGTACGGCACTGACGCCATTGGCGGTGTGATCAACTTCATCACCAAAAAATCCCTGACCGACGGCAGCCTGACCCTGGGTGGAGAAACCCCGACCGCCAGCGGCGGCGGTGCCACCAAGGACATGAGCGCCAGTTGGGGCTTTGGTGATCTGGAGCAAGACCGCTTCAACGTCATGGGTGTATTCAACTACAACAAGCAGCAAAACCTGGACGCCAACGACCGCTCGTTTGCCAGAGATTACGTGCCAGGACGCGGGCTCAATCAGACCTCCGGTACGGCCTATCCCGGCAATTACTTCCAGGGTGACAACTCTGCGAACCCGCTGGGCAGAAACTGCGGCGGCCCTAACCTGATCGCCAGCAACGGCATCTGCCGGTTCAGCACCCGTGAATACATCGACCTGATCCCGCAAACCGAAAAGACCTCGTTTTTTGGCAAGGCCACCGGCAAGCTGGCAGACGATCATAACGTCAGCCTCGAATACTTCTGGGCTCGTAACAACAACCATACCGATATCGGGCCTGCGCCCCTTACCGGCCTGTCTCTGGACTCATCGTCGCCTTTTTATCCCGGCAACGGCATCACTCCGGCACCGACCGACTTTACTCTCGACCCGACCCAACCGATCAGCACAGCCTGGCGAGAAACCGCAGCCGGGCCACGCGGGTCCAGCGACCAGAACACCAGCCAGCGTTTCCTGCTGAACTTCGACGGCCTGGTGGGCGGCTGGGACTACAACGTAGGTGCTTCTTACAACCAGAACAAAGTCCTGTCATCGCTCACCAACGGTTATGTCAGTGACGCTGCAATGCTCAACGGCCTGGCCAATGGCACCCTTAACCCGTTCGGCCCGCAAACCGCTGCCGGTCAGGCACTGATCGATGCCAACGAATATCACGGCCAGTACTCCAGTGCTGTGGGCCGGGTGGCCGGGCTCGATGCGCGCATCAGCCGGGAAATCGGTGACTGGTTCGGTGCAGGCCCTGCGGGTCTGGCGTTGGGCGGCGAATACCGCAAAGAGAAAATGCATCAGCAGTACGAAGCCTACGTCAACGACATCAGCAGCCTGGGCGCAGATGCCGCCGGTAGCGTCGAAGGCGACAGGAGCGTCAAGGCGGAATACGCCGAACTGAACGTGCCCGTGCTGGACAGCCTTGAACTGACCGCCGCCGTCCGTCACGACAAATACAGCGACTTCGGCAGCACCACCAACCCGAAATACTCGTTCCGCTACCAGCCGTTCAAGCAACTGGTGGTCCGTGGTGCCTACAGCGAAGGTTTCCGCGCGCCGTCGCTTTACGAGCTGTATGCCCCGCGCAGTACGACTTTCACCCAGGGCTATTACAACGACCCGGTGCTGTGTGCCGGTGGTGTCGTCCAGCCGGGTGGTAACGCCGGTCGTGATTGCCAGCAGCAGTTCCTCAACAATGGTGGAGGCAACACCGAGCTGGCCCCGGAAAAAGCCCGCAACATGACCCTGGGCTTCGTCTATCAGCCGGTCAACAACCTGTCGATGGGCCTGGATTTCTGGTGGATTCACATTTCCAACCAGATCCAGGCGTTCCCCGAGTCGACCGTGTTCGATGACCCCAACACCTACGCCGACCGCTACGTGCGCGCTGCCGACGGTTCGATCGCCAATATCGTCACCGGCAACGCCAACCTGGGCATCGTCAAGACCAGCGGTGTCGACGTAACCCTCGACTATCGCTTCCCGAACACGCCTTATGGTCAGTTCGGTCTGGGCATGACCGGCACCTATGTGACGCGTTATGACTTCCAGAACATCATCGACGGCCCGTACACCGACAAGGTCGGCGACTTCCAGGGCGACGGCGTGATTTCGCGCTGGAAACACGTGCTGACCGGTACCTGGGCACTGGGCGATACCCGCGCCTCCATCACCAACCGCTTCACCAGCGGCTACAACGACTATGACCGCACCACCAATGCGCGGGTCGCATCGTATGCGTTGTGGGACATGTCGGTGGGTCATACCTTCGACAAAGTGCTGGATATCGACGCCGGTGTGCGCAACATGTTCGACCGCAACCCGCCGTTCTCCAACCAGGCCTACAACTTCCAGTCCGGCTACGATCCTCGTTACGCCGACCCGCTGGGGCGCACCCTGTTCGCCCGCGCGACTTACCACTTCTGAGTGTGACGACGTGGCCCATAACGCTCCGTGGGCCACGTCAGATTGCGAGCTCGCCCCCTCCGGCCCAGGTTTCATCCGCCTTCCCCGGCCGGGGGCTTTTTCGCAGTGTTCCGTCATTCAGTGCGTACGAGGAAAGCCCCACCATGTCGCGTCTTAACCGTTTTCTGCGGCGCCTGCTTCTGGGTGTTGCACTGTGCAGTGGCTGGCAGACTGTGCTGGCGACGCCGACCCACGCCTTGACCGTCTATGGCGAGGCACCGAAATACCCGGCCGGCTTCCAGCACTTCGATTACGTCAACCCGAACGCTCCCAAGGGTGGTTCGCTGACCCGGTCGGCGGAAGAAATCGGCCAGTTCAATTACCTCAATCCCTACGTCGATCAGGGCATCAATGTGCGCGAGGTCGACAGCTGGGTGTACTCGCCACTGGCCTATCGCTCGCTGGATGAGCCGTACACGGTGTATGGCCTGATCGCGGAAAAGATGGAGATGGACCCGGACGGTCTGTGGATTCGTTTTTTCCTCAACCCCAAGGCGCGCTTCGAGGACGGCAAGCCCGTCACCGCCGAAGACGTGCGCTACACCTTCGAGCTGATAACCACCAAGGCCAGCTTCAGTTATCGACCCATGTTCGCCGACGTCAAAGAGGTGACCATCGAAGGGCCGCTGCAGATTCGCTTCGACTTCAAGAACAACCTCAACCGCATGCTGGCGCTGGACATCGCCAGCCTGCACATCCTCCCCGAACACTGGTGGAAGACCCGCGACTTCGCCAACGGCGGCGGTTTCGAGCCGCCTTTGGGCAACGGGCCGTACCGGGTCGCCAAGGTTGACGCCGGGCGCAGCGTCACCTTCGAACGGGTCAAGGACTGGTGGGGCAAGGACCTGTCGGTCAGCCGTGGCCTGTACAACTTCGACACGCTCACCGTGAACTACTACGGCGACACCGAAATCGCCCGCCAGTTGCTGCAGGCCGGGATGTTCGACTACAACCGCGAGTTCTCCTCTTCAGGCTTCGTGGTCGGCTACAGCGGCCCGGCGATTGACGACGGGCGCCTGCAAAAGCGCATCCTCGCACCGCAACGTCCGGTCGCCGCGCAGGGCTTTGTGTTCAATCTGGACAAACCCATGTTCAAGGACCGCCGCGTGCGCGAGGCGCTGTCGTTGCTGTGGGATTTCGACTGGATCAATCGTCGGGTCATGCGCAATTTCTACGTGCGCGAACAAAGCTATTTCCCGAAAAGCGACATGGCCGCCACCGAGCTGCCGACCCCGGCCGAGCTGAAAATTCTCGAGCCCTTGCGTGGCCAAGTGCCGGAAGAGGTGTTCAGTAAGGTCTATCAGCCACCGAAAACCGACGGCAGCGGCTACATCCGTGACAAGCAGTTGCAAGCCCTCAAGCTGCTGGCCGAAGCCGGTTGGCATCCGAAGGACAACAAGCTGGTCAACGCGGCGGGCGAGCCGATGGTGTTCAGCTTCATCGACGGTCAAGGCGGTTTCGACCGGCTGATTCTGCCGTTCAAGCGCACGCTGGCGCAGATCGGCATCACCCTGGATTTCCTGCGCATCGATTCGGCGCAGTACATCAACCGGCTCAATGCGCGGGACTACGACATGATCGTGGTCAGCCTGCCGAAAAACGGTAATCCGATCATTTCCCCTGGCCGTGAGCTGTACAACCTGTACGGCTCGCAAAGCGCCACCGAAGTGGGTAGCTCCAACGCCATAGTGCTGCGCAATCCTGCGGTGGACACGCTGATCGACGGGCTGGTCAGCGCCAATACGCGCAATGACATGGTGCTCTACGCACGGTCCCTGGACCGGGTCCTGCAATGGGGTTACTACATGATTCCCAACTACTACTCCAAGGGCACGCCACTGGTGTTCGCCAACCGTTTCGGCATGCCGGATGTGGCACCGACCTATGACGTTGGTCTGGAAACCTGGTGGCAGATCAGCCCGACGCCGCTGACCAATGCTCAGGCCGCTGCGCTGACCGGCAAGCCTGCCGCCGCCAAGGAGTACTGAGATGCTGGCTTATGTGATTCGACGCCTGCTGCTGATCATTCCCACGCTGCTGGCCATTCTGATTGTGAATTTCCTGATCGTGCAGGCCGCTCCCGGCGGACCGGTCGAGCAGGCCATCGCGCGCATTCAGGGCTTCAGCCCCAACGGTGTGGGGGGCGGCGGGGGCGAAGTGGCTGCCTCCGGCACTGCCAGCCGCAGCACGCGCGGGCTGGACCCGGCGCTGATCGAGCAGATCAAGGAACATTACGGTTTCGACAAACCGATGCACGAGCGACTCTGGCTGATGCTCAAGAATTACGCACAGCTGGACTTCGGGACCAGCTTCTTCCGCGGCGCGCCGGTCACCGAACTGATTGCCCAGAAGCTTCCGGTGTCGCTGTCACTCGGGCTTTGGGCGACGCTGATCACCTACCTGATTTCCATCCCGCTGGGCATTCGCAAAGCGGTGCGGCATGGCAGCGCGTTTGATGTCTGGAGCAGCACGCTGGTGATCATCGGTTACGCCACGCCCGCGTTTCTGTTCGCCATTCTGCTGATCGTGGTGTTTGCCGGAGGCAGTTACCTGAGCTGGTTTCCGGCGCAAGGGCTGTTCTCGGACAACTTCGACAACCTGAGCACCTGGGGCAAGGTGAAGGACTATCTGTGGCACCTGGTGTTGCCAGTCAGCTCGCTGGTAATCGGCGGCTTCGCCACGCTGACCATCCTCACCAAGAACAGCTTTCTCAACGAGATCAGCCGCCAGTACGTGGTTACGGCGCGCGCCAAGGGCCTGACCGAGCATCGCGTGCTGTACGGCCACGTGTTTCGTAACGCCATGTTGCTGGTGATCGCCGGTATTCCGCAGGCCTTGATCGAGGTGTTCTTCGCCGGCTCGCTGCTGATCGAAACCATCTTCGGCCTCGATGGTTTGGGGCGCATGAGTTACGAAGCAGCCGTCTCGCGCGACTACCCCATCGTATTCGGCACGCTGTTTCTGTTCACGCTGTTCGGCCTGCTGATCAAACTGATCGGTGACCTGTGTTACACGCTGGTCGACCCACGCATCGACTTTTCCGCGAGGAGCGCCTGATGTTCGAGTTCTCTCCCCAGACCCGGCGTCGCTTCGACCTGTTCAAGGCCAACCGTCGCGGTTGGTGGTCGCTGTGGATCTTCATCGGCCTGATGCTGGTGTGCCTGTGCGGCGAACTGATCGCCAACGACAAGCCGCTGCTGGTCAGCTACGACGGGCAGATGTATTACCCGGTGTTGCACACCTACATGGAAACCGATTTCGGCGGCGAGCTGCCTTTCGAGCCGGACTATGCCAGCGATTATGTGCGCAAGCTGATCGCGGCAAAAAACGGCTGGATGCTGTTCGCGCCGATCCCGTTCAGCTACGACACCATCAACTACGACCTGGACGCGCCATCGCCCAGCCCGCCGGACCACATCAACTGGCTGGGCACGGATGAACAGGCCCGTGATGTGCTGGCGCGGGTGTTGTTCGGCGCGCGGATTTCCATTCTGTTCGCGCTACTGCTGACCGCGATCAGCACGGTGATCGGCGTCTGTGCCGGGGCGATTCAGGGGTACTACGGCGGCATGACCGACCTGATCGGCCAGCGCATTCAGGAGATCTGGTCGGGGCTGCCGGTGCTGTACCTGCTGATCATTCTGTCCGGCTTCGTGTCCCCCAGTTTCTGGTGGCTGCTGGGGATCATGGCGCTGTTCTCCTGGCTGTCGCTGGTTGACGTGGTGCGTGCCGAGTTCCTGCGCGGGCGCAATCTGGAATACGTCAAAGCCGCCCGCGCACTGGGCCTGACCGACGCTGCGCTGATGTGGCGGCACATCCTGCCCAACGCGATGACCAGCACCCTGACCTACCTGCCGTTCATTATCACCGGCGCCATCGCCACCCTCACTGCGCTGGATTTTCTCGGCTTCGGCATGCCGGCGGGCAGTGCGTCGCTGGGCGAGCTGATCGGCGAGGCCAAGCGCAATCTGCAAGCGCCCTGGTTGGGGCTGACCGCGTTCGTGGTGCTGGCCCTGATTCTTTCTCTGCTGGTGTTCATCGGCGAAGCCTGCCGCGACGCGTTCGATCCTCGGAGCTGACATGCAAGACAACCTGATTGAAATTCGCGACCTGCGGGTCGCTTTCAACGGCCGCGAAGTGGTGCATGGCGTCAGCCTCGATATCCGTCGTGGCGAGTGCCTGGCACTGGTGGGCGAATCCGGCTCGGGCAAGTCGGTCACGGCGCATTCGATTCTGCGCCTGTTGCCGGCGAAAACCGTCAGCACGCAAGGCTCGATTCGTTACGACGGGCTGGATCTGGTCAGCGCCAGCGACAAGCAGTTGCGCAGCCTGCGCGGCAATCGCGTGGCGATGATTTTTCAGGAGCCCATGAGTTCGCTGAACCCGCTGCACACGGTCGAAAAACAGATCGGCGAAATCCTCGTGACCCACAAGGGCCTCAAGGGCAAGGCCGCCCTGAGCCGCACCCTGGAGCTGCTGGAACTGGTCGGCATTCGTGACCCGCTGTCACGTCTCAAGGCGTATCCGCATCAACTGTCGGGTGGGCAGCGGCAGCGCATCATGATTGCCATGGCGCTGGCCAACGAGCCGGATCTGCTGATCGCCGACGAGCCGACCACCGCGCTGGACGTGACCGTGCAGGTGAAGATCCTGGAATTGCTCAAGTCCCTGCAACAGCGGCTGAACATGTCGCTGCTGCTGATCAGCCACGACCTCAATCTGGTGCGGCGCATCGCTCAGCGGGTCTGCGTGATGCGTGAGGGCGAGATTGTCGAGCAGGCCGATTGCCAGACCCTGTTCGACAGTCCGCAGCACCCTTACAGCCGCCTGCTGATCAATGCCGAGCCGGATGGCGAACCGGTGCCGTCCACGCACAGCAACACGCTGCTGTCGGTGCAGGACCTGAAGGTCTGGTTCCCGCTGGGCAAGGCCTGGTTCAAACGTGAGCCGCAGTATGTGAAGGCGGTGGACGGGGTGAGTTTCGAGCTGCTCAAGGGCAAGACGCTGGGCATTGTCGGCGAGTCGGGTTCGGGTAAATCGACTTTGGGTCAGGCGATTTTGCGCCTGGTCGATTCAGAGGGCAGCATACGCTTCGGCACCAAGGAACTGAGCCTGCATAGTCAGCACCTGATGCGCCCGTTGCGTCGCCAGTTGCAGGTGGTGTTTCAGGACCCGTTCGGCAGCCTCAGCCCGCGCATGACCGTGGAACAGATCATTGCCGAGGGCCTGGTGACGCACAACATAGGTACGCCGAAAGAGCGGGAACAGACGGTGATCCGCGTGTTGCAGGAAGTCGGCCTGGACCCGGCCACCCGGCATCGTTACCCGCACGAGTTTTCCGGCGGTCAGCGCCAGCGTATTTCCATCGCACGGGCGTTGGTGCTTGAACCGGATCTGATCCTGCTCGACGAGCCGACCTCGGCGCTCGACCGGACCGTGCAAAAGCAAATCGTCGCCCTGCTGCGTGACCTGCAAATCCGTCGCGGTCTGACGTACCTGTTCATCAGCCATGACCTGGCGGTGGTTCACGCCCTGGCCCATGATCTGATCGTGATCAAGGACGGCAAGGTGGTCGAGCAGGGCCCGTCCCGTGAGATCTTCGCCGCACCGCAGCAGGCCTACACTCAGGAACTGCTGCGCTCATCGGGGCTGGTGTTTGCCTGAGCCCGAAAGCTACGCGTGAAAGCTCTGGCCCAGCGCTTCCAGGCGAATGGCCAGCGGCGACAGGCTCTGACTGCTGGTCGCCAACACACCGATATTGGCAGCGGTGTGCTCGGCGATGGTCTGTACCGAGCGCAGCTGATCGGCAATTTCCCGGCTGACGGTGGACTGTTGTTCGGTCGTCGTGGCAATCAGGCCGTTGAGCTGGGTGATATGGCCGATGCCTTCGCCGACGGCGCGCAAGGATTCCGAAGCGCGCTGGCTGTCCTCGACACAACGCCCGACGCCCTGCAGGCTGTCGTTCATGGCCGTAGCGGCCTGACGACTGCCTTTTTGCAGGTCTTCGATGATGGTCTGGATTTCCTTGGTCGACGACGCTGTGCGCTGCGCGAGGTTGCGCACCTCGTCCGCCACCACCGCAAAGCCTCGGCCCTGCTCACCGGCGCGTGCGGCTTCGATTGCAGCATTGAGGGCCAGCAGGTTGGTCTGCTCGGCAATGCTGCCGATCACGTCCAGCACTTTGCCGATCTGTTCTGACTGGTTGGCCAGGGCCTGTACGGTTTCATCGGTGGTCGTGATGCGTGCGGCAAGCTGGGTGATTTCGCTCTGCGCACGGTCGACACTGTCGCGCCCGTGGGCGACCTGATCGCTGGCGTCACCGGCCCGCTGCACAGCTTGCGCGACGTGGCTGGAGATATCGTTCATGGCTTCGCCCATGCGCTGCATGGCGCTGGTCATGCGGGCGATTTCACTGAGCTGATGCTGCGCACCGGTTTCCAGCGTACCACTGGCCTTGGCGAGGTCATGACCCAGTTCGCCCAGCCCGCGAGTGTCACGTACCACACCGTCGACCAGGCTGGTGATCTGCGCCAGAAACTGCTCGAAACGTTGCGCCAGCGAGACATGTTTGCCCGAGCGCTCGCTGGACTGGCTATCGGTAGAGAACTGGTTGGTGGTGGCCAGCATCCGGTCCAGCATGTCCTGATTCTCGACCGCCTCGGCCTGATTCTGCACGGCCAGGTAAACCAGAATCGCGCTTTCAACGACTACATACACCGCATGCACAAGGACCATGCTCCAGCCGAAGCCGTGGTGCATGACGTACACCGGGAAGCCGGAGTGCTGCAAGGCATGGAAAACGATGTGGTGGAGAGCGATGGTGACGGCAGCGACCAGAATCGGCAGCCAGTCGCGGTAGAAGGTCAGCACTGCCAGCAGGACGAAGATGCCGAAATGTATCTCGACCTGCCCGTGGGTCTGATTGATGTGCAGCGCGGTCATGACCATCAGGCCCACACCGAAGCAGCAACGCATCAATCGGGTGCCGCCGATGGCCCGATACAGCCCGGTCAGCACCACCGCGGTGCCGCCACCGACGACGACTGCCTGGGTGAAGGTGTCGAACCAGAACGCCAACCCGAGCGCGTAGATGAACAACAGCCAGATCAGACCCAGCATGATCCGGTCGGCCTTGCGGTAATGGTCAAGGAAACGAGGGGCTACGGGCATCGAACACATCCTTTTGAAATCCATGGCGACAGGGGCTCCTGCCGGTTTTCAAATCTGCATGAGCAAAAGCCCGGCCAAAGTGCCGTCCGGATAGTAGCCCTATGCCAGAATTTCAGAAATACATATTCTTTGCCCGGTATTCACGGCTGCGTATGCGGTGCTGCGCAGGTCTGTGACGCGGAGCGTCACGCAAGGCATTCCCACGCTGGAGCGTGAGGAACGATAGGTGTCAGGGAGATCGCGGAGCGGGTGGCGCGCGAGGTGTTCGGGCAAACACCATCGTGGCTCAGCGCGATACACACATTCTGTGGGAGCGAGCTTGCTCGCGAAGAGGCCAGTAAGCCTTGATATGAGGTCGCTTTAACCACCGCCTTCGAAGCAATGCAGATCGCCGTCCCGGCCACTCCCACAATCCACATGGCCCTCGTGCCCATGCTCTGAAGTGGGTATGCCGTTCCGGACGCTCCGCGTCCTCTTGGCTGGAGCTTCAGTGGCGCAACAGTTTGCGCAGCGGTACGCCGTCTTTCATGACCGGGGATTTGATGACGATGTAGCTGAAGTACTTGGAGATGCCGATGTTCTTGTCCAGCAGCTCTTCGATCACTTCCTGATAATGCTGAATGCTGCGGGTCATGAAGCGCACCAGGTAATCGTAGCCGCCGCTGATCAGGTGGCATTCCAGCACTTCGTCGACGTGACGGATGTTGGCTTCGAATTTGGCGAAGTCTTCGCGCTTATGGTCGCTGAGGGAGATTTCCGTGAACACGGTGACCGATTCGGTGATCTTGGCCAGATTAAGGTGCGCCTTGTAGCTGGAAATATAACCTGCCGACTCCAGACGTTTGACGCGTTGCAGGCAAGGGCTCGCGGAAAGTCCGACGGCATCGGCCAGGCTGACGTTGGTCATGCGCCCGTCTTTCTGGAGTTCTACCAAAATATTGATATCAATCCGATCCAGTTTGACCAAGCCTTCCATTACCTACCTCTTGTATTGCCATTCACGGTGCCTACCTTCTAGCAAAATCAGCGCCGTAAAGACAGCTGATGCTGAGCGACCAGATCGGCCATGCTGTTGATGCACAGGTCGGCGGTGCATGGCTGACGGTGTTGCTCACGGCTGCGGCGGATCAGGCACAGCCCGCCGGTGCTTAGCGCCGAGGCCGGTGGGCGTGACACTATCAGGGTGTCACGCGGCTCCAGATCCATGTCGGCAAGCCACGCCGTGTCGTCCAGCGGGTGGGTGGTCAGTGACAGCAGGCTGTCGGGCTCGAGCCCCAGTCGTTCGCACAGCACACCGCGATCCTGCAGGTCGCGGTCGGCGTACACCAGCAATCGATAGAACTTGCGCAGGTAGAGCATCGCGCCGGGCGCATCCTCGAACAGCGTCCAGTTCGGCACCGAGCGGGCGAAGGTCATGCCCTCTTCCCAACTCGCCTTGATCCCCAGTCGTTCGGCCAGCTGTCGATGCGCAAAGCACAGCAGCCCGCTGAAACCCAGTTCGTCGAAGCGCGGGTACAAGGTGCGGACCACGTCATTGAACTCGGTCAGCACCTGATCTTTCTCCGGCGTATTCAGGCCGTTTTCCAGCAACGGCTGCAACGCCGCCCAGACACCTGAATCACGGTCCACCAGCACTTCATCACAATCGATCAGCAGTGCGCGGTAATCAATAAGCCCCATGGCAGGCAACGTCTCCATTCAACAATGATCCCCAGCGCGGGTGGTCGCAGCGTCTCGCGACGGCCGCGACCACGCTTGCGCTCAGCTGGACTTCAATACTCGTGCCAAGGCAGCGTCGAGAATGCCCAGTGCTTCATCGATCTGCTGCTCGGTGGTCACCAGTGGGGCCAGGAAACGCAGGACGTTGCGGTACACGCCGCACTTGATCACCAGCAGGCCGCCGATGCGCGCCTGATCGATGACCTTCTGGTTAAGATCGGCGTCCGGACTGCGTGCCGCGTCATTCTTGACCAGCTCCATGGCGAGCATGAAACCCGTGCCGCGCACGTCGCCAATACACGCGTAACGTTCTTTGAGCGCAAGCAGACCCGCACGCAGACGTTCGCCCAACTGCTCGGCGCGTGCCAGCAGGTTTTCCTGCTCGTACGTGTCGATCACTGCCAGCGCAGCGGCGCACGACAGCGCATTACCGCCGTAGGTGCCGCCCAGGCCGCCCGGAAGCGGTGCGTCCATGATCTCGGCACGCCCGACCACGCCCGACAGCGGCATGCCGCCCGCGAGGCTCTTGGCCACGGTCACCAGATCAGGCTGGATACCCGAATGCTCGAAACCGAACCATTTGCCGGTCCGCCCGAAACCGGACTGGATTTCATCGACAATCAGCACGATGCCGTGTTGCTCGGTCAGCGCACGCAAGGCCTTCATGAACTCCACTGGCGCAGTCAGGAAGCCGCCATCGCCCTGCATTGGCTCGATCAGAATCGCCGCCACACGCTCCGGTGCGACCTGAGTGGCCAACAGCTCGTGCAACGCCGCCAGCGCGACTTCGCTGGTCACGCCGCGATACTCGTTCGGGTACGGCGTGTGGAACACTTCGGGGGCCATCGGGCCGAAATTCTGTTTGTACGGCTGGCTCATGCCGGTCAGCGTGGTGCCAAGCAGCGTACGCCCATGAAAACCGCCGCGGAACGAGATGATTGCCGGGCGATTGGTGTGGGCGCGGGCGATTTTCACCGCGTTTTCGACCGCTTCGGCGCCGGAGGTGAAAAGCACGGCCTTGTGATCGATGCCGCTCTGGCCCGCGATGAGATGGCTCAGGCGTTTGGCCAGGTCCAGATAGGGCTGATAGGACGCCACCTGAAAGCAGGCGTGGGTGACTTTGGTCAGTTGCGCCTGAATCGCCGCGACCACGTTCGGGTGGTTGTGGCCGATGTTCAACACGCCGATACCGCCGACGAAATCCAGATAGCGCTTGCCATCGACGTCCCACAATTCAGAACCCTGTGCCCGGTCGATGACCAGCGGGTGGGCCGTGACAATCCCGCGCGGCACGAACTGATCGCGCTGGCGGAGCAGATGAGGGGTTTCGTCGACTTTGCTGTTCATGGTTATACCTGTCGTGGGCCAGGCAGCCGGCGGGGTGGCTGCGATGCTGTTCAGGTTAAGCGTTCAGCGAAATGATCTACGCCGAACTTGCCCCCTCAGATGTCCATATCGACTGTTTTTCGCCTTGCAAACGGCAGATTCCTTCATGCCCGCAAATCGCCATGCAATCTGCCGGGCAGCGGCGCTTTTCGGACATTGGAGAGGCCAGGAAGCAGGCGTTTCGACAGATCCTGCTTTGCATTTGCGGCATGATGGGGCTCCCCTTTCATGCTCAGGAAATGCCCATGCCCGCCCTGCTCTACAAAGCCGATCCCGCACGTGCCGAACGATGGCGTGTCCTGTTTGCCGAGCACGCGCCGGACATTGAATGGAGGGTATGGCCGGACATCGGCGACCCGGCCGACATCCACTATCTGGGTGCCTGGCTGGCGCCCGATGATCTGCAGGAGCTGCTGCCCAACCTGAAAGTGCTGTTCGCCCTCTCGGCAGGTGTGGACCAGCTGGACCTGAGCCGTATTCCGAAATCGCTGCCGGTGGTGCGTCTGCTGGACCCCGGCATCAGTCACGGGATGTGTGAGTACGCAACCTTTGCCGTGCTGAGCCTGCACCGGGAAATGCTGCGTTATCGGCAGCAGCAGGTTGAAGGCGTCTGGAAAGCCCACCCGCTGATACCGGCAAGGCAACGTCGAGTGGGCGTGATGGGGCTTGGGTTGCAGGCGCAGCATATTCTGTCGAGCCTCAAACCGTTCGGTTTCCAACTGTCGGGCTGGGCGCGCAGCGAGCATCGAATCGACGCTGTCGAGTGCTATGCCGGGGAAGGGCAACTGCAAGCCTTTCTGGGGCAGTGCGACATTTTGCTGTGTGTACTGCCGCTGACCGGGCAGACCGAAGGCATCCTCAATCGTCAGCTTTTCGAACAATTGCCCAAGGGTGCCGCGCTGATCAATATGGGTCGTGGCGGGCATCTGGTGGAAGCGGACTTGCTGGAAGCGCTGGACAGCGGCCAACTCAGCGCTGCGGTACTGGATGTGCTGCAGCAGGAACCGGCGGCAGCCGACCATCCGTTCTGGACCCACCCGAAGATCCTGCTGACCCCGCATGTGGCGGCCATGACCCAGCCGGAAAGCGCCTTTCCTGGCCTGCTCGATAACATTCGCCGTTTTGAGCGTGGTGAAGCGATGCAGGGGCAGGTGGATCGCGGCCAGGGTTACTGATGCGTTGGATTATCGTTCCCCACGCTGGAGCGTGAGGAACGATAATCTCAACTATCGTGCCGACGCTCCGCGTTGGTACGCCGTTCTGAACGCTACAACCCCCCCACATGAAACGCCTTCACTTCCAGGTATTCATCCAGTCCGTAGCTGGAGCCTTCGCGGCCCAGGCCGGATTGTTTGATGCCGCCGAACGGGGCGACTTCCATGGAGATGATGCCGGTGTTGAGGCCGACCATGCCGAACTCCAGCGCCTCGCCGAAACGCCATGAGCGACGCAGGTCCTGGGTGAAGTAATACGCACCCAGGCCATAAGGCGTGGCGTTGGCCAGTGCCAGCGCTTCGGCTTCATCTGTGAAGCGCATCAGCGGCGCGACCGGGCCGAAGGTTTCTTCGTTGGCCAGCAGCATGCCCGCGTGGGTATCGCCCAGTACCGTGGGCTGGACGAACTGGCTGGTGCCGTCGGGAGAGCCGCCGTGCAGCAGTTTCGCCCCCTGGCTCAGCGCATCGTCGATATGCCGGGCGACTTTGCTGACCGCTGCCGGGTTGATCAGCGGGCCGATGGTCACGCACTCTTCCAGGCCGTTGCCGACCTTGAGCTTGGCGACCTCTTCCACCAGCCGCGCAGCGAAACGGTCGTAGATGCCGTTTTGCACCATAATCCGGTTGGCGCACACGCAGGTCTGCCCGGCGTTGCGGAATTTGCTGAGCATGATGCCCGTCACCGCCTGTTCCAGGTCCGCGTCGTCAAACACGATGAAGGGCGCGTTGCCGCCCAGTTCGAGGCTCAGACGTTTGATGTGTTCAGCGCTCTGGCGCATCAGCAGACGGCCGACCGGCGTCGAACCGGTGAAGGAAATCTTGCGCACCACCGGGTTGCCGGTCAGTTCTTCGCCAATCCCGGCGGGCATGCCAGTGATGACATTGAACACCCCGGCAGGAATGCCCACGCGTTCGGCCAGTACCGCCAGCGCGAGGGCTGACAAGGGCGTGAGGTCCGATGGCTTGACGATGATCGGGCACCCTGCGGCCAAGGCTGGCGCACACTTGCGGGTGATCATGGCGTTGGGGAAATTCCACGGCGTGATCGCGGCGCAGACACCCACCGGCTGCTTGAGGGTCATCAAGCGACGGTCTGCGCTGGGGGCGGGAATGGTTTCACCGTACGAGCGACGCGCCTCTTCGGCGAACCATTTGACGAAGCTGGCACCGTAGCGGATCTCGCCGCGCGACTCGTTCAGCGGCTTGCCCTGCTCAAGGGTCATGATCAGCGCCAGGTCTTCGACGTTGTCGAGCATTGCCTGATGCCAGCGCTCCAGCAGCGCCGCGCGTTCGGCCGCGGGACGCGCGCGCCAGGCAGGCCAGACGCGATCGGCCGCTTCGATGGCACGCCGGGTTTCGACGCCCTGCAGGGCCGGCACCTGCGCCAGCGCCTCGCCGGTGGCCGGGTCGCTGATGGTCAGGGTTGCACCATCGTCAGCGCTGATCCATTGCCCATCGACGTAGGCGCGGTCTACCAGCAGGCTGGGGTCTTTCAACTGATTCTTGAGCATGATCGAGTCCTGTTCCGGGATGACTGCCAGTCTAGGCAGACGCCACAGTCCAGGATGCTGAAAGCAGGATAACGGCAGCGTCCGATGCTGAAATTTGCCTGCGGACGGCAGCCTCTACTGCTTCAAAGACCCCAGCAGGCTCTGCAGAAACCGCTCGCCCGCGTCCATCTGGCTCTCGTCGATAAACTCGTCCGGCTTGTGTGCCTGCTCGATGGAGCCTGGCCCGCAGACCACCACCGGCACATTCAGGCGCCCGGCGAACAGGCCGCCCTCGGTGCCATAAGAGACCTTGATGTGCTGTGTGCCCGGCTCGGCAAACGCATGCAGCATGCGCACCGCCTCAACGCTCGGATGAGTCTCCAGCGCCGGGTATTCGTTCATGACCTCGATCTCGATGTCCGCCACTCCCGACAGCTGTCGCGCTTCACGTACCAGCACTTCGGCACGCTCGCGCAGCTGCTCCAGCAATAGATCGGGGTTGTCGCCCGGCAGGTTGCGGAACTCGAATTCCATGGTGCACAGGTTGGGCACGATGTTCAGCGCCTTGCCGCCATCGATACGGCCGATGTGCACGGTGCTGTAGGGAATGTCGTAGCCCTCGTCACGCGCGCCCTGCTGCTCGATCTGCTTCTGGCTCTTGCGCAGCTCGGCGATGAAATCGCTGGCCAGATGAATCGCGTTGACCGCTCTTGGGGCCAGCGAGGAATGCGCTTCCTGGCCTCGACAGAAGGTGCGATAGGACGCCTTGCCCTTGTGACCGACAGCGAACTGCATCAGGGTCGGCTCGCCAACCACGCACAGGAACGGGCGTACCGGTGCCAGATGCAGGACGTCGAGCAGACGCCGCACACCGACACAGCCGATCTCTTCGTCGTGGGACAGCGCCAATTGCAGCGGTCGCATCAGGGGCATGTCCGCGGCATTGAGCATCGCGTCGATAGCCAGGGCGATAAAGCCCTTCATGTCGCAGGTGCCACGGCCGTAGATGCGCCCGTCACGCAGGGTGGCCTGAAACGGCGGCATCGTCCACGCCTGACCGGCCGCAGGAACCACGTCGGTGTGGCCGGACAGCAGCACGCCGGGTACATCACGCGGGCCGGTGCTGGCGAACAGGTTGGCCTTCTTGCCGGTCTCGTCCTTGACGATCAGCGACTCGATGCCTTTGCTGGCCAACAGTTCACGGACGTATTCGATCAGCGCCATGTTCGGCTCCGACGACACGGTGTCGAAGGCGATCAGGCGCTTGAGGATTTCCAGTGCGCGTGGGCTCATGAGGCTTTACTCGTCTGTTCAGTGAGGTTGTCCACAAGGCTGACATCAAACCGGCGAATGTCGAACGGGCTGATCGAGGTGCTGGTCGCGCCGGTGCTGATCAGCTCAGCCATCACGTCGCCCACGCCCGGACCGAGCTGAAAGCCGTGGCCGCAGAAGCCGAACGCATAGAACAGGCCGTCGACCTTGCCGCTGCGACCCATCACCGGCAGCGAATCCGGCGTGTAGCCTTCGATGCCGCTCCACACGCGGATGATGTTCAGGTTGCCGACGCCGGGCAACAGGCGACGCATTTGCTGCACCTGATTGATGATGCTGCGCGGCTCGACGTAGGCGCGGCGGTTGATCATGTCCGGCTTGCTGCGAAAACCACCACCGATGACGATGTTGCCGCGTGCGATCTGCCGGAAGTAGATCACTTCGTGAGGGATTTTGGTGAACACACCGATCACTGTCGGCAGTGCATAAGGCACCGGCTCGGTCACGGCCATCTGCGGACCGTGGGTGTCCAACGGCACGGATTCACCAAACTGCGTGGAGAGTTTCTGTCCCCAGGCGCCAGCGGTGATCAGCAACTGATCGGCGGTGAATATGCGCCCGTCAGTGGTGGTGACTTCGAATTCGTGACCGACCTTTTCCACATGGGCCACTTCGGTACGCTCTTCGATCCGCGCCCCGGCCCGAATCGCCGCGCGGGCGAAAGCCGGTGCTGCCAGACGCGGGTTGGCGTGGCCATCGTGTGGCGCGTAGGAGCCGCCCTTCACGTCCGGCCCGAGAAACGGAAAGCGCTCGTGCAGCGCTTTCCCGCTATAGATTTTCAGGTCCAGCTCACGGGCTTCCGATGCCGCTGCGTAGGCTTCCAGTTCGGCGATTTCGTCCTCGCGATAGCAGACGCGCATGTGGCCGCTGGGCAGGAATTCCAGGTCTTCACCGATCAGCTCCGGCAGCCGCTGCCATAACGCTCTGGAACGGTTGGCGAGTTCCAGCTGGCCAAGATGCCGCCCCTGACGGCGCACGTTGCCGAAGTTCACGCCGCTGGCGTACTGGCCGATCACGTCGCGCTCCAGCAGCGTCACCGACTTGCCGCGCTGGCGCAGAAAGAAGGCTGACGCCGAGCCCATGAAGCCACCGCCGACAATCAGCACATCGACTCTCGGCTGCCTCATGACACCACCTCGTCGATCAGCATCGACAACGGTTTGACCGGCGCCTGACCGCGCTGGCGACCGACCTGTTCGACCGGCACACCGGCTTCGGCCGCGATCACCTCGGCCCCGGCCTGCGAGCAGTAGCGGCCCTGGCAGCGGCCCATGCCGACGCGACTGAAAGCCTTGGCGCGATTGACTTCGCAGGCGCCCTTTTCACGTACGACGCCGCGCAGTTCTCCCGCGCTGATCATCTCGCAGCGGCAGACAATGGCGTCATCGGGCAAGGCAGCGGCCTGGGCCGCAGGCCACGGGAACGCCTCGGCCAGCCCGACCCGAAAGCGATCCATTGCCACCAGGCTCTTGCGTACTTCTTCCTGACGCGAGTTATCCACAGGTCGCCCGAGGTCCTCCAGCAGTGCCATCGCCACCAGTCGACCGGCCTGTTCGGCGGCATCGGCGCCACGAATCTTCGCGCCGTCACCTGCGGCGTAAAAACCTTTGACCGAAGTACGCCCCTCTTCATCAACTGCCAGCACCCATTGCCCGGACGCTTCGTCGAAGCGTAACTGGCAGCCGGCCAGATCAGCCAGCTGGGTTTCCGGACGCAGGTGGTAACCCAGCGCCAGAGCATCGCAATCGACGTTCAGCGAGGTGCCATTGGCCAGCTTCACGCGCACGCCGACCACGCCGTCCTGTTCGCTGCCGATGATTTCCTCGGGCTGCACGCCCAGATGCACCGGCACCCCGGCGCTGTACAGTTGGCCCAGCAGTTTCATGCCGTTGAACAGCAGACCGGGACGCGCCAGCAATTTGGGCATCGCGCTGACGCGTTTGCCGAACGGTGAGGTGTCGAGCACCGCAGCGACATCGGCACCGGCTTTGACGTACTGGCTGGCGACCAGGTACAGCAGCGGGCCGCTGCCCATGAACACCACGCGACTGCCAATCGAGACCGATTGCGACTTGAGCGCAATCTGCGAGCCGCCGAGGCTGTAGGTGCCTGCCAGCTGCCAGCCCTTGATCGGCATCAGGCGGTCGGTGGCCCCGGCACACAGGATCAGTGCGTCGTATTCGACCACGGTGTGCACGCCCTGACTGGCGCAGCACAGTTCGCCGTGGGTCAGGTTCCAGGCCAGCGTGTCGGGGCGGTAGTCGATCTGCGTGCGCAGGCGATCGAAGCTTTCATGCAGGTCACGCGCCTTGGCCGCTTCGGTGCCATACAGCGCTGAATAATCGCGCTTGAAGCCCTCTGGCTGACGGCGATAGATCTGCCCGCCGTCACGCCGGTTTTCGTCGATCAAAATCGGTTTGATGCCTGCAGCCAGCAAGGTTTCGGCGCAACGGGTGCCTGCCGGGCCGGCGCCGATGATGACGACTCTCGGGCTGCCAGGGTTGCGAACGTCTAACCGTGAAGAAGTGGCCATTTCGCCTCCGGTTGGGTGGTGACGATGTCGAGTCCGTCGCGGACCTCGTTGGAGCAGGCGCGCAGCCGCTCGCCGCTGCGGGTCCAGACCCAGCAGTCCTGGCAGGCGCCCATCAGGCAGAAACCTGCACGGCGCCCGGTGTCGAACTCGGATTGGCGTAATGTGGCCTTGCGGGTCAGCAACGCCACCATCAGGGTATCGCCCTGCAATGCCTCGATGGGCGCGCCATCGACCATCAGGCTCACGACCGGGCGTTCGCGTTCGCCCAGTCTCACAAAACGGCCATTCATGCGTAAGCTCCGACGGTTTCAGGGTTCAGGTTTTCTTGCACGGCCTGCAGCTCGTCGCTGTCGCGGTGGCAAAGGATCTCGCTGCCACCTGCGATCAGGCGACGACCCGGCGCGGTCTTGTTGCACAGGCCTTCGATGCGGGCCGGGCAGCGATTGAGGAAGGTGCACAGCTCCGGATTGTTGGCCGGTGCGCTGATGGGCGGCAGCTTGCCGCTGGTCACACCGCAGGTTTCCAGCCAGCCTTGGCGCAATTCCGGCACCGAATGCACCAGCAGATCGGTGTAAGGGTGGAATGGCACTCGGCTGAAGGCTTCGCGGCTGCCCTCTTCGACCTTGTGGCCGCTGTACATCACCACGATGTCGTCGCACAGCGCGCGAACGGTGGAGATGTCGTGGCTGATGAACAGGTAGGAAACTCCCAGCTTGCGGCGCAGTTCGCCGAGCAGTTCGAGGATGCATGCACCGACCACGGTATCCAGCGCCGAGGTCACTTCATCACAGAGGATCAGGTCCGGCTTGGCCGCCAGGGCGCGGGCCAGGTTGACGCGCTGTTTCTGCCCGCCCGAGAGTTCGTTGGGACGCCGCTCGGCCAGCTCGCGGGGCAGGCGCACCAGGTCCATCAGCTCATCGATGCGCTCGCGCAGGGCCTTGCCCTTCAGGCCGAAATACATCTTCAGCGGGCGGGCCAGAATCGCGCTGATGCTGTGCATCGGGTTGAGCGCGGTATCGGCGTTCTGAAACACCATCTGGATGCGCCGGAACTGTTCTTCGGTACGACCCGCCAGGGTGCCGGACAAGTCGGCACCGTCGAACGTCAGGCTGCCATGCGCCGGGTCCAGAAGACCGGCGACCACACGGGCCAGCGTCGATTTGCCCGAGCCCGACTCACCGATCACGCCGATGGCCTGACCACGGCGGATGGTCAGGTCGATGTCTTCCAGCACGCGAATCATCGGCATGCCTTGCAGGTCTTTTTTGCCATACCCCGCCGTCAGGCCTTTGATGGTCAGCAGCGTGCTGTCCTTGACCACTTCGCTGGCCGGACTCAGTACTTTATCCGGACGCGCCGCCGCCAGCAGGCTGCGGCTGTAGGCATCCGCCGGGCCTTTGAGTAGCTCGGCGGTGCTGCTCTGTTCGATGATCCGCCCGCCATTGAGCACCACGATCTGATCGGCCATCTGCGCCACCACCGCAAGGTCGTGGGAGACATAGACTGCCGTGGCACCCCGGTCGCGGACGACCCGCTTGAATGCGCGCAGCACGTCGATCTGCGTGGTGACGTCCAGTGCGGTGGTCGGCTCGTCGAGGATCACCAGCAACGGATCACTGATCAGCGCCATGGCCGCCATGACGCGCTGCAACTGGCCACCCGAGACCTGATGCGGGTAACGCCGGCCGATGCTTTCCGGATTGGGCAGGGCCAGGTCGCGGAATAGCTCGACAGCCTTGGCTTCCAGATCCGCGCGGCTGCCCAGGCCATGAATCAGCGCACCTTCGATCACCTGATCGATCAGCTTTTTCGCCGGGTTGAAGGCGGCTGCGGCGCTTTGTGCAATGTAGGAAACGCGGTTGCCACGCAGGCCCTGCAATTGGCTTTCGGGCAGGCTGAGCATGTCGTGCTCGCCCACTTGAACCACCCCGCCAGCCAGCTTGCAACCGCGTCGGGCGTAACCGAGCAGGGCCAGCGCGATGGTGGTCTTGCCGGAGCCCGACTCGCCGATCAGTGCCAGCACTTCACCTTTTTCCAGCGAGAAGCTGACGCCTTTGACGATCTCCAGCTCGCCATGGTCGCCCTCGGCAACCACACGCAGGTCTTGCACACGAATCAACTGGCTCATCTCAATGCCCTCCCGAACGACGGCCGCGCCGCGAGGCCAGCCGGTCGATGAACAGGTTGACACCGATGGTCAGGGTGCCGATGGCCAGTGCCGGGATCACGATGGCCGGAGCGCCCTGGCTGAGGCCGCCGATGTTCTCGCGTACCAGCGAGCCAAGGTCGGCGTCAGGCGGTTGTACACCGAGCCCCAGAAAGCTCATGCCGCTGAGCAGCAAGACGATGAAGCCGAAGCGCAGGCCCAGGTCGGTCATGACCGGGTTGAGCATGTTCGGCAGGATTTCCCGGCAGGCAATGTAGATACGGCCCTCGCCGCGTGTGCGCGCCACTTGCACGTACTCCAGCGCCTCGATGTTCACCGCCAGGCTGCGGGCGATCCGAAACGCGCCTGGCGTGTAGCTCAGTACCGCCGTGCAGATGAGCAACACTTCGGACGAGCCGAACGCCGAGACCATGATCAGTGCCAGCATTTTGCTAGGGATCGAGATGAACGCGTCCATCAGGCGGCTGATGATTTCGTCCAGCCATTTTGGCGCGACCACCGACAGCAGCGCACACAGGGTGCCGAGGCCGCTGGCCAGCACGGCAGAAATCAATGCCAGACCGACGGTGAAGCGCGCACCGACCAGCACGCGGCTGAGCATGTCGCGGCCCAGGTAATCAGTGCCGAACGGGTAGGCTGCGCTCATGTTTTCGAACATGTTGTCGGAGACCACTTCGCCCACCGGATGCGGCGCGAGCCAGGGGCCGAACAGGGCGACCATCAACCAGATGAAGCACACCGTAGCGCCCAGCAGGCCAAGCCATGAGGTCGGACGGGACACCTTTTTGCGAAGCACCGGTTGCGGCGCCGCAGGCGTCGATTTCGCAATGAATTGAGTCATTGGGTTCTCAGCCTCGGATTGGAAAGAATTGCACACAGGTCGGCCATCAGCACCAACCCAAGGTAAGCGGAGCAGAACAGCATCGTGCAGCCCTGCACCAGGGCCATGTCACGGTTGGTCACGGCATCGACCATCAGGCTGGCGATGCCGGGATAGTTGAAGATGGTCTCGACGATAACCACCCCGCCGAGCAGGTACGACAGGCTCAGTGCCACGGCGTTGACGATCGGCCCGATGGCGTTCGGCAAGGCATGGCGCAAGACGATGCGCACCGGGCTGACGCCCTTGAGGCGCGCCATTTCCACATACGGGCTGTCCAGCTGATCGATGACCGCAGCGCGGGTCATGCGCGCCATCTGCGCCACGATCACGCAGCACAGGGTCATCACCGGCAATGCATACGTGCGCATGAACTGCCACGGCGAGCTGACATCGGCGCCGTAGGACAGCGCGGACAGCCAGCCCAGGTTGACGGCGAAAATCAGCACCGCCAGCGTCGCCACCAGAAACTCGGGCACCGCGACCAGTGACAGGGTGATGAAATTCAGCGCGCCATCGAGGCGACCGCCACGGCCCATTGCGGCGCCGATGCCGAGTGCCAGCGCAACCGGCACCGATACCAGCGCGGTGGTGGCCGAGAGCATCAGGGTTTTCGGAAAGCGTCCGGCAATCAGCTCTGAAACCGGCATCGCGTTGGAGACCGATTCGCCGAGGTTGCCGCCGAGCAGGTTGGTCAACCAATGCAGATAACGCACCACACCTGGCTGATCGAGGCCCAGTTGGGTACGCAATGCCGCGACCTGTTCAGGCGTCGCGAATTGCCCAAGGGCCTGTTGCGCTGCGTCTCCGGGCAACACCGCCGTGATGGCGAAGACCACGATGGAAACGATCAACAACGTCACGATCGCCGCGCCGAAGCGCTGCACGATCAACCAGAGTGTGTTGCTATTCATCTGCATCCTCCTGCTCGGTTCAGCGTTGCATTTATGCGTCCAGCCACACCTGCTCGCTGAACATGTAGCCCATGAAGCCGCCCAGCGGGTTGCTGGAGTAGCCCTGGATACGCTTGTCCACACCGTCGATATTGCTGATGAACACGGGGATGCCGATGCCGCAGTTCTGGCTCACCAGCGCCTGCATGTCGCCATACATTTTGGCGCGCTTGGCGTCGTCGGTTTCGCCACGGGCCAGCAACAGCAACTGGTCGAACTGGTCGTTTTTCCAGCCGGATTCATTCCACGGCGCGGTGGACTGGAAGAACTGCGAGAAAATCACGTCTGCGTTGGGGCGCGGGTTGATGTTGCCGAAGCTCAGCGGGTGTTTCATCCAGTGGTTGGACCAGTAGCCGTCGCTTGGCAAACGGTTGACGTTGAGGGTCAGCCCGGCCTGTTTGGCGGACTGTTGCAGCAGCACGGCGATGTCCACCGAACCCGTGGCGGCAGGCGATGCCGCGACGGCCATGGTGATCTTTTCCATGCCGGCTTTCTTGAGCAGGAATTTGGCTTTTTCCGGGTCGTAGGCGCGCTGTGGCAGGTCGGCGTTGAAGTAGCGCGAGCCTGGCGAGATCGGATGGTCATTACCCACGCGCGCGTAGCCACGGAACACCGCCGATTTGACCTGTTCACGGTCCAGCAGGTACTTCATGGCCTCGGTGAATTCCGGGCTCTTGCCGGGCATCTGGTCCTGACGAATGATCAGGTTGGTGTAGTTGCCGGACGGTGCATCGACCACGCGGTGTTCGGCGCTGGCGGCAATGCGTGTGGTGGAGCGCGGATTGACCTCGTTGATCATGTGTACGTCGCCGGAAAGCAGCGCGTTGACCCGCGATGGCTCGTCGCTGATGGCGATGAATTCGATCTCGTCCAGGTACGGCAGGCCCGGCTTCCAGTAGTTGGGGTTGCGTGCACTGACCGAGCGCACGCCAGGGTTGAATTCCTTGACGGTGAATGGCCCGGTGCCGATGCCTTTGCTGAAGTCGGTGGTGCCTTCGGGCACGATCAGCAGGTGTGAAACGGCGAGGATCGACGGCAGCTCGGCGTTGGGCGAACTGAGGGTGATCTGCACTTCCAGCGGGCCGGTGGCCTTGATCTCGGAAAACTGTGCCATCAGTGGCAGGACTTTCGAGCCAGTGGCCGGGTCCTTGTGGCGCGACAGGGAGAACACCACGTCGCCAGCGGTCAGCGCCTTGCCGTTGTGGAAGGTCACGCCCTGGCGCAGGGTCACGGTCCAGACGGTCGCGTTGTCGCTTTCGATCTTCTCGGCCAGCTCCATGTGCGGCACCAGATGGCTGTCGAAACGGGTCAGGCCGTTGTAGAACATGAAATGACGCACGTAGTCGGTAGACAGCGCGCCTTTGGCCGGATCCAGCGTGTCGGCGGTAGAACTGGACATGCCGGCAACGCGAATGCGGCCGCCCGGCTTGCCTTTGACAGGGGCATCCGCGTCATCGGCAAAGACCTTGCCGGCCGCGCCGAACAGGCTGGTGGAGCCCGCCGCAACCACACCTGCAACACCCAGCATGCGCAACGCATCGCGCCGCGACAGGCCACGATTGAGACCTTCGAAAACCCGCAGGCTGTCTTGGCCTGTGATCAACGCGGAGTCGGTTTTGTTATCAGCCATATCAGTTCTACCTGTCGAAAAGGGGAAATTCCGAATTGCTCACGGTTGGCCGGAGCGTCCTTCAAACACACACGACGACGGTCAAACAAACACTCAGTGGCGGCTGTCCTGGTAGCGGTAATACGCGCCTACCAGCGGCAGAAACCATGGCTTGCCGAAGTGGCCGGGAATGGCTGGCCAGCTCAGGTCCTTCCACGGATTGGCCTGTGCCTTGCCTTCCATGACTTCGGCCATCATCCGCCCCATGTGCACTGACATCTGTACACCGTGGCCGCTGTAACCCATCGAGTAGAAGACCCCGTTGTGTTCGCCTGCACGCGGCAGACGGTCCGAGGTCATGTCCACCAGCCCGCCCCAGCAGTAGTCGACCTTGACGTGTGCCAGTTGCGGAAACATCTGCACCATGGCCGCCTGCAGCACCTTGCCGCTCTTGGCGTCGGAGCTGCTGTTGGACATGGCGAAGCGCGCCCGCCCGCCGAACAGCAGGCGGTTGTCCGGCGTGAGGCGGAAATAGTTGCCGATCAAACGGCTGGTCACGTAAGCGCGCTGGTGGGGGAACAGTTGGTCGATCAGCGCTTGCGGCAACACTTCAGTGACGATGACGAAACTGCCGACCGGCACGATGCGCCGGCGATACCAGCCCAGTCCGCCATGCTGGCAGGCACCGGTCGCCAGCAGCAGCTGGCCGGCCTGGATCGAGCCCTTCGAGGTGTTGACCACAAAGCCGCCACGGTTGGTCTTCCAGTCCTTTACCGTTGCGTTCTGATAGACCCTTGCGCCATGACGCACCGCCGCGTCGGCGAGACCCAGACCGAAACGTCCGACATGCATCTGTATGCCGTTGCGCTGCAGCAGGCCGCCGTGAAACTCGTTCGAATCGATTTCGGCGCGCACGTCCTGGGCGGACAGCAGCTCGACGTCAGCATCGACTTCACGGCGGATCAGCTCGCAGGTGCGCGCCAGTCCCTCGTAATGCCCTGGCTTGGCCGCCAGCTTGAGCTTGCCGTTACGCTTGATGTCGCAGGTGATGTTTTCCTGCTCAATCACGGTCACGACGCTCTGCACCGCACTTTCGTAAGCCTTGTAATACTCGCGTGCCTGATCGGCACCCAGGGTTGCGCTCAGCGACGCATAGTCCTGGGCCACGCCGGTATTGCACTGTCCGCCATTGCGGCCCGACGCTTCGCCGATCACCCGGCCTGCTTCCAGAACCACCACGCTGGCACCTTTCAAGGCCAATGCACGCGCCGCCGCAAGGCCGGTGAAACCGCCACCGACCACTACCACGTCAGCCTGCCCCTCCACTGCGCCGTCCTGCGCGCCGGTAAAGCCTGGAGCCGTATCGAGCCAGTAAGACTCACTGCGCATCTCGTTCCCCTTGTCACTCATCGAAGAGCACCTTGAAAAATGCCGGTGTCAGGCGTCGGGCCTGGCTTACAGGCCGACCAGCCCGGCCAGTCCGCCGATATCGGGAATCTGGTGGTATTCGAAGCTGCTGTTGGCTGGCTGCTCATGACCACGCGCCACGAATGCCTTGTTCCTGATCTTCATGTCATGCGCCGAGAACAGGTCGTAACGGAAGCTCGAGGACACATGCAAGATGTCTTCCGGGCCGCAACCCAGGTTGTCGAGCATGAACTCGAAAGCAGCCAGACGCGGTTTGTAGGCCTTGGCCTGTTCAGCGGTGAACACCTTGTGGAACGGCGCGCCGAGCTTTTCGACGTTGGACATGATCTGGCTGTCGCTGGCGTTGGAGAAAATCACCAGCGGGATCTTGTCGGCGATTTTCGACAGGCCGGCGGGCACATCGGCGTGCGGGCCCCAGGTCGGCACGGCGTCGTAATACAGTTGGCCTTCTTCGCGGTATTCAACGTTCCAGCGCTTGCAGGTGCGAGCCAGTGCGACCTTGAGGATTTCGTCGTACGGCATCCAGTCACCCATGACCTGATCCAGACGATACGCCGAAAAATCCTTGACGAACTGATCCATCTGTTCAGCCGCAACGCGGTCGGCAAACAGCTCGCGCGTCATGGTGCCCATGTGGAAATTGGTCAAGGTGCCGTAGCAGTCGAACGTAATGAATTTTGGTCGAAGAAAGCTCATTGTGTGCGGTCCTGAAAGTTCGTTGAGGTCATGGCATGACGAGCAATCCGGCCTGATGTTCAGGGGCGGTGATGCACGCTGCAGCACAACCTCATTACAACACCGTGAAATCAGCAGATGGCGTTAAAAGTGATGGCTGCTTGATAGAAACCACCGTTTTGAGGTGCGCGCTCAGCAGACTTTGCGGGGCGCTCCAGCCTTGGGCAGAGCCCGGTTTTCGGCGCTTTTATGACCCTTTTCAGGGCGCTCGGGCTCAAACCCGCGGGTTTGCGCCGCAGAAACTGCGCCGCGACAGCGCTTGGCGGGCGACAAACTCCGAGCCCTATATAAAAGGCTTGAACACGGGGTGAAAACCCTAAGCATTTGCTGCCGGAGGCCGCGCCGATTTAAGCAGTAACTGTGGTCTGGCGAACGGCACTTCGTGGAATCTGCCGAATGCGTGCAGCCCTCTTGTCACCGTCCGCAGCAGGTGGGATACAACATGCCTGACGCATCCTTTTATTGCCTGTGCATCCTTCTGGACGGAGACACGTCATGCTCGCTCAGCAACGCCTCGATTTTGAATTTCGCCCCATGACCGCAGCCGACGTCGGCAACGCGCACGAGTTATCCATCGCCTTGAAGTGGCCGCATCGGCTTGAGGACTGGGCCATGCTGCAACGTGTCGCCCAAGGCTTTGTCGCGGTACACAACGGGCGGTTGATCGGCAGTGCCTTTGCCTGCCATCAGGGCGAGTTTTCTACCATTGGTCTGGTGATTGTCAGCGACGAATATCAGGGCAAGGGCATTGGTCGCAAGTTGATGGAGCTGGCCGTCGGCTGCGTCGCGCCCCGCACGGCGGTCCTCAACGCCACACTGGCGGGTGCGCCGCTCTACGCGAAGATGGGGTTTGTCAGTTTTGGCGAGATCCAGCAGCGTCAGGGGCAGGCACAACCGACCGGCACCACCGAATTGAAGGCACAGGAACGTTGCCGGGGGCTGAGCGAGGCTGACCACCCTCGCGTGCTGGAACTGGCCAACGCCGGTTCGGGCATGGACCGCTCGGTGACGCTGGGCGATGTGCTGAACAACCTTGAGCACGCCGTCGGCATCGAGCACGACGGCCAGTTACAGGCCTTTGCTCTGCTGCGCCCGTTCGGCCGTGGCCTGTGCCTCGGCCCTGTCGTCGCCCAGAGCGTCGACCAGGCCAAACACATGATCGGAGAACTGCTGGCCCGCGTGCCTTATGCCTTCGTGCGTATCGACATCCCGACCGACAGCGGCCTGGCCGACTGGCTGGAGGACGCCGGCCTCAAGCGCGTCGATAGCGTGACCTGCATGAGCATGGGCGCAGTCCCGCAAGCCAGTCAGGGTGTGCGCCAGTTTGCGCTGATTACCCAGGCGATCGGCTGATCGCCCGGAAGAACATCATCGTGCCAATGCTCTGCGTTGGCATGCAGTTCTGGACGCTCTGCGTCCGGTCTTGAGCATGTGACGCAGAGCGTCACGAAAGGCATTACCACGCAGAGCGTGGGAACGATCAGCCACTCTTCAACTTCAGGAGCCCGACTCAATGCCCCACCCCACAGTCCTGCTATTGGCCCGCGCTGACCTCAGCCCGGTAGATACCGAATTCACCACCGGCCCCATTGATGCGCACGACCCGTTCGATAATGGCCGCCGCACAGCATTTGTCGATGAGCAAGGTATTGCGGCTGGCATCGTTGAATTGGGTACGGCGCTCTCGATAGAGGCCTACCCCTACACCGAAATGCTGGTGATGCATCGCGGGTCCGCCACTCTGACCTCCGGCACCGAGAGCATCACGATCAAGACCGGCGAAAGTGCCGTGATCGGGCGCGGCACTCAAGTACGTATCGAAGCGCAACCGGACAGCCTCTGGGCGTTCTGCGCGTCCACCCAGGCCAGCGGGCCAGACAAACCCGGCATCACCGCGCTCGACCGCCTCGCCATGCTCACGCCGTCGTCACCGCCAGACCCGGCGATCATGATCAGCGCGCTGCCGCAGTGCCGCAGCAACAACCTGTTTGAAGACACCGCAAGCACTTTGCGCATCGGCGTCTGGGACTCCACACCCTACGAGCGCATCTCGCGGCCGCACAAGATCCATGAACTGATGAACCTGATCGAAGGCAGCGTAGTGTTGAGCCTGGAAAACGGCCCGAGCCTGAGTGTGAATACCGGCGATACCGTATTCGTCGCCCAGGGCGCGCCCTGCAAATGGACCAGCACGGGGTATGTGCGCAAGTTTTATGCGGTGACGTGAAGAAAGTTATTGCGCCCTTCAGCCTTGTAGGGCGCAATATACTTACATGTTTAGCTCTCGCCAGCGCAGTTAATCCAATGCAGCGCTAAAAGACAAGAATTAAAAATTTCTTTCGCCAATGCACGAAAAATCAGAAGTTTCCTACTTGCCTTCCGTGTCGCTTGTGTTAAAAAACAATAACTAATTTCAGCAAGTTAAAATTTGCTCCTGACGGGCCCATCAAGGCAGTCATGCGCTTTATGCATCGCTTAACCTTTATCTATCATGTTGACTGGAGATACTTTATCTGACCGACGCATTCACTGTGCGCACGACTTACTAACCCTCCGCGACACGCTATAAGCTGAACGATCCGTATGGGCACGAACGACCGCTACCCCGTTTCGTCTCGCGTTTACCTTATTCAAAATCAATATGAAATTACTCATTTAACTCAAGGATTATTCCCGATGAAAACCAACAAGACCTTATTGGCTTCCCTTGCTTTTGCAACACTGTGCACCAGCGTTACGGCGCAAGCGGGACCAGCAGTTACTGTTACATTTAAAAACCTGGGCTCCGAAGTGGCGGAGTATAAACCCGTTACGCGTAATGAGATATCTGCCCGGCTGAATGCTAAATCACCGATTAACTCTGCAGTCCCCCCGGGAGGTTCAGATACTTACTCGATGCAAAGCACTCTCTCGCCGGATACCAGCTACGCCAGTGTTCGCTACGTCATGGGGTCCAAGGTTTGCGTATTCTCGACCACCTTTATAAAGCTTCCCGGTGCAGGCGGGGCCAAGGTGCCGAAATGGAACCGGACTGCAAATTCTGAAGGCGGCGCTGTCTGCGCGGCGACGTCTCGCGCCACCAATCTCTCTACCTACGCGTGGGCTGCTGAATTCACCATGAAATAAGCCCCCGGAGCGTGCGTGTCGCATTTTGATACGCACGCTTTTCAGCGGAAAACTAAAGCGGTGTCTGGCTGGGCCGATACAAAGAGTGAATATAAAGCCATGGATTGGCCCCTGCCGCGAGGACGCAGCATGATTGATACAACATCCCTCACACACCTCACCCATAAAACTGCACTAACGACTGTCGAGAAAAGCACCTCCGCCACGACTTTAAACTCCAGCCTGAAAGAACTTGATTCTGCATCTGCTATTGACGGTGCCACCTTCTCGACATTGTCCCGTCAATTAAGTAGTAGTGCCGCACGAGCTCAGGCTCGCGACAGCAGTCTTGACTTCAAAAGCCTGGGGGGCTTGGCAAAAAATATTAGTGATAAAGTTGCAGGCAACAGCTATTACGCCAATAGAAAACTGCACGACGCAGAGATTCCGGATACGGACGACCCTGCATTGCTCGAAAGAGCCGTGCAAGCGACTTCGTTCAACAACGGGGCAGGAAAAAACCCATTCGCGGGTTTATCTCAGGATCAACTGAGGTTGATTATTTATGACGAGGGTGGCGACTTCACAATAAACGAAAGAAATGCTGCTTACTCCGAAAACTACTCTCAAGAGCAAGTATGGAAAAGGGCCATATGCCAAAGGTATACCGACGAGTACAACGAAACCGGCAAAAGTACTCAAACGCTGGTCATGCTTCTCGCCCATTACGATCAGCTGCCACCCATAGAAAAAGCCCAATACCCCGCCCATTACGCCGCCAACATTACATCGGGGGACAGCTCGGCGATGGACATTTTTAACACGCTGAAAAGCCAGTCAGGCACTCAGGGGACTTGAGCGCCTGTGACGGAGCACGCGGGTTCGCGTGCCCTCTATGGCTGTCCGCGTTCTGCTGCATTGCGGTTCGCCGACACCGCTGCGGTGTAGCCACGTCATTGTTCTTTCAGGCCCAGCACATAGAACTTGCTGTCCACCGCGATCAACGGAAAGCTCGCAGGCAGGTCCTCCTTCGTGATCTCTCTAAAGCCGTGCTTTTCATAGAAGCGATGCGCAGCGTGAAACTTGTCGGTCGTGCCCAGGAATACTTCGGTGACGCCCTTGCGAGTTGATTCCTCGATCAGGCGCTCGAGCAGTCTGGCTGCAACGGAGAATTCCCGGCCGCGAAACGGCGCGGCGACAAACATCTTGCGCAGTGCTGCCTGGCCTGCGCCGATGTCCCTGAGGCCGATGCTGCCGATGACCTGATCGTCTTGTACCGCGACCCAGAAATCCCCCGTGCCGGTCTGGTAAAAGTCCGGAATCGCTTTCAGGTCAGGCTGGTCTTCGGCGGTGATGGGAATACCGAACTCTTCGCGTTGGATGGGCAGAATCATCGCCGATACACCTTGCTCGTCGCTCGGCACGAAACGCCGTATCTGAATCCCGGTTACCCCCACAACACACCTCCTGGCCATCGTTCTCAGTGGAAATCAGTATTCCAGACAAGCAAACGCCCCGACAAGTCGAGGCGTTTGCTTGAGCATTTTCGAGGGTCACACGGGCGTGTGACCCTGAAGATGTTTAATTACAACTTCGGACCCGCAGCCTTGATGGCGTCGCTCACGTCGAACTTCTTGAAGTTCTCCACGAACAGGCCAGCCAGTGCTTTTGCGGCTTCGTCGTAGGCGGCTTTGTCAGCCCAGGTGTTACGTGGGTTGAGCAGGCCGGTATCGACGCCGGGTACCGACTTCGGTACGTCGAGGTTGATGGTGTCGAGGTGCTCGGTTTCGGCACCGATCAGTGCGCCGCTCTGGATCGCTGCGATCACGCCACGGGTGGTCGGGATGTTGAAGCGCTTGCCGACGCCGTAGCCGCCGCCGGTCCAGCCGGTGTTGACCAGGTAGACCTTGGATTTGAAGCCACGGATGCGCTTGATCAGCAGTTCTGCGTATTCGCCAGCCGGACGCGGGAAGAACGGTGCGCCGAAGCAGGTGGAGAAGGTGGACTTGATGCCCGAACCCGAACCCATTTCAGTCGAGCCGACCAGTGCGGTGTAACCCGACAGGAAGTGGTAGGCGGCCTGTTCTTCGCTGAGGATCGACACAGGCGGCAGTACGCCGGTCAGGTCGCAGGTCAGGAAGATAACGGCGTTCGGCTCGCCACCGAGGTTTTTCGGTGCGCGTTTTTCGATCAGTTCGCGCGGGTAGGCCGCACGGCTGTTCTGGGTCAGGCTGCTGTCGGCGTAATCGGCTTTTTTGGTAACCGGGTCGAGTACGACGTTTTCCAGTACCGCGCCGTGCTGGATGGCTTTCCAGATGACCGGCTCGTTCTTCTCGGACAGGTCGATGCACTTGGCATAGCAACCGCCTTCGATGTTGAACACCACGCCTTCGCCCCAGCCGTGTTCGTCGTCACCGATCAGGTAACGGCTTTCGTCGGCGGACAGGGTGGTTTTGCCGGTGCCGGACAGGCCGAAGAACAGGGTTACATCGCCCTCTTCGCCCATGTTGGCTGCGCAGTGCATCGGCAGAACGTCGGAAGCCGGGAGCAGGAAGTTCTGCACCGAGAACATGGCTTTCTTCATTTCGCCGGCATAACGCATGCCTGCGATCAGCACCTTGCGGGCTGCGAAGTTGATGATCACGGTGCCGTCGGAGTTGGTGCCGTCACGCTCAGGGTCGCAAACGAACCATGGCGCGTTCTGGATTTCCCACTCGTCCTTGCCAGCCGGGTTGTACTGTTCAGGGTTGATGAACAGGCAACGGCCGAACAGATTGTGCCACGCAGTCTCGGTGGTCATCTTGACGGGCAGGTAGTGCGCAGGATCGGAGCCTACATGAACATGGGAAACGAAGCGCTCGCGCTCGGCGAGGTACGCACCGACACGGTTCCACAGGGCGTCGAATTTCTCGGCCGGGAACTTGCGGTTGATCGGGCCCCAGGCGATGGCGTCCTGAGTGCTCGGCTCTTCAACGATGAAACGATCGACCGGCGAACGGCCAGTACGATGGCCTGTCTCCACAACCAGTGCGCCAGTATCGGAAAGTACGCCTTCTTTGCGGGCAAGGGCTTCCTTGACCAGTTCGTCGGTGCTCAGATCGGTGTACACAGCGTTGTTGGTTTGCGTCATGAGGTTCCCCGTCGGCCTGTTGCCGAGTGCTCCAAACGGTTTTGTAGTAAAAAAACAACCACTACTACAGCGTAAAAGTGGGCCGGATTATGCCAGAAATGCCCGGAAATGGTAGGACCCTCCTGTCAGAACAGCATTACAGGGGCCCACACCGTATTCTGAGGCCCTTTACGCGATGATTAATGGCGCGTGTCAGATGGCGAATCGACACCGCCGCCAGCAAACAGCTGCGCGACGTCAGTGGCATCGAACAGATAGCGTTCGTTGCAGAACTGGCAGTCGATCTCGATCGTACCGTTGTGCTCGATAACCAATTGCTGCGCGTCCTCCAGCCCGAGACTGACCAGCGCATTGGCAGATCGTTCGCGAGAGCAACTGCAACGGAAGCAGATCGGTTGAATATCGAACAGGCGAACCGGGTCTTCGTGAAACAGGCGATGCAGGATGGTCTGGTTATCCAGACTCAGCATTTCTTCGGCCGTGAGGGTGTTGGCCAGGGTGATGACATGCTCCCAGTTGGCATCACGCTCTTCAGCGTCGGTGATCTGCGCGGCAGGCAATTGTTGTAGCAGCAAGCCACGCGCACGGTGACTGTCAGCCTTGAGCCAGAAACGCGAACCCAACTGCTCGGACATCACGAAATAGTTGGAGAGGCTTTCCGACAAGTCGACGCCGTCCAGCGCCACGATGCCCTGATAACGCTGGCCCTGGCGCGGGTCGACGGTCAGCGCCAGCGATCCGTCAGGCATCATGTCCTGAAGGCCCGCGCCGGGGTTGATCAGCGATTCGTCGTAGCGAGCGATGCCACGCAACTCACGCTCGCTGGAGCACTCGACCATCAGCAATGGCACTGCGCCGCTGGAGCGAGCCTGCAGGATCAACAGGCCGTCGAATTTGAGGGTGCCGACGAGCAGCGCCGCCGCTGCCATCAGTTCGCCGAGCAACTGCGCGACCGGCTCCGGATAGGGATGCTTGGCGAGCACTTCGGCGTAACTGCGCTCCAGAGCGACCAGTTCTCCGCGAACGTCGCTTTCGTCGAAGATGAAGCGCTGGGTGAAATCGATGTCCGGGAAATCATGCATAGGTAGGAAAGGTATCTTAAGTAATGACAATGGATGGCACGCGGCTGAGCAAACGCCGTCCGGCACTCGAAAGCGCCGTGGGCCATGCGGATTGACCGGCATTTTAGGAGCTATCCGGTGCGCTTCCAAGCTGGATGGCACTTCGGACTGATAGCCGGAGCTGCCCGGTGCAGTGTTTCAGTCGTTGCTCTGGCTGGCGCGGAAACCGAAAAGCTCCCGGCGTTGCTTCTTTGTCGGCTTTCCGTCGGTGGTTACACCCAGGTTGCCGGCCTTGCGCTGAGCCGCCGCGTTCTCGCGTCTGGCGATGCTCTCGGGCGTCTCGTGATACAGCGTTTGAGCCTCCGGCGCGCCACGCCGAACGATGGATAATGCCTCGACCACCACCGTGCGGTCGTCGAAGCCCATGCGAATCTGAAACTCGTCACCGATACGCGGCTCCTTGCCGGGCTTGCAACGTTCGCCGCGACAGTGCACCTTGCCGCTTTCGATAGCCGCTTTGGCCAGCGCACGTGTTTTGAAAAAGCGCGCGGCCCAGAGCCATTTATCCAGGCGGACCTTATCGTCTTCTTCTGGCTTTTGCGCCATTTGAATTCCTCATCAATGTGACAGTCTGAACTTTACCAGGCCAGATAAACAAAGCGACGGCACACGCTCGCCCCCTTTTTCTGCGCCGCCATGAACATGAAGTAACCGATATGTGCTTGTCAAAAACAGCTATTCATCTTTTTATTGCCCCACACCTAAATGGAGCGCGACGTGACAGATTTTCCAACTTCGTTGACCGCCCCTAGAAAAGGGTGTGCTGGATGCACTGGCAGTCCAGAGCTGGATTTCTCGTTTGACTACGCCTATCAGCCGATCGTGAACCTTCACGACCAGTCGATTTTCGCTCATGAGGCGCTGGTTCGCGGGCCCAATGGCGAGGGCGCAATGTCAGTCCTGAGTCAGGTCACCGACCAGAACCGCTATCGATTCGATCAAAGCTGTCGCACCACCGCCATTGCTGGTGCCGCGAAACTGGGCATGACCGAGCGTTTATCGATCAACTTCTTGCCCAACGCCGTGTATCGTCCCGAGCTGTGCATCCGCAGTACGCTGGAGGCCGCCAGGCAACACAACTTCCCTATCGAGCGTTTGATTTTCGAAACCATCGAAAGCGAACATGTGAACAACAACGGTCATTTGAGCAACATTCTGCGCGAGTATCGCGAGTTCGGCTTCATGACCGCCATCGATGATTTCGGGGCCGGGTATTCCGGGCTGACGCTGCTCGCGGATTTTCAACCCGACCTGATAAAGCTCGACATGAACCTGATCCGCGACATTCACCGCAATCGCGCGCGTCAGTCCATTGTTCGTGGGGTTGTCACAATGTGTTCGGACTTGGGGATTAAGCTGATTGCCGAAGGTATAGAGCAGGTGGAGGAACGAGACTTTCTCGCCGACTGCGGCATTTCCCTGATGCAGGGTTATCTGTTCGCAAAACCTGCATTCAAAGCCCTGGCCCGGATAAGTCCCGAGGCCTGGCAGAAGTCTTGAGAAGTACGGAATCACATTGAAGACATTCGATCATCTGACAGTCATCGGCCTGCGCGAGTGGGTGGCGCTACCCGATCTGGGGGTGGCAGGCCTGCGGGCAAAAATCGATACCGGTGCGAGCACGTCGAGTCTGCATGCCACGGAAATCGAACCTTTTGAACGCGATGGCCAGAAATGGGTGCGCTTCAACGCGCATCTTGGCACGGTGGTGCAGTTGCGCCATCGTCGCTGCGAGGCGCAACTGGTTGCCATGAAAACCATTAAAAGCTCCAACGGTCAGGCGCAGGTGCGTTATGTCATTCGCACAACGCTGGCGCTGGGTGATCTTATCTGGCCGGTGGAATTCACACTGGCCTGCCGCAAGTCGATGCGTTATCGACTGCTGCTGGGTTCCAAGGCTCTGATCGACGGCCAGCTGGTGGTCAATCCGGGCATAACTTACGTACAAGACAAGCCGGTGTTCCCGGCCTCTACTTCCTCAGGTGTTGCATGAAGATCGCTGTGCTTTCGCGTAATCCGCGTCTGTATTCCACCCGTCGTCTGGTCGAAGCTGGCATTGAGCGTGGCCATGAGATGGTGGTGATCGACACCCTGCGCGCCTATATGAACATCGCCAGCCACAAGCCGCAGATCCATTACCGCGGCAAACCTCTGGAGGGCTTCGATGCGGTGATCCCGCGCATCGGTGCTTCGGTGACTTTCTATGGCTGTGCGGTGTTGCGTCAGTTTGAAATGATGGGCGTGTTTCCGCTCAATGAATCGGTCGCCATTGCCCGTTCGCGGGACAAGCTGCGCTCGTTGCAACTCCTGTCACGCCGGGGGATCGGCTTGCCGGTCACCGGTTTCGCTCACTCGCCCGACGACATTCCCGACCTGATCCAGATGGTCAACGGCGCGCCGCTGGTCATCAAGGTGCTTGAAGGCACTCAGGGGATCGGCGTGGTGCTGTGCGAAACGGCCACGGCGGCCGAATCGGTGATCGAAGCCTTCATGGGCCTCAAGCAGGACATCATGGTTCAGGAGTACATCAAGGAAGCGGGCGGCGCCGACATTCGCTGCTTCGTGGTCGGTGACAAGGTCATTGCCTCGATGAAGCGTCAGGCCAAACCGGGCGAGTTTCGCTCCAACCTGCACCGCGGTGGCAGCGCCAGCCTGATCAAGATCACGCCTGAAGAGCGCATGACCGCGTTGCGTGCAGCCAAGGTCATGGGACTGAGCGTGGCGGGTGTGGATATCCTGCGTTCCAATCACGGCCCTCTGGTGATGGAGGTCAACTCCTCGCCTGGCCTGGAAGGCATTGAAGTGACCACCAGCAAGGACGTGGCCGGGATGATTATCGAGTACCTCGAGAAAAACAGCGGCCCGCACATGACCCGTACCAAAGGTAAGGGCTGACGGGTCCCGCACCCGTTCAGATTGCTCGGGCCGGCGTTCTGTCTGCGGACAGACTGGCCTGGGCTCTCAGCTACCGTACATCAGGTAAATAGGCTTGGTAGTCGAGTCCGGGTCTTTGCATCGCGTCTTTGTACCCGTATCCCCCTGTTCAGCTTAAGGCGACGTAATAGCCAGCTTCGCGCCGAATAGCCATCCTCCCGCGTGACATAAATCAACACATTTCTCCCGTATTTGTATGCCGATCATGCATGAGGTAGTCGTTTACGGCATTAGACGTATACGCGCGCCATGGGAATAGTTGCGACTTTTTTCGCCTGCTACAGAGCTGGGATGCTCGTCTGCGGTGACCTTCTCGGGACATTTCCAAAGGGAGCTTCTGCCCCGAAACTGCTGTGAAAAAGCAGCTCGGCGCATTGGTTTTGGACGTGCCCAAGCCACTTTGAACAAGGGTAATAATATGAAGAAGGCAAAGCTGAGTCTGGCCTGGCAGATTCTGATCGGACTGGTACTGGGTATCGCTGTGGGGGCGTTACTCAATCATTTCAGCGCAGAAAAGGCCTGGTGGATCACCAACATCCTGCAGCCCGCAGGCGATATCTTCATTCGTCTGATCAAGATGATCGTTATCCCTATCGTTGTTGCCTCGCTGATCGTCGGCATCGCGGGTGTGGGCGATGCCAAGAAGTTGGGGCGTATCGGTCTCAAGACCATCCTCTATTTCGAAGTCGTCACCACGATCGCGATTCTGGTGGGCCTGGTGCTGGCTAACGTGTTCCATCCGGGCACCGGCATCGACATGAGCACCCTGGGCACCGTTGACATCTCCAAGTATCAGCAGACTACGGCCGAGGTTCAGCACGATCACGCATTTATCGCGACCATTCTCAACCTGATCCCGTCCAACATCTTCGCCGCCATGGCGCGTGGCGAGATGCTGCCGATCATCTTCTTCTCAGTGCTGTTCGGTTTGGGGCTTTCCAGCCTGCAGGCCGAGGTCCGTGAGCCGCTGGTGAAACTGTTTCAGGGTGTCTCGGAAACCATGTTCAAGGTCACTCACATGATCATGAACTACGCGCCGATCGGCGTGTTTGCCCTGATTGCGGTGACTGTCGCCAACTTCGGCTTCGCCTCCCTGTTGCCGCTCGCCAAGCTGGTGATTCTGGTTTATGTGGCCATCGCCTTCTTCGCCTTTGTGGTGCTGGGGTTGATCGCTCGTGCATTCGGCTTTTCGGTCATCAAGCTGATGCGCATCTTCAAGGACGAGCTGATTCTGTCCTACTCCACCGCCAGCTCCGAAACCGTGCTGCCACGCGTGATCCAGAAGATGGAAGCGTATGGCGCGCCGAAGGCGATCTGCAGCTTCGTGGTGCCTACGGGCTACTCGTTCAACCTCGACGGCTCGACGCTCTATCAGAGCATCGCAGCGATCTTCATCGCTCAGTTGTACGGCATCGACCTGTCGATTGGCGCGCAGTTGATGCTGGTACTGACCCTGATGGTCACCTCCAAAGGCATCGCGGGTGTGCCAGGCGTTTCCTTCGTCGTGCTGCTGGCGACCCTGGGCAGTGCCGGTATTCCACTGGAAGGCCTGGCATTCATCGCCGGTGTCGACCGGATCATGGACATGGCGCGTACCGCGTTGAACGTGATCGGCAATGCGCTGGCAGTGCTGGTCATTTCGCGCTGGGAAGGCATGTACGACGATGCCAAGGGCGAACGCTACTGGGAATCCCTGCCGCACTGGCGCAGCAAAGAGCCTGTACCGATGGGCCAGCCGACAGCGGACTGATCTTCGCCAATGTACTGACAAACCCCGGACCTCCGGGGTTTGTTGTTTTCAGGTCGCCGGTTAGACTGCCTGCCTTACCTGAGGAGTGACCATGACCGACGACATCGATAATGACGAAGAAGACTTTGCTGCCTCGACCCTGATCGAAGCCATCGAAAACCAGATCGAAGCCGGTAATCCGCCTGCAGCCAGAGCGGTCTTCAACATGCTGACCCTGGTGAACTATGAGCGTGAGGATATTCTGGAGATGATGGCCCACGTGCTGGCTATCGAGATCGATGCCTTGCTGGAGCAGGACCGTCCGTTCGACACTCAATGGTATGAAGCAGCGCTGCGCGCCCTGCCCGACCTGCCGCCGGAAAAGTAATCCTGCGGTCCGAGCATGCCAGCAAGATATATGCTGCAAACACTTCAGACGCTGACTACACTGCAAATGCCCCGCTGCCGCTTGATCCTCCGGGGCCACACGCCAAACCGGCTTTAACGGTCATCCAGAACCGACGAGCGCAGATCGGACACGTCGATTCCAGAGCACACCCACCAGCCGGTGAGGTCGTACTACTACAAAAAGTCTGGAGTACCTATGTCGTATACCCCTGAGTTGGTTGCCGAACTGGAAATCCTTGCACTGTTCAATCTGGGAAACACCCAGGAAGGCCTCAAAGTCCACCATGTAGCGGCACCCACGGCCGTCGCAGCAGCACAAAGACTCTTCGATAAAGGGCTGACGACCCAGGTCGATGGCGGTTATCTGACCAGCCTCGGGCTCGAGGCCGCCCAGCATGCCCAATCATTGCTGACCATCCTCAACGTCTCTAAACAAGCTGCCTGACAGGCGCAGGGCCTGCGCACAAAAAAGCGTGGCAGGCCCTTCACTTATTCGAGCGCCAGTCGATACAGGACGTTGGCGCCAGAATAACCATCCGACCGGATCCGCTTCCCTCGGCTGCAAACCTTCTCCGCCATCTTTCTCGGTAATTCCACGCCTGCACAGGCCAGATGCCTTGAGTTGCGATGACGCGTAATCCTGAAATTCGCCCCGACCTGGATGAGGGCATCGACCGCAAGGTTCTCAGCCAGCTGCGTAACCGTTTCCTGTCGCTCAACGACGGGCGATACGCGCGTGCGCTGGAAGGTATGTCGACTCGCCAGCAAAGCGTTCTGACCCTGCTGCCGCTGTTCTTTCACGTCAATCATCCGCTGTTGCCCGGTTATGTTTCCGGCAGCACGCCTGCTGGCGTTTCGCATTACGAGCCGGACACGCTGGCCCTGGCCGAGGCGCAGCGGCTGACACGCTCCTTTTCCTACAAGGCCCGGCACGGCAACCCGCCCCAGCCGATTCATGGCCTGTTTCTGATGGGCAGCCTCGGCACACTGGCTCAGGCTGAACAAAGCGATATGGATGTCTGGGTCTGCCACGACAGCGAGCTGGACCCGGAGGCTATCGTCGAACTGCGCAAGAAATGCCAGGCACTTGAAGCCTGGGCTGCGACGATGGGCGCAGAGGCGCATTTCTTTCTGATCAACCCACAGCGTTTCAAGAGTGGCGAGCGCGATTCGCAGCTCAGCTCGGACGATTGCGGGACTACTCAGCATTACCTGTTGCTCGACGAGTTTTATCGCACGGCGATCTGGCTCGCCGGGCGCACCCCGATGTGGTGGCTGGTGCCGGTCTATGAGGAGCAGAATTACGAGGATTACACCCATACCCTGCTGAGCAAGCGCTTCATCCGCGCCAGCGAGGTGCTCGATCTCGGTCCGATGTCGCACATTCCTCCGGCCGAGTTCATCGGTGCCGGATTGTGGCAGTTGTTCAAAGGCATCGAGTCGCCCTACAAGTCTGTGCTCAAGCTGCTGTTGATCGAGGTCTATTCCAGCGAGCATCCTCGCGTGCAGTGCCTGAGTCTGCGTTTCAAGCAAGCGGTGTTCGCCAATCAACTGGACCCGGATGAGCTGGACCCTTACGTGGTCGTGTACCGACGTATCGAGGAGCACCTGCAGGCACGCAACGAGCCGGAACGCCTGGAGTTGGTGCGGCGCAGCCTGTACCTGAAGGTCAACAAGAAGCTCACCGGGTCGACCCGCCTGCGCAACGTCGGTTGGCAGCGTCAACTGCTGGAACGCCTGACGACGGAGTGGGGTTGGGACGAGCGACAACTGGCGCTGCTCGACAGCCGCAGCCAGTGGAAAGTCCGCCAGGTGGCCGGCGAGCGCCGCGCACTGGTCAACGAGTTGAATTACAGCTACCGCTTTCAGAGCCGATTCGCCAAAACGCAAAGCACTGCCGATGCGCTCAACGCCCGCGACCTGACCATTCTGGGGCGGCGCCTTTATGCGGCTTTTGAGCGCAAGGCGGGCAAGGTCGAGTTCATCAACCCGGGCATCGCCCCTGACCTTGCCGAAGATACGCTGACGCTGGTGCATTCCCCCGACAAGCGCGAGCCCGGCAAGCATCAGTGGGCCTTGTTCAACGGCAATCTGGGCATTCATGAGTGGCCGAATTTCTCACCCATCAAACGCAGCCGTGAATTGCTTGACCTGCTGACCTGGTGCCATCGCAATACCGTGATCGACAGCACCACCCGCGTGGCATTGCACCCGGGCGCCAGTGACCTGAGCGAGTTCGAGCTGTTCAACCTGATGGGCGCCTTGCAGCAGAGCATTCAACTGCCACTGCCCGAGGTCAGCGATGAGGCGTTGCTGATGCCCAGTACGCCCAGTGAGATCCTGCTGTTGATCAATGTCGGCGTCGATCCGCTCAGGCATCACCGCGACCTGAATATTCTGATGACCACCGAGCGCACCGACTCGCTCAGTTATGCGGGTGTCCGGGAAAATCTGGTGCTGACGCTGGACCAGATCACCCTCAATACCTGGAACGAAACCCTGGTCAGCCGCTACGACGGCCCGCACGCCCTGCTCGACTGCATGAGCGAACTGCTCGGCAGCCTGCCGCAGAGTGGTAAGCAGCCGCAGATTCACGTGCGCTGCTTCTGCCACAACCGCGCGCCCGCGATTGCCCAGCGTGTTGAAGAACTGATCGGCACGGCGCGTTTGTTACTGGAGAGGCGGCTCAATCACCGTTACCTGATTCAGGTGCAGCAGCAGTATCACGTGCTGGAGATGAAGCCGGGTCAGATCGGACATGTGGTGGTCAACAGCCTGCCGGGTCTGTTCAAGTACCTGGGTGAGGAACTGTCGTCCTACAGCCCGTTGCACTTGGACCCGCAGGCACTCGATGATCACGATCTGTCCCTGATCCTGCCGCTGGGTCAGCCTGAGTGCATTCAGGTGTTCTACCGGGTCAACGAGCCGGATGCTGACCTGTATGTACTCGACGAACACAATTCGCTCTGGCACCAGCGTCTGCCGTATCACGATGAACAAAGCCTGCTGGTGCCGCTGCAGCGCTTTCTGAACGCGCTGGTTTATCGCCGCGGCGCTTCATTGCCGCTGGATGATCCGTCCGCGCCGGTTACGCTGGAAACCCTTTACTATCAGATGCTGCCCTCCGGTGCTGGGCCTGCACGACGTGTCGAACATCGACTGGTGCCGATTGCAGTGGACAAGGCGTTTTACGACGTGCAGGCAATCATCGAAGAAACCTCGCCAGGGCAACTGAACGCCACCCTGTACTGCGACAACAGCGAGTTTTCAGAACTGGAATACGGCGATCGACTGTACGCCGCCGTCGCGCAGCAAATCCTCGGCAAACGCCTGGAGCCCCAGCGCTATCGCTGTTACATCACCGACCTGGACCTGTCCGGTCTGCTGGACGGCAAGCACGGGCAAAGCATTCTCTTCCTGCGCCACAAGGCCGAACTGGAAAAGCTGCTGAACGAGGCGATGGATCAGGCCTGACGTACGCTTGTCCTTCCGCGCGCGCCTATCGTTCCGCACGCTCTGCGTCCGCATCCTGGATGCGGACGCACTCTGCGGATGCGGCGCCTTCGATTACTCGTACTCGCCCGCCGCTTCCGGCTGATACTCCACTGCCAGCAAGGTCAGTTTCAGGGTCTTGCCGCCCGGTGCAGGCCAGTCGATGTGTTGGCCGATTTGCAGGCCCAGCAGCGCCGAGCCCATTGGCGCCAGGACCGAGACGGTGCCGTCCGCGCCCGCATCCTGTGGATAAACCAGCTTGAGGTGGTAGTCCTTGCCGCTGACTTCTTCGCGGCAATGCACACGCGAATTCATGGTCACAACGCCCGCAGGCACTTCATCGTGGCCAACCACCTGGTCGGCGCGGTCCAGTTCGGCCTGCAACGCCTGGATACCCGGCGTGTCTTCGTCCTGGCTGGCGATAAAGCTCTCAAGACGCTGTACATCGAGTCGGGTGAGGATGATCGAAGGTGCTGTGGTCATGGTCTGGGCAGACTCCTTTATTCTCCCTGATAAAACAAAACCCCACCAATTGGCGGGGTTTGACGAGCCTCCTGATCTGCAGAGGCATGGCCTGACACTAACACAGCGCAATAAATACACAACCCGACGCGGTTTCAGCCTGCGGCCTGATCAACCTCGGCGCGGGCTCGACGCTGATCGGCCTCATGGCGAATCTGGCGGCGGCGGTCGTCATCGGCCGAGCGCCATTCGCGGATGTCTTCGACATGACGGAAGCACCCCAGGCAAACCTTCTGCTCATCGAGCCGACACAGGCTGATACACGGAGAGGCTACTGCCGGGCTAACGTTGCTGAAAAGCGGCTTGGGCGGTCGAACGGGGGACTGGCTCACGATCAGATCTCGTCGAAATCCAGTTCGACGCCGGCTTGCTCAAGGGTGATGCGCGCAAGCATTTCGCTGAGCAGCTCATCACTGGTGTCGCATGCCCAACGGCTGTTCTCTTCGTCATAATCGAAATGAAAGCCGCCGGAGCGGGCTGCCAGCCACAGCTGACGAAGCGGCTCCTGACGACTGAAGATAAGTTGCGAGCCGTTTTCGAACTTGACGGTGAGGACGCCGGCCGAGTTTTCCAGATCGACATC
Organism: Pseudomonas sp. NFACC10-1; assembly: GCF_900119195.1. Lineage (NCBI taxonomy): Bacteria > Pseudomonadati > Pseudomonadota > Gammaproteobacteria > Pseudomonadales > Pseudomonadaceae > Pseudomonas > Pseudomonas sp. NFACC10-1. Next base: position 566,739 of record NZ_FPJB01000002.1, on the reverse strand, counting down.
CAGGCCGCTCTCGTCGAAAACATCTTCCAACACCTGCTGCGTCGCATCGACGAGGTCGTGAAAACGGGCTTCGGTCAAACTCATTGCGGGAACCTCGATAAGTGTCTGCAAATAGCGCAGAGGGGCAAGATACGGACGCAGGCAGGCAAATGCAAAGCTTACTCATCATTGGCAACACACGATCGTATTAATCCGATCAACCACCGCTCTGCTGCGGCTTTCACGCCAAAGGCCCGCCAGACGGGACGCCGCTCGCATAGGCAAGGTGCCGGGTGGTCGGTATACTCGGGCGCAATTAATGCTTTTACAAAGGATTTCGCCATGAAGCGCCTGATCTCTTCGCTTGCTGCGCTTGTCGCGGTCGCTTGTCTTGTTACAGCCTGTGGCCAGAAAGGCCCGCTGTATCTGCCGGATGACACCAAGACCCCGGACGAACAAGCCAAATCGCAATCGCACAAGCACCTTTAAGGGACTCCAATGGACGCCTTCAACTACCGCGACGGTGAGCTGTTCGCGGAAGGGGTAGCATTGTCTGCCATTGCCGAGCGCTTCGGCACGCCGACCTATGTCTACTCGCGCGCTCACATCGAAGCGCAATACCGTGCCTACGCCGACGCGCTGAGCGGCATGCCGCACATGGTCTGCTTCGCCGTCAAAGCCAACTCCAACCTGGGCGTGCTCAATGTCCTGGCGCGCCTCGGCGCCGGTTTCGACATCGTCTCGCGTGGCGAGCTGGAGCGTGTACTGGCGGCAGGTGGCAAAGCCGAAAAGATCGTCTTTTCCGGTGTCGGCAAGACCCGCGAAGACATGCGTCGCGCCCTTGAAGTCGGCGTGCATTGCTTCAACGTCGAATCCACCGACGAGCTGGAGCGCCTGCAGGAAGTGGCCGCCGAACTCAACGTTCGTGCGCCGATATCGCTGCGGGTCAATCCGGACGTGGATGCAGGCACTCACCCCTACATCTCCACGGGCCTCAAGGAAAACAAGTTCGGCATCGCCATTGCAGCGGCTGAAGACGTGTACATTCGCGCTTCGCAACTGCCGAACCTCGAAGTGATCGGGGTCGACTGCCATATCGGCTCGCAACTGACCACGCTCGAACCGTTTATCGATGCACTGGATCGTCTGCTGGACCTGGTTGATCGTCTGGGCGACTGCGGCATTCATCTGCACCACATCGATCTGGGTGGCGGCCTTGGCGTGCGTTATCGCGACGAAGAACCTCCGCTGGCGGCCGACTACATCAAGGCCGTGCGTGAGCGACTGGCCGGTCGCGACCTGGGGCTGCTGTTCGAGCCGGGACGCTTCATCGTCGCCAACGCGGGCGCGCTGCTGACCCGTGTCGAATACCTCAAGCACACCGAGCACAAGGATTTTGCCATCGTCGATGCGGCGATGAACGATCTGATCCGGCCTGCCCTGTATCAGGCCTGGATGGATGTCACGGCGGTGCGTCCGCGTGACAGCGAACCTCGTGCGTACGACATCGTCGGGCCGATCTGCGAGACCGGCGATTTCCTCGCCAAGGGTCGCGAGCTGGCGCTGGCCGAGGGCGATCTGCTGGCCGTTCATTCAGCCGGCGCCTATGGCTTCGTCATGAGCTCGAACTACAACACCCGTGGCCGTGCCGCTGAGGTGCTGGTCGACGGTTCCCAGGCTTTTGAAGTGCGTCGTCGCGAAACCGTGGCCGAGCTGTTCGCTGGCGAAAGCCTGCTGCCGGAGTAATCCCCATGCTGCTGCGTTTTACCAAGATGCACGGGCTGGGTAACGACTTCATGGTCCTTGACCTTGTGAGTCAGCACGCGCATATCTTGCCCAAGCACGCCAAACAATGGGGCGACCGCCACACCGGTATCGGTTTCGATCAGCTTTTGCTGGTCGAGGCGCCGAACAATCCGGATGTGGACTTTCGCTATCGAATCTTCAATTCAGACGGCTCCGAAGTCGAACAATGCGGCAACGGCGCGCGCTGCTTTGCCCGTTTTGTACTCGACAAGCGTCTGACGGCCAAAAAGCAGATCCGCGTCGAGACCAAGAGCGGCATCATCGAACTGGATATCCGCAGCGACGGGCAGATCAGCGTCGACATGGGACCGCCAAGGTTTGTCCCCGAAGAGATACCTTTCGAAGCAGCGGAGCAGGCCACCTGTTACACCGTTGACGTCGACGGACAGAGTATCGAAATGGCGGCTGTGTCCATGGGCAATCCGCATGCCGTGCTGCGGGTCGATGACATCAATAACGCACCGGTGCATGAGCTGGGGCCGAAGATCGAGCATCACCCGCGCTTTCCGGCCCGGGTCAACGTCGGCTTTCTCCACGTTGTGGACCGTCAGCGGGCGCAGTTGCGTGTCTGGGAACGCGGCGCCGGGGAAACCCAGGCGTGTGGAACCGGTGCCTGTGCGGCGGCTGTCGCTGCCATCAGTCAGGGCTGGATGGATTCGCCACTGCTGATCGACCTGCCCGGAGGGCGCCTGTCCATCGAATGGGCTGGGCCGGGACATTCTGTCATGATGACCGGCCCCGCAGTCAGGGTTTATGAAGGCCAAGTTCGTCTTTGAGTGAGTAAGTACCATGACCGATCAACCTCCCGCTTCAACAGGCACCCCCTGCGAATCGCCTGTCGATAGCGCAGCGCCAGACCTTGAAGCAGAGGCGGTCATCGCCTTCCTGCTCGAGCACCCGGACTTCTTCGCCGAGCACGACGAGCTGCTGGTGTCGATGCGCATCCCGCACCAGCGTGGCGACACCGTTTCGCTGGTCGAACGTCAGCTCAAGCTGCTGCGCGAGCGCAATATCGAAATGCGCCATCGCCTGTCGCAATTGATGGACGTCGCACGGGACAACGACCGCCTGTTCGAGAAGACCCGACGCCTGAACCTCGCGCTGATGGATGCGACCAGCCTGGACGAGCTGGTCATCGCCGTCGAAGACAGCCTGCGTCAGGACTTTCAGGTGCCCTTCGTCAGCCTGATCCTGTTCAGCGACAGCCCGATGCCCGTGGGGCGCTGGGTCAGCGGTGCCGAAGCACAGAAAGCCATCGGCGGCCTGATTGGCGAGAAGATCATCTGCGGCGCCCTGCGTGAGCATGAACTGGCGTTTCTATTTGGTGCAGAACAGGGCAAGGAGGTCGGTTCGACCGCCATCGCCAGCCTCAATCATCTGGGCCTGCATGGCGTGCTGGCCATCGGCAGCCGCGATCCGCAGCATTACAAAAGCTCGGTCGGCACCCTGTTTCTCAGCTATATCGCCGACGTGCTGAGCCGCCTGCTGCCGCGCTTCGCCCACTCATTACGCTCGGTTCGCTAGCCATGGAACAGCATCTGGACGCCTACTGCATGCACCTGCGCAGTGAGCGCCAGGTGTCGCCTCACACGCTGGAAGCCTACCGGCGCGATCTGGGCAAGGTTCTGGCGTATTGCCAGAAGGCCCGGTTGTCGAGCTGGAGTGACCTGGATATCCAGCACCTGCGCAGCTTCACTGCACGCCAGCACCAGCAGGGCCAGTCTTCACGCAGCCTGGCGCGGATGCTGTCGGCGGTGCGCGGCTTCTACAAGTACCTCAATCGCGAAGGCATCTGCCAGCACGACCCGGCAAACGGCCTGTCACCGCCCAAGGGCGAGCGGCGTCTGCCCAAGACCCTGGACACCGACCGCACCGCACAATTGCTGGACGGCGGCGTTGAAGATGATTTTCTGGCGCACCGTGATCAGGCCATTCTGGAGCTGCTTTACTCATCAGGGTTGCGATTGTCCGAACTGACTGGCCTGAACCTCGATCAACTGGACCTGCGCGACGGTCTGGTGCAGGTGCTGGGGAAGGGCAGCAAGACCCGCGTATTGCCTGTGGGCAGCAAGGCGCGCCAGGCACTGGAAGTCTGGTTGCCGTTACGCGCCCTGACCAATCCGCAGGACGATGCGGTATTTGTCAGCCTGCAAGGCAGGCGCCTGGGCCCGCGCGCGATTCAGGTGCGACTCAAGGCGGCCGGTGAGCGAGAGCTGGGGCAGAATCTGCACCCGCACATGCTGCGTCACTCCTTCGCCAGCCATCTGCTCGAATCGTCACAGGACTTGCGCGCCGTGCAGGAATTGCTGGGTCATGCGGATATCAAGACCACGCAGATATATACGCACCTGGATTTCCAGCATTTGGCTACTGTTTATGACAGCGCCCATCCCCGAGCCAAACGTAAAGGAGCTGCAGATGATTAAGCTGGTGACGTTTGATCTTGACGACACGCTCTGGGACACCGCTCCTGCCATTGCCGGTGCCGAAGTCACGCTGCGTGACTGGCTGGGCGAACACGCGCCCAGGCTGGGGGCGGTTCCTGTCGAGCACCTGTGGGAAATCCGCTCGCGTCTCGTGGCTGAAGACCCGTCCTTCAAGCACCGCATCAGCGCCTTGCGCCGCCGCGTGCTGTTCCATGCACTCGAAGATGCCGGTTACGACCCTGACGCGGCACAGGACCTGGCCGACCGGGGCTTTGAGGTGTTCCTGCATGGCCGCCATCAGGTGCAGATTTTCCCTGAGGTGCAACCGATGCTGGAAATTCTTGCCAAGACCTTCACGCTGGGCGTGATTACCAATGGCAATGCCGATGTGCGTCGTTTAGGACTGGCAGACTACTTTGCCTTCGCGCTGTGCGCCGAGGACCTGGGCATCGGCAAGCCTGACCCGGCGCCGTTCGTGGAGGCGCTACGCCGCGCAAGGGTCGATGCCGGCTCGGCGGTGCATGTCGGCGACCACCCCAGGGACGATATCGCAGGCGCCCAGCAGGCTGGCATGCGCGCCATCTGGTACAACCCGCAGGGCAAGGCCTGGGATGCGGATCGACTGCCGGATGCCGAGATCCACAACCTGTCGCAACTGCCCGAGGTGCTGGCGCGCTGGGCCTGAAAGCGCACTGACAGGCGCGCATAGAAAAGCCCGCAGCGACGGCGGGCTTTCCTCATACAGCCATGCAGCCTCAGATAGGGCGGCTACCGTATTTGTTGTCAGGCTTCTTGGGCGGATCGGCGACCACGTTGGCCTCCACTTCCTGCACCTTGCCGCCACGCGCCAGGAATTCTTCCATGGCACGTGCCAGCGCATCACGTTCCTTGTTCTTGGCTTCTACGCTGGGCAGTTCATCGACCGAGACAGCAGCCTTGGCCTTGCCTTTTGCGGGTGCCGCCGGAACGTCGGAATCGTCTGGTTCGGCTGCTTCGTCTTCCGGGGAGGCAGCTGCGAGACCATCGTCTTCTTCGCCGTCCAGATCGTCTTCCAGATCATCCTTAATATCGTCGTCGTCGCTCATGTTGTACCTCATGACTTGCGAAAGCTGATTAGTTATAGCCCAACCGCCCGGAAATGCTAAGGCGATCGGAAAAATTCAACAACCGCTGATCTCAGCGGTGATGTCTACTCACCCTGAAGGGTGGCCAGGACGTTACGAGATCCACCAGCGTCTCGATGTTCGCCCAGGTAAATACCTTGCCAGGTGCCCAGCGCCAGTCGCCCAGCCGTAACCGGCAACAGCAACTGGCAGCCCAGCAGACTGGCCTTGAAATGCGCTGGCAAGTCATCAGGGCCTTCGTCGTCATGTTCGTAGCCGTCCACGCCCTGGGGCACCAGACGGTTGAAAAAACGCTCAAAGTCGCGACGTACCGCCGGATCGGCATTTTCGTTGACGGTCAACGAAGCCGAGGTATGTTGCAGCCATACATGCAGTAGACCGACACGACAATCGCGTAATGCGGGCAAACCCGCGACTATCTCGTCAGTCACCAGATGGAACCCGCGGGGCCTGGCCCGCAAGGCAATCCTGGATTGATGCCACATACCGTTCTCCGCACCTTCGGCGCGCATTCTAACTCGACTGAGAAAAAAGCAAAGCGCGCAATAAACCGGCTTCCCTGCAAGTTGACGAAGACTGTCGCAACCTCGTTACCTGCGCTGCGTCACGGTGCCGAAATCATTGACACGGGCAAGATCAATGACAGCAAAAAGCGGCGGTATATCCACAAACGTCAGACAAAAAAATGCCCGGAGACCGGGCATTCTTTTTTGCGTAGGCCGAAGCTTACAAGTTGTAGCCACGCTCGTTGTGTTGCGCAAGGTCCAGACCGACAGACTCTTCCTCGTCGGTGACGCGCAGCCCCATGACCGCATCCAGCACCTTGAGGATGATGAAGGTCACGATTGCGGTGTAGACAACGGTGAACGCAACGCCCTTGAACTGAATCCAGACCTGAGCACCGATGTCAGTCACGGTGCCGAAACCGCCCAGTGCAGGTGCTGCGAACACGCCGGTCAGGATCGCGCCGACGATACCGCCAATGCCGTGAACGCCGAACGCATCCAGGGAGTCGTCGTAGCCCAGCTTGCGCTTGAGGCTGGTTGCGCAGAAGAAGCAGATCACGCCCGCTGCCAGACCGATGATCAAAGCGCCCATCGGGCCAACGGTACCGGCGGCAGGGGTAATGGCAACCAGACCGGCAACCACGCCCGAAGCGATACCCAGAGCACTTGGCTTACCGTGAGTCAGCCACTCGGCGAACATCCAGCCCAGTGCGGCGGCCGCGGTAGCGATTTGAGTAACCAGCATGGCCATACCGGCAGTGCCGTTGGCTGCAGCCGCGGAGCCGGCGTTGAAGCCGAACCAGCCGACCCAGAGCATCGCTGCGCCGATCAGGGTGTAACCCAGGTTGTGCGGTGCCATCGGCGTGGTCGGGAAGCCTTTGCGCTTGCCCAGTACCAGGCAGGCCACCAGACCGGCTATACCGGCGTTGATGTGTACGACGGTGCCGCCAGCGAAGTCCAGAACGCCCCAGTCCCACAGCAAACCACCGACGCCGCCCCAGACCATGTGGGCGATTGGCGCGTAGACCAGAGTGAACCAGATACCCATGAACACCAGCATCGCGGAGAACTTCATGCGTTCTGCGAAAGCACCGACAATCAGGGCAGGGGTGATGATTGCGAAGGTCATCTGGAAGGTGACGAACACCGCCTCAGGGAACAACGCAGCAGGACCGGTAATGCTTGCCGGCGTGATGCCTGCCAGGAACGCTTTACCCATACCGCCAAAGAAGGAATTGAAGTTGACGACGCCCGCTTCCATGCCGGTTGTGTCAAACGCGATGCTGTAGCCGTAGACGACCCACAGGATGCTGATCAGGCCGGTGATGGCGAAGCACTGCATCATCACCGACAGAATGTTCTTGGAACGAACCATGCCGCCGTAGAACAGCGCGAGACCGGGGATGGTCATGAACAGGACCAGAGCGGTCGAGGTCAGCATCCATGCAGTGTCGCCAGAGTTCAGCACCGGCTCGGCCACTGGGTCAGCCGCCAGGGCAAGACCAGGTAATGCGAGGGACAACAGGGCACCGAGCCCTGCGAATTGACGCAGAGTCATATTGTTTTCTCCTGGGGCGTTGGGTTTGGCGGCTTAAATAGCGTCTGTATCGGTCTCGCCGGTACGGATGCGGATGGCCTGTTCCAGATTGACCACGAAAATCTTGCCGTCACCGATCTTGCCAGTGTTGGCAGCCTTGGTTATGGCTTCGATGACACGATCCAGATCCTTGTCATCGATGGCGACATCGATCTTCACTTTGGGAAGGAAGTCGACGACGTATTCAGCACCGCGATAAAGCTCAGTGTGACCCTTCTGACGCCCGAAGCCTTTGACTTCAGTGACGGTGATGCCCTGCACGCCGATTTCAGACAACGACTCGCGCACGTCATCCAGTTTGAACGGCTTGATGATGGCAGTGACTAGCTTCATGAAAACTTTCTCCCGAATTTGGTGGACTTGCCCCAGGAAAACAAACCCGACTCAAGTCTAAGCGCAGTGTCTGGCTTTGTAACGTGCTGGCCGCCTGATCAGGCCAGACCAACTCCAGAAAACCGCTTCTGACGAAACACTTCCCCGCTCCGCCTGCCGCACTGCATTCGTCACAGCGACTGCATCAGTGCATGGGTCATAAGCCACTAAGCAGAAAGCTTGCCATCTCGCGAATATTCATTGAATACAGGCTCTTGGGCTGGTTTTGCACGACCTTGCAGGGTCCATCAAGGAGCGAATGCACAGCAATGGTGCTCATGTGCCCGTCATCGCGCTCCATAAGCGTGCATCGCGCACCTGGAAGTGACTATAGACACTGCGTGTTACACTGCCGCCCTCTGATTCAGGAAAATCACCATGCTCGCGCCCAAAGCCTTTCTTGACGCTCTCAGCGGCCACGCCTCTCGCCTGTTCAATGGCGAAACGCCTGTACCGCGCAGCGAATTCGAAACCCAGTTCAAGGCCCTGCTGCAAAGCGGCTTCAGCAAACTGGATCTGGTCAGCCGTGAAGAGTTCGACAGCCAGATGGCCGTCCTCGCCCGCACCCGCGCCCGCCTGGAAGCGCTGGAGGCCAAGATGGCCGAGTTGGAAGAAAAGGCCGCCGGGGCCGCAGGGCCTGAAAAAGCCGAATAAGCTTTCCTTGTTTTGCAGTCAGTGCGCTGCAGCGCTGAACATTGTCATGCACAGCGAGCCAGGCACCTGACCTGCTCGCGAATCTGAACGGCCTTTTCCATTTCTGTCTTGCCCAGGTGGTGAGTCAGTTGCAGGTTCAGCCAGCATTCGTTGCAGGATTCGCAAGCGCCTTCAGGCTGCAGGCGGTGCCAGCTCGATGGTCCGGCAATAATCCATGAACAGGCGTGTCGCACGGGTTGGCTGGTTGTTGCGCAGGTAGGCCATGACCAGCGTGGAGGCGGGCATGTCGTCTTCGATATCGAGCTGCACCAGCAGCTCACCGTCGTAGGTCATGTTGGTTCTGGGGCGAGTGACCAGCACCGAAAACCCTAGGCCCTGGCCGACCATACAGCGCACCATTTCGATCGATGGTGAACTGTACGCGACCACCGGCGCGTAGCCCTTTTCCGTGAAGATATCGATGAAGTAGGTCCTGCTGGGTACGGCGTCGAGCAGGATCATCGGTTCGTGGCTCAGCTCCAGCAAGGTCACGGTTTTTTTCTTCGCCAGAGGGTGGGCTGCCGGCAGCAGCGCATAGGGCTTGTGCGGTGCATTCAATTCCTCCTTGTTGATCGTGGTTCCCAGTTCCAGGTCGTACAGAAACGCCAGATCGAAGCGCCCACGGTGCAGCCCGTGCATCAGTTCATGTTGCTCGCCGTCATAGAGCTGAATGGTGACGTCCGGGTATAAGCGCTTGAAACCGGCCACCAGTCTGGGCATGTAAAGCGGGGCGGCCGATTCAAAACAGCCAATGGCGATAGTGCCGGAAACATGTTTGTTTTCAGCCCGGGAGTTTTGTTCGAGCTCTTCGGAAAGTCGCAGCAACTCTTTGGCTTTCTCATACACTTTCCCGCCACCGGAAGTTAGCGAAACACCTTGAGCGTGGTGACGGACAAACAGCGGCTGATTGAAGGCTTCTTCGAGGTTTTTGATGGCGACGGAAATAGACGGCTGCGAAATATGCAGCTGTCGCGAGGCCTCGGCAATGCTGTCCATTTCGACCGCTGTCACGAAATACTTGAGCTGTTTCAAGGTGAAGTGAGCCACGTGTTACCTCGTGCTGAGCAGACCCTGGACGGCTGCACTTGAATAGCTTTTACCTATGCTTAGCGAGGAGCGTGCCAGCCGCTCGCGTCTTGCGGTATTAGTCGAGCCCGCCGCTGGCCATGGTCATTCAGCAGCATCCCTAAATAATAGGCGCTTGCCAGACAAGCCCGCAAATGCGGGCGGCGCACCTATTACGAGCGATTATCGCGGCGTCTTTATTCAATCGCCCTAAAAGTGTGCAATCCACTCGGTGTGACACTAAAGCATCACTAAGCCTTTTTAACGCGCTGCCACCCTGAAGATGAATACAGGCATCTCTGCTTAGGATTTTCCTATGCTGCGGGCTAAAACTTACTATTTGGCTACCGGACCTGGCATCAATCATGATGGCTTCAGAAGGGCAAACGGACAGCGTCCCGTTTCAACTTCAACAGGACGTCGCCCATCACTATTCAATTTGCCGAGCGAGCCGACAATGACGTTTGATTGGAAATACATGTTTGGCCTGTTCAGCGATACGGAATTCTGGATGGCCACCTGGACGGTCATTCAACTCAGTGTACTGACCTGGGTCATCAGTATTGTTCTGGGTTTTGTTCTCGCGCTGGCCAAACAATCATCTTTGCCGCTGATCAACTTGCCGGCCAAAGCCTATATCTGGTTATTTCGCAGTTTACCGTTACTGGTACTGCTGATCTTTGTCTACAACTTGCCACAGGCAGTACCCGCTACCTCGGCGGTGCTGGCCAATCCGTTCTGGGCCGGCCTGATTGCCATGGTGATGTGCGAAACGGCCTACGTCGCGGAAATTCATCGCGGCGGCCTGCTGTCCATCGCCAAGGGCCAGACCGAAGCTGCCCGGGCACTGGGCCTGCGTTTCGTGGGCACGCAATGGCGGATCGTGATCCCGCAGGCGCTGCGTGTGGCGCTGCCGTCGCTGACCAACGAATACATCTCCATCGTCAAACTCAGTTCACTGGTTTCAGTGATCTCGCTGACCGAGATCCTGATGGTCGGTCAGCGCCTGTATTCGCAGAACTTTCTGGTGATGGAAACCATGGCGGCCGTGGCGTTCTATTACGTGCTGATCGTGACCGTATTCGACTTCCTGCTCAAACGCCTGGAGCGCTATCTGGACGTCACGCAGCACAAGGTGACCCGCACGCCGGACGCCGAAATGCTTGAGCTGGCCAGCCGCAAATCGGCGGTTGTCGCTCGTCCTGTCATCGACTTCGAAGGGCCGGCACTGCAAGCGACGCGACTGCACAAGGCGTACAACGACATCGAAGTACTCGGTGCGGTCAGCCTGCAGATCAATTCCGGCGAGGTGGTGTCGGTGATCGGCCCATCAGGCTCGGGCAAAACCACGCTGATCCGGCTGCTCAATGGCCTTGAGCAGATCGACAACGGCGACATCAAGATCAACGGCCAGCCATTCATTCACCTGGTTCGCCAGGGCGCGCAAAAGCCGCGTTACGTGGAGAACGCCGCCTACCGCCTGAACATCGGCATGGTGTTTCAGAGCTTCAACCTGTTTCCGCACCTGACGGTGTTGAACAACCTGCTGCTGGCCCCGCGTTATCACCGCCTGGCGCCGGTCCCCGAGCTCAAGCAGCAGGCCTACGAATTGCTGAACAAGGTCGGGATGCTGGAGCACGCCTGGAAATACCCGCATCAGTTGTCGGGTGGCCAGCAGCAACGTGTCGCCATCGCTCGCGCCCTGATGATGCGCCCGCAAATCATGCTGTTCGACGAGCCCACCTCGGCGCTTGACCCGGAGAAGGTCAACGAGGTGTTGCAGGTCATTGAAACCCTGGCCCAGGAAGGCATCACGATGGTCATCGTGACCCATGAAATGAACTTCGCCTTCAAGGTCTCTGACCGCATCGTCTTTATGGAGAAGGGACGCGTGATCTGCGATGACAAACCCCAGACGCTACGCGACGGCCAGCACCCCCGCGTTGAAGCCTTTCTTAAAGATGTCTCACTGGCCTGAGGCCTTGTTGAAGAGGAGAAGAACATGATCGAGCAATGGCAGATTGACCAGTTTCACGAGCAGGGTTTTCTGGTAGTGGAGGGCGTGCTGGCAGCCGATGAAGTGGCAGCGCTTCAGCAGGACTTCGACCATTGGGTCGACGACAGCCGCAGTCAGAGTCAGGCCTGGGGGCAGACTCAGGACGGGCGTCCGCGCTTCGACATCGAAAGCGATCATCGGCCGGATCACCCGTCGCTGCGCCGCGTGGCTTCGCCCACGGAGATCTCGCCGGCCTACCAGCACGCGGCATTCCAGTCACGGATGGCAGCCATCGCGGCGCAGCTGATCGGCGGCAATGGCACCCGTTTTCATCACAGCAAGATCAACTCCAAGCTGCCGCACACCGCGACTCAGGTGAAGTGGCATCAGGACTTCCTCTTCACACCGCACAGCAACGATGACCTGGTTACCGCGTTGCTGATGATCAGCGATGTGACCCCCGAAAACGGCCCGCTGAACGTCGCGCCGGGCAGCCATAAGCAGGCGCTTTGGTCGCATTGGCAGAACGAGCGTTTCACCGGTGCCGTGGAAGATGCGGTGGTTGAACAGCATTGCCAGCAACCGGTCGCCTGCTATGGCCCGTCGGGCTCGGTGTGCTTCATGCACACACGCCTGCTGCATGCTTCAAGCCCCAACGAAACCGAGTTCCCGCGCACGCTGTTCATCAGCGTCTATGCGGCTGAAGACGCATTGCCGTTCGGTGAGAACCCTTTGCCCAGCGAGCATGCCGGGTTGATGGTCGCTGGCCAGGAGAGCGGTCTGGTACGCAGCACCGAGAACCATATCCGCCTGCCGCAGAAACCCAAGGGTGCTTCATTTTTCGTGCAGCAAGCCGGAAAAGACGCCGCCGTTGCCTGATCTCCATGACTCCACGAGGAATACCTATGAAGCTGTCAGCTCTGATTGTTCGTCCCGTAGCCCTGGCTTTGCTGGGCGCGGTGGTTGCCATGTCCTCGTCTGCCGCTTCGGCTTTCCAGCAGCCCGGCAAGATCATCGCCGGCTCGGACATGACGTTCTTCCCCTATGAATACATGGACAAGAACCGTCCCGCCGGTTTCGACATCGAGTTTCTCGACGGCCTGGCAAAGGTCATGGGGCTCAAGGCCGAGAACATCGACACGCGCTTTCCCAATCTGATCGGCGGGCTGCAGGGCGGACGTTTCGACATCACCAACTCGTCGATGTACATCACCGCCGACCGCCTGAAAGTCATCGACATGATTCCTTACCTGAAAAGCGGCGAGGCGATTCTGTCGGTCAAGGGCAGCGACTATCAGCCCAAGACGCCAGAGGACTTCTGTGGCCACAAGATCGGCTCCATGGCGGCCACTTCCTGGCTGCAACAACTGCAGAAACTTTCGACCGACTACTGCGTGAAGAACGGCCTGCAACCAATCGCCATCAGCGAGTACGGCACCGACCCACAGACCACCCAGGCCATGCTGGCCCATGCCGTCGAAGCGCAGATCACTGACGCAGCCGTCGCACGCGGCGTGGTCGAAAAACTGGGTAGCCGGGTGGTGATTTCTTCCGAAACCCTGATTTACCCGGTGCTCAACGGCTTTGGCGTGAAGAAGGGCAACGACGAGGTCCGCAAGGCCCTGGAAGACGGCCTTGAGAAGTACAGCAAGACCCCGGAATACGCCGCGTTGCTGGAGAAATACAAGTTCCAGGCACCGACAGCCGATGACATCGCCGCCCTGATGCCCAAGCCCTGACAACCAAAGGACGTGCCTGGCAGGTTCGGCAGGCACGCTCGACCGGAGAGCAATTAGCATGGCCCTTAATTTCGAAGAGCAGACGCGCATAGACCTGGCCGCGACGTTCCGCATCATCGCCCATCTGGGTATGCATGAAGCGGTCGCCAACCACTTCAGCGCGGCCATTTCGGCGGATGGCAAACAGTTTTTGCTCAACCCGAAGTGGAAACATTTTTCACGCATACGTGCCAGCGATCTGTTGCTGCTCGACGCCGATGATGCCGACGCGGCGCATCGCCCTGATGTCGATGCGACGGCATGGTCCATTCACGGCCAGGTCCACCAGCGTCTGCCCGATGCGCGCGTGGTGCTGCACTTGCACCCGGTCTACACCACAGCCGTGGCGTGCCTGGCCAAGCCGCATATTCCGCCCATCGATCAGAACACTGCGCGCTACTTCAACCGCATCGCGGTAGACGAGCTTTACGGCGGCATGGCCGACACGACCGCCGAGGGCGCTCGACTGGCCGGTTTGCTGGAGGACAAGAGCCGCTTGTTGATGGGCAACCACGGCGTGATCGTCACCGCGCCCACCGTTGGCGAAGCCTTCGATGACATCTGGACCCTGGAGCGCGCTTGCCAGATTCTGGTGACGGCCTGGTCCACCGGCCAGCCGCTCAAGGTGCTGGCGGACGATGTCGCCGAGAAGACCGCCCGTGACTGGCAGAAGATTACGGATTTCTCTCATCAGCACTTCGAGGAAATGAAACTGCTGATGATTCAGGCTGACCCCTCTTTGGTCGACTGATCGCCCCTGCTACTGACTGGATGCGCGTCTGCGGATGGCGTAGGGCTTTTTGCGCCCGCGCATCGACGTTTCAACACTTTTCATTACGTCCAACAGGTCGTAAGCCACCTGTCGAGGGATGCCGAGATGACAGAAAAAATCATAGAAATCGATACGCTCGTCGTAGGTGCAGGACAGGCCGGAGTGGCCACCAGCGAACACCTGAGCCGTCTTGGCATCGAGCACCTGGTGCTTGAAAAACACCGCGTTGCCGAGGCGTGGCGCAGTGGCCGCTGGGACTCGCTGGTAGCCAACGGTCCGGCCTGGCATGACCGGTTTCCCGGCCTTGAATTCGCCATGGATCAGGACGGGTTCGCGGGCAAGGAGCAAGTGGCCGAGTACTTCGAGCGCTATGCCCGCAAATTCAATGCGCCGATCAAGACCGGCGTCGAGGTCAAGCGCGTTACCCGCAATACCGGGCGTGCAGGCTTTACCGTCGAAACCAGTGCCGGCACCTATGTGGTCAATCATCTGGTCTCGGCGACAGGGCCGTTCCAGAAACCGGTCATCCCGCCGATTGCGCCGGTTAACGAGGCGCTTCATCAGATCCACTCGGCGCACTATTTCAATCCGCAACAACTGCCCGAGGGCGGCGTACTGGTGGTCGGCGCTGGTTCCTCGGGTGTGCAAATCGCCGAGGAGCTGCTGCTCTCGGGTCGCAAAGTGTACTTGTCGGTCGGCCCTCACGACCGTCCGCCGCGCGCCTATCGCGGCCGGGATTTCTGCTGGTGGATGGGTGTGCTGGGGTTGTGGGACAGCGAAACCATGCAGCCCGGCAAGGAGCACGTGACCATCGCGGTCAGTGGTGCAAGGGGAGGCTACACGGTCGATTTCCGCCGGCTGGCTCAGGCCGGAATGAACCTCGTGGGCCTGACCGAAAGCTTCGTCGGCAACAAGGTGCACTTCCAGAATGATCTGGTGAGCAACCTCGACAGTGGCGACGCGAACTACCTGTCGCTGCTCGATGCCGCTGATGCCTACGCCGCACGCAACGGCCTGGACCTGCCGCTGGAGCCGTCGGCCCGTGAACGCGTGGCGGATGCGCCGTGCATCACCCATCCGCTCAGCGAGCTGGACCTGATCGAGTCAGGCGTCACGTCGATCATCTGGGCCACCGGCTATGCCCTGGATTACAGCTGGCTGCAGGTCGATGCCTTCGACAGCAAAGGCAAACCTCGTCACCAGCGTGGCGTGTCCTGCGAGCAAGGCCTGTACTTCGTCGGCCTGCCATGGCTGTCACGCCGCGGCTCCGCGTTTATCTGGGGCGTATGGCACGACGCCAAACACGTCGCCGATCAGATCGCCACGCAGCACAAATACCGTTCCTATGACGCCGGCAAACGTGCCACCCCCGTCGTGCCGTTGCGCAACGTCAACGGTTGATCATCGCGCTCAATGCCCCCAGGAGTTACCCATGACTACGCCGACTCATACTCGTATCCGCATGTTCAACACCAAGGACACTTATCCCAATCAAAGCCTGAACAACGACCTGTGTCAGGCGGTGCGCGCGGGCAATACCGTATACGTCAGGGGCCAGGTCGGCACCGATTTCGACGGCAATCTGGTCGGCCTCGGTGATCCGGCTGCACAGGCGCAGCAGGCGATGAAAAACGTCAAACAATTGCTCGAAGAGGCGGGCAGTGACCTGTCGCACATCGTCAAGACCACCACTTACATCACCGACCCGCGCTACCGCGAGCCGGTCTATCACGAAGTGGGCAAGTGGCTGAAAGGCGTGTTCCCGATCTCCACCGGGCTGGTGGTGTCGGCGCTGGGGCAGCCGCAATGGCTGATGGAAATCGACGTGATCGCCGTGATCCCTGAATAAGGACTGTTGCCCATGACTTTTTCCATTGCCGCCCGCTGTGCCAAAACCGGCCAGCTGGGCATTGCCATCAGCTCGTCGAGTATTGCCGTAGGCGCGCGTTGCCCCTGGCTGCGTGCGGGTGTCGGCGCGGTGTCGTCGCAGAACATCACACTGCCGGCCCTGGGACCGCAAACGCTGGACCTGATGGAGCAGGGCATGTCTGCCTCTCAAGCGCTGGACCAGGTCATGAACGCCAGCCCGTTCAGCGAGTATCGGCAGATCACGGCGATTGATCATCAGGGGCGAGTCGCGCATTTCAGCGGCAGCGAAACACTGGGCATCAACAACGCGGGCAGCGGCGATCAGTGCGTGGTGGCTGGCAACATGCTGGCGAGCCAGGCCGTCATCGACGCGATGATTCAGTGCTTCGAGCAGGCAACCGGGCACCTGGCCGAGCGTCTGCTACAGGCGATGCAGGCCGGTCTGGCAGCAGGCGGCGAAGCAGGGCCGGTCCATTCGGCGGCGCTGAAAGTCGTGGGCGAGCAGTCCTGGCCCATCGTTGATCTGCGCGTCGACTGGGCCGAGCACGACCCGCTAGGCGAGCTGAAACGTCTTTGGCAGGCCTACCAGCCGCAAATGCAGGATTACCTCGACCGCGCCCTGAACCCGGCTGGCGCACCAGGCTACGGCGTGCCCGGAGATGAGCGATGAGCTCCAGCCGCGAGCTGTTGGCGCGGCTGGTGGCCTTCGACACCACCAGTCGCGAATCGAATCTGGCCCTGATCGACTTTGTGGGTGAATACCTCGAGCGCCTCGGCGTCTCCTGCGAGTTGATCTACAACGCGCAGAAAACCAAGGCCAATCTGTTCGCCACCATCGGCCCGGCTGACGTGCCAGGCATCGTATTGTCCGGCCACACTGATGTGGTGCCGGTCGACGGCCAGCCATGGACGTTCCCGCCGTTCGAACTGAGCGAAGCGGATGGCAAACTCTACGGCCGTGGCACTGCGGACATGAAAGGCTACATTGCCTGCGTGCTGGCGCTGGTTCCGGCGCTGACCCAGGCATCGCTGCACATGCCGGTGCATATCGCGCTGTCCTACGACGAGGAAGTGGGTTGCCTGGGCGTACGCTCGTTACTGGCATCGCTGCGGTCGCGGCCGGTGAAGCCGATGCTATGCGTGATTGGCGAACCCACGGAGCTGAAGCCGGTACTCGGCCACAAAGGCAAGGTCGCGGTGCGCTGCGATGTACAGGGTGCTGCCTGCCACTCGGCCCACGCGCCCAGTGGCGTCAACGCCATTGAGTATGCGGCGCAGTTGATCGGTGAACTGGGTCGCCTGGGCGAAGCATTACGGGCAGCTGATGCCCTTGACGAGCGCTTTGATCCGCCGTTTTCGACCATTCAGACCGGCGTAATCAGCGGCGGCACGGCGTTGAACATTGTGCCCGAACAGTGTCGTTTCGATTTCGAAGTGCGTGCTCTCCCCACCCTGGACCCGCAGCAGATCGTCACTTCTATGCACACCTACGCCGCGCAAAAACTGTTGCCGGCCATGCAGGCGGTCAGTGCCCGGAGCGAGATTCGCTTCACTGAATTGTCGAGCTATCCGGGACTGGATATTCCCCAGCACAGCCATGCGGCGGAATTGATTGCCGGTTTTTGCGGCTCCCGGGCGTTCGGCACGGTGGCGTTCGGAACCGAAGGCGGGTTGTTCGACCAGTCAGGCATCCCGGCAGTGGTCTGCGGGCCGGGCAGCATGGAGCAGGGGCACAAGCCGGACGAGTTCATCAGCGTCGCGCAACTTGACGCCTGTGACGAGATGCTCAAACGTGTACTGGCGTTCGCGTCGCAGCCATGAATCGCCCCTGATTTTCAGTGATACAGTTGCGCGCCGAAATACGCTAACGTCTCGGCGCGCCAGTCATGGACTGGCCACTCTTCCCGGCTACTCGAACGTTCTATGGATGGAAGCATGACTGACAAACGTCCCCTTACTCGCTGGTCCCTGGCCGCAACTCTATTGCTGTGTGTTGGCACGTCGGTTTTCGCTCAGGACTCGGCACTGCATTCCGGCAAATACGAGCAGTTGATGCTGGCCGTGACGCCTGATCATCAAGTCGAGGGTTATTACTCGGAGACGCGCGGCGAGGCATTCAGCTGTGCGTTCTATCTGCAAGGCAAGGTCGAGGCCGGGAAGGGCGCAGCGGTGTCGTCCTGGCTTGATGACGTCTACCCAGGAACACTAAAGGCCTCGGCTGATGGCGTGGTTCTGACGATAGAGCAAGGCCAGCAGCATCCTGGCTGTATGAACGTGTTGGTACCGGACATCGTCACCGGCATGGATCTGACCCGGACCGCCAGCAAACAGTGGGCCGGTCTGGTGACCGTCACCGCGGACAAGGCCTGGCTGCAGAAAACGCCGAATGCCAAGGCCACCCGAGGCGCTTATATCGTCAAGGATGACGTAGTCGGGGTTCTGGCATTCAAGGATGGCGCGGCTCAGGTCGAGTTCATCAGTGCCAATGATCGCTCGTTTACCGGGTGGATCAGTCAGGACCAATATGCGCGGTTGGCCGCGCCCGGTCGCTGATGCCGGACGGGGAGGTCAGCCGATCTGCCGCACTCTACTGAGATCTGTTGAGGGCGGGCAGCCAAACTGGCGGCTGTACTCCCTGCTGAATTGCGAAGGGCTTTCATAGCCGACGCGATAGCAGGCGCTGGAGGCGTCCAGGCCTTCATTGATGATCAGTCGTCGGGCCTCTTGCAGGCGCAGTTTTTTCTGATACTGCAGCGGGCTCATGGCCGTCAGCGCCTTGAATCGGTGGTGCAGCGTCGAATTACCCAGGTTGGCCATGCGCGCCAGCTCGTCGATGCGCAGCGGCTCGGTGTAATGACTGTTCAGCCAGTCGACCGCCCGCGTAACGCGATGCGTCTGCGAATCCCCGACCGCGATTTCGTAGAGTCGCCGCCCGTTGTTGCCGCGTAGCAGCCGATAGTAGAGCTCCCTAAGTGCAAGGGGCGCGAGCATTCCGATGTCGCGAGGCGTGTCGAGCAGGCGCACCAGCCTCAACACCGTCTCCAGCAATGGCTGATCCATCTGCTCAAGAAACAGGCCCCGCTGCGGCTCGTCCGGAACGCCGTTCAGTGGCGCCTCCGCAATGAGCTGGGCGATGTGCGCAGGCTCGAAATCCAGACGAATACACAGATAGGGCACCTCGCCAGTCGCCTCAAGCACGCGCCCGGCGACCGGAACAGTCACCGCGACGACCAGATAGCTGAGCGGGTCGTACACATACTGCTCATCGCCCAGCGCAACCTCCTTGCGACCTTGAACGATCACGCAAAGGGCTGGCCGATGCAGCGCATGAATCAGCTCGGACGGCGCATCGCAGCGGATAACGTGCAGCGGCGCGATAGCGGTTTCATAGACACCGGGTGCCGCAAAGCGCTGCGTCAGCAACTGGATGATTTCAGCCCGGCAAACATCGGTGCCCGGAGCGCTCGCGGCATTGTGTGTATCCATGAAGAACCCCGTCCCAAAGTCAGTGTTGCTGCACGCCTTTCCTTTGCATCGAACTCCATCATAGCGGCCATTGTGCGGCGATTCAGCGTAAGGCAGACCCACAGACAGGAATAGGCAAGTGTCGCGCAGGTATCGGCATGCGCGCAGTGATGAGCGACTCGTAGCATGGTCATCGCAATCAGTTTGAGCCGCGCGCTGAAACTGAGCCAACGATGACTCACGAGGAAAGCCAGTCATGTCGAACATTCAAGGCAAGGTCGTACTGATCACAGGTGCCAGCAGCGGCATTGGCGAAGCTGCCGCCCGACTCATCGCGGCCAAGGGCGCACACATGGTGCTGGGCGCTCGGCGCATCGAGCGTCTGCAGACGTTGGCGGCAGACATCGAAGCGCAGGGCGGCTCGGCACGCTTCCGCGCGCTGGACGTGACCGATGCGCTCGACATGCAAGCCTTTGTCGACTTCGCCACACACGCGTTCGGCAAGATCGACGTGATCATCAACAACGCCGGCGTCATGCCCCTGTCGCCGCTCGCCGCACTGAAAATCGCAGAGTGGAACCAGATGCTCGACGTCAACGTGCGCGGCGTACTGCACGGCATTGCCGCCGTGCTGCCGAGCATGCAAGCGCAAGGGCATGGCCAGATCATCAACATCTCGTCCATCGGCGGCCTCGCCGTTTCCCCGACCGCCGCAGTGTACTGCGCCACCAAATTCGCTGTTCGTGCCATCTCCGATGGTCTTCGGCAGGAAACCGACAAAATCCGCGTCACCGTCGTCTGCCCAGGCGTGGTCGAATCAGAACTGGCCGACTCGATTTCCGACGAGACCGCGCGCGAAGCGATGAAAGCATTTCGAAAGGTTGCGCTGGAGCCGGATGCGATCGCACGAGCGCTTGTTTACGCGATCGAGCAGCCGGATGGTGTGGATGTGAGCGAGATTGTGGTGCGGCCTACGGGGAGTGCTTATTGAGGTGTAGGCCTGACTAGGGTGAGCAGGGCACCGTTGAGGGCGGTGTCGTGATGAGCAGTTCAAGTTTTATCTCGACCAACCTGACATTGTCTCGTTCGATCGTCTTGGTTTTGATCGGCTCTTTTGCGAACCCTCGCTGATGGTAAAAATCGATGGCAGGGGCATTGCTCTCCAGCACCCAAACGACAACTCTGGTGCGGCCAGCGGATTGAAAGACAGGCATCACATGGTCGAACAGCTCTCGCCCAATGCCCTGGCGTGTTTGCATTGGGCTGACATAGATGGCCTGTATTTCTGCGACGCTGCGGTCTTCGGGATGTTCCCTGTCAGCCCCCGTGGCCATCCAGCCCAAGACCCGGTCTAACCTGTCGACTTTGACGTACAGGTCCGATTCGCCTGAAGCGATCTCCTTGGTCCAGTGGGACAGCCTCGCCTCAAGCGTTATCCGATTGATATAGGCAGAGGGAATGATGCCCTCGTAGGCACTTCTCCATGACTCAAGATGAATCGTCGCTATCTGCAACGAGTCCTTGGGAAGGGCAAGGCGGATGCTCATATCAATGCTCCTGCTAGTTGTGTTTCAGCATTTAAAGCAATGTTTATGGCATTTCTACGCAACCAAACATATATCCGTCTTTCTTGCCCCACTCACACCCTGTATCCATTCCCCCCTCACCCCCACCCCGTAAATAAAGCACGATACCCGCCCATCGCTCATATCAAGGAATGATCCATGTCGCTGGCTATCGTCCATAGTCGTGCCCAGGTCGGGGTGGAAGCCCCGGCGGTTACTGTTGAAGCGCATCTGGCCAACGGCCTGCCGGCCCTGACGCTGGTGGGTTTGCCGGAGGGGGCGGTCAAGGAGAGCAAGGACCGGGTGCGCAGTGCCATTCTCAATTCCGGGCTGGATTTTCCGGCGCGGCGGATCACGCTCAACCTTGCGCCGGCTGATTTGCCCAAGGATGGCGGGCGGTTTGATCTGGCGATTGCGCTGGGTTTGCTGGCCGCCAGCGGGCAGGTGCCGTTGGTTGCGTTGCAGGATGTTGAATGCCTGGGCGAGTTGGCGTTATCGGGGGCGATTCGGCCGATTCAGGGTGTGCTGCCTGCTGCGCTGGCGGCACGTGCGGCGGAGCGGACGCTGATCATTCCGGCGGTGAACGCCGAGGAAGCGTGTTTGGCCTCGGGGCTGCGGGTGATTGCGGTGAGCCACTTGCTGGAGTTGGTCGCGCATTTCAACGGGCGCACGGTGATTACCCCTTATCAGTCCAGCGGTTTGCTGCATCAGCCCAAGCCGTATCCGGATTTAAGCGAAGTGCAGGGCCAGACGGCGGCCAAGCGTGCGCTGGTAATCGCCGCTGCCGGTGCGCATAACCTGCTGTTCAGCGGGCCGCCTGGCACCGGCAAGACATTGCTCGCCAGCCGCCTGCCGGGTTTGTTGCCGCCGCTGGACGAGCACGAAGCGCTGGAGGTGGCGGCGATTCAGTCGGTTGCCAGCCAGGTGCCGCTGACCAGTTGGCCGCAGCGGCCGTTTCGACAGCCGCATCACTCGGCGTCCGGGCCTGCGTTGGTGGGCGGTGGCAGTCGTCCGCAACCTGGCGAGATCACGTTGGCGCATCACGGCGTTCTATTCCTTGATGAGTTGCCGGAGTTCGACCGGCGCGTGCTGGAGGTTTTGCGTGAGCCGCTGGAGTCCGGGCATATCGTGATTTCCCGGGCGCGGGATCGCGTGCGCTTTCCGGCGCGGTTCCAGTTGGTGGCGGCGATGAACCCGTGTCCCTGTGGCTATCTCGGTGAGCCGACTGGGCGCTGCCGCTGTTCCACTGAGCAGGTGCAGCGCTATCGCAACAAGTTGTCCGGCCCGCTGCTGGACCGCATCGACCTGCACCTGACCGTCGCCCGCGAAGCCACCGCCCTCAACCCTGACCCGACCACCAGTGAAAACACCGCCAGTGCCGCAGCTGTGGTCGCTGAGGCGAGACACCGTCAGCAACGTCGTCAGGGCTGTGCCAATGCGTTTCTCGATCTGCCGGGGCTGCGTGAGTACTGCGCGCTGTCCAGTGTCGATGAAAGCTGGCTGGAGACGGCGTGCGAGCGTCTGACCCTGTCGTTGCGCTCAGCGCATCGATTGCTGAAGGTGGCGCGGACTTTGGCGGACCTGGAACAGGTGGATGCGATCAGTCGTAGTCATCTGGCCGAGGCGTTGCAGTATCGGCCCTCAACCAATTGACCGTCCAAACGCAAAAACTCGCCGTCAACGATCAAGTCGACGGCGAGCCTTGGGTCAGCCAAAGAAGCTTACATGCTGCTATAAAGCGGGAAGATCCCCATCAGCAGCGCGGCAACCAGGATGCACATGCACACCAGAATCGCCCATTTCAGGGTGAAGCGCTGGTGGTCACCGAACTCGATACCGGCCAGAGCCACCAGCAGGTAGGTCGAAGGCACCAACGGGCTGAGCAGGTGGACCGGCTGACCGACGATCGAGGCGCGGGCCATTTCCACCGGGCTGATGCCGTAGTGGGCAGCAGCTTCGGACAGCACTGGCAGTACGCCGTAGTAGAACGCGTCGTTGGACATGAAGAAGGTGAACGGCATGCTCACCAGCGCGGTGATCACGGCGAGGTACGGGCCCAGCGCATCCGGGATCACGGCCAGCAGGCTTTTCGACATCGCGTCGACCATGCCGGTGCCGGACAGGATGCCGGTGAAGATCCCCGCGGCGAAGATCAGGCCGACCACCGCCAGTACGCTACCGGCGTGGGCCGATACGCGGTCCTTTTGGTCCTGCAGGTTCGGGTAGTTGATGATCATCGCGATACTGAACGCGATCATGAACAGGACCGGCAGCGGCAGCAGGCCCATGATCAGGGCGACCATCAGTGCCAGAGTCAGGGCGGCGTTGAACCAGATCAGCTTTGGACGGCGCGCGTCAGGGAATTGCGAGACGCTGATTTCGCTGTGGTCGACTTCATCACCCTGCAGGTGCAGTTCACCCAGTCGGGCACGTTCGCGTTTGCCGTAGAAGTAGGCAATCGCCAGGATCGCGATCACACCTGCCAGCATGGCCGGGATCATCGGTACAAAGATGTCGGAGGCATCGACGTGCAGGGCGCTGGCCGCACGAGCGGTCGGGCCGCCCCAAGGGGTCATGTTCATCACGCCGCCGGCCAGAATGATCAGGCCGGCCATGATGCGCGGGCTCATGCCCACGCGGCTGTACAGCGGCAGCATGGCGGCAACGCAGATCATGTAGGTGGTCGCGCCGTCACCGTCGAGGGACACCACCAGCGCCAGCACGGCGGTGCCGACCGAAATGCGCATCGGGTCGCCCTTGACCATTTTCAGGATCTTGCGCACGGCCGGGTCGAAGAGGCCGGAGTCGATCATCAGCGCAAAGTACAGAATGGCGAACATCAGCATCACGCCGGTCGGCGCCAGCTTGGTGATACCTGCCAGCATCATCGGACCGATCTGCGACGCGAAGCCACCGAACAGGGCGAAGATGATCGGAACCAGGATCAAGGCGATCAGCGCAGTCAGGCGCTTGCTCATGATCAGGTACATGAACGCAATAACCATGGCAAAGCCAAGGAAAGTCAGCATGGGAATACTCCAGACGTCATACGGCTACAGAACGTGAAATGAACGAGTCAGCTCAGCAGATCGGTACGTGGAGTGGGGGCGCAAGGAGAGTGTGGAGCGAGAAGTCAGCAAGCATCGGAATCACCATTATTGTTGTTAATTGGGCCTGAAACACCTTGGAGTCCGTTCCTGGCTAACCGGTCTTTTTGCCGGAAGTGAGCTGATGCTAATTGGCCAAGCTTTCACCGAGCTTTCATTCGGCAGTTGCCGGAATTTTATTGTCACAGGGATTATGGGCATGAACGGGAGAAGCACGGATGAGCGATATACACTCGGGTGGCTGCCATTGCGGCGGGCTGTGTTACCAACCGGCTTCCATGGCTACGCCTGGATGAGCACCTGCCGGGGGTTGAAGGCGAGCCTTTCTAAGGCTCGAGGGGAGAGTGCCAAGGCCGGAGCCTTCGGCACTATTCGTACGTTACATCCGCAGGTTACTTGCTGAACTGTGACGCCAGTTCGCGCAGAAGCACCTCGGCCTCGAGCACCTTTTTCACCGATTCGTTGGCCTTGTCGCGGGTCAGGCCCAGGCGTTCGAACAGTTCGTCCGGGATATCCTGTTCGGGACCGGAGCCGATACCGTTGGCTCGCAGCAGGCGCACCGCCAGATAGACCAGGTTGGCATAGACGTGATGCTCACCCTTGTAGTGCGGGTCGTGCTGGAAGCGCAGCGCGATGGCGAGCTCATCCGGCATGTCCCAGTAGCGCATCAGCCACGCCCCGATCTGCTCGCGGCTGATGCCCAGCAGGTGCTGCTCGATAAAGCTGTGGTGCAAATGCGGGTTCACTTCCAGTTGGCGGCAAATCAGGGTGAAGTGCGGTGGAAACACGTGCGCCAGCAGCAGGTAACCGAAGTTGTGCAGCAAACCGGCGAGGTAGCTCAGGCCACCCTCCGGACGGCTGGCGCGCGGAATGGCGCGGGTCAGGCCTTCGATGACGGCAGCGGTGTAGATGGATTGCTGCCAGTACGGCGTGGTCTGTTGCGGCTGATCCTTGGGCAGGCTCAGGGTTTTACCCAATGCAAGGCCCAGCGCCAGATTGATCACCAGATCGAAGCCCAGTACACGGACGATTGCGTCTTCGACAGAGCGAATCTTGCCAGTCGACGCGTAATACGGCGAAGCGGCCCAGCTGACGACCTGAGCGGCCAGCGCAGGATCGGTTTCGACGACGCCGGTGATGTCATCGATGGTTGCGTCAGGGTCGACACGCAGTTTGATGATTTTCTGCGCAGTGCCGGCCAGCGGTGGAATCTCCAGAGTCGCTTCCAGGCGCTGCTGGATGCGGCGCGCCGTGAAGACATGCATGGCCTGGGTGATTTCTGCCGGATCGTCGTGAGGACGATCAAGATTGGGATGAATCTTCGCCAGCGGCTCGCCGAAGTTCGCCGCACTGGCCTTGTTCACCATGACTTTGAACGCATCATTGCTGATTTCCAGCAGCACGCCTGGCTCGCCCGAGCCCACCAGCAGCATGGGCTCGTCCAGCAGATGTTTGTCGTAAAGGCACGGTGAGCTAGTCAGTGCCGGGACCCCCGGCAGCACTTGCAGGTTGTGCTTGGTGAGCATGCGCTGCAAACGATCATGCGGCACAGCGGTCAGTTGGCGGCCGGTCAGCTCGGTGATGCGGGAGAGGTCGAGCAACTGGCTTTGCGGAAACAGGATAAGCAACGCACCGACAGCATCCTCGACCAGCACGGCCTGCACCTTGCGCGCTGGAGGGAGGGTCTTTTCGTCCACGACTTCGTTGTAGCTGATAGCCAATTTTTCAAGCAGCTGTCGGATTACCGGCGGCGCATGGTGCGGATCATTGACGTGGGCGACTTCTGTCATGAGCTATGTCCAAATTCCTACATTTTCTGAAGTATAACCACGTTATTCGATTTGGGTCGCACGCGGTTTATAAAGCGTAGCCTGCATCACACCTGGCCATACTGCTGGCCATGACGCAGCCATCTGTCGAGCAGGGGGCTGACATGTTGGGGCCAGCGCTCCAACAGGGCCTGAGCCGCGTCGCGTACGGCCGGCAGCAGATCCGCGTCACGCATCAGGTCGGCGACCTTGAATTGCAGAAGGCCCGTTTGTCGGGTGCCGAGCATCTCACCGGGGCCACGCAGTTCGAGGTCTTTTTCGGCGATGACGAAACCATCGTTGGTTTCGCGCATGATGCCCAGTCGTTGCCGTCCGATCTGTGAAAGCGGCGGATGGTAGAGCAGCACACAATGACTCACCGCGCTGCCGCGCCCGACGCGGCCGCGTAGCTGGTGCAGTTGCGCCAAGCCGAGGCGCTCGGGGTTCTCGATGATCATCAGACTGGAGTTCGGCACGTCGACACCGACTTCGATGACCGTCGTCGCCACCAGCAATTGCAGTGCACCCTGCTTGAACTCGGCCATGATCGCGGCTTTTTCTGCGGGCTTCATGCGCCCGTGAATCAGTCCGACGCGCACGTCACCCAACGCACTGCTCAATTCTTCGTACGTGGTTTCAGCGGCCTTGCAGGTCAGCTCTTCGGATTCTTCGATAAGCGTGCACACCCAATAGGCCTGGCGACCTTCTGCGCAGGCGGCGCGCACCCGCTCAACGACTTCCAGGCGGCGGCTATCGGCAACCAGCACGGTATTGACTGGCGTCCGGCCCGGCGGCAGTTCGTCGAGGATCGACGTGTCCAGATCGGCGTAGGCGCTCATGGCCAGCGTGCGCGGGATCGGTGTGGCAGTCATGATCAACTGATGCGGGCACATCAGACCGCCAACCCCTTTTTTGCGCAGCGCCAGGCGTTGCTGCACGCCGAACCGGTGTTGCTCGTCGATGATCACCAGCGCCAGGTTCTTGAACTGCACTTCGTCCTGAAACAGCGCATGGGTGCCGACCACCATGGGTGTGCCACCGGCGATCTGCTCCAGAGACGCGACGCGCGCCTTGCCCTTGAGCTTGCCCGCCAGCCATGCCACGCCCACGCCCAAGGGCTCGAGCCAGCGCTGGAAGTTGATGTAGTGCTGCTCGGCGAGAATCTCGGTGGGCGCCATCAGCGCCACTTGATAACCTGCTTCCAGTGCTTGCAAGGCTGCCAGCGCGGCGACCACGGTCTTGCCCGACCCCACATCGCCCTGAATAAGCCGCAGCATCGGTTCGGGCTGACTCAGGTCATAGGCCACTTCCTTGCCGACACGCTGCTGCGCGCCGGTGGGGGCAAAGCCGAGGTTGGCGAGAAACTGTTTCGGCAGCTTTTTCGCAACGGGTAATGCCGGTGCGCGCTGTGAACGCAGGCTTTCACGCAGGCGCTGCTGGGAAAGCTGGTGAGTCAGCAGTTCTTCGAACGCCAGCCGGTGCTGCGCCCAGTGATGCCCGAGGGCGAGCTCCTCCACGTCGGCATCGGCGGGTGGGTGATGCAGGTAACGGATCGCATCGTCCAGCGGCGCCAGCTGATAATCGCGGGCCAGTTCGTCAGGCAGCCAGTCCGGTAGACTTTTGGGGCCGAGCATCGCCAGGCTCTGCTGGCACAATTGGCGCAGACGTTGTTGGGTCAGGCCTTCGGTCGTCGGGTAGATCGGCGTGAGGGTCTGTTCGACAGGCGCGGGCTCATCACCGGTAATCGCCCGATATTCCGGGTGATAGATTTCCAGTCCGGAAGCACCGGGACGCGCTTCGCCGAAGCAACGCAGGTGCGTGCCACGCTTCATGCTTTCTTTCTGGGCGTTGCTGAAGTGGTAGAAGCGCAGGCTGACGACCCCGGTGCCGTCGCCCAGCCGTACCAGCAGACTGCGACGCTTGCCCATCACCACATCGGCACCGCTGACCACGCCTTCGATGACGGCATCCTGACCAGGACGCAACGCACCGATCGGTACGATGCGCGTGCGGTCCTGATAACGCAGCGGCAGATGGAACAGCACGTCCTGCAGGGTTTCCAGCCCGACCTTGGCCAGCTTTTCTGCCATCGCTTCGCCGACACCCTTGAGCGCCGTGACCGAGACCCTGGAAAGCTCGCTCATTTCTGTTCTGCCTAGCTAGCGACTGTTTTCGGACGTGCCACCGAGCACAGGCGTGCAGAGTCAGCGAGGATTTCGATGGCTTTGGGCCTCGGGAAGCTTGCACGCCAGGCGATGGCGACCGTGCGGAAAGGCACGGGCGGCGTCAGTGGGCGCACTTCGATCACGCCGGGCGCGTAGTGATGGCTGTCGACTGCCGACAGCGGCAGGATCGAAATGCCCAGCCCGGAGGCGACCATGTGCCGAATAGTTTCCAGCGAGCTGGACTCTACTGTCGTGTGCTTGGCACCTTCGTTGCCTTTGCCCAGCGTCGGGCAGGCCTCCAGAACCTGATCACGGAAGCAGTGACCTTCGCCCAGCAACAGCAGGCTCTTGTCGTTGAGCGCCGAGGCATCGATGGTCTCTTTCTGAGTCCAGGGATGGTCGGCCGGCATCAGGACAGAGAACGGTTCGTCGTAAAGCGGCAGGGTCAGTACGTCGGCTTCGTTGAACGGCAAGGCAATGATGACGGCATCCAGCTCACCGTTACGCAGCTTGTCGCGCAGCACATGCGTGAAGTTTTCCTCGATGTACAACGGCATCTGCGGGGCGACCCGGTGCAGTTGCGGGATCAGGTGAGGAAACAGGTAGGGACCGACGGTGTAGATCGCGCCGACTTTCAGCGGGGCGGTCAGCTGGTTCTTGCCGGCCTGGGCCAGCTCGCGAATACCCTGGGCCTGCTCCAGCACTTTCTGCGCCTGCGCAACGATGCCTTCACCGACCGGTGTCAGGCGCACAGCGCTCTTGCTGCGCTCGAAAATGAGCACGCCGAGTTCGTCTTCGAGTTTTTTGACACCCACCGACAGCGTTGGCTGGCTGACATGGCAGCGTTCCGCCGCATGGCCAAAGTGCTGCTCCTGGGCGAGCGTAACGATGTAGCGCAATTCTGTAAGAGTCATAACGTGCGTCCATGAAGTTGCGACCCCAGCATAGCGGGTGCGATCGATAGACGCACGTTATCAGAAGTACTTATGGGTAACAAAAGTACAATTCAGCGTTTATCCAGCGAATAAACGAACGGTGCGAGGATTTCAATGGTGCCGTTGTTGAGAATTTCCTTCGGCGGCTTGGGCAAAGGCTGAGCGCGACGGATCATTTCCATGGTCGCTCGATCCAGCGAAGGGCTGCCTGAACTATTGGCAATCGAGTAGGAAAGCACGTTGCCGTCAGCGTCCACCACAAAGCGCAAGCGAGCGACACCCTGCATGCCACGACGGCGTGCATCCTCAGGGTACTTCTTGTACTTGCTCAGATGACCGAGCAAATCGCCCTGCCAGTTCGGCAATGCGTTGCTGGGTGGCGAAGGTGCAGGAGCAGGCTTGGGAGCCACCGGCTTTTCCGGTTGCGCCGTGGTCGGCGGTGTATCGACCGGCTTTTCGTCAGCAGGCTTCTCCTTGGGCGGCTCAGGCTTCTTCTGCGGCTTTGGCGGCTGCGGTTTGGGCTTGGGCTTCTCGACCTTCTTGGGCACCACGATTTCCGGCTTCGGCGCCTGCACGACTTCCGGCACCGGTGTCGGCTCCTCCGGTGCTGGCGGCGGGGGCGGCTGAACGACCTTCGGTGGTGGCGGCGGTGCGGGCTCTGGCAGAGGCGCAAGCTCGACCATCATGGCTGCCGGTGGCAGCTCGATCGCCTGAGAGGCGGGCCAGCGAACGGCAATGATGATTGCGATGGCGTGCACGGCCAGCACCAACAACAGACTACCGCTATAGCGCGTCAGTTTTTGGCGCGTACTGATCATTTCTTACCAGCCGTCTCGAGACCTACCAGACCGACCTTCAGGTAACCCGCACCCCGAAGCGTGTTCATGACCTCCATCAGATCGCCGTAATCCACGCCCTTGTCGGCCTGGAAGAAGATCGTGGTGTCTTTCTTGCCCTTGGTGCGGGCGTCCAGCACCTGACCGATCTGCTCGCGGGCAACCTTCTCTTCGCCCAGGTACAGGCTCTTGTCGGTTTTCACGCTGAGAAAGATCGGCTTCTCGGGTCTGGGCTGCGGTGTGGCGGTAGACGCCGGTAGATCAACCTTGATGTCTACGGTCGCCAGCGGCGCAGCCACCATGAAGATGATCAACAGCACCAGCATGACGTCGATGAACGGCGTCACGTTGATTTCATGGTTCTCGGCGAGATCGTCGCCGCCTTCATTAAGATGCAGGCCCACGTGTTAGCCCACCTTGACCATGTGCGGTTGTTGTTGATTGCGCTCGGACGGCTCAGGCAGATGATCCAGATCGCGGCTGACCAGCAGCAGAACGTGTGCCGAGGCATCGGACACCTGAGCCTTGTAACCGGCGATGGAGCGGGCGAAGACGTTGTAGATCACCACTGCAGGGATCGCAGCGACCAGGCCCAGGGCAGTGGCCAGAAGGGCTTCGGCGATGCCGGGGGCGACCACGGCGAGGTTGGTGGTCTGGGTCTTGGCGATGCCGATGAAGCTGTTCATGATGCCCCATACCGTACCGAACAGGCCCACGAACGGCGCAGTCGAACCGATGGTCGCCAGCACGCCGGTGCCCATGCTCATGTTGCGGCCACAGGCGGCGACCAGGCGCTCGAGACGGAAGCTGACACGCTCCTTGATCCCTTCACGCTCACGGCTGTTGGCCGAAAGGCGCATCTCCTCGAGGGCGTCATGCACCAGCAGGTGGGCGAGGGTGCCTTCCTTGCTGGCGGTGGCGCTCGCTTCAGTCAGGGAGCGGGCTTTTTTCAGATTAACGATTTCGCCGCGCAACCGGCGCTTGGCACCCAGCAGCTCGAAACCCTTGGAGATCCAGATGGTCCACGTAATGATCGAGGCAATGGCCAGACCGATCATGACCGCTTTGACCACGACGTCGGCATTCTGATACATGCCCCACGGCGACAGGTCATGCGCCATGCCCAGGCTGTTGTCTTCGGCGACAGGCTCCATGGCCTGCACCGGGGCTGCTGCGTCAGGTGCAGCAGGTGCCGTTGCCGCAGGTGCGCTTGAGGTCGCAGGGGCCGCGGTCGGAGCCGACTGATCCGCAAGTGCCATGGGGACGAACATCAGGCTCAAGACAAGGGCTGCGATACCGCGCCATGCACGAGGCAGGCGAGGCATCTGGGTAGGCGAAGCGATTGATTGAATGCGTTTCATGCTGGCCGGACCTGAGAGGAAAAAGGGGATGGTTCCAGTGCGTCGCGTGATGCTGTCGGCGCTTACGGGGAACGAATGGGCCGCCATTATTGCAAATCGTTCTTGTTAACAAAAGTAATACAGTATCTTTTTTTACATATTCGCCCGAACGCTTGCCTGTCGATGAGCGTTTTTAACGATACTGACACTGCCTTTTCTGGAGATACCGAATGACAGCTCCCTCACTTCTGATCGCCGGCTGTGGCGACATTGGTTCGCGACTCGCTAACCGCCTGCTGCCTCACGGCTGGACCGTGCATGGGCTGCGGCGCACTGTTTCCGAGCTTCCTGCCGGTGTTCACGGTGTGGCGGGCGATCTGTTCGAGACGCCAAAACCTGCGCACTGGCCAGCTGCGGCACTGGATTATGTGGTGTATTGCGCGACCCCCTCGCAGCGTGACGAAGCGGGTTACCGGATGGCTTACGTCGAGGGGCTGCGTAACGTATTGAGCTGGCTCGAGCAGTCCGGGCAGCGGCCAAAGCGCTTGATCTTTGTTTCAAGCAGCGGTGTTTATGGTCAGCAGAATGGTGAGTGGGTGGATGAAACCTCCGCCACCGAGCCCGGCAACTACACCGGCACGGTGATGCTGGAAGCCGAGCAGGTCGCGCTGAACAGCGGACTGCCGGCCACGGCGGTGAGATTGACCGGTATTTACGGCCCAGGCCGCAGTGACCTGTCGAACCGCGTTCGTCAGGGGCACAGCGTGAGGATCGATCCGCCGGTCTACGCCAATCGCATTCATGCCGACGATGCGGCCGGTCTGCTCGGGCACCTGCTGCTGGCGGATCAACGCGGCGTTGCGCTGGAGAGTTGCTATCTGGGCGTCGACGACGATCCGGCCGCGCTGGCCGATGTGGTGGCGTGGATACGTGAGTATCTGGGGGTGACCGAGTGGTCGGAGGAGGTCAGCGTGCAGCGCGTGGGCAGCAAGCGTTGCAGTAATGCCAGGGCGCGAGCATTGGGATGGGCGCCGATGTACCCGGATTATCGGGCGGGCTATGCGGCGTTGCTGGGCTAGAACGGTGGTTGATCAGGAGCGCCGTGAAGAGCGCTCCTGATACCTGAATCGCTTACTGCTGTTCGAGCAACCAGCGACGTGGGCCGGGACGCAGCTCGGGCATCTGGTCGGCGCCAGCGTTGTTCACCGCCTGGAATATCTCCAGCTGCTTGCCTTTGCGGGCGAAAATCCACGGGTTGCCTTTCTCGGCTTTCTCCAGCCACAT
The DNA here is from genome assembly GCF_900119195.1 of Pseudomonas sp. NFACC10-1. Taxonomy (NCBI): domain Bacteria; kingdom Pseudomonadati; phylum Pseudomonadota; class Gammaproteobacteria; order Pseudomonadales; family Pseudomonadaceae; genus Pseudomonas; species Pseudomonas sp. NFACC10-1. The sequence continues at coordinate 534,251 of NZ_FPJB01000002.1, read as the reverse complement.
GCTGTCGTATTCGCCGCTCATGGCTGCACAATCGCCTGCCAGGCAGAGCGCGTAACGATCGTTTTCCGGAAGCCCCTGCACACTGCCGTCAGGCATGAATTGCACGGTGCTGCCCTGACCGTCGCCCTCTACGACCGTCCATTTGCCGCCCATGTAGGCGCCATACAGCGCTTTCTCGAAGCTGCTGCCTGGCTGAGCGCCGTCCGGAGCCGGATCTTCGGGTTTCTGGAAGTGCTGTTCAGGGCCTGACTCGCTGGCCGCCTGGACCAGTTCGTCACCCTTGACGCTCAGGTCTTCGAAGAAGTTGCCGTAGAAATCGACATGCAGCTTGCCTTCGGCAGCGCTGACGATCTTGCCTTCGCCTAGCTCGAAGCCATTGGAGTAAATGGCCTGATTGGCCTTGGAGTTGATTTTCCACTCCAGGTTGGGACCATTGGCGAGGAGGGCCTGGCGCAAGTTGCCTTGCTTGACGGCGGCGTCGATGGCGGTCTGGTTGATCCAGGTGCCGTCCGGATTGCGGTCGGCGTGGCTGGCGCAGCCGCCCATAATGACGGCGAGCAGCGAGATGGCGAGCGCGGAGCGCATAACGGATTCCTTCCTTCAGGGAGAACGGAGCGCAAGGCACGCTCCGTCGGGGATTTATTCGATGACGAGAATCGCGTCCATTTCAACCTGGGCGCCACGCGGCAATGCCGCAACGCCGATGGCCGCACGGGCCGGATAAGGCTGAGTGAAATAGGTGCTCATGAGCTCGTTGACCTTGGCGAAGTGGCCCAGGTCGGTCAGAAAGATGTTCAATTTGACGATGTCCTTGAACGATCCGCCCGCCGCTTCGGCAACCGACTTGAGGTTTTCGAAAACCTGAGTGATCTGGGCTTCGATGCCTTCAACCAGTTCCATGGTGCTCGGGTCCAACGGGATCTGTCCAGACATGTAGACGGTATTGCCAGCTTTGATGGCCTGTGAGTAAGGGCCGATGGCCGCAGGGGCTTTATCGCTGGTGATGACAGTCTTGGTCATGAGAACTCCTGATAGTGGGATGGCCTACGCGCGCATCCGGGTGATGCGTGTGACACCGGTCAGGGCGCGCAGTTTCTTGATCACACGAGCCAGGTGCACGCGGTCGTGCACGCTGACCACCAGTTGGACCACGCTGATGCGACCATCGCGTTCGTCCATGCTGATTTTTTCGATATTGCCGTCCGCCGCGTTGACGCTGCTTGCCAGCAGCGCGATCAGGCCGCGCTGATGCTCAAGTTCGACACGCAGCTCGACGTTGAATTCGCCAGTCACGTCCTTGGCCCAGGATAACTGGATGCATTTTTCCGGGTTGTGGCGGATTTCGCTGATGTTGCGGCAGTTGTCCAGGTGCACAACCATGCCCTTGCCTGCAGACAGGTGGCCGACAATCGGGTCGCCCGGGATCGGTGTGCAGCACTTGGCGTAGCTGAGCACCAGGCCTTCGGTGCCACGAATCGCCAGCGGACCTTCAGGGCTCGGCAACTGATCGCCTTCGCCCAGCAGGCGGCGGGCAACGACATAAGCCATGCGGTTACCCAGGCCAATGTCTTCGAGCAGGTCTTCCAGCACTTCGACACGGTATTCGTTGAGCACCAGTTGAATGCGTTCCTGGCTGATCTTGTCGAGGCTGCATTCAAAGCCGTTGAGGACCTTGTTCAGCAGTCGCTCGCCCAGATTGATCGACTCGGAGCGGCGTTGCAGCTTGAGTGCGTGACGAATATGGGTGCGCGCCTTGCCGGTGACGACGAAGTTCAGCCAGGCCGGATTCGGACGTGCGCCGGGTGCGCTGACAATCTCGACCGTCGAGCCACTTTGCAGCGGTTCGGAAAGCGGTGCCAAGCGGCGGTTGATCCGGCAGGCAATGCAGCTGTTGCCGACATCGGTGTGTACCGCGTAGGCGAAATCCACTGCCGTAGAGCCTTTGGGCAGCTCCATGATCCGGCCTTTGGGGGTGAAAACGTAGACTTCGTCCGGGAACAGGTCGATCTTGACGCTTTCGATGAATTCCAGAGAGTTGCCGGCGCGCTGCTGCATTTCCAGTACGCCCTTGACCCACTGTCGGGCACGAGCGTGAGTGCCCTTGGGCTGCTCATCGTCACTGGACTTGTACAGCCAGTGCGCCGCGATGCCGTTGTTGGCCATTTCTTCCATTTCGCGGGTGCGAATCTGGATCTCGATAGGCACGCCATGCATCCCGAACAGCGTCGTGTGCAGGGACTGATAGCCGTTGGCCTTGGGTATCGCGATGTAATCCTTGAATCGGCCGGGCAGCGGCTTGTACAAATTATGTACAGCGCCAAGCACGCGATAGCAGGTGTCGACCTTGTCGACGATGATGCGGAACGCGTAGACATCCATGATCTCGTTGAAGGCGCGACGCTTGCCGCGCATCTTCTTGTAGATGCCATACAGATGTTTCTGCCGCCCACTGACGTCGCCTTCGATGCCATCGACGGCCAGACAATGACTCAGGGACTCTTCGATCTTGTTGACCAGTTCCTTGCGATTGCCCCTGGCGCGCTTGACCGCCTGGTTGATTCGCGAGGAGCGCATCGGGTACATCGCCTTGAAGCCCAGGTCCTCGAATTCGATACGCACACTGTGCATGCCCAGCCGATTGGCGATGGGCGCATAGATTTCGAGGGTTTCCTTGGCGATGCGCCGACGCTTTTCGCCAGACAGGACTTCCAGCGTGCGCATGTTGTGCAGGCGGTCGGCGAGCTTGACCAGAATGACGCGAATGTCGCGCGCCATGGCCATGGCCATTTTCTGGAAGTTTTCCGCCTGGGCTTCGGCCTTGGTCTCGAAATTCATCTGGGTCAGTTTGCTGACCCCATCGACCAGTTCCGCGACGGTCTCGCCAAATTGGGCGCTGAGCGCTTCCTTGGCAATCCCGGTGTCTTCGATGACGTCATGCAGCATCGCAGCCATCAGGCTCTGATGGTCCATGTGCATGTCGGCAAGAATGTTCGCCACCGCAAGGGGATGGGTGACGTAGGCTTCACCGCTGCGACGGCGTTGGCCATCGTGGGCTTGTTCGGCGTAGAAATACGCTCGGCGGACCAGATTGACCTGGTCCTTGCCGAGGTAGGCCGACAGTCTGTCGGCGAGGGCGTCTATGCTCGGCAAGGCGCTACCCCTTGCCAATGGCTTTTACCCTGCGCCGTACTACGTCGACCTGGCATAGGCTTAGACGGCCTCGTTGGACTCGTCCTCGAACGCTGCGAACAATGGCTCATCTTCAACGATTTCAGCTTCTGCGATTACAGAGTAATCCATTACGCCAGCGGCGATTTCACGCAGGGCCATAACGGTAGGCTTGTCGTTTTCCCAGGCCAGCTTTGGTTCTTTGCCGCCGGTTGCCAGTTGACGGGCACGCTTGGTAGAGAGCATGACCAGCTCAAAGCGGTTATCCACGTGTTCTAGGCAGTCTTCAACGGTTACGCGGGCCATGGGTATTCCTCGTAGCAAATGCGGATGCGCGATGCCCGGATGGGCGAGCGGACTCGGTAGTTTACAAGCGGACAGCACCAGTCATCAAGCGGCATGCCACCAACGGCATGCTTTTAACCTGTTGCCTGATGGCTGGAAACGTTTCGATCAAGCCAGCAACTCCTGAAAAAGCTCGCTGTATTGCTCTTGCTGATGCTGTTGAGTGAGGCGATTGGCGCGGAAAATCGCCTTGAGGTCTTCCAGCGCGCCGGCGAAGTCATCATTGACCACTACGTACTCATACTCGTTGTAGTGGCTCATTTCGCTGACCGCTTCACGCATCCGGGCTTCGATGATCTCGTCGCTGTCCTGGCCGCGGTTGGTCAGGCGCTGGCGCAGGGCCTGCTGAGTCGGCGGCAAAATGAATATGGAGCGGGCCTGGGGCATCTGCGCACGAACCTGACGCGCACCCTGCCAGTCGATTTCCAGAATCAGGTCGTGGCCTTCGTCCAGCGTCTGCTGCAGGTGGCTCTGCGACGTGCCGTACAGGTTGCCGAAGACCTCGGCCTGCTCGAGAAAGTCGCCGTGCTCGATCATGCTCAGGAACGTGGCACGATCGACGAAGTTGTAGTTCACGCCGTCCACTTCACCGGGGCGCATGGCGCGTGTGGTGTGCGAGACAGAGACGCGAATCTTTGCCTGCGCGCCGTGCTGAGGCTCTTGCTGAGCGTCCATCAGCGCCTTGACCAGACTGGTCTTGCCCGCACCGGACGGAGCGGAAATGATGTACAGGGTGCCAGTGATATGGGTCATGTCAGGTTCAGCCTTACTCAATATTCTGCACTTGCTCACGCATCTGCTCGATCAACACTTTAAGGTTGACGGCGGCCTGCGTGCTGCGTGGGTCAAAGGCCTTGGAGCCCAGTGTATTAGCTTCGCGGTTAAGCTCTTGCATCAGGAAATCAAGGCGGCGTCCTGCCTGGCCGCCAGCCTTGAGTACGCGACGCACTTCGGTGACGTGTGTGCTGAGGCGGTCCAGTTCTTCGGCGACGTCGCTTTTCTGTGCCAGCAGGACCATTTCCTGCTCCAGACGCTGAGGGTCGAGTTCGGCTTTCATGTCGGCAAAGCGATCCAGCACCTTCTGACGCTGGGTTGCGAGCATCTGTGGCACCAGCGTGCGCAAGGTGGCGACTTCTTCGACGATGGAAGACAAGCGCTCGTCGAGCAGCCGCGCCAGGTCTGCACCTTCGCGCCCGCGGCCGCGTTTCAATTCGGTCAGCGCATCATTGAACAGCTTCAGGGCCTCGGTGTTCAACACCTGCGGATCGTTGGCATCGGCGACCAGCACGCCCGGCCATGCCAACACCTCGAGCGGGTTCAATGCAGCAGGCTGTTTGATCAAGCCGGCAACCGACTCGGCTGCGGCGATCAATTGGCCTGCGCGTTCAAGATCCACCTGCAGCGGCTTGCCGGCGGTTTCCTCGACAAAGCGCAGTGTGCACTCGACCTTGCCGCGCGACAGGCCCTGACGCAATGCTTCGCGAATCGCGCCTTCCAGATCGCGGAACGACTCCGGCAGGCGCAGGTGCGGCTCAAGATAGCGGTGGTTGACCGAGCGCAGTTCCCAGCTCAGTGTGCCCTGGGCACCGGCCCGCTCTACTCGGGCAAAGGCAGTCATACTGTGCACCATGGGAAATACCTCTTGGTTCGCTTTCAAAAGCGTGGTTCGGTTCATGAGCGCGCAGAAGTGGCGGTCATGGGCGTCGTGAAAGCCGGCTGGCTGTAGAGGCGCAGGATTGTAGCGCAGTGCGGCGCAGGCTCCCAATCCGACAGTGTGACAAGTGACGCAAGGCGTTGTTTTAACCGACATCTGCGCGTCGAAAGCCTTGGTCCAGGGCCTTCAATTGTCGCTGGATCGGCATTGGCGGCTTTTAGAGATGCCCAGCGGCAGCTGTGACCTCTATAATGCCCAGCAGTTTTCCGTCTCAGTACAGGTATCCCAGATGAAACGTCCAAGTGGTCGCGCCGCCGATCAGCTCCGCTCGATCCGCATCACCCGCAACTACACCAAACACGCCGAGGGTTCTGTACTGGTCGAGTTTGGTGATACCAAGGTGATTTGCACCGTCAGCGTCGAAAACGGCGTACCACGCTTTCTCAAAGGGCAGGGCCAGGGTTGGCTGACCGCCGAATACGGCATGCTGCCACGCGCTACCGGCGAGCGTAATCAGCGCGAAGCCAGCCGCGGCAAGCAGGGTGGTCGCACACTCGAAATCCAGCGCCTGATCGGTCGTTCGCTGCGCGCTGCGCTGGACATGTCCAAGTTGGGCGACGTTACCCTATACGTCGATTGCGATGTCATTCAGGCTGACGGTGGCACTCGTACGGCTTCTATTACCGGCGCGATGGTTGCTCTGGCGGATGCGCTGAAGGTGATCAAGAAGCGCGGCGGCCTGAAAGGCGGCGACCCGCTCAAGCAGATGATCGCGGCCGTTTCGGTCGGCATGTATCAGGGTGAGCCAGTGCTCGACCTGGACTACCTCGAAGACTCGGCTGCCGAAACCGACCTGAACGTGGTCATGACCAGTGCAGGCGGCTTCATTGAAGTACAGGGCACTGCCGAAGGCGCGCCATTCCAGCCTGAAGAGCTGAACGCGATGCTCGCGCTGGCGCAAAAAGGCATGACCGAGCTGTTTGAATTGCAGCGCGCCGCGTTGGCCGACTGATAGCCAGAAGGGGTCCGATAATGAGTGACAGCTTGCAACCGTTCAGCAAACCGCCGCAAAGCGCTCGCCAGTGGGCGATGTTCTGTCACTTGTCGGCGTTTGCCGGGCTGATGTTTCCGTTCGGCAATCTGCTGGGCCCGCTGATTATCTGGCAATTGAAGAAAGATGCCGATCCGTTTATCGACGCGCAAGGCAAGGAAGCGCTGAACTTTCAGATCACGGTCGCCATTGCGGCCACCGTCAGCATGTTGCTGGTGCTGCTGATCATCGGCTTTGCGTTACTGACGCTGGTGGGGATCGGAGCCGCAGTGCTTGCGATCATTGCCGGGATAAAAGCCAATGACGGCGTCGATTATCGCTATCCGTTCACCTTGCGCCTGATCAAGTAGCATCACTTCAGGCAACGCAAAAAGCCGACTTCAAGTCGGCTTTTTCGTGTTCGCTGTCTGCCTGGCTATCAGATAGTCAGGGTCCAGTCGTAATCCACGATCAGCGGCGCGTGCTGCGAGAAGCGCGGCTGGCGTGGCAGACGGGCGCTGCGCACGAAGCGGCGCAGGCCTGGGGTCAGGATCTGATAATCGAAGCGCCAACCCAGATTCAGCATCTCGGCCTGCTCGTTGTCCGGCCACCAGCTGTACTGGTCACCTTCACGGCTGACTTCACGCAGGGCATCGACGTAGCCCATGGTGCCGACGATCTCGTCCATCCAGGCGCGCTCGGGCGCGAGAAAGCCCGGCGACTGCTGGCTGTCGCGCCAGTTTTTGATATCGAGCTTCTGCTGCGCCACATAGAGCGATCCGCAGTAGATGTATTCGCGACGCTTGCGGCGCTGCTTGTCCATGTACTTGCCGAAATCGTCCATGAGCTTGAATTTCTGATTCAGGTCTTCATCGCCATTCATCCCCGACGGAAAGAGCAGGGTAGCGATACTGACCTTGTCGAAATCTGCTTGCAGGTAGCGCCCGTAGCGGTCGGCTGTCTCGAAGCCGAGGCCGCTGATTACCGCCTTCGGCTGCAACCGCGAATACAGCGCCACACCACCTTGAGCGGGAACCTCGGCTTCGCAGGCATAGAGGAAGTAACCATCCAGCTGAAAGGCTGGATCGTCCAGTTCAAAGGTGGAGGCGCGGGTGTCCTGTAAGCAGATGACGTCGGCATTCTGAGCTTGCAGCCAGCTGAGCAAACCACGCTCGACCGCAGCCTGAATGCCATTTACGTTCACACTGATGATCCGCATAAATGGCCCCAAAAATCACGTGCGTGTATGATACCCGAGCTCTACCTAATTAGCTAAATCCGTGGTATTCGGAGCTTTTTTCATGCAAGCGTATCAACGCGATTTCATTCGTTTTGCCATCGATCGCGGTGTTCTGCGCTTCGGTGAGTTCACTCTCAAGTCCGGGCGCACCAGCCCCTACTTCTTCAATGCGGGGCTGTTCAACACCGGTTCCGCACTGGCACAGCTGGGGCGTTTCTACGCGGCAGCCGTGGTTGAAAGCGGTATTGCCTTCGACGTTCTTTTCGGTCCGGCCTACAAGGGCATTCCGCTCGCATCGGCCACTGCTGTGGCGCTGGCCGAGCATCATGACCGTGATCTGCCGTGGTGTTTCAACCGCAAGGAAGCCAAGGCGCACGGCGAAGGCGGCAGTCTGGTGGGTTCCCCGCTGACCGGTAACGTGCTGATCATCGACGACGTGATCACTGCAGGTACTGCGATCCGTGAGGTCATGCAGATCATCAAGGACCAGGACGCGACAGCTGCGGGCGTGCTGATCGCGCTCAATCGCCAGGAGCGTGGCAATGGCGAGCTGTCGGCAATTCAGGAAGTCGAACGTGACTTCGGGATTCCGGTGGTGAGTATCGTGTCGCTGAATCAGGTGCTCGAGTTCCTGGCCGACGATCCGCAACTCAAGCAGCATCTGCCTGCTGTCGAAGCCTATCGCGCGCAATTCGGAATCTGAGGACGTGCCTATGGCAGTCGGCGGCAGGTCTTGGCGATCGGTTTCAGGCGCGCTGAGCGGTTTTCGGGCCTTGCTGGCTGTGGTCATGCTTGCGCCCATGCTCGCCCAAGCGGCCGACGCACCTGAGCCACGGCTTTATCGCTACGTCGACAGCCGCGGGGTGACGGTGATCGACACGCAAGGCGTGCCGCCCGACTACGTTGCCAAAGGCTATGAAGTGCTCAACAGTCGTGGTCGGGTGGTTCAGGTCGTACCGCCTGCGCCAACGGCCGAGCAGATTCGCCAGTCCGAGGCAGACAAACGCCAGGCCGCCGCCGATGCACAACTACTGAGCCTGTACAGCAGCGTCGCTGAAGTGGACCGCATGAAGGCCCGCAAACTGGCCGAGCTGGACGCGCTGGTTGGCGTTGCCCAGGGTAACATTCAGGGGCTGGCGGCGCAGCAGCGCAGTCTGCAAGGCCAGGCCGCCGACCTTGAGCGCGCAGGACGACCGGTCCAGCAGGCACTTGTCGATCAACTGAACGATTTGCGCGATCAGCAGCAGAAACTGCAAGCCGATATCGCCGGGTATCAGGCCGCACGCATAAAGGCCGAAGCAGACTTCGCCGTCGACCGCGCCCGCGTCCAGCGCCTGACTCAATGACCGGACGCAGAGCGTCCAGAGCGGCGTGCCCGCGCGGAGCACTCAATGTTATACATAAGCCTTGAAGAGCCCGGGAAACGTGACTTTCGGGCTTCTGCCCTAAGTGCGTGAGAGTGACCGGGCGGCGATCCGCATGCTCACGAATAGCAGGGTTCAGACGCCCCATTTTCAGGGGCTCTACTGGCCTCTTCGCGAGCAAGCTCGCTCCCAAGGCCAGCGGCCAGAATCAAGAGCAGACTTGTGTATAACGCTGAGCGCGGAGCATGGACACAATAGTGTTCTCGATCATCAGCCAACAAAAAGGCCCCGTGAGGGTTAGCTCACGGGGCCTTTGGGTGTTGCGTCTGAATCAGTGCCGCTTGCGGTTGGTGATCTGAGTACCTACACCGCTGTCGGTGAAGATCTCCAGCAAGACCGCGTTGGGCACTCGACCGTCGATGATGTGCGAGCTGTTGACGCCGCCCTGAACCGCTTCCAGCGCGCAACGAATCTTCGGCAGCATGCCGCCGTAGATGGTGCCGTCGGCGATCAGGCCGTCGACCTGCTCGGTGGTCAGTCCGGTCAGGACTTCGCCCTGCTTGTTCATCAGGCCGGCGATGTTGGTCAGCAGAATCAGCTTCTCGGCCTTGAGGGCTTCGGCAACCTTGCCTGCGACCAGGTCGGCGTTGATGTTGTACGACTCGCCGTCCGGGCCCACGCCGATAGGCGCGATGACCGGAATGAAATCCCCTTTGACCAGCATGTTGAGCAGCCCGGTGTTGACCCCGACCACTTCACCGACCTGACCGATGTCGATGATTTCGGGCTTGGTCATTTCCGGCGTCTGGCGCGTGACGGTGAGCTTCTTCGCACGAATCAGCTCAGCGTCCTTGCCGGTCAGGCCGATCGCGCTGCCGCCGTGACGGTTGATCAGGTTGACGATGTCCTTGTTGACCTGGCCGCCCAGTACCATCTCCACGACATCCATGGTTTGCGCATCGGTAACCCGCATGCCGTCGATGAAGTGGCTCTCGATGGACAGACGCTTGAGCAGATCACCGATCTGCGGCCCGCCGCCGTGAACCACCACCGGGTTGATGCCCACCGCCTTCATCAACACGATGTCGCGCGCAAAGCCGGTTTTCAGCTCTTCGCTCTCCATGGCGTTGCCGCCGTACTTGATAACCAGCGTCTTGCCGACAAAGCGGCGAATGTAAGGCAGCGCTTCGGAAAGGACCTTGGCTACATTAGAGGCGGCATCGCGTTCGAGGGTCATTCAGGGCTCCAGTCAAAAGGAAAAACAATCAAAATGGCAGGTCGAGGTCCGGCGCAACTTTCTTGAGTTCTGCGTGGAACACGTCCTTGATACGCTGCAATTCGGCCTCGGTTTCGGCTTCAAAACGCAGCACCAGCACCGGCGTGGTATTGGAGGCACGAACCAGACCCCAGCCCTTCGGATAGTCCACACGGACACCGTCGATGGTGGTCAGTTTGGCATCGCCCCACTGCGCATCCGTTTCAAGGGCCTTGATGATGCTGAACTTGGTGACATCCGTCACCTTGATGTTGATTTCAGGCGTCGAAATATCGTTCGGGAAGGTCTCGAACAGGTCTTCGGCATTGGCCTTTTCCTGGCTGAGGATCTCCAGCAGGCGTGCTGCGCTGTAGATGCCATCATCGAAACCGAACCAGCGTTCCTTGAAGAAGATGTGGCCGCTCATTTCGCCTGCCAGCAGCGCACCGCTTTTCTTCATTTCTTTTTTGATCAGCGAGTGACCGGTTTTCCACATCACCGGACGACCGCCATGTTCGCTGATCAGCGGAGTCAGGCGGCGTGTGCATTTCACGTCGAAAATGATGTCGGCACCCGGATTGCGCTTGAGCACGTCCAGCGCGAACAGCATCAACAGACGGTCCGGGTACACCACGTTGCCAGCGTTGGTCACGACACCGACACGGTCGCCGTCACCGTCGAACGCCAGGCCCAGGTCGGCACCGGTTTCCTTGACCTTGGCAATCAGGTCCTGCAGGTTTTCCAGCTTGCCCGGATCCGGGTGGTGGTTGGGGAAGTTGCCGTCCACTTCCGCGAACAGGGAGATCACTTCACAGCCCAGCGCTTCGATCAGTTGCGGAGCGATCACGCCTGCCGCGCCATTGCCGCAGTCGACCACGACCTTCAGCTTGCGCGCCATGACGATGTCATTCTTGATCTGCTGGAAGTAGCGATCAAGGATGTCGACTTTGGTGATGCTGCCTTTCTGCGACGTCAGGTTGTTGGTCTTGATGCGCTCGTGCAGTGCCTGGATCTGCTCGTTGGCGAGGGTGTCGCCGGCGATGACGATCTTGAAGCCGTTGTAGTCCTTTGGGTTGTGGCTGCCGGTCAGCATGACGCCGGTCTTGCCGGCCAGCACGTTGGCTGCGTAATACAGCGCAGGCGTTGGCACCAGGCCCACATCGCTGACGTGGCAGCCGCTGTCGTGCAGACCTTGAATCAGTTGCTCTACCAGTTCAGGGCCGGAAAGGCGACCGTCGCGGCCAACGCTGACGTTGGGTTCGTTCTGCGCCAGGCTTTCAGAGCCAATGGCGCGGCCGATCCAGTAAGCCGTTTCAGCGTTGAGGGTGTCCCCGACCACGCCACGAATGTCGTAGGCACGGAAAATAGTCTCGGGAAGGTTGGGTGCCACGGATGCTGGGCTGTTCATAGCGAGGTTATGCTCCGATCTCAGGAAGTCCTGGTTTTCGTCGAGAAGGTCGATATCAAGGATATCGGTATCTTGAAACAGCGGATCGGTCCAGTCGGTGCGTGATGCAGCCACGGTGGACGAAGCACTGCCTTTGGCAATATCTGCATCGCGCTGCTCGCCCGCCGCCAGGACAGGCGCTGCCTGAGGCTGACTACGAAGCGAGACACGAGCAAGTGCCTGAGCCAGACCACTAAGGGCCGGGAGGCTCAAACCGAAGGGTTTGACGGCTTTTCCGCGTGAGAGTTCTTGGAGCAGCTGATCCAGTTGCCGTGCGTCGGCGCAAATACGCTTCTGCAGGGCCCGTTCATTGCGGTGCAAGCCAAGCAGCACACCCGCTGCAGCGATAATCAATGCCAGCAGCATAAGCATCACGGACGGAGAGGTTTTCAGCCCGGGACCGGGCGTGAACTCGAGTTTCCAGCCTGGATAACCGGTATCGAAGGCCTGGGCTTTGCCGTCATCGGCCTGACCGCGCTGCAGGAAAACCTGAGCAGGCCCGCTGCCGAATTGCTGGCTTAGCACCACTTGCCCGGCATCGGCAGGCAGCGTCGGCAAGGCATTGAGCAAGCGCTGCAGGTCAAAGGCCAGCAGCAATGTACCCATCACCGGCTGAGTGGCAGTGGCACGCACCGGTGCGGCGCTGTAGATCAACCAGCGCTCGCCGACCTTGCGCGCCTCCGGGGCGACCGTCTCACCTTGTGCGGCCTTGTTGAGCATGTCCAGGGTGGCGAAACTGACGGGCAGTGCGCCTTGCGTGTCCACATCGGCCAGCCCCTTGGAGTACAGCCGAGCGCCTGCAAGGCCGTCCCAACGGGTAAATCGCTCCTGAGCGGCCAGCAGGGCAGCGGCGTCATTACTCTGAAGCGTCTGCACAAGAGCTGCACCGGAGGCTGCCGACTGGGTGTCCGCGTTGATCTGATGCAGCGCCAGACCCACCGCTGCTGCCTGACTGCCGCCCCAGGCCTGAACAAGCTGGTCCTGTTGCTGCGGACCGGTGGCCAGAGCTGTCCAGACCAGTGCCGCAGCAATCAGCAGGCCGATGGCGGCAGGCACCAGGCCCGGCGCGAGTCCTTTGAGGCTCGCAGCCGGAGGCGAGTTATCGGCGGGTATGGCGTGCTGTGAAGCGCTGTGCTGACTACCTTTCACCGACCTCTCCCTGAGTCTTGTCCCGAACCCGGATTATGTGCCGAATGGCGATCAATGACTGCCGGAATGACCGAAGCCGCCAGCGCCACGCTGACTTTCGTCGAACGCTTCAACCAGCTCGAAATGCGCCTGTACGACCGGCACCAGGACCAATTGGGCGATGCGCTCGCCGACGGCGATGTTGAAGGCAGCCTGGCCGCGGTTCCAGCAGGAGACCATCAGTTCGCCCTGATAATCGGAGTCGATCAGGCCCACCAGATTGCCCAGCACGATGCCGTGTTTGTGGCCCAGGCCGGAGCGCGGCAGGATCAGCGCAGCAAGGCCCGGATCGCCAATGTAAATCGACAGGCCGGTAGGGATCAGCAGGGTCTGCCCCGGTTCGAGGACCGTGTCCTCCTTGAGCATGGCGCGCAGGTCCAGGCCAGCCGAGCCGACAGTGGCGTAGGCCGGCAGCGGGAATTCGTTGCCAATGCGAGGGTCGAGGATCTTGGCTTGTAGAGCGTGCATTCGTAGTTAAACCTGATTCATGCGGTCGGCGATAAAAGTGACCAGCTGGCGGGCAATCTTGGCCTTGCTGGTCTGGGCAAAAAGCGTTGCGTGCAACGCCCGGTCAATCACGCTGCAGGCGTTTTCCTCGCTGTTGAAGCCGATACTCGGGTTGGCGACATCGTTGGCGACAATCAGGTCGAGGTTCTTGTCCTTGAGCTTGCGGGCAGCGTAGTCGAGCAGGTGTTCGGTCTCGGCGGCAAAGCCGACACTGAAGGGGCGATCAGGGCGGGTTGCGATGGTCGCCAGAATATCCGGATTGCGCACCATCTGCAGCAACAAGCCGTCACCGTTCGAAGGATCTTTCTTCAACTTGTGCGGGGCAACGACTTCCGGACGGTAGTCAGCCACGGCTGCAGAAGCGATGAACAGGTCGCAGGGGATGGCCGCCTCGCACGCTGCCAGCATGTCGCGGGCGCTGACCACGTCGATGCGCGAGACGCGATCAGGCGTAGGCAGGTTGACCGGCCCGGTGATCAACGTGACGCGAGCGCCGGCCTCCACAGCCGCTTCGGCCAGAGCAAAGCCCATTTTTCCCGAGCTGTGGTTGGTGATGTAGCGCACCGGGTCGATGTTTTCCTGGGTCGGGCCTGCGGTGATCAGCACATGCTTGCCGGTCAGCGTCAGGCGCTGGAAGCAGTCGGCCGCGCACTGGGCCAGGTCGTCGGCCTCCAGCATGCGCCCGAAGCCGACATCGCCACACGCCTGACTGCCGGACGCCGGCCCGAACACACGAAAATCGCGCTCTTCGAGCAGACGGGTATTGGCCTGCACCGAGGCGTCACGCCACATTGCCTGGTTCATCGCCGGGGCGATGGCGACAGTCGCGTCGGTGGCCAGCACGATAGTGGTCAGCAGGTCGTTGGCGATGCCTTGCGCCAGGCGCGCGATGAGGTCGGCGGTGGCCGGTGCGATGAGGATCAGATCGGCCCACTTGGCCAGTTCGATATGGCCCATCGCGGCCTCGGCGGCCGGGTCGAGAAGGTCCAGGTGCACCGGGTGCCCGGACAGGGCCTGCATGGTCAGCGGGGTGATGAACTCTGCACCGCCCCGGGTCATGACTACACGCACTTCAGCGCCCTGATCGCGCAGGCGGCGGACCAGCTCAGCGCCCTTGTAGGCCGCGATGCCGCCGCCGACGCCAAGAACGATGCGTTTTCGATACAGCCGCTGCATAGACCTGCCTTTTTGGTCAAGTGAACACACAACGGCCATGACGCCTCCCCAGGCCAGATCGTCGTGCAAAAAAGATGGGCTAAGATAGCACAGCGACCGCACCGGAACAGCGGTGCCCAATCACATGGAGGTGCTATGAGTATTCGCAGTTGGCCCGCGGCTGAACGCCCCCGGGAACGCTTGTTGGAGTTGGGGGCGGCAAGCCTTTCCGACGCCGAGTTGCTGGCTATCTTTTTACGCACCGGCGTGGCTGGAAAAAGCGCCGTAGACCTTGCGCGTCATCTGCTGAATCAATTTGACGGGCTCAGACCGTTACTGGATGCGGATCTGTCGGCATTCACCTCGCAACTGGGGCTTGGGCCCGCCAAGTTCGCTCAGTTGCAGGCTGTCATGGAAATGGCGCGTCGGCATATGGCCGAGTCCTTGCGCCGTGAGTCAGCGCTGGAAAATCCGACCCAGGTTCGCAGCTATCTCAAGGCCCTCCTGCGGCATGAGCCGCACGAAGTCTTCGGCTGCCTGTTTCTCGATAACAAACACCGGGTCATGACCTTCGAGATATTGTTTCGCGGGACGATCAACGCGTCCTACGTGCACCCGCGCCAGGTGGTAAAACGAGCGATGGCGCATAACGCTGCGAGTCTGATCCTCTGCCACAACCATCCTTCCGGTATCACCACGCCCAGCCGTTCCGACATCGACCTGACCAAGCGCCTCAAGGAAGCGCTGATGCTGGTGGATGTTCATGTGCTTGACCACGTGATCGTGGGAGACGGTGAGCCACTGTCGATGGTGGAACGCGGTTTGATGTAAAGAGCTGACGCAGAGCAATGTGCGCGATGGGGCGGGCACCCGGATTATCGCTCCCACGCTCTGCGTGGTAATGCCGTTCTGGACGCTCTGCGTCCGGTCTCCAGAGGGTCGTGCCAATGCAGGCATTGGCACGACGTCACCCAGAGAGCCTCAGGTCAGCCAAGGGACTTACTTGACCTGCACTTTATAGAAATCCTGCCTGCCGAACGGGCTGACCTGATAGCCAGTGACATCCTTGCGTACCAGGGCTGCAGCCGTCGGGTGGGCAAGGGGGATCCACAGTGCCTGCTGTTGAATCTGCTGCTGGGCCTGGTGATACAGCTTGCTGCGTTCGGCCTGGTCACTGACTGATTTACCGTCTGCGATCAGCTTGTCCAGTGTCTTGTCGCAATAGCGGGCGAAATTGGTGCCCGACTGCACGGCTGCACACGAGAACTGCGGGGTCAGGAAGTTATCCGGGTCGCCATTGTCGCCTGCCCAGCCCATGAACAGCAGGTCATGCTCGCCAGCCTTGGCGCGGCGAATCAGTTCGCCCCACTCAATAATCTTGATCTCGGCATCAATGCCGACCTGCTTCAAGTCAGCCTGCAACAATTGAGCGCCCAGGCTCGGGTTCGGGTTCAGCAGGCTCCCGGAAGGTCGCGTCCAGATAGTGGTCTTGAAGCCTTCCTTTACACCAGCCTTGGCCAACAGCGCCTTGGCCTTGGCAACATCGTGCTGATAGCCAGGCAGGTCCTTGGCGTAACTCCAGGTATTGGGCGGATAAGGACCACTGGCTTTTTCAGCGGTGCCTTCGAACACGGCTTTCAGGTAATTATCCTTGTCGAACGCCAGGTTGATGGCCTGGCGAACTTCCGGCTTGTCGAACGGCGGGTGCTGGCTGTTGATCGCGACAAACGCGGTCATGAACGCTTCAGTCTTCTCGACCTTGAGCGAGTCGTCCTTGCTGGCTGCCTGAATATCCAGAGGCTTGGGCGAGAGCGCTATCTGGCATTCGTCCTGACGGATTTTCTGCAGGCGCACATTGGCGTCCGGCGTGATGGCATACACCAGCGTGTCGATATCAGACTTGCCGGCGAAGTAATCGTCGAACGCCTCATAGCGCACCGCGGCGTCTTTCTGGAAGCGCTTGAACACGAACGGCCCGGTGCCGATCGGCTGGCTGTTGAGTTTTTCCGGCGTGCCCGCCTTCAACAGCTGCGCGGTATATTCGGCTGAATAGATCGAGGCGAAACCCATGCTCAGCGTGGCCAGGAAGGTCGAGTCCGCATGGTTGAGCGTAAAGCGCACGGTGTGTGCATCGGGCGCTTCGATACTCTTGATCAGCGCGGGCAACTGCATGGATTGCGCATGCGGAAAACCGCTCTGGGCGATCTTGTGCCACGGGTTCTGCGGGTCGAGCATGCGCTGGAAGCTGAATAGCACGTCATCCGCGCTCAGCTCGCGAGTCGGCTTGAAATAGTCAGTGGTGTGGAATTTCACTCCGGCGCGCAGCTTGAAGTCGTAAGTCAGGCCGTCTTTGGACACGGTCCAGCTTTCTGCCAGGCTCGGCACCAGCTTGCCGCTCTTGGCATCGAAGTCCACAAGGCGGTTCATCAGCACGTCGGCCGATGCGTTGGTGGTGGTCAGCGAGTTGTACTGTACAACGTCGAAGCCCTCGGGGCTGGCTTCGGTGCAGACCACAAGGTTCGATGCCTGGGCAGCGACGGGAAGCAGGAGTGGAACGAGTAGAAAAGGGAGTGCAGCTAGGCGCATGGCGTTATTTCCTGTTCAGAAAGGGCCCCATCTGCCGGTGCAGTCTGGTGAGGGACTAACCCTAGACCATGTACTGGCGCAGAACAATCGTCTCGGCGCGACGAGCGGTCGATTTGCCTGTGCCCCCGCAGTGCTTGAGCATACCGCTGCGCGAGGCGTGATCATTCGGGTCAAAGTGCTTTGCCTGTTGTTGTGCCAAAGGCTTTCTGGTATAAAGCAGCGCTCTTTTCTAGGGGCCCGGTTCCTTCACTGTAGGTGTAGCCGGTAAGACCCTTAAAGAAACGCGGCGCCTGGCGCCAAATGACTGAGAGATTAAGCGGCCAACCCATGCCGGGTTGGGCATGTGGTTTTAGAGGGCTGAGGCATGTCGAGAGTATGTCAAGTTACCGGTAAGGGTCCGGTGACTGGGAATAACATTTCCCACGCAAACAACAAAACCCGTCGTCGTTTCCTGCCAAACCTGCAGCATCACCGCTTCTGGGTTGAAGGCGAGAAGCGTTTTGTTCGTCTGCGCGTATCTGCTAAAGGCATGCGTATCATCGACAAGCGTGGCATTGAAGTTGTGCTCGCTGAACTGCGTCGCGACGGCAAAATTTAAGGGAGAAAATCATGCGTGAATTGATCCGTTTGGTGTCGAGCGCTGGTACAGGCCATTTCTACACCACCGACAAGAACAAACGTACTACCCCGGATAAAATCGAAATCAAAAAATTCGATCCGGTTGTACGCAAGCACGTGATCTACAAAGAAGGCAAAATCAAGTAATTGATTCTGTCGGCTACAAAAAAACCCGCCTTGGCGGGTTTTTTTGTGCCTGCGTTCCTGGCGTAGCTGCCAGCAGTATCCAGGCAGCAAAACGCCCGACGCGATGCGCCGGGCGTTTCAAGCATGTGAAGCTGCTGTCGGTCGACGAAGGTACGGTCGCCTGATCAGCCGAAGCTGAAGCCGGCCACCAGACCGTCCTTGTCGACATTGACGTACAGACGGTTCGGGTTGAGGTCCTGGGTCGTGATGTCGCCAGGGCCGATCACCTTCTGAAGACCGGTAATTTCGCTGATATAGGCTTTGACGGTAGGCACATAGCGGCTGCCTACAAGGTACTGAAGCGCTTGGGCGATAACTTCGTTGGTCATTTTCAAAATCCTTTTTGAGTGAATGTCCTCACTGGACGCGCTCAGAATCCTCCAGAAAACCCGATGTGATGCGGTACTTATTTATCTGGAGCCGCCTCAAACACCACATAAATCTTGCGGCATGTTTCCAGCACCTCCCAGGTGCCTTTGAAACCGGCCGGAATCACAAAGCGGTCGCCTGCGCGCAGGGTTTTCGCGTTGCCCTGCTCGTCGCGCAGGACTGAAACACCCTGCACAATCTCGCAATACTCGTGTTCCGAATAATTCACCTGCCACTGCCCGGGCTCGCCATTCCAGACGCCCGCGCTCATCTGTCCGCAGGGGCTGTTGTAGTGGTTGTAGAGGGTTTGTGCCGGATCGCCCTTGAAGACCTTTTCCGGTGCAGGGCGATAGTGCTCGGCGGCGGTGCTGGCTTCACTGAAGTCGACGATGCTTTCGATGCTCATGAGGGGCCCCTTGTCCTGAATGCGTTGAAGGTTTGACGTGCGTGCAGTGCGTTAGTGCCTCGGCGCGCGTGCTGAGCTGTTTAATAAAATCAACATAAAGGCACCGTAGCGGCTATTTATGTCAAATATATTGGTTTTGTCGGGCCGCTGGTTTAGGGTAACGGCCGTCCTGAAAAATTTCAGATTGTGTCTTTAATCAACCATGACACACCCACATTCAACAAGAGGAGGACATGCAAATGACCACCCTGACTCGTGATGACTGGGAGCAACGCGCCCAGAATTTGAAGATCGAAGGCCGTGCCTTCATTCAAGGTGAATACACCGCAGCCTCCTCCGGCGAGACGTTTGACTGCATCAGCCCGGTCGATGGCCGGATGCTTGCCAAGGTTGCCAGCTGCGATACCGCTGACGCACAACGCGCGGTCGACAGTGCGCGCAGCGCCTTCAACTCCGGTGCCTGGTCGCGACTGGCTCCGGCCAAGCGCAAGGAAACGATGATCCGTTTCGCCGAGCTGCTCAAGCACAATGCCGAAGAACTGGCTTTGCTTGAAACCCTGGACATGGGCAAGCCGATTGGCGACTCGTTCGGCGTCGACATTCCCGGTGCCGCCAGAGCCCTGAGCTGGAGCGGCGAGGCCATCGATAAACTGTATGACGAAGTCGCGGCAACGCCTCATGACCAACTGGGCCTGGTAACGCGCGAGCCGGTGGGTGTCGTGGCCGCCATCGTGCCGTGGAATTTTCCGCTGATGATGGCCTGCTGGAAGCTGGGCCCTGCGCTGTCCACTGGCAACTCGGTCATCCTCAAGCCATCGGAAAAATCTCCGCTGACGGCCATTCGTATCGCACAACTGGCCATTGAGGCGGGTATTCCTGCGGGCGTACTCAACGTGCTGCCTGGCTATGGCCACACCGTCGGCAAGGCGCTTGCCCTGCATATGGACGTGGACACCGTGGTCTTCACCGGCTCGACCAAAATCGCCAAGCAGCTGATGATCTATGCGGGCGAATCGAACATGAAGCGCGTGTGGCTGGAAGCCGGCGGCAAGAGCCCGAATATCGTCTTCGCCGACGCGCCTGATCTGCAGGCCGCCGCCAGCGCCGCCGCCAGCGCGATTGCCTTCAACCAGGGCGAAGTCTGCACCGCCGGTTCACGCTTGCTGGTCGAGCGCTCCATCAAGGATCGCTTCCTGCCGATGGTGATCGAGGCGCTGAGCGCCTGGAAGCCCGGCAACCCGCTCGACCCTGCGACCACCGTGGGCGCGCTGGTCGATACCCAGCAGATGAATACTGTGTTGTCCTACATCGAGGCGGGGCACTCCGATGGTGCCAAGCTGGTTGCGGGCGGCAAGCGCATTCTGCAGGAGACCGGCGGCACCTATGTCGAGCCGACCATTTTCGACGGTGTGAACAACGCGATGAAAATCGCTCAGGAAGAAATCTTCGGCCCGGTGCTTTCGGTGCTGACGTTCGATTCTGCCGAAGAGGCGATTCAGATCGCCAACGACACGCAGTATGGCCTGGCGGCTGCCGTATGGACCTCGAACATCTCCAAGGCACACCTGACCGCCAAGGCTTTGCGCGCAGGCAGTGTATGGGTCAACCAGTACGACGGCGGCGACATGACCGCACCGTTCGGCGGCTTCAAGCAGTCGGGCAACGGTCGTGACAAGTCGCTGCATGCGTTCGACAAATACACCGAACTGAAGGCGACCTGGATCAAGTTGTAGTCATTTGCCTATTGCTCCCAGGCTCTGCGTGGGCGTGTAGTTCTGGGACGCTCCGCGTCCGGTCTCGCGTTTGCGGCGTGGCGCAGATTTGTGACGCGGAGCGTCACGCACGGCATTCCCACGCTGGAGCGTGAGGAACGATAACCTTAACTATCGTGCGACGCTCTGCGTCGCATGCCGTTCTGGACGCTCCGCGTCCTGGCTTGCGTTTGCGGCGCGGCGCAGATTTGTGACGCAGAGCGTCACGCAAGGCATTCCCACGCTGGAGCGTGAGGAACGATAACCTTAACTATCGTGCGACGCTCCGCGTCGCATGCCGTTCTGGACGCTCTGCGTCCGGTCTTGATTGTGCAGTGAGGGCAGGCAGGAGCTTGAAAATGCGTTGGGGTACTTATTTTGCTGTGCTGGCGTCCGTGCTGGGCGTTGGTCTGGCAATGGGCGTCAGCATGCCGCTGGTTTCATTGCGGCTGGCAGGCTGGGGCTATGGCTCGTTCGCCATTGGCATCATGGCGGCGATGCCTGCGGTGGGCGTGCTGCTCGGCGCGGCGCTGGCCAGTCGTCTGGCGGCGCGCTTCGGCACGGCCAATCTGATGCGCCTGTGTCTGTGGGCCGGGGCGTTTTCGGTCGGCGCGCTGGCGCTGCTACCGTATTACTGGATCTGGCTGGTCTTGCGCCTGACCCTCGGGGTCATTCTGACCATCGTCTTCGTGCTGGGTGAAAGCTGGATCAATCAGCTGGTCATCGAGCGCCTGCGCGGGCGTCTGGTGGCGCTGTATGGCAGCACCTACGCATTGAGCCAACTGGCGGGGCCGCTGCTGCTCGGCGTGATCGGCACCGAAGCCGACTATGGTTTCTGGATTGGCGTGGCGCTGCTGGTCGGCTCACCGTTTCTGCTGCTGGGGCGCACCGGCGCGCCGTCGACCGAATCCTGCAACGTGACGTTTGCCGATCTGTCCGGCTTCTGTCGCGGCATGCCTGCCATCGCCTGGGCGGTCGCCCTGTTTGCTGCGTTCGAAGCGCTGATCCTCACCCTGTTGCCGCTTTACTGCATACGCCACGGCTTCACCCCGGAAATCGCCCTGATCATGGTCAGCGTGGTGGTGGTCGGTGACGCGCTGCTGCAACTGCCGATCGGCATGCTCGCCGACCGCATTTCACGTCGCGCGATGTTCACCGGCTGTGCCGCCTTGCTGCTGGCGTCCAGTCTGCTGGTGCCATTGCTGATCGACACTGTTCTGATCTGGCCGCTGTGGACCGTCTTCGGTGCCAGTGCCGGTGGGCTGTTTACCCTGTCGCTGATTCTGATCGGCGAACGCTATCGCGATGATTCGCTGGTCCGCGCCAACGCGCATGTCGCTCAACTGTGGGGCATCGGCTGCCTGCTCGGCCCGTTGATAGCCGGCGCGGGCAGCCAGTGGGTCAGCGGTGAGGCCTTGCCGCTGATGATGGCTGCAGGTGCCTTGGGCCTGCTGATACTGATCCGGCGACGCGGCGCGTTCGGCGATGCGCAGGCTGCGCCCGCTTAAAGCATTCTTTCCAGGCCGATGGCGCGGCTCATCCACGCATTGAAACGCCGCCACCAGTCGCCCGGTTCGGTATGCAGTGTGTGGATCTGCCCGTTGTCTTCGGTCACCCACACCACTTTGCCGTCCTCCAGCCGCGCTTCGTAGGTGAGCGACGGGGCCATGCCCTGCAAGGTCAGTTCGCGCAGTTGTTCGGCCAGTTGCGGGCTGTCGACCAATACGCCCACTTCGGTATTCCACAGCACAGAGCGCGGATCGAAGTTGAATGAGCCGACAAAGACCTTCTGCCGATCAAAGATCATCGCCTTGCTGTGCAGGCTCGATTCGGAGCTGACCAGAGAATGGCTTTTCTTGAACAGATGCGGACCGCTGCCGCGCATCGTCTCGGTATCGCCAGGCTGTCGGCGCAGCTCGAAGAGCTTCACGCCATGCTCCAGCAGTGCCTTGCGGTACGGCGCATAGCCGCCATGCACGGCAGGCACGTCGGTGGCTTCCAGGGAGTTGGTCAGCAGGCTGACATTGACACCGGCATCGGCCCGGCCGGTCAGGTACAGCAAGCCTTCCTGGCCCGGCACAAAGTAGGCCGAGATCAGCATCAGTTCCTTGTGCGTGTTCAGCAGTTCAGGCGCCAGTTGCGTGGTCAGCAGCAGGTGCGGATCAGGCTCGCCCTGCGCCAGTACCTTGGTCGGTGCATCCCACAGCGCCTGGTTGTACGCCCAGACCAGCTCGTTGAGCCAGGTTTTCATGCGCGGCTGGGTCTTGTAGGCCATCAATCGCTCATACAGCGCCTTGTGCTGCTGGTGCGCCTGCTCCAGAGAATCGTCCAGCTTGCGCCGGGCCGCGGCCAGATCCTCTCCGTCTGGCCGGAAATAGATGAACTCATCGATAGGCTTGCTGAGTGTACTGTTCCAGTACTGGTCGAAGCTGTGGCCGAGCTGCTCGGCCACCGGCCCCACGCTGAGCATGTCGATATCGGTGAAATTCAGGTTCGGCTCGGCATCGAAGTATTCATCGCCCAGGTTGCGCCCGCCGACGATGGCCACGCTGCTGTCGGCCAGCCATAGCTTGTTGTGCATGCGCCGGTGCTGGCGCGACAGGTTCATCAGGCGCCCGAGGCTGCGGGTGATGCCGGTCTCGCGCCCCAGGTTTTGCGGGTTGAACAGGCGAATCTGAATGTTCGGGTGAGCGGCCAGGGTGGCGATGGCCTGATCCAGACCGTCGCTGGTGGTGTCGTCCAGCAGGATACGCACGCGTACGCCACGGTCTGCCGCCTTGAGCAGTTCATCGATCAGGGCGCGCGTGCTCAGGCCGTCGTGGACGATGTAATACTGCAGATCAAGGCTGCTTTTTGCATTGCGGATCAGTTCGGCGCGAGCCTTGAAAGCGTCACTGCTGTCAGGCAACAGACGAAAGCCAGAACGTCCCTCGTGGGGCATGGCCATGGCCTGGATCGAACGGCCGAACGCGGAGCCTGAAGACGGCATGGCCTGGCTTGGCTCACTGGCGACCTGTTGATGCGCGCAACCGCTGACGCATAACGCAACCAGCAAGCAAAAGGGCAAGGCCCATGAGTTATTCAAATTGATCTTCCGCGTCTGGACATGGCTCGACTTGGCGATATGACCCGCAAAACCGGGAAAGATTTGCCCGCATCAGTCAGTTTGCGCATTCAGTAGTGCAATTGTCTCGCCCACGATACGCACAGCGCTCTCGATTTCGCGGTTGGGTTTGGTCGCGAAGTTCATGCGCATGCAGTTGCGGTACTTGCCCGATGCCGAAAAGATACTGCCCACAGCGATCTGCACACCCTTGCCCAGCAAGGCGCGGTTCAGGCGCAGGGTGTCGAAGCCTTCGGCCAGTTCCACCCACAGCATGAAGCCGCCTTGTGGCCGGCTGGCGCGGGTGCCTTCAGGGAAGTAGCGCATCACCCAGTCGATCATCTGGTCGCGACTGCGCTGATATTGGCTACGCATGCGCCGCACATGTGGCTCGTAATGGCCGCCTTCGATGAAGTCGGCGATGGCCAATTGTGGCTGCGGGGCGGTCGAGCCGGTGCCGATGTATTTCATGTGCAGCACCTGCTCCAGATAGCGGCCCGGCGCTACCCAGCCGATTCGCAGCCCGGGCGCCAGGGTCTTGGAAAACGAACTGCACAACAGCACGCGACCGTCCTCGTCGAAGGATTTGATGGTGCGCGGGCGAGGGTAGTTGTAGGCCAGGTCTCCATACACATCATCTTCGATGATCGCCACGTCGAAGCGCTGCGCCAGGGTCAGCAGTGCCCGCTTGCGTGCTTCAGGCATGACATAACCCAGCGGGTTGTTGCAGTTGGGCGTCAGCTGAATGACCTTGATCGGCCATTGTTCCAGCGCCAGTTCCAGTGCTTCGAGGCTGATGCCGGTCAACGGGTCGGTAGGGATTTCCATGGCTTTCATGCCCACGCCCTTGAGCGTTTGCATGGCGCCGAAGAAGCTTGGCGAGTCCACCGCCACGATGTCCCCCGGCGAGCAGATGGCCCGGACACTCGCTGACAGCGCTTCATGACAGCCATTGGTGACGATCAGGTCATTGGCGGTCAGGTTGCAGCCCGAGTCGAGCATCAGCCTGGCAATCTGCTCGCGCAGCCTGCGCACGCCGTAGATGTTGTCGTAATACAGGCCCGGCATGTCCTGATGGCGACTCAACTGACTCAGCGCGCGCATCAGCGGTTTCAGGGTCGGGCTGGTGACATCGGGCATGCCGCGCCCCAGTTGCGTGACGGCTTCAAGAGGTGCCACGCGAATCAGGTCCAGTACCTGATCCCATTGAGAGATATCCACAGGCCGCTGCACTGGCCTGCCGACCGCTGGCAGCGCAGGGGCTTTTCGGCTGACCGAGACGTAATAGCCGGACTTGGGTTTCGGCGCGGCCAGGCCATTGTCTTCCAGCACCCGGTACGCCTGCTGCACGGTACTCAGGCTGACGCCATGTTCGACGCTCAACGCGCGCACTGAGGGCAGGCGGTCGCCGGGGCGATAGAAGCCGTTTTCGATGCGCGAGCCGAGCAGTTCGGCGAGGTTGACGTAGAGCGTCATGGCGTACTCTCAGAAATTCGAACGCGTTAAAGCAATACAGATTGGCCGAAAATATAGCATTCAGTGGCGTTTTTGAATCTTCTGTATGGAAAATATAAAGGACTTTTGAATCTGTATTGGTTTTGCTGTTCGCTGCATCATGAACTCACACCCACCCAGGATGAGGGAGCAGGACATGAACGGGTTCAGCGATGTGCGCCTTGCGCTTCACAGCCATGAATTGAATGAGTATCGGCCAGCGGCGGTCAAAACGGTCCGCTCGAACAAGGCCGATCTGTTGGCAGGCATGGGGCGCTGGGCACTGTATCGCCATCGCTGGTTGTCACGCCGTACCTTGCTGACACTGACGGACGACCAGTTGCGCGACATCGGACTGGATTTCCGCCAGGCGCGGGTCGAGGCGATGAAGCCGTTCTGGAGGCCCTGAGCCTAGCGCAGCTCTTTAAGGCGGTGCCAGAGCATGCCCAATGCCAGCAGAGGCGAGCGCAAGTGCTTGCCGCCGGGAAAGGTCATGTGCGGCACTTTGGCGAACAACTCGAAGCCATCGCTGTGTTGCCCGGCGATGGCTTCGGCCAGCAGTCGGCCTGCCAGATGCGTGGCATTCAGACCGTGGCCCGAGTAGGCCTGAGCATAAAATACGTTGGGGTGCTGCTTGAGCCGGCCAATTTGCGGCAGGCGATTGGCGCCGATGCCGATCATTCCGCCCCACTGGTAATCGATCTTCACTGAGGCCAGCTGTGGAAACACATCGAGCATCTTCGGTCGCATGTACGCGGCGATATCCTGAGGGTCACGCCCCGAGTAATGGCAGGCGCCGCCGAACAGCAAACGGCGGTCAGCAGACAGCCTGTAGTAATCCACTGTCACGCGCTGATCGCAGACCGCCATGTCCTGCGGCAACACTTCACGGGCCTGCGCGTCGCTCAATGGCTCGGTGGCGATGATGTAGCTGCCGGCAGGCAACACCTTGCCGCTGATTTCCGGATTCAAGTCATTGAGGTAGGCGTTGCAACCCAGCACCAGGGTCTGCGCCTGCACCGAACCGCCCGCTGTATGCACCCGGACCTGCGGGCCATAATCGATGTTCGTCACCGCTGAGTGTTCGTACAACTGGACGCCGAGCGACTGCGCCACAGCCGCTTCGCCCAAGGCAAGGTTCAACGGATGCAAATGCCCCGAGCCCATGTCGATCAGGCCACCGACATAGCGTGAGGAGCCCACCACGCTGTGCATCTCTTCGGGTTGCAGCAACTGCAGTGCATGGCGATAACCCAGGCTGCGCAACTCTTCTGCATCTTCGGCAAGGCTGTGCAGGTCGCGCGGTTTGTTGGCCAGATCGCAATAACCCCATTTC
This sequence comes from Pseudomonas sp. NFACC10-1, assembly GCF_900119195.1. NCBI lineage: Bacteria > Pseudomonadati > Pseudomonadota > Gammaproteobacteria > Pseudomonadales > Pseudomonadaceae > Pseudomonas > Pseudomonas sp. NFACC10-1. The sequence goes on along the minus strand of NZ_FPJB01000002.1, from coordinate 508,049 downwards.
AGGTCGCAATCGATAGCATGCCGTTCGATGCGCTGACGTACGATCTCGACGGCCTCGATGCCCAGCAGCTTGAGCTGCCGCACGCCTTCGCTGCCGATGACATTGGCGAACTGTTCGACGCCATGACCGACCCCGCGAATCAACTGACCGCCATTGCGCCCGCTGGCCCCCCAACCGATCTTGCGCGCTTCGAGCAGCGCCACGCTGAACCCGCGCTCGGCCAGTTCGATGGCAGTGTTGAGTCCGGAGAATCCACCGCCTACCACGCACACATCCACCTTCACCTCACCTTGCAGCGCAGGATGATCCGCTTGCGCATGACTGCTGGCGGCGTAGTAGGAAGCAGCGTGCTGATCGTGACGAGTCGGGTGCTGAACGCGGGCGTTCATGAGCGTGTCCTGTTGGTGGCGGATGGCGTGTCGGGAGGATAAGCCGCTGTCATGAGCCTGCCAACTGAGGCAAACTTGCGGCCTTATGTATGAGTGGTCGAGTCAATGAGCTGCAACCGTCAGAAAATAGCGGATCTGCGTCGCCAGATTCCTTCGTTCGAGTGTGTGCCCGGCTGCCACGACTGCTGTGGGCCGGTGACCACGTCGCCCGAAGAAATGTCGCGTCTGCCGCGCAAGACGGCCGCCGAACAGGACGCTGCGCTGGACGAACTCAATTGCGTACACCTTGGTCCGCAAGGCTGCACCGTGTATGACGAACGCCCGCTGATCTGCCGCCTGTTCGGCACCACCGCAAGCCTGCCCTGCCCGAATGGCCGTCGGCCGGTCGAGTTGATCCATCCACGGGTCGAAAAGCAGATTCATGAGTACATGGCCTCGACTCGCCAGGTACTCGTATAGCAGGCAATCAGTCGGGAATCGGCAGATTCAGGCTCTCTTTGACTTCCTCCATGACGATGTAGCTCTTGGACTCACGCACGTGCGGCAGTTTGAGCAGGATATCGCCCAGCAGTTTGCGGTAGGACGCCATTTCGGAAATCCGCGCCTTGACCAGGTAGTCGAAGTCGCCGGACACCAGATGGCACTCCAGCACATGGGGAAGCTTCAGCACGGCACGGCGGAATTCTTCAAAGGTGTCGCCAGACTTGTAGTCCAGGCTGATCTCGACGAATACCAGCAGGCTGGCCTTGAGGCTTTGCGGATTCAGCCGGGCGGTGTAGCCCATGATGATCCCCTCGCGTTCCAGCCTGCGCACCCGCTCTGTACAGGGCGTAGTTGACAGGCCGACCCGCTCGCCAAGCTCGGTGAACGAGATGCGCCCGTCGGCCTGCAGGATGCGCAGAATATTGCGATCGATCTTGTCCAGCTCACGATTTGACTGGTGTTGAGTGCGCACGGGTCATTTCCCCTCTAGCAAAGCGTTTATCGCCGCGAATAAACACTAAATATAGATCTTTATACAGTGAGAAGCACTGCCCATTGCTCAATATACTGCGCACATCCTTGCTTAAAACTTCGAATTATCAGCGGATATCCGCGATGAGGTCATCGACATGCGCGTTCTGGTCCTGGGTAGTGGCGTTATCGGTACAACCAGTGCTTATTATCTGGCGCGTGCCGGTTTCCAGGTGACCGTCGTTGACCGTCAGCCTGCTGCCGCCATGGAAACCAGTTTTGCCAATGCCGGCCAGGTTTCTCCGGGCTATGCCTCGCCATGGGCTGCGCCGGGTGTTCCGCTCAAAGCGCTCAAATGGCTGCTGCAGCGCCATGCGCCATTGGCGATCAAGGCGACGGCGGATATCGATCAGTACCTGTGGATGGCGCAAATGCTGCGCAACTGCACGGCCAGCCGTTATGCCGTCAATAAAGAACGCATGGTACGCCTGTCCGAATACAGTCGCGATTGCCTGGATGAACTGCGCCTCGAGACCGGCATCGCCTACGAAGGGCGCAGCCTGGGCACCACGCAGTTGTTCCGGACCCAGGCCCAGCTGGACAACGCCGCCAAGGACATCGCTGTGCTCGAGCAGTCCGGTGTTCCTTACGAACTGCTGGATCGCGAAGGCATCGCCCGTGTCGAGCCTGCGCTGGCCGGTGTGACCGGCATCCTCAGCGGTGCATTGCGCCTGCCCAATGACCAGACGGGTGACTGTCAGTTGTTCACCACGCGCCTGGCGGAAATGGCCGTGGCGCTGGGTGTCGAGTTCCGCTACGGGCAAAACATCGAACGCCTTGATCACGCTGGCGACCGCATCAATGGCGTGTGGATCGACGGCAAGCTCGAAACCGCCGATCGTTACGTGCTGGCGCTGGGCAGTTACTCGCCGCAGTTGCTCAAACCGCTGGGCATCAAGGCGCCGGTCTATCCGCTGAAGGGCTACTCGCTGACCGTGCCGATCAGCAACCCGGACATGGCACCGACTTCGACCATTCTCGATGAAACCTATAAAGTCGCGATCACCCGTTTCGACAACCGGATCCGCGTCGGTGGCATGGCGGAAATAGCCGGTTTTGACCTGTCGCTCAATCCGCGTCGACGCGAAACACTGGAGATGATCGTCGGTGACCTCTATCCTCAGGGCGGCGACCTGACCCAGGCCGATTTCTGGACCGGGTTGCGTCCTACCACGCCCGACGGCACACCGATTGTGGGTGCAACACCGTTCCGTAACCTGTTCCTCAATACCGGCCATGGCACTCTGGGCTGGACGATGGCGTGTGGTTCCGGGCGCTTGCTGGCAGACCTCATTGCCCGCAAGACACCCCGTATCAGTGCTGAAGGCCTTGATATCTCTCGTTACGGCAACACTCAGGAGAATGCACAGCATGTCAATCCAGCGCCAGCTCACCAATGAGCGCATGAGTCAGGTCGTTGTCCACAATGGCACCGTCTATCTGTCGGGCCAGGTCGGCAATGACATGACTGCGGATGTCGAGCAGCAGACCCGAGAGGTACTGAACAGCATCGAGCGCCTGCTTGACCTGGCCGGCATCGACAAGACGCGTATCCTGTCGGTCACCATTTACCTGAAAGACATCAATGCCCACTTCGCCGGCATGAACAGCGTCTGGGACAAATGGCTGCCCAAGGGGTTCGCGCCTGCACGCGCAACGGTCGAGGCCAAGCTGTGCCAGCCCGAAATGCTTGTTGAACTGTCGGTGGTCGCCGCGCTGCCTTGAGCCTTTTTGCCCGGCGCGTCCCTGCGTCGGGTTCGTCCTCTCCCTTTCCATCCTTTCAGGCAAGTAACGTCATCATGCGTCCAGCCCGCGCCTTTATCGATCTTCAGGCACTGCGTCACAACTACCAATTGGCCCGTGAAAACAGCGGCGGCAAAGCGCTCGCCGTCGTCAAGGCCGATGCCTATGGTCACGGCGCGGTGCGCGTCGCGCAGGCACTGGAATCACAGGCCGACGGTTTTGCAGTGGCTTGCATTGAAGAAGCTCTGGAGCTGCGTGCGGCAGGCATTCGTGCGCCGGTCCTGCTGCTTGAAGGCTTTTTCGAGGCCGACGAGCTGGCGCTGATTGTCGAGCATGACTTGTGGACTGTTGTGCACGCGGTCTGGCAACTGGAAGCCATCGAGCAGGCGCGCCTGGGCAAGCCGATAACCGTCTGGCTCAAGCTCGACACCGGCATGCACCGGGTTGGCCTGCATCCTCACGAGTACCAGGCGGCTTATCAGCGTCTGCTGGCAACCGGCAAAGTGGCCAGAATCGTGCTGATGAGCCACTTCTCCCGCGCCGATGAGCTGAACAGCGCCTGCAGTGATGAGCAGCTCGCCGTATTCGAGACCTTTCGCAAGGGGCTGGCAGCGGAAACCAGCCTGAAAAACTCCCCGGCGGTGCTGGGCTGGCCACAGATCCCGAGCGACTGGTCGCGTCCGGGCATCATGCTCTACGGTGCTACGCCGTTTGATCAGGTGCACCCGCTGGCGGATCGCCTGCAACCGGTGATGACCCTGGAATCGAAGATCATCAGCGTGCGTGAACTGCCCGTTGGTGAGCCCGTGGGCTATGGCGCGACGTTTGTCTGTGACCGGCCTTCGCGTATCGGCGTAGTAGCGATGGGCTACGCCGACGGCTATCCGCGTCACGCGCCGACCGGCACGCCCGTGCAGATCGACGGCCAGCCGTCCAGACTGCTCGGACGGGTGTCCATGGACATGCTCTGCGTCGACCTCACCGATGTGCCGCAGGCCGGGCTCGGCAGCCGTGTCGAGCTGTGGGGCAAGCAGGTGCTCGCCAGTGAAGTGGCCCAGCGTGCAGAAACCATTCCCTACGAAATCTTCTGCAACCTGCGTCGCGTTCCGCGCATCTATTCCGAAGACTGATTCATCTCTCTGTGCCCCAGGCCGCAGTGGGTCAGGTGTCTGTCGAAGTGTTGTAAATATCGAACGCTGTTGCCATGATGGCGTTCATACCGACTAGACCTGACAAAACCTGGGGGAATATCGCATTGGACGTGGGTGAACGACTGCAATCGATTCGCAAGCTCAAGGGCCTGTCCCAGCGTGAACTCGCCAAGCGCGCAGGTGTGACCAACAGCACCATCTCCATGATCGAAAAAAACAGCGTCAGCCCTTCGATCAGTTCGCTGCGCAAGGTGCTCGGCGGCATCCCCATGTCCATGGTCGAATTTTTCTCGGAAGAATCCGTGCCCGAGAACGCAGCTCAAGTGGTGTACAAGGCCAGCGAGCTGATTGATATCTCGGACGGTGCAGTGACCATGAAGCTGGTCGGCAAATCGCATCAGGGCCGCGCCATCGCCTTTCTCACCGAGACCTACCCACCGGGTGCCGACACCGGCGAAGAGATGCTCGTTCACGAAGGCGAAGAGACCGGCATCCTCGTCGAGGGTCGGCTGGAACTGGTGGTCGGGCTGGATACCTATGTGCTCGAAGCGGGTGACAGCTACTATTTCGAAAGCACCCGGCCGCATCGCTTTCGTAACCCGTTCGACGTCCCGGCACGATTGATCAGTGCGGCCACCCCGGCCAATTTCTGACCCGCCCCTTGCGATGAGTGATGCGTGAAACTGACCCGGAAGATTCTGAGCAGCGCAGGCGTTCTGGCGTTGTGGGCGTTCAATGCGCAAGCCGCCGATACCGCCCGAGCGCCTGACGACATCATCGCGGCCCATTGCGTCGCCTGTCACAGCGTCGGCCTGCTCAACGCGCCGAAGATCGGTGACACAGCGGCCTGGGAACAGCGGGCCCAGCAAAAAGGCGGCCTTGATGGACTGCTGGCCAGCACCATCAAAGGCCTCGGCATCATGCCCGCGAAAGGCAGCTGCGGCGATTGCACAAACGACGAACTGAAGAGTGCCATCCAGAGCATGTCCGGGCTGAAGTGAGGTGAGCTCTCGTTCATACGCTGGAGCGCCTGGCGCTGTACATGCGTTTTGTGAGAGCGAGCCGGGCGACGCTTCGCTCGCTGGCGAAGATGATGTTTAGATCGACGCTTTTTTGGCGATAGTCCACGCCCTTTCGCGAACAAGTTCGCTCCTGCGCCCTTCGGGCAGAAGCCTGGGAGCCTTTTGTTCCGGGCGTTCCAGGACTTGTGTATAACGATGATGCTCTGCGCGGCAGAGCATGCAGCACTTTGACGTTGTCGTCGGTCCAACCTGCACCCAATAACAATTCAGGAGAGCTGGGATGCCGTATTCCTGTTCCATTGAGCATGCCGTCGATCACGTTCTTGCGCAGCTACCCGAGCATATCCACCTCGGCATGCCGCTGGGGCTGGGAAAGCCCAACCGCTTCGTCAACGCGTTATACCAGCGCATCAGCGAGTTGCCCGAACGACGGCTGACGATCTACACCGCGCTGACACTCGGGCGGCCGACGCCGGGGGAGGGTTTGCAGGCGCGGTTTCTCGAACCGTTTCTGGAGCGTGTCTTCGCTGACTATCCGGAGCTCGATTTCCTCGCTGCACTGCGCCGCGACAAACTCCCTGCCAATATCCATGTGCAGCAATTCTTCATGCAGCCAGGCAGTTTGCTCAACAGCCAGTCAGCCCAGCAAGACTACGTCAGCAGCAATTACAGCCACGCCGCCCGCGACATCAACGCCAACGGCCTGAATCTGGTCGCGCAACTGGTGGCCCGTGACGAGCAGCGTCCAGGCACGTTGAGCCTGAGCTGCAACCCGGACGTGACCCTCGACCTGTTGCCCATGATCGCCAAGCGCCGGGCCGCCGGGGAGACCATTCTGATGCTCGGCCAGGTGCACGCCGACCTGCCGTACATGCCGGGCGACTCGGAACTGGATGTCGACGCCTTCGATGTGCTGATCGACGAAGACGAGCGCAGTACGCTGTTTTCCACCCCCAATATGCCAGTCGGCTATCAGGACCACCTGATCGGCCTGCACGCCAGCACGCTGGTGCGTGACGGCGGCACGTTACAGATCGGCATCGGCTCGATGGGCGATGCACTGACCGGCGCGCTGCTGGCCCGTCAGGCCGATAACGAAACCTGGCGCGGCCTGCTGGCCGAGTTGAACATGAGTAACTGGCAGACCCTGATAGATCGGGAGGGCGGCGTTCAGCCGTTCGCCAGCGGCCTTTACGGTTGCAGCGAAATGTTCGTCAACGGCCTGCTGGTACTCGCCGATGCCGGCATCGTGCGGCGCAAGGTGTATGCCGATGCAGAGCTGCAACGGCTGGCCAACATGGGCACGCTGGATGAGGATGCCCATCCTGGTGGCGTAGTCGTGCATGGCGGCTTTTTCCTCGGCCCGCGCAGTTTTTACGCGCGGCTGCGCGAGCTGCCCGCCGAGCGGCTGGCGCAGTTCAACATGACCGCCATCAGCTACATCAACGAGCTTTACGGCCAGGAAGAACTCAAGCGCCTGCAACGCCGCGATGCGCGCTTCATCAACAGCGCGTTTACCGTCACCCTGATGGGTGCGGCAGTGGCTGATCAGCTGGAAGACGGCCGGGTGCTCAGTGGCGTGGGCGGTCAGTACAACTTCGTGGCGCAGGCCCATGCACTGGAAGGCGCCCGTTCGATTCTGATGCTGCGCAGCTGGCGTGAGTCGGGCGGCGAGGTCAGCTCCAACATCGTTTGGCAGTACGGCCACACCACCATTCCCCGACACTTGCGCGACATTGTCGTGACCGAATACGGCATCGCCGATCTGCGTGGGCAGACCGATGCGACGGTGATCGAGCGGATTCTGAACATCACCGACTCACGGTTTCAATCGGGCCTGATCGAACAGGCGCAAAAGGCTGGCAAGCTACCCAAGGACTTCCGTCTCGATCCGCGCTTCACTGACAACACCCCCGAGCGCCTCAAGGACACCGCATCACGCTATCCGTCGCTGTTTACCGAGTACCCGCTGGGGTGCGACTTTACCGCCGAGGAGCGCGATCTGCTGAGAGCCCTGAACTGGCTGAAGAGCAAGCTCAAGCTCACTGAAATCCTCGAGCTGGGCAAGGCGACCCTCGATGCTCCGGACCCCGAAGCCTTCCTTGCGCACTTGCAACGCATGCAGCTCGACCAACCGCAGGGCTTGCGCGAAGAGTTGTATCAGCGGCTGTTGCTGGCCGGGTTGCAGAACAGCACCGGGCTTGCCGGCTAAGAGGCGGGCACTGATCGTTGTTGCTGGTGACGATCGGTGCCCGGCGCTTGGCGCCTAGGTCGTCGCCTTGCGGGTCGCACGCCCGACCGGGCCGACGCGCTCTTCGATGGCGTGCTGCAGCGGTTTGCGCTGGCCCATCAGGAACGCCAGCTCCGCGACCACAAACAGCGGGCCGATGATCAGCCCGGTCAGGTCATCGATGAAGGCCGGTTTGCGCCCCTCGTAGTAATGGCCGACGAACTGGATGATCCAGCCAATCACAAAGAGCCCGACGCCCGCACTCAGCCAGACCATGGTTGGCTGCTGCGCAAGGTCGGCCCCGGCCCAGATGCACAGCGCCAGTAATATCGCCATGACGATGCCCAGAGCGCGGTCAAGTCGCAGGTAAAAGACCGTCGAGCCCAGGGCCAGAAGCGCCGCCGGTGAAAGCCACAGCCCGCTTATATTCCATCCCGGTCGTGAGAGAAGCACCGCCACGGCCAGCACGATCAGTGGGATACCCACGAAGTGCGTCACGATATTGCGCGAATCACGGTGATAAGCCGCGTATTGGCTGAGATGATCGACAAGGTTTTTCATTATTATTCCTGCCTGAGACGATGGCCGGCGTGAGCCTGATTTCTTGTACAACATGCATGGCTGAAAGAGAAGGGAGCAAAAATGACAAATGGAGTGTCGTGGCGGTCACGATTGCTATCCGATTACTGGTTTTCCCATCTGCCTGCCGATCTGCAGGATAGCCTGCTGGAGGCTGCCCGCCAGCGCCGCAAGACGCCCGGCCAGCGGCTGTTCGACAAGGGCGATCTGCCCTGCGGTATTTATGTGCTGCTGGAGGGCCGCGTGCGGATCGGCGGTACCCACGAGCAGCGGCTGCTGAGGCACGTGGAACCTGCAAGCGCGCCGTGCTGGTTTGGCGAAGTCTCGCTGTTTGACGGGCTGCCGCGCCGTTTCGAAGTCTGCTCGCTGGAACAGAGCATCTTCCTGCACATCCCGCAGCCATTCCTGGCCCGGCTGCTCGACAGGCACCCCGAGTACTGGCGCTGGTTTGCCGCACTGCTCAGCCAGAAGGTCGGCTTGCCACTGCAGAGCCCCGAGAAAATGCGTCGCCTGCCGCCGCGGGCGCGGGTTGCCTGGCGCCTGTTGATGCTCAGCGAGGGGTATGGCCCGTTGAGCCAGGCAAGACGCCTGATTGCGCTGGACGACATTCAGGCCGCGCAGCGTCTCGCGCTTGCCTCGCCGGCCTTGCTGGAAGTGCTCCAGGACCTGCATGAGCGCAGGATCGTGCGCTTGGGAGAGTGGCACCTGGAGGTGTTCGATGTGGACAAGCTGCGCCGGGTCGCGAACTTTTCCAGGGCCAGAGCTGTGTGCTGAGCACCGGTCATGATCGAGCCTGGACACATCCGGTAACGGCTCCGCTGCCGCTTCGATTGAGATAGCAAATGGGATTCACTACCATTTCGCCTCCTTTGCGAACGCGAGATACCCCGATGCAGGCAAGCAAGCGTCTTCTGGCTGCTCTGACACTGACTTTACTGGGCAGCACCGCTCAGGCTGCCGATGAAGTGGTGGTGTATTCATCCCGGATCGACGAGCTGATCAAGCCGGTATTCGATGCGTACACAGCCAGTACCGGGGTGAAGATCAAATTCATCACCGACAAGGAAGCGCCGCTGATGCAGCGCATCAAGGCCGAGGGCCAGAATGCGACCGCCGACCTGTTGCTGACGGTCGATGCGGGCAACCTCTGGCAGGCCGAGCAGATGGGTATCCTGCAGCCGTTCACCTCGCCGGTGATCGAAGCCAACATTCCGCCGCAGTATCGCTCATCGACGCACGGCTGGACCGGTCTGAGCCTTCGCGCGCGCACCATCGCCTATTCCACCGACCGCGTGAAGCCTGCCGAGCTGAGTACCTACGAGGCGCTGGCCGACAAGAATTGGGAAGGCCGCCTGTGCCTGCGTACCGCGAAGAAGGTCTATAACCAGTCGCTGACCGCTACGCTGATCGAAACCCACGGCGCCGAAGCGTCGGAGAAAATCCTCAAGGGCTGGGTCAACAACCTGTCCACCGACGTGTTCTCCGATGACATCGCAGTGCTTGAGGCGATCAATGCCGGGCAATGCGACGTGGGCATCGTCAATTCCTATTACTACGGCCGCCTGCACAAGGAAAAACCGGACCTGGCGGTGAAGCTGTTCTGGCCGAACCAGGCGGATCGCGGTGTGCACGTCAACCTGTCGGGTATCGGTCTGACCCAATACGCTCCGCACCCTGAAGCGGCCAAGGCACTGGTCGAGTGGATGACCGGCCCTGAGGCGCAGAAGATTTTCTCCAGCGTCAATCAGGAGTTCCCGGCCAACCCGAACGTGGCGCCTTCAGAAGAAGTGGCGAGCTGGGGGCAGTTCAAGGCCGACACCCTCCCGGTCGAAGTGGCAGGCAAGCGTCAGGCAGAAGCGATACGCATGATGGATCGCGCAGGCTGGAATTGATTTAATACCCAGTGCCTTATCGTTATACATAAGACTCGTGGGAGCGAGCTTGCTCGCGAAGAGGCCGGCACAGCCCCGTAAATGATGTGTTTGGACTGTTGCTTTCGTGAGCAAGCTCACTCCCACAAAGGTGTATGTCCGGCCTGATACTACGGTTCATCCCCCCCATTTTCCGGGTGTGTAACGGTGGGCGCTCCAGCGCCCTAGACGAATGACGCAGAGACTTGTCACTCACTCATCCATCCCGATTTCGAGAACACCGTGGCCCATCCTGCCCAACGCCGCTGGTACCCCCTGGTTTTCGCCATCGCAGCGCTGGTCGTGCTGCCGCTGAGCGTTTTGCTGCTGTCGTGGGAGACGGTTGACCAGCAGATATGGTCGCACCTGCTTGAAACCCAGATGGCGCGTCTGCTGGGCAATACGCTGATCCTGGTGCTGGGTGTCGGCGTGGGCGTGACGTTGCTGGGGGTGAGCCTGGCGTGGCTCACCAGCCTGTGTGAATTCCCCGGTCGCCGCTGGCTGGACTGGGCGCTGATGCTGCCTTTCGCGATCCCCGCCTATGTGCTGGCGTTCGTATTCGTCGGGCTGCTGGATTTTTCCGGTCCGGTGCAGACCCTGTTGCGCGAATGGTTCGGCTCCGGTCTGCGCCTGCCTCGGGTGCGCTCCACCGGTGGGGTGATCATCGTCCTGGTGCTGGTTTTCTATCCTTATGTCTACCTGTTGGCGCGCACGGCGTTTCTGGCGCAGGGCAAGGGCTTGATGGAAGCTGCGCGAGTGCTGGGCAACACACCCCTGCAGGCGTTCTGGCGCGTGGCGCTGCCAATGGCGCGTCCGGCCATCGGCGCAGGGGTGGCGCTGGCCCTGATGGAAACCCTGGCCGATTTTGGTGCGGTGTCGGTGTTCAACTTCGACACGTTCACCACTGCCATCTACAAGACCTGGTACGGCTTCTTCAGCCTGTCCAGCGCTGCGCAACTGGCCAGCCTGCTGCTGTTGGCCGTGCTGGTGCTGCTGTACGGCGAACGCCGCGCCCGGGGTGCAAGCCGACCGGCCAACGAGCGTCCGCGTGGCGCTGCGCTTTACCGGTTGCGCGGCCTCAAGGCATTGGCCGCGAGCTTCTGGTGTGGGCTGGTGTTTCTCTGTGCTTTCGTGGTGCCGATGCTGCAACTGATCGTCTGGGTCTGGCAGCGTGGCCGCTTCGATCTGGATGAGCGCTACACAGGGCTGATTCTGCACACGCTCTATCTGGGTGGCATGGCGGCGTTGATCACCGTCAGTGTGGCGCTGATTCTGGCGTTTGCCCGACGTATGGCGCCCACGCCTGCGATCCGCTCCGGCGTCAGCCTCGCCAATTTGGGCTACGCATTGCCTGGCTCGGTACTGGCGGTTTCAATCATGCTGGCGTTCAGTTACCTGGACCGCGAACTGGTCATTCCGCTGTCCGGCTGGCTGGGCGGCGCAGGCAAGCCTTTGCTGCTGGGCAGCCTCTCGGCCTTGCTGCTGGCTTATCTGGTGCGCTTCATCGCCGTCGCCTTCGGTCCGTTGGAGCACAGCCTGTCGCGTATCCGCCCGTCATTGCCTGAAGCGGCGCGCAGTCTGGGGGTCAGCGGACCAAAGTTGTTTCTCAACGTGTATCTGCCGTTGCTGGTGCCAGGGGCGCTGAGCGCGGCGTTGCTGGTGTTCGTCGATGTGCTCAAGGAAATGCCGGCAACCCTGCTGATGCGCCCGTTTGGCTGGGATACGCTGGCGGTACGCATCTTCGAAATGACCAGCGAGGGCGAGTGGGCACGGGCTGCGTTGCCAGCTTTGTCGCTGGTGCTTGTAGGACTATTACCCGTCATTGGGCTGATTCGCCGCTCTGCCCGTCAGACTGGCTAGGTGCGGGGTTCTCACCTTGCGGCTACAATGCGCCGCAATTGGTGCGGTCTGTCAGACAATTCGGTCAGCTGTTACGTGCTGCAAACTCCGGTTTATTGGGGGGCTTGCCGATCTCGTCTGCCCGCACCTTCGCCACGCCCGGAAGGAGAAACCCATGGGACAGCGTACCCCCCTGTTCGACCTGCACCTCGCCCTTGGCGCGAAAATGGTCGATTTTGGTGGCTGGGACATGCCGTTGCATTACGGATCGCAGGTCGAGGAACACCATCAGGTGCGTCGCGACTGTGGGGTCTTCGATGTCTCTCACATGAACGTGATCGATGTGCTCGGCCGTCAGGCCCGGGTCTGGCTGCGTCGTCTGCTGGCCAATGATGTAGACAAGCTCAAAACCCCCGGTCGTGCCTTGTACAGCGCCATGCTGGACGAGAGCGGCGGGGTGATCGATGACATGATCGTCTACCTCACGCCTGAAGGTTATCGGCTGGTCGTCAACGCGGCGACCGGCGTCAAGGATCTTGCCTGGATGCAGGCGCAACTGGGCGACTTCGACGTGCAACTGGTCGAGCGCAGTGAAATGGCAATGCTCGCCATTCAAGGCCCCAAGGCCAGAACCCGTATCGCCGAGCTGGTTTCAAGCGCCCGCGCCGAACTGATCCACCAGCTCAAGCCGTTCGAAGGGCTTGATGACGGTGACTGGTTTATCGCGCGCACCGGCTACACCGGCGAGGACGGCCTGGAGATCATGCTGCCTGCCGAAGAGGCTCAAAGCTTTTTCAATGAATTGGTTGGCGCGGGTATTTCGCCGATCGGCCTGGGCGCTCGCGACACGCTGCGTCTTGAGGCGGGCATGAACCTGTATGGCCAGGACATCGGTGAACATGTTTCGCCCTTGGCCTCGAATATGGCCTGGAGCATCGCCTGGGAGCCTGCCGACCGTGATTTTATCGGTCGCAAGGCACTTGAGAGCGAACGCGCTGAAGGAACCGCCTTCAAACTCGTGGGATTGGTGCTCGAAGAGCGCGGCGTTTTACGGGCGCATCAGGTGGTACGTGTCGCAGAAATTGGCGAAGGAGAGATCACCAGTGGTAGTTTCTCTCCTACGTTGAGCAAATCCATTGCACTGGCTCGCGTTCCGATGGCGACCGCTGACCGGGCCGAGGTGGAAATCCGCGGCAAATGGTACCCGGTGCGCGTGGTGCAGCCTGCGTTCGTGCGCCACGGCAAAACCTTGATCTAACCTAATGGCGGGTTTTCCGCTGACCCGATGTTGAGGATGACTAAATGAGCAATATTCCCGCCGAGCTGCGTTTCGCCGAAAGTCATGAGTGGGCACGTCTGGAGTCAGACGGCACCGTGACCGTTGGCATCTCGGACCATGCACAGGAAGCACTGGGCGATGTGGTCTTCGTCGAACTGCCGGAAATCGGCAAAGTGTTCGCTGCCGCTGACACCGCCGGTGTTGTGGAGTCGGTCAAGGCTGCTTCGGATATCTACTCGCCGGTTGCGGGCGAGGTGATCGAAGTCAACGCAGCGCTGGGCGATTCGCCCGAGTCGCTCAACAGTGATCCGTACGACGCCTGGATCTTCAAGCTCAAGCCAAGCGACGCCAGCGGCGATCTGGCCAAGCTGCTGGATGCAGCCGGGTACAAGAGCGCCATCGGCGAATAACCGATTGCCGCTCACAAAAATGCCGCTCATGGAGCGGCATTTTTTATGCGCGAAGCTAATCGGCAAGACTTACTGGTTTTCAGCGACCAGATTCTTATCCAGGATCGCGTTGGCCAGCTCCATGTCGGTGGCTTTCAGGCCTGGATTGTCTTTGCGCACCTGCTCGATGGCCGCTTCCAGGAACGGACCGCGGATGCCACCGTCGCTGGCGACGAAGCTGCCTGCGTCGTCCTGGGCGGCAACGATCAGCTTGTGATCCTTGAAGGTCAGGTAAGTCGAGCCGGTGGTTGCACCGGAAGACAGCACATTACGCCAGAAGGTGTCAGCCATCGCTGAACCCATTGGGATGGAAAGCAAGGCTACGGTGGCGACAGCGAACTTGAGACGCATGATGAATTACTCCAGCTGTGGTTGTTCTGAGGGGTTGGATAGCCAAAGCTACGAACTAGTTCAATCAAGGTGTACCGCGTAGTTCACTTTAGCGGGCTCGCCATGCCGCGCGGCCTTCTGGAACAACGCTTTCACCCTGATCAACGTTGTTCGCTCTGCGGTGTCACCCTCAACACTTCCTCGAGTGTAGTCAGGCCTGCCGAGACTTTCTGCGCGCCGGACAGACGCAGGCTGCGCGTACCTTCCTTGAAGGCCTGACGACGCATGGCGGTCAGGTCGAGGTCCGCCGAGATCAATGCCTTGATGTTGTCGGACATGACCATGATCTCGTAGACACCCGCCCGGCCCCGATAGCCGGTATCTCGGCATTCCACACAACCGACTGCCTGATGCGCGCCGGGTGGCACCGGTGCCTGCCAGGGGCGCGTCAGGGTTTGCCAGTCGGTTTCGTTCAGGTTGATCGGGGCCTTGCAGTGCGGGCAAAGGGTACGCACCAGACGCTGGGCCATGACGCCGAGGATGGTCGCCTTGAGCAGGTAGTGCGGCACACCCAGTTCGAGCATCCGGCTGATGGCGCTGGGTGCGTCGTTGGTGTGCAGCGTCGACAGCACCAGGTGACCGGTAAGCGCCGCCTGAATCGCCATTTCAGCGGTCTCCAGGTCGCGAATCTCGCCGATCATGATGATATCCGGGTCCTGTCGCATCAGCGCGCGCACGCCGGCGGCAAAGCTCAGTTCGATGTTGTGCTGCACCTGCATCTGGTTGAAGGCCGGCTCGACCATCTCGATGGGGTCTTCGATGGTGCACAGGTTGACCTCGGAGGTCGCCAGTTTCTTGAGGGTGGTGTACAGCGTGGTGGTCTTGCCCGAACCGGTCGGGCCGGTGACCAGAATGATGCCGTTGGGCTGGCGGGTCATTTCCTGCCAGCGCCGCAGGTCGTCACTGGAGAAGCCCAGTTGGTCGAAGTCCTTGAGCAAAACCTCGGGGTCGAAGATCCGCATGACCATTTTTTCGCCGAACGCGGTCGGCAGGGTCGACAGGCGCAACTCCACTTCACGATTTTCAGGCGTGGTGGTCTTGACCCGCCCGTCCTGTGGTTTGCGTTTTTCGGCGACGTTCATCCGCCCCAGGCTTTTCAGGCGGCTGACAATCGCCATGATCACCTGCGCCGGAAACTGGTAAACGTTATGCAGCACCCCGTCGATTCGAAAGCGTACGGTGCCCTGTTCGCGGCGCGGCTCGATGTGAATATCGCTGGCGCGTTGCTGGAAGGCGTACTGGAACAGCCAGTCGACGATATTGACGATGTGCGCGTCGTTGGCGTCAGGCTCCTGATCGCTGGCGCCGAGCTTGAGCAACTGTTCGAAGTTGCCCATGTTGCTCATTTTTTGCTCAGAGGCGCTGGCACCGCTGACCGACTTGGCCAGCCTGAAAAACTCCATCGCCATGCGCTGGATGTCTGACGGGTTGGCGACCACGCGTTTGATCTGCAGCTTGAGCACATGCGCCAGGTCGGCTTCCCATGAGCGCACATAAGGCTGCGCGCTGGCGATGGTCACCGATTCGCGATCGA
The DNA here is from genome assembly GCF_900119195.1 of Pseudomonas sp. NFACC10-1. Lineage (NCBI taxonomy): Bacteria > Pseudomonadati > Pseudomonadota > Gammaproteobacteria > Pseudomonadales > Pseudomonadaceae > Pseudomonas > Pseudomonas sp. NFACC10-1. The sequence continues at coordinate 492,520 of NZ_FPJB01000002.1, read as the reverse complement.
CCGCCACGGCCAGAATCTTGTGGCGCTGGGCAAAGGCGTAGGACATCAGTGGTGTGACCGCCGCGACGTTGATCTTCAGCGGATCGATACGCATGTAAGGCTGGCCACAGGTTTTGGCCAGCCAGGCGGTCAGGGTTTCCACGTCCAGCTTCTTGCCCGGCCGCTTGAGGTCGTCAAACTGCAGCGAAGCGAGAAACTCGAGGGGATGCAGCTGGATGTTCACCGCGCTGCGACGTTGGGTGAGTGCCGTTTCCGCGTCGTCCTGGCCGAGATAGCCTTCGGCAACCAGATCACGCAACACATCATTCAGATCGAGCCAGCGATCCTGTGAAGAGGGGGCCAGGGCTGCCATGTGCGCTCCTTGAGGCAATTCGTCATTGGACGATGAACAAGAGTAGACGCCAAGCGTGACAGCGTTGTTCGTTCTATGCGACCGGGAATTGCCGGAGCAGGCGAATTGATTCAGCCCGTCGCCAGGGCGACACGGGATTGCGCGGTATTGCGGGCGTCGACTTGCTCGACCTCCACTGAGCAGACGTCGATCAGGTTGCGCATTTTTTCACCAATCACTTGTGCCCGATGCCAGCTCAATCTGGAGACCTGAAGATCGATGAGCAGCAGGTTCTCTTGCTGCACGGCACTCAATTGGTCGGGAATCAGGTACTGCATGGCAAACAGGTTCAACACCTGACAGAGCAAGGCAGGCTCGGCTTCGGCGCAGACACGGTAGCGTGCGCAGCACTGCGCATTGCTCGACGACCAGCTATCTGGACGCTGCGAAGGGGGGGTGACGGCTTCGAGATTGGGCATGCTGGTACTCCAGAAGGATGCTGGAAATCTTTGCATGCGTGAAAAGAAATTTCTGGTCCATCATTGGGTGGATTAGTCTTTATAAGACTTGTTAATGCGCCACAGACTGTTTGAGAAAATTAATTATGCAAATCGAGCTGGACAGTTACGATCGCAGGATTCTGGCGCTGCTGCAGGAAGACGCTTCGCTTTCCAGTGCGCAGATCGCCGAGCAGGTCGGTCTGTCGCAATCACCCTGCTGGCGCCGCATCCAACGGCTCAAGGATGAAGGCGTGATTCGCCGTCAGGTGGCGTTGCTGGACCGCAAGAAAATCGGTCTGAACACACAGATATTCGCCGAGGTAAAACTCAATGCCCACGGGCGCTCCAACTTCACCGAGTTCACCGATGCGATTCGTGGTTTTCCGGAGGTGCTGGAGTGCTATGTGCTGATGGGGTCGGTGGATTTTCTGCTGCGCATCGTGACCCCGGATATCGAGGCGTACGAGCGGTTCTTCTTTGAAAAGCTTTCGCTGGTGCCCGGCATCCAGGAAGTGAACTCGACAGTAGCGCTGTCAGAGATCAAATCCACCACCAGCCTGCCGCTGCTGCGCCAGGGAGGCTGAACTCATACCGGATGCCGAGGTGCGCTTTTGACTATCGTGCCAATGCTCCGCGTTGGCATGCAGTTCGTGACGCTCTGCGTCACAAGTTTGCGCCGCGCCGCACACTCAAGATCGGACGCAGAGCGTCCAGAACGGCGTCCCCACGCGGAGCGTGGGGACGATAGTTAACCTACGCATCAAGATGACTATCGTGCCAATGCTCCGCGTTGGCATGCAGTTCGTGACGCTCTGCGTCACAAATTTGCGCCGCACCACATGTTCAAGATCGGACGCGGAGCGTGGGGACCAATGCCACGAATCCAGCCCTTACAAGCGCAGCAGGGTTTTCCACGCGCGGCTCTGGAATACGGTGATTGCCTGTTGCACGCGGGCATCGAGGACTTCGTCGCTGATGTCCAGATGCGCCAGTTCTTCCAGCTTGCGCAGTTCGCCATACAGGCGATCCAGTTCCGGCAGGTCCAGCGCGCCGCGTGCCCAGTGCAGCCATGACTGGATGCGCTCGATGCGGGGCAGTTGCTCTGCCAGGTCTTCCGGCTGCTGCTGATAACGACTTAATTGCAGGGACGTGGCTTCTTCGCCCAGCAGGCGTGGCAGCCAACTGCTCAACAGTGCGGCGCCCTGACGATTGCCGCGGGTGTTGCGTTCGGTGGTCCAGCTGCGGGCCAGCAACCAGCGTGAGGTATTCAGCGAGAACTCGCCCCAGCGCGTGTCCTGCAATTCTTCCAGGAATTGCTCGTGGGCGGCACCGCGTACATCGGCATCGTCCTGCCCGGCCTGAACCAGCGGTCGCCAGTCTTCCAGCAAGGCGTCCAGCGCAGTACGCAGTTGTGCGGTCGAGGTGCGTGGCGCGGCCTGGCCGAGGCTGCTGGTCAGGGCGCGCAGTTCGGCGAGCATCTCGACCCAGTCCTGCAGCAGACGCCAGTGGCCGTTGAAACGGTATTGCTCGGCCAGACGCTGGCTGCTGCCCAGCAGATGCCAGGCCAGCGCGGAATAAGCGTCGTCCAGCGGCGTTTCTGCGTGCAGAGCGGGAGCGTGCAGGCTCAGCGAGTAGCTGCTGGCATCGAGCAGACGATAGCCGCGTTCGGCCTTGCTGATATCGCACGGCATCAGCGGCAGCGTTGCAGCCAATTCGGCGGCCAGCTCCAGCAGCGCGGCAGGTTCGCCTTCACGCAGCTCGAGTTCCAGCTCGCAGATTTCTTCCTTCTGCTTGCCCGCCACCACCTGGCCCAGGTCCAGTGCGGCTTCGATCACCACTTTGGCCTTGCCACGGCCCCAGGCGATCTCGGCTTTCTCACGCACGAAATCGGTGGTGAACAGCGGTTTGATGGTTTTCTTGTCCAGATCGGCCAGTTGCTCGGGCCAGCAATCGCCTTCGAGCTTCTTCAGGTCCAGCTTGGCCTTGCTCAGGTCCCAGTTGTATTCATTGCGCTCGGACAGGCCGGCCACGCTTTGCCCGCGAGTCTTCATGGTCTGGATGATCTGATCGCCGTCGCGGCGGATGCGCAGGGCGACTTTGGCCTGCGCCAGCTCACCTTGCGGGGTATCGAAATACTGGTTCGACAGTTCAAGGCGCTCCCAGCCACTCTTGTTGCGCTTCTTGAGCAACGGGTGTTCACGCAGTGCAGCGAGGGTCTCGCGGCTGACGCGGAGTTTGATTTCTGTTTCTTTTTGCATGGCCGGGGGAATCCAAACGCTGATACGGATAAACGGGAGCGCAGCCCATGATTGAACGGCTGCTGAGGCCGTCAGTGTACAGGACATGGCCCGAAACGGTTTATTCCTGGGTTGCTATGGCCCTATGATGGGCCGTGTTCCGTCCCGATTACAGGAAGCGTCCATGCCGTTGCCGTCCATGAAAGACCAGTTCGCCGCCCTGATCGCCGTACCCTCGGTGAGCTGCACTCAGCCTTCTCTGGACCAGAGCAACCGCCCCGTCATCGATCTGCTGGCCGGATGGCTCGGCGATCTGGGGTTTGCCTGCGACATCCAGCAAGTGTCCCCCGGCAAGTTCAATCTGCTGGCGACCTATGGAACAGGCCCAGGCGGTCTGGTACTGGCGGGGCACAGCGATACCGTGCCGTTCGACGAGGCGCTGTGGAAGACCGACCCCTTGAAGCTGACCGAGGTGGATGGCCGCTGGGTCGGGCTGGGCAGTTGCGACATGAAGGGCTTTTTTGCGCTGGTCATCGAAGCGGTGCGTGGCCTTCTTGACCAGCCGTTCAAGCAGCCGCTGCTGATCCTCGCCACTTGCGACGAGGAAAGCTCGATGGCCGGTGCCCGTGCGCTGGCCGAGGCCGGCCGCCCGCTGGGTCGTGCGGCGGTGATTGGCGAGCCGACCGGGCTCAAGCCGATCCGCCTGCACAAGGGCGTGATGATGGAGCGCATCGATATTCTCGGGCGCAGCGGCCATTCCTCCGATCCGAGCCTTGGGCACAGCGCACTCGAAGCCATGCACGACGCCATCAGCGAACTCAAGGGCCTGCGCACGCAGTGGCAAGCGAAGTACCGCAACCCGCAATTCACGGTGCCGCAGCCGACGCTGAACCTGGGCTGTATTCATGGCGGCGACAACCCGAACCGGATTTGTGGCCAGTGCTCGCTGGAATTCGACCTGCGTCCGCTGCCGGGCATGGACCCGGAAGTGCTGCGTTCGGCCATTCGGCAGAAGCTGCAGCCGCTGGCCGAGCTGCATCAGGTACAGATCGACTATGCGCCGCTGTTCCCCGAATGCGCGCCGTTCGAGCAGGTCGCTGACGCTGAACTCGTGCGTGTCGCTGAACGTCTGACCGGTCATACGGCCGCAGCAGTAGCATTCGGCACCGAAGCGCCTTATCTTCAGCGCCTTGGCTGCGAGACACTGGTGCTCGGCCCAGGCGACATCGCCTGTGCGCATCAGCCGGGGGAATACCTCGAAATGTCACGTCTTGACCCTACAGTGCGTCTGTTACGTCAATTGATCGAACATTACTGCCTGACGCCCCAGTGAGTCAGGCATAACCTGTGTTAATGAAAGCATCTTGAGTAAAAGGAGACTGCGCGTGCTGCCAAGCCTGTTCCGACGATAATCACCACACCGTTGTGCGTGCTTCTTTTTTTCGTCCATTTTTTCTACAGGCTCTTGTTGTCATGCCCGAATACGTCAACTGGCTTCGCCACGCGTCTCCGTACATCAATGCTCACCGCGATTGCACCTTCGTCGTCATGCTGCCCGGCGACGGCGTTGCGCACCCCAATTTCGGCAACATCGTCCACGACCTGGTGCTGCTGCACAGCCTGGGCGTGCGCCTGGTGCTGGTTCACGGTTCCCGCCCGCAGATTGAAAGCCGTCTGGCTCAGCGCGGTATCACCCCGCGCTTCCACCGCGACATGCGTATCACCGATACCGAAACGCTGGAGTGCGTGATCGATGCCGTGGGTCAGCTGCGCATTTCGATCGAGGCGCGTCTGTCGATGGACATGGCCGCCTCGCCCATGCAGGGCTCGCGGTTGCGAGTGACCAGCGGCAACGTCGTCACCGCACGGCCTATCGGTGTGCTTGAGGGTGTCGATTATCAGCACACCGGCGAAGTGCGCCGGGTCGACCGCAAGGGCATCAATCGCCTGCTGGACGAGCGTCATATCGTGCTGTTGTCGCCACTGGGTTATTCACCGACCGGCGAGATTTTTAATCTGGCCTGTGAAGACGTCGCCACCCGCGCGGCCATCGATCTGGCCGCCGACAAACTGCTGCTGTTCGGCGCCGAAACCGGCTTGCTGGACGAGCAGGGCCGGTTGGTGCGCGAACTGCGTCCGCAACAGGTGCCCGCGCACCTGCAGCGCCTGGGTGCCAACTATCAGGCGGAACTGCTGGACGCCGCGGCCGAGGCCTGCCGTGGCGGTGTCGCGCGCAGCCATATCGTCAGTTATGCCGAGAACGGCGCGCTGCTCACCGAACTGTTTACCCGCGATGGCGGCGGCACGCTGGTCGCGCAGGAGCAGTTCGAACTGGTGCGCGAAGCGGCCATCGAGGATGTCGGCGGTCTGATGGACCTGATCACGCCGCTGGAAGAGCAGGGCATTCTGGTGCGTCGTTCCCGCGAAGTGCTGGAACGCGAGATCACGCAGTTCAGCGTGGTTGAGCGCGAAGGGCTGATCATCGCCTGTGCTGCGCTGTATCCGATTGCCGATTCGGAGTCGGGCGAGCTGGCGTGTCTGGCGGTCAATCCGGAATACCGGCACGGCGGCCGTGGTGACGAGCTTCTGGAGCGTATTGAAAACCGCGCCCGGGCCCTGGGTATCAAGACCCTGTTCGTCCTCACCACCCGCACCGCACACTGGTTCCGCGAACGCGGTTTCGAACCCAGCAGCGTCGACCGTCTGCCAAGCGCCCGCGCCTCGCTGTACAACTACCAGCGTAATTCGAAGATCTTCGAAAAGGCGATATAAGCCTGGGGGCGGACGCAGAGCACTCTTGGCTATATTTTGTGGGAGTGAGCTTGCTCACGAAGAGGCTGGTACAAGCCGCCGGAAAGGGACGTTTGAACCGTCCCTTTCGTGAGCAGGCTCACCCACGCCCTTCGGGCAGAAGCGCAGAGCATTGGGCACGATAGTTGAGATGATCGTTCCTCACGCTCCAGCGTGGGAATGCAGTTCTCGACGCTCTGCGTCGTCAAGAGGACGCGGAGCGTCCAGAAAGGCATGCGACGCAGAGCGCCGCACGATAGTCGCGCCTGCACCGGCACCTTCGAGAGCAAGCTCCCCACATTAATTGCACGATCAGTTGCTGATCGACAGAATGCTCGCCTGATACGACCCCACGAACGTGTCGAAATCCACCACTTCCTCGGTCGCTTCCAGTTCGGCCTGTTCTTCGATCGAGGTTTTGGCCTGGGCTTCGAAGTCTGCCTGTTCCTGAGCGCTCAGCGGGTGAGTGCGGAAGTATTCTGCATGGACCTGACTCTGGCGCAGGGAGAACGCGGTAAAGCCCTCGTTATGCGCTTCCATGCTGGCCAGCACCTGAGCAGACGGTGTGAGCGCGGTATCGTCGATCTTGGCCTGTTGCACGGCAATCGATTTGAGGTGCTCATCGGTGCCCTGAGCCTGATCGAGCAGGCGGGCAATCGGCGTTATCTTCTCCACCAACTCGGTTGCCCAGGTCTTGAGATCGACAGGGCGGTTGTCACGCATCAGGCTCAGGCCCGGGCGACGCCCTTCCTTGACCACTGACAGGAAGTTCGAGCTTGCGTTGGAGCATTCGTGGCTGGCCAGTTGCTGGCTTTCCTCGAGGGCGCAATACAGCACGAAGGCATCGATGAAGCGCGACTGCTCCAGGCTGATGCCGGTCGGCAGGAACGGGTTGATGTCCAGGCAGCGTACTTCGACGTACTGCACACCACGGGCCACCAGCGCCTGAATAGGGCGTTCGCCGCTATAAGTCACACGCTTGGGACGAATGTTGGAGTAGTACTCGTTCTCGATCTGCAACACGTTGGTATTGAGCTGTACCCACTCGCCGTTCTGGTCATGAGTGCCGACCTCGACGTAAGGCTTGTAAGGCGTGGCCACAGCCTTGCGCAGGCTATCGGTGTAGCTGACCAGATCGTTGTAGCAAGGGGTCAGGTCGGCCTGGGCGTCACTCTGATAACCCAGGTCGCTCATTCGCAGACTGGTGGCGTACGGCAGATACAGGGTGTCGGCGTCGAAGTGTTGCTCCAGCTGATGCTTGCGGCCGCGCAGGAACCCCGCGTCGAGTGCCGGTGAAGCGCCGAACAGGTACATCAACAGCCAGCTGTAGCGGCGGAAGTTACGAATCAGCGCGATGTAGGAATGCGACTGGTAGTCGCGGGCATCGCCGGCAAAGTCTTCGGTCTGCTTGAGCAGCGCCCACGCGTCTTCCGGCAACGAGAAGTTGTAGTGAATGCCGGCAATGCACTGCATGGTCTTGCCGTAACGCAGCGCCAGGCCCTTGCGGTACACGTACTTGAGCTTGCCGATGTTCGACGTGCCGTAATAGGCAATCGGTATGTGCTCTTCGTCCGGCAACGGGCAAGGCATCGACGGACTCCACAGCAGTTCGTTGTCCAGCTTGCTGTAAACGAAGCGATGGATCCGGTCCAGGTTGTCGATGGTCTCGGCCGGGTTCTTCAAGGCTGGCGTGATGAACTCCAGCAGCGATTCGGAATAATCGGTCGTCACCTGACCATTGGTCAGGGCGGCACCCAGAGCTTGCGGGTGGGGCGTCCGGGCCAGTTCTGCCGTTGCGGTAACGCGCAGGCACTCACGCTCGATACCGTGCAGGCACTGCTCCAGCAGAGAGAGGTTGTTACGCTCGCCGAGCAATGCAAGACGACGGTTTAAAAGTTCGCTCAAGGTGTAATCCTTCACGCATCGGTCGCCCCGATATGGGGGTGGACTTGACGGTCTACAAGGGTGAAGAAAGGAACTGGCGTAGTCGCCTGGTGGGTCGGTAGCGCCTGTTCACAATCACTGCTCTTTGTCGTACTACCCAAATGGACTCGGCACCACGCTAATGGTGCCGAAATTAACCCAAATGATGTCGGTACGGCTAGGTTCAGTTCGCAGGGATGCTTTTCATCAGCCCTTGATCAAGTCTAGATCACCGCAAATGTGCCCTGGGCCTTGGCGACGAGCTTGTCGCCCTGAACGACTTCAGCCTCGACCACCAGCGTGCGGCGACCCGCGTGCAGCACCTTGGCGATGCACAGGACTTCGCCCTCGGAGACGCCACGCACGTAGTTGATCTTGCACTCGATGGTCACGCTGCGCTGGTCGAAACCGTGAGCGCTGGAACAGGCCAGGCCCATGGCGATATCGACCAGGCTGAAGATTGCACCGCCGTGCATCACGTTGCCGCGATTGCGCAGGTGCGCCTCCAGCGGCAACGCAACTTCGGCAACGCCCTCGTCCAGACGCCGCAGCTCGCAGCCGAGCATCTTGAAATAGGCGCTGTGGGTCAGATCTTCAGGAATATCCATCAGCGCTTCTTCAGTTGCTTGGCATTGGCGAACAGCGACGCCATCGCATTGTTGGCGGGCGCTGGCGCAGTGGTTTCCTTGCGCGGAGCGTTGTTCTGACGAGGCGAAGAACCTGGACGGGCACCGCGTGCGCCATCGATTTTCTCGCCGGGCGTGTCGCTCATGCGCATCGACAGGCCGACGCGTTTGCGCGGGATATCGACTTCCATGACCTTCACTTTCACCACATCACCGGCCTTGACCGCTTCACGCGGGTCCTTGATGAACTTCTCGGACAACGCCGAGATGTGTACCAGACCGTCCTGATGCACGCCGATATCGACGAACGCACCGAAGTTGGTGACGTTGGTGACCACGCCTTCGAGGATCATCCCCAGTTGCAGGTCCTTGAGGTCTTCGACCCCGTCCTGGAACTCGGCAGTCTTGAACTCCGGACGCGGATCACGGCCCGGTTTTTCGAGTTCCTGAAGGATATCGGTCACGGTCGGCAGACCAAAGGTCTCGTCGGTGAATTTCTTCGGGTCCAGGCGCTTGAGAAAGCTGGCGTCGCCGATCAGCGAGCGAATGTCCCGGTCGGTTTCAGCCGCAATGCGCTGCACCAGCGGGTAGGCTTCCGGGTGAACGGCGGAGGCGTCCAGCGGGTTGTCACCGGTCATGACGCGCAGGAAACCGGCGGCCTGTTCAAAGGTTTTTTCGCCCAGGCGGCTGACTTTCTTCAGCGCCGCGCGGGTCTTGAACGCGCCGTTTTCATCACGATGCGCAACGATGTTCTGCGCCAGCGTGGTGTTGAGGCCGGAAATGCGTGCCAGCAGCGCCACGGAGGCCGTGTTCACGTCCACGCCCACGGCGTTCACGCAGTCTTCCACCACCGCATCCAGGCCGCGCGCCAGCTTGAGCTGCGACACGTCGTGCTGGTACTGGCCGACCCCGATGGATTTCGGGTCGATTTTCACCAGTTCGGCGAGCGGGTCCTGCAAGCGACGGGCAATGGATACCGCGCCACGGATCGACACGTCGAGGTCCGGGAACTCCTTGGCGGCCAGTTCCGATGCCGAGTACACCGAAGCGCCTGCTTCGGAGACCATGACCTTGGTCATCTTCAGACCCGGGTATTTTTTGATCAGGTCGGCAGCCAGCTTGTCGGTTTCGCGGCTGGCGGTGCCGTTGCCGATGGCGATCAGGTCGACCGAATGCTTGGCGCACAGTGCGGCCAGTACGGCGATGGTCTGGTCCCACTGGTTTTTCGGTACGTGCGGATAGACGGTGGCGTAGTCGAGCAGTTTGCCGGTGGCGTCGACCACGGCGACCTTGCAGCCGGTGCGCAGACCTGGGTCGAGGCCCAGCGTGGCACGCTGACCGGCCGGCGCGGCCAGCAACAGGTCGTGCAGATTGTGGGCGAACACATTGATCGCTTCGGTTTCCGCGCCGTCACGCAGCTCACCCAGCAGATCGGTTTCAAGGTGGCTGTACAGCTTGACCTTCCAGGTCCAGCGCACCACTTCGGCCAGCCATTTGTCTGCCGGGCGGTTCTGGTTCTGGATGCCGAAGCGCTCACCGATCATCAGCTCGCACGGGTGCATGGCGCCCGGCAATTCTTCACCGACTTTCAGTGCGGAGCTCAAAAAGCCTTCATTGCGACCACGAAAAATCGCCAGCGCACGGTGCGACGGCATGCTTTTGAGCGGTTCGTCGTGTTCGAAGTAGTCGCGGAACTTGGCGCCTTCCTCTTCCTTGCCCGGTACCACGCGTGCGCTGATCACCGCTTCCTGCTTGAGGAAGCTGCGCAGCTTGTCCAGCAGCGAGGCATCCTCGGCAAAGCGCTCCATCAGAATGTACTTGGCGCCTTCCAGCGCGGCCTTTACATCGGCTACGCCTTTTTCCGCGTCGACGAAGCGGGCTGCTTCTGCTTCAGGGGCCAGGCTCGGGTCGTTGAACAGGCCATCGGCCAGTTCGCCCAACCCGGCTTCAAGGGCGATCTGGCCCTTGGTGCGGCGTTTCTGCTTATAAGGCAGGTACAAGTCTTCGAGGCGGGTCTTGGTATCGGCCAGCTTGATGTCGCGCGCCAGCTCCGGGGTCAGCTTGCCTTGCTCTTCGATGCTGGCAAGAATGCTGACGCGCCGTTCGTCCAGTTCACGCAGATAACGCAGGCGCTCTTCCAGATGGCGCAGTTGCGTGTCATCAAGACTGCCGGTCACTTCCTTGCGGTAGCGGGAAATGAAGGGCACAGTCGAGCCTTCATCCAGTAGTGCTACGGCCGCTGCGACCTGTTGTGGGCGTACGCCGAGTTCTTCGGCGATGCGGCTGTTGATGCTGTCCATAAAACCACCTGGAGTTGTGAGCAAAAAACTGGGCTATGTACGAATTGCCTTGCCTGGGTATCGTGCGCCAGCATTTATTTTCAGGGCTGGCGAACCGCCATGAGTCCGGCGTTGCCTGACTTCGAGGGCGGCGCATTATACCCAGCGAAGCCGGATTAGGGGATCGGCCGACAAATGGGGTGTTTTTTCGGCGAAAACGCAGGCACAAGTGTCGCCTCCAGTAAAATCTGCTAACAATGCACAAGGTGCGCATCACCGCAGCTACGCCATAATGCGCCCCGAGATCAGAGGAGCATCCGATGAGCAGCACCGCACAAAATGCCGAAGGCGAAAAAATCCTTATTGTCGATGACGATCCGGGGCTGAGCAGTCTCCTGGAACGTTTTTTCACCAGCAAGGGCTACCGTGCCCGCGCCGTGGCAAATGTGGAACAAATGGACCGACTGCTGGCCCGTGAGGTTTTCAACCTTGTGGTGCTGGACCTGATGCTGCCCGGCGAAGACGGCCTTTCGGCCTGTCGTCGTCTGCGTGCCGCGAACAATCAGGTGCCGATTATCATGCTGACCGCCAAGGGCGATGAGCTGAGCCGCATCAAGGGGCTCGAACTGGGTGCTGACGATTATCTGGCCAAGCCGTTCAACCCGGACGAGCTGATGGCGCGGGTCAAGGCGGTGTTGCGTCGTCAGGCGGCACCGGTGCCCGGCGCCCCTGGCAGCGAAGACGAGTCGGTCAGTTTCGGTGACTACGTGCTGTCTCTGGCAACCCGCGAGCTCAAGCGCGGTGAAGAAGTGCACATGCTCACCACCGGTGAATTCGCGGTACTGAAAGCGCTGGTCATGCACGCTCGCGAGCCGCTGACCCGCGACAAACTGATGAACCTGGCGCGTGGCCGGGAGTGGGATGCGCTGGAGCGATCCATCGACGTACAGATTTCCCGTCTGCGTCGCCTGATCGAGCCTGACCCGTCCAAGCCCCGTTATATCCAGACGGTCTGGGGCGTAGGTTATGTATTCGTTCCGGACGGTGCCGGAAGTCGCTGATAACCCGGTTGTCGGCACAGACATCCGTCATTGCTGCCAGTTACGTCGATAATCTTTCACAGGCTTATCGACGTACTGGTTTTTTGCGTTCGTCCATCGGGTCCGGCCCGCGTTCGGCAAACCTGCGAGCCTCGCTCGCCCTGCAAAGTGTATGGCTGCAGTTATGAAGACTCCGCTCTGGTTCCCGCAAAGCTTTTTCTCCCGCACGCTCTGGCTGGTGCTCATCGTCGTGCTGTTTTCCAAGGCCCTGACGCTGGTTTATCTGCTGATGAACGAAGACGTGCTGGTCGACAGGCAATACAGCCACGGCGTTGCTCTGACACTGCGTGCTTATTGGGCTGCCGGTGAAAGCGACCGCGATGCGATTGCCGAGGCGGCAGGTCTGATTCGGGTGGTGGGCGGTGGCGTGCCGGAAGGTGAGCAGCACTGGCCTTACAGTGAGATCTATCAGCGGCAGATGCAGGCGGAGCTGGGTGCCGATACGGAAGTGCGTCTGCGGGTACACGCGCCCCCCGCGCTGTGGGTGCGAGCGCCGAGCCTGGGTGACGGCTGGCTGAAAGTGCCGCTTTATCCGCACCCGTTGCGCGGTCAGAAAATCTGGAACGTGCTGGGCTGGTTCCTGGCCATCGGGTTGCTTTCCACGGCATCAGCCTGGATTTTCGTGCGTCAACTGAGTCAGCCGCTCAAGCGTCTGGTGTTTGCGGCGCGCCAGTTGGGGCAGGGGCGCAGCGTGCGGCTGCCGGTGAGTGACACACCGAGCGAGATGACCGAAGTCTATCGGGCCTTCAATCAGATGGCCGAAGACGTCGAGCAGGCCGGGCAGGAACGCGAGCTGATGCTGGCCGGGGTTTCCCACGACCTGCGCACACCGCTGACGCGCCTGCGCCTGTCTCTGGAGCTGATGAACGACAATGAGTTCTCCGAAGGCATGGTGCGCGATATCGAGGACATGGACGCCATTCTCGATCAGTTCCTGGCGTTCATCCGCGATGGCCGTGACGAGGAGATCGAAGAGGTCGATCTGGGGCATCTGGTGCGCGATGTGGTTGCACCCTTCAATGACGATGAAGACAGCATCCGTCTGTGTCTGGAGCCTATTCCGCCCTTCCCGCTGCGTCGGGTGTCGATGAAGCGCCTGCTGACCAACCTGATTGGCAATGCCAAGCACCATGCCGGCAACGGTATCGAAGTCGCTGCCTATGTATCCGGTGACCGAAACGCGCCCTACGTAGTGTTGAGTGTGCTGGACAGGGGGGCGGGCATCGATCCGTCCGAACTGGACACCATTTTCAACCCGTTCATTCGCGGTGATCGCGCACGCAGTGGCAAGGGCACCGGCCTCGGCCTGGCCATCGTCAAGCGTATTGCTGCCATGCACGGGGGTAACGTCGAGTTGAGGAATCGTTCGGGAGGTGGTCTTGAAGCACGCGTCAGGTTGCCACTGGGGCTGATGTTGCCGAGGGATGCAATTTAAGACGGGATCGAAGCAGGAAGGAAATATAAAGCGCCGTGCAAGGTCACTGGAGGCGTTCGAAAGGTCGACGCATTCTCGTGGACTTGCACGGCGGCTTGCCTGACCCGGCCCTTGGCGGAGGTACTCCCTGTACCCCTAGGTCACGCCGATCCACTTGATCAACGCGTCCCGGCCCCCTGGTCATGCGCGTACCTTCCTCAGGCCGCACAAAGCCGAAAGGTGCGACTACTGGAGTCGACACCTTTCTTCTGAATCAATACCAGTTAGGGTCTTTGCGCAGCTCTTCATTCAAGAGCTTTTGCATACCCTCGTCAGGCTTACCCAGATAACGGTAAGTCGCGTGACGTGTTGGCGATTTGTCTGCGGGAAGACCGGCAGGCACTTCAACCAACATAGCGTAAGCATCTTCCTTGTCGAGGCTGAAAGCCACGATCAGGCGCTTGCTTTTGCACGTATCGGCCGTTTCGCAAAGCGGCCCAACCAGGTAGTTGTCGCCATCTTCAGTGGCCGCCGTCATCTGCTGCTCGGAAGCACCGGACAGGTTGATCACCCAATCCGGCAAACGCTCTTCCTTCTTGACGACTTTCGCCCAGGTGGTGCGGTACTCGGGGGCGGAGCTCAGAAGCTCATTGACCCGAGACTGTCCATCATTGGCTGCCATGGCCATGACACTGCCACCCATCAACAGGGCGGCGGCCAGTGTGCGAAATGACGTGTGCATTATCAGCCTCGACCGCGACGACCGAAGAAGAACGACACAACGAACATCACCAGGAAGACGACGAACAGGATCTTGGCGATACCAGTAGCCGTGCCCGCGATACCACCGAAGCCCAGTACTGCAGCGACGATAGCGATGATCAGAAACGTGATTGCCCAACTCAACATGGTGATACTCCTTTTTGATGCCGTTTTAATAAGAGGTGCAGCTTTTAAGGTCGGGTCAGAAAACCCATTTTTGCTGTGGAGCGACTTCATCTACAGAAACCAGGCCGTCAACGTTGCGCAGGCTTGAGGACATGTCCTTGACCGCTGGAGCGCTGACGCCGCGATAGGAGATGCTGCTGGTCTGGATGAATTGCTGTTTTGGTTGAGTTGCCTCGTTGGCTTGATTCCAACGCTGGAACTGCTGAATGGCGATCAGAGTGACGAGCAGGGCAAGGAGTAGAAAAAGACCTTGCTGGATGTGCAGGGGAGAGATACGCAATTGTGCAATACGCTGGCTGTTCATCTGCAAACTCCCCTGGCCTGAGTGGGCATTCAATCTGATGGGTCGTTGTGTATCGACCTTTGTTGAATAGGTTATTGCAGACTGCATGCCAGTTTTTTGAGTGGATTAAAATCCTTTAAAATCAACAGCTTATTAAGTTTGCCGAGAGCGTCCTACCAGCAAGCTGCACGATTACCCCTTTGTAATCGTGCGTTCTGCACGAAGCGTTCGACACGCCGGCCCTGAACTGTCAGCCTGCGCTGCGCGCCATGACCTTCAGTGCGTCGCCGTTGACGCCTTTTACGCCACGAATATTTCGCGCGATTTCCACGGCCAGTTCCTTCTCGGCGAAGTTGGCAACCACGCCATTCAGGCTGACCACACCTGCCTTGGTGTCTACTTTGATATTCAGCCCATCCAGCGTCCGGCTGTAGATCAGGCTCGCCTTGACCTTGCTGGTGATCCAGGCGTCACTCATTTCCTCGGTCGGGGTCAGCGACTGTGGCTGGGTCTTGGCCGCAATCGAGTCGGCCGCGCTGAGGCTGATCAGGTTGTTGACGCTGACCACGCCATCGGTGTTACTCGCCAGGCTGCCCGCCAGTTCCTTCGCTTCAGGGCTTTGCGCGCGGCCCTTGAGGGTGATCACGCCGTCCTTGCTGTCAACATCGATGGTCAGCGCTTCGGTCACGCTGCTCCACAGCAGTTTGGATTTCACCGTCGCGACCAGCGTCGCATCCTCGAAGCGCTGAGCCATGTTGGTCCGTGTGCCGGGCTCGCTGGCAACAGAAGGATCTACCTCCAGCTGGTTGTCGACCTTTTCAATGCCTTTGGTATCCAGCGCGATGCGTTCGGCCAACTCGCGGTCCACTTCGTTTTCAACCTTGCCCTTGAGCGTCGCGGTGCCTTGTTCGACACCCACATCGATCTTGAACGGGCTCAGATGCTTGTTCAGCGCGAAAGCTGTCCAGATCGAACCTTCCTGACGCGCCTCGGCGAGTTGAGTGGGCAGGTCTGGCTGGGCGAGCACCGGGCCGCTGCCCAGCAGCGCAGCGGCGGCCGTGATCAGAGCAATCTTTTTCAGTGAAAACATAGGAGCGTTCCTTTTGCGGTGAGATCTCGTCTCCGAATGGACGGTTTTAACGGCATAAACGCGGATTAATCAGGCTGTTCGCCATTAGCTGATCAGAAAGCTACCATGCATGCCGAAGAATCAATCAGAATTGACCATGCAACTTGCCCGATGATTCCGAGACTAACTGAGACAATTCATTAAGGAGCGTAGGAAAAATGGAAGCAGCCACTGAGAATCAGGGCCGTATTCTGCTTGTGGACGATGAGTCCGCCATCCTCCGCACTTTCCGGTACTGTCTGGAAGACGAAGGCTACAGTGTCGCCACTGCCAACAGCGCAGCCCAAGCCGACACGCTCATGCAGCGTCAAGTATTCGATCTGTGCTTTCTCGATTTGCGTCTGGGCGAAGACAACGGCCTGGACGTGCTGGCGCAGATGCGGATTCAGGCGCCGTGGATGCGTGTGGTGATCGTGACTGCCCATTCGGCGGTGGATACCGCTGTCGATGCCATTCAGGCGGGCGCAGCCGATTACCTGGTCAAGCCGTGCAGTCCTGACCAGTTGCGTCTTGCAACGGCCAAGCAGCTTGAAGTCAGGCAACTGTCTGCCCGTCTCGAAGCACTGGAAGGCGAGGTTCGCAAGCCCAAGGATGGTCTGGATTCCCACAGCCCTTCGATGATGGCGATACTGGAAACGGCCCGTCAGGTTGCCGTGACCGATGCCAACATCCTGATTCTGGGCGAATCGGGTACCGGTAAGGGCGAGCTGGCCAGGGCGATTCATGGCTGGAGCAAACGGGCCAAGAAGTCCTGCGTCACCATCAACTGCCCGTCGCTGACCGCAGAATTGATGGAAAGCGAACTGTTCGGCCACAGTCGTGGCGCCTTTACCGGTGCCAGCGAAAGCACGCTGGGCCGCGTCAATCAGGCCGATGGCGGCACCCTGTTCCTCGACGAAATCGGTGACTTCCCGCTGACGCTGCAGCCCAAATTGCTGCGCTTCATTCAGGACAAGGAATACGAGCGCGTCGGTGACCCGGTGACCCGCCGTGCCGACGTGCGCATCCTGGCGGCCACCAACCTCAACCTTGAAGACATGGTGCGCAGCGGGCGTTTCCGTGAGGATCTGCTGTACCGCCTGAACGTGATCACCCTGAATCTGCCGGCCCTGCGTGAGCGCAGCGAAGACATTCTGACCCTCGCGGACCGCTTTCTGGCGCGTTTCGTCAAGGAATACGCGCGTCCGGCCCGAGGCTTCAGCGAAGAAGCCCGTGCCGCGCTGCTCAATTACCGCTGGCCAGGCAACATTCGTGAGCTGCGCAACGTGATCGAGCGTGCCAGCATCATCTGTCCACAGGATCGCGTAGAGGTCAGTCATCTGGGCATGGCTGAGCAACCGACCAACAATGCACCACGTGTGGGCGCGGCCTTGAGTCTGGACGAGCTTGAAAAGGCACACATCGGGGCCGTACTGGCAACCAGTGAAACCCTTGATCAGGCCGCCAAGACGCTGGGTATCGATGCTTCGACGCTTTACCGCAAACGAAAACAGTACAACCTATGAAATACCTCAAATGAAGCTGGCCATGAAGTTGCGCACTCGCCTCTTCCTGAGTATCTCGGCGCTTATCACGGTCGCGTTGCTCGGGCTGCTGCTGGGGCTCGTCAGTGTCATGCAGATGGCCCGTACTCAGGAATCACTGATTCAGCATAACTTCGCCATCCTCGATCTGGGTTTGAAGTTGCGCCAGAACATGGGTGATCAACTGGCGTTGATGACCGGTGCCAATCGCAATGAGGCTGAGCTGGACAGAATCCAGCAGCAGTTCGAAGAACTGCTGGAGGAAGGGTCGGCGCAGGACACCCAGCAAAATGTGCGTAACGGTTTTGAGAAGACTCGGGGCGATTATCAGCGATTCATTGCCACCTGGAAGCAATATGGCGATGATCCGCGAGGCATGCGGGGCAACCCGCAACTGAGCGAGAGTTTCGACGCTCTGCGCAACGGTCTGCTGAGTGTGCATCGCAAGGCACTGGAGAACATCAGCACCGCCGAGATCAATTCCAGGGACCGTGCATTGTGGATCGCCGGCTTGTTGGGGCTGGTCGGGCTGGCGGTGCTGTGCATCGGCTTTGTGACCGCGCACGGCATCGCCCGCCGTTTCGGTGCACCGATCGAGGCGCTGGCCAAGGCTGCCGATCGCATTGGGGAAGGTGATTACGAGGTCACGCTGCCCATTTCCTCGGCCGCAGAAATGAACCTGCTGACCCGGCGCTTCGGCATCATGGCCGAAGCCCTGCGTCAGCATCAGGCGACCAACGTCGATGAGCTTCTGGCGGGCCAGCAGCGCCTGCAAGCGGTCCTCGACAGTATCGACGACGGCCTGTTGATGATCGATCGCCAGGGTCACCTGGAGCACCTGAACCCTGTTGCGCAGCGCCAGCTCGGATGGGACGAGAGTCGCCTTGGGCAAAGTCTCGGCGAGGCATTGAGCCGTCCAGAACTGGATGAGCAACTGCATCTGGTGCTGCGGGGCGGAACGCTGGAGCGCGCGCCGGAAGATCTGGCCATCGAAATCGACGGCGAGTCTCGATTGCTGACCTACAGCATGACACCGGTCAGTCACACCAAGGGCCACATCCTGGGTGCTGTGATGGTGCTGCACGACGTGACCGAACAGCGTGCTTTCGAGCGGGTACGCAGCGAGTTCGTCCTGCGCGCCTCGCATGAGTTGCGCACGCCGGTCACGGGTATGCACATGGCGTTCGGCCTTCTTCAGGAGCGTCTGCATTTCGCTCCCGAGTCCCGTGAGGCCGATCTGCTCAATACAGTCACCGAAGAGATGCAGCGCCTCATGCAGCTCATCAACGACCTGCTGAATTTCTCGCGTTACCAGAACGGTCTGCAGAAGCTGAAACTTGCACCTTGCTCCGTCGAGACCTTGCTGCAGGAAGCCAAGGCGCGCTTCGAGGATCAGGCCCAGGAGCAGGATATTGTGCTGATGCTGGATATGCAGGAGCCCATGCCGCGTCTGCATGCCGATCAGTCCCAACTGGAGCGGGTGCTGGATAATCTGCTGGACAATGCATTGCGTCACACGCCGCCGAACGGCCTGATCCGCCTGCAGGCCAGGCGTCACGGCGAGCGGGCGATCATCAGTGTCGAGGACAACGGTGAAGGCATTGCCTACGGACAGCAGGGGCGGATCTTCGAACCCTTCGTCCAGGTGGGTCGCAAGAAAGGCGGCGCCGGGCTCGGGCTGGCGCTGTGCAAGGAGATCGTCCAACTGCACGGCGGACGCATGGGCGTGTACTCAAGGCCAGGGCAGGGCACGCAGTTCTATATGGCTTTACCGCTCTGAGGGCTTGATCGCCAGGCCCTTATCGGCTGACTGAGCGCCAGCCCCCATGCGCTTCAATTCGAGTGATTGAGCACCTGCAGGATGGCCGCGCTCTGTGCGTCGGGCTCGCCGTCGAAGCGTGCCGGGCGATAGTGCATCTGAAACGCGGCCAGTACCTGGCGCGTAGCGACGTCCAGCTCACCGGTTTGCGGAGTGCTGTAGCCCAGGCGTGCCAATTGCTGCTGGAACCAGGTGATGCTCGGCAGGTTGGCTGCCAGCAATGCCTGACGCTGGGCAACCTGGCGTTCGTCCGGCCAGTTCCCCAGACCTTCGGCAGCGAGGCGTTTCCACGGGAACAACGGCCCCGGATCCTGCTTGCGCAACGGGGCGATGTCGCTGTGACCGATGATGTGTTTGGGGTCGATTTTGTTACGTTTGACGATGTCCTTGAGCAGGACAATGATCGACTGGGTCTGCGCTTCGGTGTACGGATACCACAGGCGACCTGTCGGCGTTTCCTTGAAGCCCGGGTTGACGATCTCGATGCCGATCGAACTGGAGTTGAGCCAGGTGCGGCCTTCCCACTCGCTTTCGCCGGCATGCCAGGCACGTGCGTTTTCATCGACCAGCTTGTAGATGGTGGCCTTGCTGTCGTCACCGATCAGGTAGTGGGCGCTGACCTCGCCATGGGTCAGTAATTGCAGCGAGCGTTCCAGTGACGCCGAGGTGTAGTGCATCACCACATACTGGGCACGGCCATCGAAATTTACCGAGGGGTGGCTGGTGTCCAGCCTGGGGCCGCTGGCGCAGGCAGTGAGGATGAGCATGATAAAGGCGGAGAAATACAGCTTCATGAGGTCGGCAGCGTCGGCAGGAAATGAAACATCATAACAAAATGTGTACAAATAGCATGGGCCGCCGACTATTTGTTCAGGTCAAAATGTTTCAGTCAGCCTTGTTCGATGCGGTTCCGGCCGTTCTCCTTGGCCTTGTAAAGCGCCTGGTCGGCACGTTTGATAGCGGTGTCGCTCCGTTCTCCGGGGCGAAAAGCCGTCAGGCCAATGGACACGGTGATGGTGACTCGCTCACCCTTGAAGTGGAAGGGGCATGACTCTACGGCGGCGCGCAGTTCGTCGAGCAGCGTCAGCCCCGTGGCAGGAGGTGTTGCAGGCAGCAGCATGACAAATTCTTCGCCGCCAAAGCGTGCGAGGAAGTCGTTGGCGCGCAGGCGTTTGCTGAACACATTGGCGACAATCTTCAATACCTTGTCGCCAGCCAGATGCCCGTAACCATCGTTGATGCGTTTGAAATGGTCCAGGTCCAGAATGCAGACCAACAGACTGTTTTTTTCTTCCTGCCACCGGGCCATTTCTTGTTCGAGGCGCTCGCCCCAGGCTGCTCGATTGGGCAGTCCGGTGAGCGGGTCAATCAGGGCCTTTTGACGCTGTTCTTCCAGGTGCGTCCTGAAACCCAGGGCTTCCTGTTCCATACTCGCGACGCGGGCTGCCAGACCTTGCAGTCGCGAGGCCACTTCGCGCTCGCGGGCATCGCGCTTGAGCTGGTAGTGATCCATGGTGCCGAGCAGGGCTTCAAGCCGATTGTCGAGCACCCGCTTGAGGCTGGGCAGATCGGAGGCGTCCTGGACACTGCTTTGCAGGCCGCCCACTTGTTCGCGCAACTGGTCGTTGAGGTCACGCGCGGTGGACTGATCCTCGGCGTGATCTTCACTGGCCGCCTGCAAGTGGCTCTGAAACGATTCGAGCCGTTCATTGAGCTGCTTGAGGTAGGTGCCGAACTCCTGTTGACCGCCGTTGTTGATCGCCAGCATCAGCACCGCCATATCGTCGAGGATCGGCAGCAATTCGTACCAGTTAAGCCCATGTTTCAAGCGTAACTGCATATCCTCGACCTGCGGGCGAAAGTGCTCGGAGAGGGTCAGGTCGTCCAGCAGGCCCAGCAGGGTTTGTTCAATATGCGCAGCCACCGAGCTGTAGCTGGGCTCGGGTGATGAGGGTAGCGCGTAGCCTTCTTCGCCTTCTGCCGTCTCGGGCTGCTGCTCGGCCTCTGCGTCGGGTTCTTCAACTGTCGCGTCGATTGGCGCGGGCCGTTGTTGATAGGGCACTGACGGAACAGGCGCCAGGAGATCCGCGAAATCGATGGGTTCGACAGTGACAGGTGCAGGTTCGGCGAAGGACTCTGCCGGTGCTGGAGCAACATCCGCAGCCGTGACCGATGGTGCAGGTTCTTCAGGCGTTGCAGCGGCGGGTGTCACGACGGCAGGCGTATCGGTTTCCGGGGCAGGCGTGGGCGGTGTGCTGTCTGTGGCCGAGGTGGCTACGGTGGCAGGTGAGTCATCGACCTCGGCTTCGCCATGAGAGATGTCTGCCGGGGCGTGAGTGCTTGCTGCCTGCGGCTCTGCATCGGGCTCATGCGTGTCCGGTGCCGAGGTGGGGTCTTCGGGGTGAGCAGCCTCGGGATGAGTATCGTTGCCTTGGCCTTCGCGCGAACCGAACAGGCGTTGCAGCAATCCCTGGCGCGGACCTTCCTCGGGTTTTTCAACCTGGGTCAGGGCCTGGCCCTGCAAATTGCTCAACTCGCCGAGCAGCAGGGGCAGCTCACGGGCTTGTGAGGCACGCTCTTCAAGCTCCTTGGCAAAGCGCTTGAGTGGCTTGCGTACGTCGCGTGGCAGCGGCAATGACTGCAGCTGCGCAACCAGTGCGGTCAGTGCCGAGCTGATTTGCGCGGCCCGTACTTCGCGGCGTTGTTCAGAGTCCAGTACGGCCTTTTCGAGGCGCGGGATCAGGGCTGCCAGGCCCGCGTCCATATCATCCTTGCGGACAATTTCGCGCATCTCCTTCATGCATTCGTCGACGGCGCGGTCAGAGCCCTCTGCCGCCAGACTGCTGCGTACCAGACCGCGTCGCAACAAATCGAGCCGCGCATCCCAGCGCTTTTCGAGCTTGTCCTGTTGCTCGATCCCTTTAAGGTATTTCTCTTTCCAACGCTCCGCGTCGTCGCTCATGCAAGGCTTCCACCAGAGGGCACAGGCAGTGAGTCCCCACGCAGTGAGTCAGGCAGGCGAATCTCGACAGCGACAGGCAGATGATCGGAAATGGGCTGTGCCAGCACCTGCACACGTTCGAGCGTCAGTGTCGGGCTGAGCAAAATGTGATCGAGGCAACGTTGTGGTCGCCAACTGGGGAAGGTTGCTTCTATCTGCGGAGCCAAAAGCCCCAGGTCCCGTAGCGGCGAGTGTTCCAGCAGGTCGTTGGCATGGGTGTTCATGTCGCCCATCAGCACTTGATGGCGGTAACCGCCGATCAGTTCGCGAATGTAGGCGAGCTGCCGGGTTCGGGTTCGGGTCCCCAGCGCCAGGTGCATCATGACCACGACAAGGGCATCTTCGCCCTCGCCGAAACGCACGAGAATTGCGCCGCGCCCGGCAGGACCCGGCAGCGGATGATCCTCGATCTTGGTCGGGCGCAGACGGCTCAACACACCATTGCTGTGCTGCGCCAGGCGCCCGAGGTTGCGATTGAGTTGTTGATACCAGTACGGAAAACCACCCAGCTGGGCAAGGTGCTCGACCTGGTTGATGAAGCCGGAGCGCATGCTGCCGCCGTCGACTTCCTGCAGTGCCACCAGATCGAATTCATTGATCAGATCGCCGATCTTCTGCAGGTTGCCAGCTCGACCGCCATGCGGCAGCAAATGCTGCCAGCTGCGCGTCAGGTAATGATGGTAGCGCTGGGTACTGATACCCACCTGGATATTGAAACTGAGCAAACGCAGCCTGCCGTCTTCCGGCAAGCCGTTTTGCAGCAGATGATGTTCGTTGACCTGCGGATCATGCAGGCCAACGATACGGGTACTGCCTTTGCCCCAGCGGCGCATGATGTGCGCTTACTTGGCGGCTGTGCTAGCCGCTCGCTCTTTGGCAATCAGTTGATCGGCAACTTCCAGGGTCTTTTCCGGACCACCGGCAGAACCCAGGTCAAAGCGGTACTTGCCATTGACGATCATGGTCGGAACGCCAGTCACTTCGTACTTCTTGGCCAGTTCCTTGTACTGGGCGATCTTGCCCTTGACTGCGAAAGAGTCGAACGTTTTCAGGAAGTCTTCCTTGTTCACGCCCTGTGTGGCGACGAAGTCAGCCATGTCATTCTTGTCGGTCAGACGCTTGCCGCCTTTCTGGATGGCTTCGAATACGGCGGCGTGAACCTTGTGCTCGACGCCCATGGTGTCGAGGGTGATGAACAGCTGGCCGTGTGCATCCCACGGGCCGCCGAACATGGCAGGGATGCGTACGAACTTGACGTCGGACGGCAGTTTTTCAATCCACGGATTGATCGTTGGCTCGAACGCGTAGCAGTGCGGGCAGCCATACCAGAACAGCTCGACGACTTCGATCTTGCCTGGCTCGGCAACAGGCACAGCGCTCGCCAGCTCGACGTATTGCTTGCCTGCCTCGATGGGCGTGGCGGCCTGGGCGGACATACCGAACAGACTGGCGGCAACCAGAGCGGCGCTGATGATCAGATTACGCATGCTTTACTCCTGAGCAGATTGAATCGCCTTCAAGCGACGGTGGTTTCGACCGGACGCGAAAGCCTGAGTTCGTTAGTGTAACGCTGAGGTTGTAAAAATGGGCGACCGCGGACGGCCTTTTTGCATAAGGAGTGAAGCAGGTCATGTCTGAATGTTCCAGCACACCGGTCAGAGCGGCGCGATACGGTGTGAGTGTGGGCCGGGGGACAGGTGTGTCATTATATGCGCACGCATCCAAACGAAACCGACACCTCTTGCCGCACCCCTTGCAGGCAGGTCTTCACCGGAAATCACATGCAACTCAAAAACCCCATTCTCGGTCTGTGCCAACAGGCCACGTTCATGCTCAGCGCCGCCAAGGTCGACCAATGCCCCGACGACGAAGGTTTTGAGGTCGCATTTGCCGGTCGCTCCAACGCGGGCAAATCGAGTGCGCTGAACACCCTGACCCACGCCAGCCTGGCGCGCACATCCAAGACCCCGGGGCGTACCCAGTTGCTGAATTTTTTCGGCCTGGACGAAGATCGCCGTCTGGTCGACCTGCCTGGTTACGGCTACGCCAAAGTGCCCATCCCGCTCAAACTGCACTGGCAGCGTCACCTGGAAGCCTACCTGGGCAGCCGCGAAAGCCTGAAGGGTCTGATCCTGATGATGGATATCCGTCATCCAATGACCGACTTCGACGTGCTGATGCTGGACTGGGCCATCGCCAGCAACATGCCGATGCACATTCTGTTGACCAAGGCCGACAAGCTGACCTACGGCGCGGCCAAGAACACGCTGCTCAAGGTTCAGGCCGAGATTCGCAAAGGCTGGGGCGATGCAGTGAGCATCCAGTTGTTCTCGGCTCCCAAGCGCATGGGGCTGGAAGAGGCTTACACCGTGCTGGCCGACTGGATGGAACTGGAAGACAAGGCGCCTGCGGAGTAAATCGCAGGCAAAAAAGACCCCGGACTTCGCATGGGGAGGGGGAAGTTCCGGGGCTTAAGGTCCAGACCTTAGGGTGGGATCTGGATAACTGCCAACACTTAACACAACTAGGAGCACGATCGATTTTTCAACCAATCGACACGTCTGACTCCTGTCCAAACGGTTAAGTTCCAGCAGTGAAGAAAAGTTCACATTTCCTACAATATTTGACGAACCTGCGCACAGGTTCGCCTCTTCAGGCTCAGTGAGCCTCGTCCCAATTGTTGCCAACCCCCACTTCCACCAGCAACGGCACGGCCAGTTCCGCTGCGCCGCTCATGTGTGGACGGATCTGTTCACTGATCTGATCGACCAGGTCCTCGCGCACTTCAAGCACCAGTTCGTCGTGAACCTGCAGGATGACCCGAGCATCCAGACCGGACTCGTCCAGCCAGCCATTCACCGCCACCATGGCTTTCTTGATGATGTCCGCAGCGGTGCCCTGCATCGGCGCGTTGATCGCCATGCGTTCCGCGCCTTTGCGCAGGGACTGGTTTTTGGCGTTGATGTCCGGCAGGTACAGGCGGCGGCCGAAGATGGTTTCGACAAAACCTTGCTCGGCAGCCTGGGCGCGGGTGCGCTCCATGTAGTTCAGCACGCCAGGGTAGCGGGCGAAGTAGCGGTCGACATACGCCTGTGACTGCTTGCGATCGACGCCAATCTGCTTGGCCAGGCCGAACGCGCTCATGCCGTAGATCAGGCCGAAGTTGATCGCCTTGGCGCTGCGACGCATGTCAGTGGTGACGTTTTCCAACTCGACGCCAAACACCTCCGCAGCCGTCGCACGGTGAACGTCCAGGTCATTGCGGAATGCGTGCAGCAAGCCTTCGTCCTGGGCCAGATGCGCCATGATCCGCAGTTCGATCTGCGAATAGTCGGCGGCCAGCAGCTTGTAGCCCTTCGGAGCCACGAACGCCTGACGGATGCGCCGGCCTTCAGCAGTACGAATCGGGATGTTCTGCAGGTTCGGATCGCTGGAGGACAAACGCCCGGTGACCGCCACCGCCTGATGATAGGAGGTGTGAATACGCCCGGTACGCGGGTTGATCTGCTCCGGCAGGCGGTCGGTGTAGGTGCTCTTGAGCTTGCTCATCGAGCGGTATTGCATCAGCACCTTGGGCAGCGGGAAATCCTGCTCCGCGAGTTCGGCAAGCACGGCCTCGGCAGTCGATGCCTGACCGGTGGCGGTCTTGCTGAGAACCGGCATACCAAGTTTTTCGTAGAGAATCACGCCCAGTTGCTTGGGCGAGCCGAGGTTGAACTCTTCGCCGGCAATGGCGAAGGCCTCGCGTTCCAGCGCGGTCATCTTGTCGCCCAGTTCGACGCTCTGGATGCCCAGCAGGTTGGCATCGACCAGCGCGCCCTGGCGCTCGATACGTGCCAGCACAGGCACCAGCGGCATCTCGATATCGTTCAATACCGGCTGCAGGGTCGGAATCGCGGCCAGCCGTGCGTCGAAGACTTCATGCAGGCGCAGGGTCAGGTCCGCTTCTTCGGCGGCGTAATTGCCCGCCTGCTCCAGGGCAATCTGGTCAAAGCTCAGTTGTTTGGCGCCTTTGCCGGCAATCTCCTGGAAATTGATCGGCGTGTGCGTCAGGTACTTGGCCACCAGGCTGTCGCGGTCGTGGCGGGTGGCGGTGGAGTCCAGTACATAGGATTCCAGAATGGTGTCGAAGCGCACGCCCTGCAGGTCGATGCCTTGAGCCTGATCGCCGTCGATCGCGCAATTGGCAAGCAGGTTGATGGCGAACTTGGCGTGCTGGCCGACCTTGATTTTGTCCGGGTCTTCCAGCAGCGGCTTGAGCGCCTTGAGCACGGTGTCGCGGTCCAGCTGCTGCGGCACGCCCATGTATGAATGGGTCAGCGGAATGTAAGCGGCTTCGTGGGTCTGAATGGCGAAGGACAGGCCGACCAGTTGCGCACGCTGGGCATCGGTGCCGTTGCTCTGGGTGACGAAGGCAAACAGTGGCGCGGCCTGCAGCTTCTTCAGCCAGGCATCGAACTGGCCCTGTTCAAGAATGACTTCATAAGCCGCTTCTCTGGCCTCAACGGTCGGCTCTTCGACGGTCAGCTCCTGGCCGGCACGTTTGGCGTCGCGTTGCAGGTCTTCGATCCAGCTCTTGAATTCCAGCTCGGCGTACAGCTCCATCAACGTGTCGCGGTCGGGCTCGCCGCAATGCAACTGATCCAGTTCGATGTCCAGCGGGACGTCGATCTTGATGGTCGCCAGTTCGTAAGACAGAAAGGCCATCTCACGATGTT
Organism: Pseudomonas sp. NFACC10-1; assembly: GCF_900119195.1. NCBI lineage: Bacteria > Pseudomonadati > Pseudomonadota > Gammaproteobacteria > Pseudomonadales > Pseudomonadaceae > Pseudomonas > Pseudomonas sp. NFACC10-1. The sequence continues at coordinate 465,899 of NZ_FPJB01000002.1, read as the reverse complement.
CTTCGAGTTTGGCGGCCAGGGTCTTGGCGCCACGGATCGGCAGGGAGGCGACCTTGTCGAGGTTCTCGTAAAGCTCCTTGATGCCACCGCCAATGCCGACCAGCAAACCGACCGCGGTCTTCTCGCCAACGCCGGGCACGCCGGGAATGTTGTCGACCTTGTCGCCCATCAGGGCCAGGTAATCGATGATGTGCTCCGGACCGACGCCGAATTTCTCTTTCACGCCCGCGACATCCAGCACGCTGCCGGTCATGGTGTTGACCAGAGTGATATGGCCGTCGACCAGTTGCGCCATGTCCTTGTCGCCGGTGGAAATCACCACTGGACGATCGGCCGCCGCGCTGCTGCGTGCCAGCGTGCCGATCACGTCATCGGCTTCGACGCCTTCGACGCACAGAAACGGGTAGCCCATGCCTTTGACGCAGGCATGCAGCAGGTCGACCTGCACACGCAGATCGTCCGGCATGCTCGGCCGGTTGGCTTTGTAGTCGTTGTACAGCGCATCACGGAACGTCCCGCCCTTGGCGTCGAACACCACCGCGAGCGGGCTTTCCGGATACTGGCGCCGCAGGCTTTTGAGCATGTTGAGCACGCCCTTGACGGCACCGGTCGGCAATCCTTTGGAGGTGGCCAGTGGTGGCAGTGCGTGGAAGGCGCGGTAGAGGTAAGAGGAACCGTCTACCAGGACGAGTGGCGCTTGGGTCATGAGCAGAATCAACCTTTTCGGCGGGGTCGGCGCTAGAATGCGCGAACCATTGACGACAAAGGGACAAGGTTATCATGTGCAAGGTAAATCGACTGATATTGACCGGACTGTTGGCCTTTTGCCCTTTGTTCGCTATTGCAGCAGAAGATCCACCTTCAGCGGCGCCGGACGTTACTATTCGCACCGACGGTGACAGAACCATTCAGGAATATCGCCAGAACGGCTTTCTGTATGCGGTTAAAATCACCCCGAAACACGGCAAACCCTATTTTCTGGTGCGCGCCGATGGTACAAGCCCCAATTTCATTCGTTCGGACCAACCGGACATGCTGATCCCGCAGTGGGAAATATTCAGCTGGTAGCACCCTACATTCACTTCAATCGTTGGCAGTCCTGATATGTCCGTTTTTACCCCCCTGGCTCGGCCCGAGCTGGAAACATTTCTCGCCCCTTACGGGCTCGGCCGTCTGCTTGACTATCAGGGCATCGCTGCCGGTAGTGAAAACACCAATTACTTCATCAGCCTGGAGCAGGGCGAGTTCGTGCTGACGCTGGTCGAGCGCGGCCCGGTTCAGGAGATGCCGTTCTTCATCGAACTGCTCGACGTGCTGCATGAAGCCGATCTGCCGGTGCCTTATGCGCTGCGCACCACCGATGGTCAGGCGCTGCGCGAGCTGGCAGACAAACCGGCGCTTTTGCAGCCGCGTCTGCCGGGCAAGCACATCAGCGAGCCGAACACCCAGCATTGCGTGCAGATTGGCGAGTTGCTGGCCAACCTGCATCTGGCGACCCGTGGGCAGATCGTCGAGCGCAAGACTGATCGCGGCCTGGACTGGATGTTGAGCGAGGGGCGCAATTTTCTGTCGCACCTGGGCGAGACCCAGCGAGCGCTGCTTGAAAACAGCCTTCAGGAGATCGAGGCGTTCAAACCACAGATCATGGCGCTGCCGCGTGCCAATCTGCATGCCGACCTGTTTCGTGACAACGTACTGTTCGAAGGGACGCACCTGACCGGGTTGATCGATTTCTACAATGCCTGTTCGGGGCCGATGCTGTATGACCTGGCGATTGCTCTCAACGATTGGTGTTCCCGCGAAAACGGTCAGCTCGATGCTGTCCGCGCCCGTGCCTTGCTGGGTGCCTATGCGGGCTTGCGACCGTTCACGGCGGCGGAATCGAAGCTCTGGGCGACAATGTTGCGTATCGCTTGCGTGCGTTTCTGGCTGTCACGTTTGATCGCCGCCGAAACCTTCGCCGGTCAGGACGTGCTGATTCATGACCCTGCGGAGTTCGAGCGCCGCCTGGCCGAGCGCCAGGAAGCGCACATTGCGTTGCCGTTTGCGCTCTGAGACCAGACCTGTCTCCGCGCGTCTGAACCAGTCGGACGGTTGACTCTCGTTCCCATGCTCCGCGTGGGAATGCAGTGCGTGACGCTCTGCGTCGCAAGAGGACGCGAAGCGTCCAGACCGGCATGCCCACGCGGAGCATGGGCACGATAGTGTTATCCCTGACGACTATCGTTCCTCACGCTCCAGCGTGGGAATGCAGCTCGTGACGCTCCGCGTCACACAGCAGTGCTGCAATGTGGTCAGAGACTGCTCAGGCAACCTGCCAAATCATCCGCCAGCTTTTGCAGGACTTGCTCGTAACCCTGCGCGGTGGCCGGGGTGTAGCCGCCCAGTCCATCCAGTTCGGCCAGTTTGACCGGCAGGCCGGCGCTCAGGGTTTCGGCCAGGCGCGGGCGCAGGGGTGGTTCGCTGAATACGCAGGTCTTGCCGGCAGCTTTCAGGCGTTCGCGCATGGCGGCAACGTGCTGGGCGCCGGGCTGGATCTCGGCGGCGATGGCGAATACCCCGGCATGCTTGAGCCCATAAGCCTCTTCGAAATAATCGAAGGCCTCGTGGAACACGAAGTAGGGCTTGCCTGCCACTGCGCTGACACGCTGCTTGATACGGCCGTCCAGCGTATCGAGGCGTTTGCTGAAGGCCTCGGCGTTGCTGGCGTAGCGTGCTGCATTGGAAGGGTCGGCAGCGCTCAGGTCAGTGGCCATTTTTGCGGCGATCACCCGCGCGTTGACGGTCGACAGCCACAGGTGCGAATCGAGACTGCCGGGCCGGTGGTCGTGGTCATGTTCGTCTGCGTCGTTGTCGTGATCATGCTCGTGGTCATCATGCGAGGCATTGTCTTCGCCAAAGTGACGCAAGTGCATGCCCGGCAGCGTCTGCACGGCAACTGCAGGCAGTTTGCGGCCCTGAAGGACGCGCGGCAGGAAGGTTTCCATGTCCGGGCCGATCCAGTAGAGCAACTCGACTTCCTGTACGCGCCGTACGTCGGATGGGCGCAGCGCATAGTTATGCGGTGATGCACCCGGTGGCAGAAGCACTTCCGGTGTTCCGACGCCATCCTGCACAGCCGCTGCAATCAGTTGCAGAGGCTTGATGCTGGTCAGCACTCGGACTTCGGCCTGAGCAGGGGCGATGATCAGCAGGCTGACCCAGAAAACAGCAGCAAGATTTAAAAGACGGCGCACTCGAATCACTCATATCAGCCAGGAACGGGTAACATAATAACGTCTCTAGCCAATATCGTCGCTGCTCATGCCCAATACTCCCCTGGCCAGTCGCCCCCATGACCACTCTCACTGCGTGCATTCGGCCCTCGCCGAAGCCGATGCGCTGTGCGCCAAACAGGGTCTGCGCCTGACCACCTTGCGCCGTCGCGTGCTGGAACTGGTCTGGCAAAGCCACAAGCCGCTGGGTGCCTACGACATCCTTGCAGTGCTGAGTGATGAAGACGGTCGCCGTGCGGCCCCGCCAACCGTTTACCGTGCGCTGGATTTCCTCCTGGAAAACGGGCTGGTGCACCGTATTGCCTCGCTCAATGCCTTCACGGGCTGCAACCACCCCACCCACGCGCATCAGGGCCAGTTCCTGATTTGCCGCCTGTGTCATGCGGCGATCGAGCTGCAGCACCCGGCCATCAGCAATGCCGTGGTCGATGCCGCCGCAGGCGTCGGCTTCGCGGTCGAAGGCCAGACGGTCGAGATCGTCGGCGTGTGCGCTGGCTGCAAGGCCGCTTGATGTCGGATGCATTGATACGTCTGGACAAGGTCGCCGTTACGCTTTCCGGGCAAAATGTCCTGGATGACATCCAGTTGAGCGTCAAGCCCGGCGAGATCGTCACTTTGATCGGCCCCAACGGTGCAGGCAAGACCACGCTGGTGCGTGCGGTGCTCGGGCTGCTCAAGCCCGACGCCGGTAGCGTCTGGCGCAAGCCGAAGCTGCGTGTCGGCTACATGCCGCAAAAGCTGCATGTGGACCAGACGCTGCCGCTGTCGGTGCTGCGTTTCCTGCGTCTGGTGCCCGGTGTGGATCGCACGGCCGCAGCGTCGGCGCTGGAAGAAGTCGGCGCCGGGAAAGTCATCGACAGCCCGATTCAAGGCATTTCCGGTGGCGAGATGCAGCGTGTTCTGCTGGCGCGCGCGTTGTTGCGCAAGCCTGAGTTGCTGGTCCTCGACGAACCGGTGCAGGGTGTCGATGTGGCCGGACAGGCCGAGCTGTACAGCCTTATTACCCGGCTGCGCGACCGCCACCAGTGCGGCGTGTTGATGGTTTCCCATGATCTGCATCTGGTCATGAGCACCACCGATCAGGTGGTGTGTCTGAACCGTCACGTCTGCTGCTCCGGGCATCCCGAGCAGGTCAGCCATGACCCCGCCTTTGTCGAGCTGTTCGGCAACAATGCGCAGAGCCTGGCGATTTATCACCACCATCACGACCACGCCCATGATCTGCATGGCGCGGTGGTGAATGACGCTGCGTCCCTCCCTCATACTCATGTTCACGGAGACAGCTGCAAGCATGGCTGATTTTCTACTGTATGCCTTGCTCGCAGGCGTTGCGCTGGCCGTGGTTGCTGGCCCGCTGGGATCATTCGTGGTCTGGCGGCGCATGGCTTATTTCGGCGACACACTGTCCCACGCCGCGCTGCTCGGCGTCGCGTTGGGCTTCCTGCTGGATATCAGCCCGACCATCGCGGTGACGTTCGGCTGCCTGCTGCTGGCGGTGTTGCTGGTCACGTTGCAACAGCGCCAACCGCTGGCCTCGGACACGCTGTTGGGGATTCTGGCACCAAGCACCTTGTCGCTGGGGCTGGTGGTGCTCAGTTTCATGCACGAAGTGCGCATCGACCTGATGGCCTACCTGTTCGGCGATCTGCTGGCTATCAGCCCGGCTGATCTGGGCTGGATTCTGGGCGGCAGCACGTTGGTTTTGGTGCTGATCGTCGCGCTGTGGCGCCCGCTGCTGGCAATGACCGTGCACGAAGAACTGGCGCGGGTCGAGGGCCTGCCGGTTGCTACACTGCGCATGACCTTGATGCTGCTGATCGCCGTGGTGATCGCGGTGGCGATGAAAATCGTCGGTGTTCTGCTGATTACCTCGCTGTTGATCATCCCGGCGGCTGCGGCACAGCGTCACGCCCGTTCGCCGGAGCAAATGGCGCTGGGCGCAAGCCTGTTGGGCGTGATAGCCGTGTGTGCCGGGCTATCATTGTCGTGGTTCAAGGACACCCCTGCCGGACCGTCTATAGTGGTTTGCGCTGCAGCGTTGTTCTTGCTCAGCTTTGTTCTACCCAGGCGAGCGGTGTAGACTTGCTCGTTTTTTGCGCAAACTAGAGAATCGCAGGAATGAAGCCGTTCGCCCCACGCTATCTGCTGCTTGTCGCATTTTCCATCCTGCTGGGTGCCTGCCAGAGTGCGCCCACTGTCGAGACGCCTGCCTCCGAGGCCCAGCCTGACGCGTTCGCTCAGCTTGAGCAGAACATCGCCGGTAATGAGCTGGCAACGGCTGAGGACCAATTGGCGGCGTTGCAGGCTGCCAATCCTGCCGACATCCGTCTTGAGCCTTTTCAGCGTCGTTTGGCCGAAGCCTATCTGAGCCGCAGCCAGATCAGCCTGCAGAAGGGTGACATGAACGCGGCGGCCTCTGCGCTGAGCCGCGCACGCGCCCTGATGCCCAAGGCACCGGCGCTGACCAGCGGCGTCAACGGCGCCATTGCCCATGCGCGCAAGGCCGAGCTGGAAAAAGCCGAAGAGGATTTGAAGGCGGCCGAAGCCAGAAGGGTTGCCAAGCTCATCGATCCGTCGGCAGAAAGCACGACAATTGAACTCAAGATCGGCGATATGCGTGCATTGCGTCGTCAACTGGACGATATCGCGGCGGATACCGTAGCGTTCAACTGTGAAGTGCTGATGGTGGTGCCGCGCACCGAAGACTATCCGTGGCTGGCCACGTTGCTGACCAAGCGGGTGGTCAAGGCCAATCCGGATTTCGAGCTGCAATTGCGTCGCCAGATCGAGCGCAATGAAAAAGCGCAGATCATCCTGACGCCAGCGAAGCCCTGAGTCGATCCTCCAAAGCGGACGCAGAGCGTCCAGAACTGCATTCCCACGCGGAGCGTGAGGAACGAGAAGTGTTGGGGAGTCTATGTGGGGGCGAGAACGTTCAGAAAGGCGCTCCCACGCCGGAGCGTGGGAGCGATGTAGCAGCGTCAGATCAAGCCGGAACAGCCTTGGCTTTCACTTCACGATCCCACACACGGTGCTGAGCAATCGCGTTGAAGAACGCTTTGAACGATTTGCTATCGGACACTTCAAGCAGCCCGGCATCTTCTTCCAGGCGTAGCAGGCTAAACAGCTCTTTGGCTTCCCCGGCAAAGGAGATGGCCTTGAGGTGCTTGTAGGCTTCCAGGATGAAGTGCAATGCCACGCCGTCGCCTTTCAGGGCTTCGATCGAAGCCTTGCCACTCGGCACGAACACTGCGTCGAACGCTACCGAAGGCAGGCCTTCAGCCGATGCGTCCACTGGCAGGCTCTTGCCGTCAGCTGTCTTGACCGGTGCGGAGGTCGGGCCCAATACCTTGGCGTGTGCGCCTTCGGCAGTCAGTGCAGCCTTCATGGCTTCGACCGCTTTGCCGTCGACGCCGTCAGCCACAAGAATGGCAACCTTGCGCGAAACGATATCGCCAGACAGCAGGTTGACCTGGCTCAGCGCCGGCGACTCTTTTACCGATGTCTGACGCGCAGGTACGGTACCGGCTGTCGGTGCTGGCAAGCCCAGGTTGGCAGCTACACGTTTGGCCAGCTCCAGATCGATGTTGGCCAGAATCTCGTTGACCTGACGGGCACGGATGTACTCGCGCTCGACCTTGCCCAACTCGAAGCTGTAGGCCGCGATGATGTGCTCTTTCTCGTGATGGCTCATGCTCTGGAAGAACAGGGTGGCCTGCGAGAAGTGATCGCCGAACGATTCGCTGCGCTCACGCACCTTGTGCGCTTCAACGCGCTCAGGGTAGGTCTCGAAGCCGCCATCTACCGGGCCGGCAGGGGTTTCTTTCGGCCAGCCGCCATCGATCGAGTTCGGCTCGTAGGACGCGCGGCCCTTGTCGATAGTGGTGCGATGCTGTGCGTCACGCTGACCGTTGTGGTTCGGCGCAATCGGACGGTTGATCGGGATTTCGTGGAAGTTCGGCCCACCCAGACGGCTGATCTGCGTGTCGGTGTAGGAGAACAGGCGACCTTGCAGCAGCGGGTCGTTGGAGAAATCGATACCCGGCACGATATGGCCCGGGCAGAAGGCAACCTGCTCGGTTTCGGCGAAATAGTTGTCCGGGTTACGGTTCAAGACCATCTTGCCCAGCGGGGTGACCGGCACCAGCTCTTCCGGGATGATCTTGGTCGGATCGAGCAGGTCGAAGTCGAACTTGTGCTCGTCCTCCTCGGCAACGATCTGTACACCCAGTTCCCATTCCGGATAGTCGCCCATCTCGATGGACTCCCACAGGTCGCGGCGGTGGAAATCGGTGTCCTTGCCGGCGAGCTTCTGTGCTTCGTCCCAGACCAGCGAGCACACGCCGAACTTGGGCTTCCAGTGGAACTTCACGAAGCTCGACTTACCTTCGGTGTTGATGAAGCGGAAGGTGTGGATACCAAAGCCCTGCATGGTGCGCAGGCTTTTCGGGATCGCACGGTCGGACATGGTCCACAGCACCATGTGCGCGGATTCCGGCACCAGCGAGACGAAGTCCCAGAAGGTGTCGTGAGCCGAGCCGCCCGTCGGGATTTCGTTATGCGGTTCGGGTTTCACCGCGTGCACGAAGTCAGGAAACTTGATGGCGTCCTGAATGAAGAACACCGGCATGTTGTTGCCCACCAGGTCGAAGTTGCCTTCGTCGGTGTAGAGCTTGACGGCAAAGCCACGCACGTCACGCACGGTGTCGCCCGAGCCGCGTGGGCCCTGAACGGTGGAGAACCGCACGAACACAGGGGTCTTTTTGCCCGGGTCGCGCAGGAAGCCTGCTTTACTCAGGGCGCCGTGGTCTTCGTAAGTCTGGAAATAGCCATGTGCTGCAGTACCGCGGGCGTGGACGATACGCTCCGGAATACGCTCATGGTCAAAGTGCGTGATCTTTTCACGCATGATGAAGTCTTCAAGCAGCGATGGGCCGCGGCTGCCGACTTTCAGTGTGTTCTGGTTATCGGAAATCTTGACACCGTGATTGGTGCGCAGGGCCTGCTGGGTCGCGTCCGAGCGGAACTGCTCAAGGCTTTCCAGCTTCTCGTTGGTATTGCCACGGTCCAGAGTGTCGGTACCTGCCAATTCGCTCTTGGGCGTTTGGGTTACAGGTGGTGCGTTCTTGCTAGCCATCAGAGACTCCTTATCTCGCCCCAATCATTGAGTTGGGTTCGCTGAATACGACTTCCCTGGCGTAAGCGGGAAATCACGGTATCCAAGAAGTGACCGGAGCAAAAAACAGCCGTTCCTTTTATTTTCGACCTGCGATCACCAACGGTCGTGTTATGTCCATTGCGCAGGACAGCCTGCAAATAAATGCTAAGCACAGCGGGCAGGACAGGCTAAAATGCGCGCCCGGCTCAATCTGGCCGAGGTAACGAAGCAAGTGGAATTGATCCACTGCGCTGATTTTTTAACGCGCCCCCACAAGGTTCGCTCCGTGATCGAGTTTCATAACGTCCACAAAACCTATCGGGTGGCAGGCAAGGAAATACCGGCCCTGCACCCCACCAGCCTGCGCGTCGACAGTGGCCAGGTGTTCGGCATCATCGGCCACTCCGGCGCGGGCAAAAGTACCTTGCTGCGTCTGATCAACCGCCTGGAAACCCCGAGTGGTGGACAGATCGTGGTCGATGGCGAAGACGTCACTGCGCTCGACGCCAATGGCCTGCGCCGTTTCCGCCAACAGGTCGGGATGATTTTCCAGCACTTCAATCTGCTGGCGTCCAAAACCGTGGCCGACAACGTCGCCATGCCGCTGACCCTGGCAGGCGATATGCCGCGCAAGCAGATCGACCAGCGTGTGGCCGAGTTGCTGGAGCGGGTCGGATTGTCCGATCACGCCAAAAAGTACCCGGCACAACTGTCGGGCGGCCAGAAGCAGCGTGTCGGCATCGCCCGCGCATTGGCTACCAAACCCAAAATCCTGCTGTGCGATGAAGCCACCAGCGCACTGGACCCGCAGACCACTGCGTCGGTCTTGCAACTGCTGGCCGAGATCAATCGTGAGCTGAAGCTGACCATCGTGCTCATCACCCATGAGATGGACGTGATTCGTCGCGTCTGCGATCAGGTGGCCGTGATGGACGCCGGGGTGATTGTCGAGCACGGCAGGGTCGCTGATGTGTTTCTGCATCCACAACACCCGACCACCAGGCGCTTTGTGCAGGAAGACGAGCAGGTCGACGAAAACGAACAGCGCGATGATTTCGCTCACGTTCAGGGCCGTATCGTGCGTCTGACGTTTCAGGGCGAGGCCACCTACGCGCCGTTGCTCGGCACGGTGGCGCGGGAAACCGGCGTCGATTACAGCATCCTCGCCGGTCGTATCGACCGCATCAAGGACACCCCTTACGGGCAGTTGACGCTGGCCATCACCGGCGGCGACATGGACGCCGCCTTCGCGCGCTTCACCGCCGCTGATGTTCATATGGAGGTGCTGCGCTGATGGACGCTTTTCTGAACCTGTTTTCCAATGTCGACTGGTACGAGATCTGGGTGGCCACTGGCGACACGCTGATCATGCTCGGTGTATCGCTCGGTTTCACCATCCTGCTCGGCCTGCCGCTGGGCGTGCTGATGTTTCTCACCTCGCCGCGTCAGTTGCTGGAGCACAAGCAGCTGTATGCGACGGTCGGGGTGATCGTCAACATGCTGCGCGCGCTGCCGTTCATCATCCTGCTGATCGTGATGATGCCGTTGACCGAGATCATTACCGGTACGTCACTGGGCATCCTCGGCACGTTGCCGCCGCTGATCGCCGGTGCCACGCCGTTCTTTGCGCGCCTGGTAGAGACCGCCTTGCGCGAAGTGGATCGCGGCATCATCGAAGCCACGCAGGCCATGGGCGCGACGACCCGGCAGATCATCGTCAAGGCGCTGCTGCCTGAGGCGCGCCCCGGCATTCTGGCGGCGATCACGGTGACCGCCATTGCGCTGGTGTCGTTCACGGCCATGGCCGGTGCGGTGGGCGCTGGCGGGCTGGGCGACCTGGCGATTCGTTATGGTTATCAACGCTTCCAGAACGATGTGATGTTCGTGACGGTCGTATTGTTGCTGGTGCTGGTGCAGATTCTGCAGACCATCGGCGACAGACTGGTCGCGCATTTCACACATCGTTGATCGAATCCGTTGGTATTGGCCCGCCTGTGCGGGCCCGAAGGAGTTGTTGCATGAAGAAACTATTGGCCATATTCGCCGCTGTCACCGCCTTGTCCGCGCAAGCCAACGAAACCCTGACCGTCGCGGCCTCTGCCGTGCCGCACGCCGAGATCCTCGAGTTCGTCAAACCGACCCTGGCCAAAGAAGGCGTGGATTTGAACATCAAGGTGTTCAATGACTACATTCAGCCTAACGTGCAGGTGTCGCAGAACCGTATGGACGCGAATTTCTTCCAGCACCAGCCGTATCTAGATGAGTTCAATAAGGGCAAAGGCACTGATCTGGTGGCCGTGGCCAAGGTGCACATCGAGCCTTTCGGCGCTTACTCCGACAAGTTCAAGACGCTGGCGGAGCTTCCCAACGGCGCCAATGTCGCCCTGCCCAATGACGCCACCAACGAAGGCCGCGCCTTGCTGCTGCTGGCCAAGGCAGGTCTGATCACCCTGAAAGAGCCGGGCAATATCCTGTCCAAGCCTTCGGATGTCGTGAATAACCCGAAAGACCTGAAATTCCGTGAACTGGAAGCGGCCACGCTGCCCCGCGTCCTGACTCAGGTCGATCTGGCGCTGATCAACACCAACTACGCCCTGAGTGCCAAGCTCGACCCGACCAAGGACGCGCTGATCATCGAAGGTGCCGATTCGCCCTACGCGAACATTCTGGTGGCCCGCCCGGACAACAAGGACTCGGACGCGATGAAGAAGCTGGTGGCCGCCTTGCAGAGCCCGGAAGTGAAAACATTCCTGACCGAGAAGTACAAAGGCGCTGTGGTTCCGGCGTTCTGATCCGATTGTACCTTGCGGTTCTCGCGCCAGTGCTCTGCGTCCCTTGTGACGCAGAGCGTCGGGAACACCTTATCGCTCCCACGCTCTGCGCTCATAGTTATACAGGCGCGTCGTGGGAGCGAGCTTGCTCGCGAAGAGGCCGGTAAAGCCTCCAGAAAATAGAGCGTTTGGACCAAGTCTTCGTGAGCAATGCGGATCGCCGCCCCGGTCACTCCCGCAGGAATCTCACAGGCCCTAATCTCTTTCCAGCAGCCCCGGCAATTGCTTCACCAGCTTCTGATTGTTCAGCGGTGCGCGGATAAAGCCTCGCTGCGTACCATCCGGGCCGATCAAAGCCAGATTACCGCTGTGATCGACGAAGTAGTTCGCTTTGCTGGTGTCTGCGGGAATGAACGGAATGCTCACGGCATTGGCCAGTGTCTGGATATCAGCGACAGGCGCCGTCAGGCCGATGTACTGCGGGTCGAAGTAGCCCAGGTATTGCTTGAGCTGCTGCGGCGTGTCGCGGTTCGGGTCGACGCTGACCAGTACCACCCGCATGCGCTTGACTGTCTCTTCGGGCAGCTCGGTCCTGATCTGCTTGATCTGCGCCAGGGTCGTGGGGCAGATGTCCGGGCAGAAGGTGTAGCCGAAGAACATCAACGTCCATTGGTCTTTCAAGCCATCAAGCGCTACAGCCACGCCGTTCTGGTCGGTCATGCTCAGGGCCGGTAACTGGCGGCTTTTGGGGAGCAGCACAATACCGGCGTCGTTGAGCGCCGCCTGGTCCTGTGGGGTGCGGCCAGTCAGCACCTGGCTGAGGATCACGCCCAGAAGCAGGGCGACAATGGCAGCAACAATGAAAACGGTTTTCTGAGTACGGGTCATGGTGTCGGCGCGGGTAGTGATCGGCATGCGGCCGGGGATGATGGCCTATATTGCGCACCGAGCCTAGATCTAGGGCGTGGTGACATCGAACAGCGTATAGGCCAGCGTCAGACGTTTTACATCCTCGGGTATGTCACGGTCGACGATGAAGCGTACCGGCATCTCGATGTGCTCGCCCGGCTGTAATGTCTGTTGGGTGAAGCAGAAGCATTCGGTCTTGTGAAACCACGCTGCGGCCTTTCCGGGCGAAATACCCGGTACGGCCTGGGCTTTCATCGGTCTGTCGGTCGGGTTCTGCGCGATGAAGATCATCTCGTTGAGCGCTCCGGGATGGACCTGCATCTGGCGCGACTGCGGGTAGAACGCCCAGGTCATCCCCGCTGCATTGCCGGCAGTGAACAGCACATCGATCTGGCGTGAAGCGTCCTGACCCGCTACGCCATTGTCGTTGTGTCCGGTTAGCACGCCGTAAAGCGACGGCAATGCCAATCCGCACATCAACATGATCACTATTAAACACGTCAAACGCAGAACGAGCTGTTTGGACAAAAGAGGCTGGCTCATGCGTGGCTCACTTTTTATGTCTGACAGCGTGTCGAAATAGCTGCGGGCGACTTCAGAGTAGCCTGCTTATTCAAAACGCGAACTGCAGCGCACCCGCATCGCCGGGGGAAGGCAGTCGTTTTCGGTCAAAAGTTGAGCAAAATATGCCCTGATAGCGCAAATGTATCTAAATGTGAGTTGCATATAGCAAAACCGTCTTAAGCATTTAGTTAAGCAAGCTAACGTATGACTCTCCATCAACGAACCATGGGGTCTGACGCCTCAAGGAGTCCCAGCAGCCATGAACACCGCCGCATTGCGCGAGCAGATACAACTAGCCCATCAACATGAGGCCCGGACCGGCCACTTGCTGCAACAGTTGGAACAAAAGCTCCCACATCTTCATCCCGCCATCCACCTGCCGGAAGTCGACGCGAAAGACGTACTGACGCGTTTCGTCACGGCCTATATCGATCTGGTCCCCGATCTGCTGGACGCTGCCCATGAGGTCGCGCTGCACGCCGGGATCGAAGGGCAGATAAAGCCGGTGTTGAAAATCGCCGAGCATTTTTTCGCGGCCCCGCCTTCCATCATGGATGGGCATGAAGGCCTGGAAAGCCTGTTGGACGAGGCTTATCTGGCGCATCGGCTGGTCGAGGAAGTGAATGACCTGTACATCAAGCATTTCGGTCAGCCGCTGATACCGTCAAATACCACGGTTGCCAGCGTGATTGCCCACCAGTTGATCGGCGAGCAATTTGCCAACCAGCTGGACGAAGCGGTTCACCATGCTGTCGATGAGCTGCTTGATGAGGAGAGTTTCGCGCTGGACTCGGTCGAGGCCTACCGCGAGAAGCTGATCAGCCCTGAAACGGGTGCGGCCTGGCAGCGCTGGCCAAGCCTGTCACGGCAATTGGGCGTCGGCCTGGAGCTGGAGCGCTCCGCGGTCTGATTCAGAGGCCCGAATCACTGTCTTCGCCCGCAATGGAAGGAGCCGGATATCGCTCCGCTGCTACGCGAAGACCCATCCGGCTCACATGTCCCAGAGCTGTGATAACAGGGTAGCGACTGTCAGGCGGCGCCCGAGCCGATCCCCGTTGTCGTGTAGATCCGCCCTTCAAGACGACGCTTCAAGCCACGCGATTCGATAAGCAACCGGGTGCCATGAGCGGCATTGGAACGACCCCATTCTTCCAGCAGTTCCAGACACGAGTGGTCGATGTAGGACAAATTGCCCAATGGCACATGCACCGTGCTGCCCTGCGGAATAGTGCCCAGTGCCTGAGTCAGCGCCGGCACCTTGAGGAACGTTGCGGCACCGACCAGACGCAGCTCGAATTCCTTCTCGCCCGCCAGTTCGACCACATTGATCTTCAGGCGCGAAGCCTTGAACGCCAGCTTCACCAGGGTCAGACCAAAACCGACCAGTACACCGGTCAGCAGGTCGGTGAAGATGATCGCCACGGCAGTCGCCGCATAGGTAAACATCGGCATCCGGCCATAGCGACCCAGACCACGAAACGCCTTCAGATCGACCAGCTTCAGACCGGTATAAACCAGCACACCAGCCAGACTCGCGACCGGAATACTCTGCAGTACGCTCGACAGCAGCAACACGAACGCCAGCAGCCACAGACCGTGGAAGATCGTCGAGAAGCGCGTGGTGGCACCGGCCTGAACATTGGCCGAGCTGCGCACGATAACGCCGGTCATCGGCAACGCACCGAGCACGCCGCAGAGCATATTGCCCACGCCTTGAGCGCTGAGTTCCTTGTCGAAGTCCGAACGCTGGCCACTGTGCATGCGGTCAACTGCCGAGGCAGAAAGCAGCGTTTCGGCACTGGCAATGAACGCCACAACGATAGCGGCAACCAGAATGGCCGGGTCGGCCAGGTTCATCAGGTCGGCCGGGCGAAGCCAGTCGATGGCGTCGGCCAGGTTGTCAGGCACTTCGACACGCTTGACCTGCAAGGCCATGAACAGGCTGATGCCGGTGGCGATACCCACGCCCAGCAGCGCGCCGGGTACGAAGCGCAAAGACTGCGGACGAAGTTTTTCCCAGCCCCACATGATCAGCATGGTGCCCAGACCGAGCATACCGGCCTGCATGCCGGTGCCTGGTCCGAAGGCCTGGATCAGTGTGGAAGGGAAGGCGATCAGATTGTCCAGCCCGGAAGGTTTGGGACCGCTGTCGAACATCACGTGTGCCTGTGACAGTACGATCAACACGCCGATACCGGCGAGCATGCCATAGACCACCGCAGGCGCCGTGACCCGGAACCAGCAGCCAAGCTTGAATCGACCTGCCAGCAGCTGAAGCAACCCGGCGAGTACCAGAATAGGACCCAGCATGGCCATGCCGTGCTCGCGTACCACTTCAAAAACCAGTACTGCCAGACCGGCTGCGGGTCCGCTGACCTGCAACGGAGAACCGGCTATCCAGCCGACTACCAGCCCGCCCACGATGCCGGTGATCAGACCTTTGGCCGGAGGCATGCCGGATGCGATGGCGATCCCCATGCACAGCGGCAGGGCGACCAGGAACACGACCACGGAAGCGAGCAGCTCACGTGGTAAAGCGGTTTTCAATGCTGTAATACCCATGACGCTTCTCCGGAATTCTTCAGACGAGGCAAGACGGGCGACGCGCATCCTGCGCAGCCGCCATCAGCTGATAAAGAAGGGCTTGCCGTCAGTCGGACTGGTGATCAGTCGGCTGAAAAGCGTGCTTTCGGTGAAGCCATCGGCGTCGGTCCCGAACCGTCGAGCGGTATGAAACGATCGAGCTCGGCGTCATAAGCCAGGATTTCGCTGGTTTCGATGCTGTAGACCCAGCCGTGAATGAACAATTGGCCGCTGGCCATTTTTGCTGCGACCGAAGGGTGGGTGCGCAGGTGTTGCAACTGGGAAATCACGTTTTCCTGAGTCAGGACCTGCATGGTTTCCAGTTCGCCGCTGCAGCTGCAGTTCTGCTCGACTACCGTGCGGGCAACCTCGGCATGACGCAACCAGGCTTTTACCGTAGGCATCTTGTCCAGGCTGTCAGGGTTGAGCACTGCGCGCATGGCGCCGCAGTCAGAGTGTCCGCAAACGATGATGTGCTGCACGCCCAGTGCAACTACTGCGTATTCCAGAGCGGTGGACACGCCGCCGTTCATCTGGCCATACGGCGGGACGACGTTGCCGACGTTACGCGTGACGAACAGGTCGCCAGGCGAACTTTGGGTGATCAATTCGGGCACGATGCGCGAGTCGGCGCAGGTGATGAACATGGCCCGTGGCGATTGGGCAGTCGCCAGCTTCTTGAACAGCTCTTCCTGCTGGGGGAAGACCTCGTTACGGAAATGTACAAAGCCATCGACGATATGTTTCAACGCTACGTCGGCGCTGTCTGAATGGCTTGATGTGCTGGACGACGTAGCCGAATGCTGTTTACCGATGTCTGTCATGTCTTCATCCTCTCTGACGAATTGATGTGGATTCTTCATGCCTGTTTGACCAGAGCCGGATGTGATCCCTCTCTGAAGGGCATCACGAACAAATCCCTTGAGCGCTATCGCTGATGACACTCCGAGTAACAGACTAATCGCCGAAGCTTAAACGAAACTGAATGCGATGGCTCTGGGACGCGGGTTTGCACGATAGTACCAAGTTCATCACAGCAGCGACATTTGTCCTCCCGGCGGACAAAACGCATCGCAATCGAGTGCAAATCCACCACGTTTGTTCAATCCGAGTCGTTTGATTGCCAAGGCATAGCGTTGAGCCAGCAGGTCGGCAAACGGTCCTTCGCCACGCATTCGAGACCCAAATGTGCTGTCGTACACGGCTCCGCCGCGACTTTGACGAATCAGACTCATCACATGATCGGCGCGTTGCGGGTAATGTGTCTTCAACCACTCGTCGAACAGCGGCGCGACTTCCAGCGGCAGGCGCAGCATGACGTAGCTGGCGCTCAGGGCGCCCGCAGCCTTCGCTTCGCTCAGTAGCGCCTCCAGCTCGCTGTCATTGATCATCGGGATCATCGGCGCACACAGCACGCCGACCGGGACACCTGCCTGACGCAATACCCGAATGGCCCGCAGGCGAGCCTTGGGCGCCGCTGCCCTGGGTTCGAGGATGCATTTGAGCTCGTCATCCAGCGTCGTCAGGCTGATGAAGACCGACACCAGCCGCAGCCTGGCCATTTCTGCCAGCAGATCCAGGTCGCGCAGGATCAGCGAACCTTTGGTAATGATGCTGACCGGATGCCGATAGCGCAGCAACACCTCAAGCGTCGCCCGGGTGATGCGGTACTCCCGTTCGATCGGCTGGTAGGGGTCGGTGTTGGCCCCGAGGGTGATGGGCGCGCAGCGGTAGCCGGGTTTGGAGAGCTGTTGCTCGAGCAACGCCGCCGCGTTGGTCTTGGCGATCAGCTTGGTCTCGAAGTCCAGGCCGGGAGACATGTCCCAATAGGCATGGCTGGGTCTGGCGAAACAATAGATGCAGCCGTGCTCGCAGCCCCGGTAAGGGTTGATCGACCTGTCAAAGGGGATATCCGGCGAGCTGTTGCGGGTGATTATGCTTTTGGCTGTTTCGCTGGTGACCTGGGTGCCTTGCGTGAGTGGCACTTCCTGATACCAGCCATCGTCTTCAGCCACTGATTGACTGGGTGCGAAACGGTTATGCGGATTGCTGGCAGTACCTCGGCCACGAACCGGATAGAGGCTGGACATCTGGCATTACTCGTATACTGTTCATGCGTACAGTACAGCATAAAGCCCGGATGGATCACTAAGGTCGGCCTGCAAAACACCGCTCGCCTGACGGGCGGTATTTTGCAGACAGGGCGACGGTCAGGCATCGCCCTCGTGAGTCAGCTCCAGCACACGGTCAACCAGCTTATTGATGCCCGAGGCCGCCTCGCTGATGCTTTTGGCGACCATATAGGCAGGCGTGCTGACCAGTTTTCGCGCTTCGTCCTCGACGATGTCATCGACGGCGCATTCTGAATGACTGCCACCCATTTTGGTGATGGCCGCGGCGGTTTCAGGGTCGTTACCGATGGTGCAGGTCACGCCGGGACCATAGATCTTGGCCGCAAGTGCCGGGGTGATGCAGATCAGCCCGACCGGTTTGCCGGCTTCGGCAAACGCCTCGGCGAGCTCCAGCAACCCGGCTTCGACCTGGCAGGCATGGCCTTGCAGGGCAAGGTCGGAAAGATTCTTTGCCGAGCCGAAACCGCCCGGGATGATCAGGGCGTCAAAGTCTTCGGCATTCGCCTCGCGGATGTCTTTCACTTCGCCCCGTGCAATGCGCGCAGACTCGACCAGTACATTGCGCGACTCGGGCATTTCCTCACCGCTCAGGTGATTGATGACGTGATGCTGAGTGATGTCAGGCGCGAAGCACTGAACCTGCGCACCGCGCTGATCCAGGCGCAACAGGGTAAGAACGCTTTCGTGAATCTCGGCACCGTCGTAGACGCCACAGCCGGAGAGGATTACAGCCACTTTTTTCTGCATCGATTTCGGCTCCTTGTGCTTGAGCAACCTAAGGCTTCTTTTAATTTGTCTGTTCAGTTGATCGCTTTGCGGGCCGAGTGTTCAGTTGAGGGATTGCTGGCTGCGCACAAGGTGCATGGGGAGGGTGGTGGTCGCGAGGTCTGCAGCGTCTGTGCGCTGTCGCCGAGCGAGGCCTGTCAGCCTGCGCTCGGGAGAGGTACGGGGGAGTTTATTCGTCGGACTTTTTCGTCAGATCGACGGGCACGGTGACCGGCGTTTCCAGGTCGGAGGCCGCTGCCGATGCGCAGAAGCGGCTCTTTTCTGCACGCTCTTCACGGGCGATGCGGGCGTTCTTGATGCGTCTGCGTATCCACAGGGCCAGCCCCAGCAGTACCAGCGCGCCCAGCACCCAGAGTTCATATTTCTTGACGTTGCCCAGCAAGCCTTCGAGAACCGCGCCGAAGTGGTAAGCAGCCGAACCCAGCGCCGCAGCCCAGACAGCTGCGCCGATACCGTTCAGCAGAAGATAACGCCCGGGTGGATAACCTGACAGGCCGATGGCCACGGGCATGACCGTTCGCAGCCCGTACACGAAGCGGAAGCTCAATACCCAGATATCCGGGTGTTTGCGGACCAGCCGCAGGGCCTTGTCGCCCATGAGTTGCCAGCGAGGCTTGCGCGCCAGGAGCTTGCGGCCGTGCTTGCGCCCCATGAAATACCACAACTGGTCACCCGCATAACTGCCACAAAAGGCCACGAGGATGACGATGTTGAGGTCCATGTATCCGCGAAACGCCAGGAATCCGGCAAGAACCAGAATGGTCTCGCCTTCAAAAAAGGTGCCGAGGAACAGGGCAAAGTAGCCGAATTCGTTCAAGAAATTCTGGAGCATTGTCTGGATGCTGGCGAAATGAACGCGCAGCCTAACGCGCCCAAGGCAATCATGAAAGTGTCCATATGTGTCTCGACGTTAAAGATTCTTGCAACCACAATGGTCGTATCCCCTTGAAGGCCGTGACCGCGACGTGCAGTCGCAGGTCGAACCATGACTGTCACACATTGGTCATAATGGCGGCTTATAACTGTCGCGCTTGCCCGCGTAAGCGGGCTCAGGAGTCTCGCCGTGAGCTTTACCCCCGCCAACCGCCTGTTTCCTCTCACTCGTCTGCGCCGTAATCGCCGCGACGACTTTTCCCGTAGGCTGGTGCGTGAAAACGTTGTCACTGTCGACGATCTGATTCTTCCCGTATTTGTCCTCGATGGTGAAAACCGTCGTGAATCCATCGCCTCGATGCCCGGCGTCGAGCGCTTGAGTGTGGATCTGTTGCTCAAGGAAGCCGAACACTGGGTCGCGTTGGGTATCCCTGCGCTGGCGCTGTTCCCGGTGACACCGCCGGAAAAGAAATCCCTCGACGGTGCCGAAGCCTGGAACCCGGACGGCATCGCCCAGCGCGCGACCCGCGCCCTGCGTGACCGTTTCCCGGAGCTGGGCGTCATCACTGATGTGGCGCTGGACCCGTTCACCACCCATGGTCAGGACGGCATCCTCGACGAAGAGGGCTATGTTCAGAACGACATCACCGTCGACGCGCTGGTGAAGCAGGCGCTGTCGCACGCCGATGCCGGTGCTCAGGTGGTCGCGCCGTCGGACATGATGGACGGTCGCATTCAGGCCATCCGCGAGTCTCTGGAGCTGGCCGGGCATGTGAATGTCAGGATCATGGCCTATTCGGCCAAGTACGCCAGTGCCTACTACGGTCCGTTCCGTGACGCGGTGGGTTCTTCGCTGAATCTGGGCAAGGCCAACAAGGCCTCTTATCAGATGGACCCGGCCAACAGCAGCGAGGCCCTGCACGAAGTGGCAGCCGACCTTGCCGAAGGCGCCGACATGGTCATGGTCAAGCCTGGCATGCCTTATCTGGACATTCTGTACAGGGTCAAGGATGAGTTCAAAGTGCCGACCTTTGTTTATCAGGTCAGCGGTGAATACGCGATGCACATGGCCGCAATCCAGAACGGTTGGCTGAGTGAAGGGGTGATTCTCGAATCCCTCACTGCCTTCAAACGCGCCGGTGCCGACGGCATCCTTACCTACTTTGCTGTCCGCGCCGCTCAACTGTTGAAGGGGCAATAGCCTCACAGGAACATTCATGAATACCGAAGCACTCATCGAAGCCGCTGTTCAAGTCGATGTCCCGGAGGCAACGCCCGTGGTCGAACCTGACATCGAAGTAATCCCGGCCATCGAGGCACCCGCCGCTGCGGTGCCCGCTATCGTCGCCCCGAACCTGGACGACAGCAGCCTGTATATCCACCGTGAACTGTCGCAACTGCAGTTCAATATCCGGGTTCTGGAACAGGCGCTCGATGAGTCCTACCCATTGCTGGAGCGGCTGAAGTTTCTGCTGATCTTCTCCAGCAACCTCGATGAGTTCTTCGAGATTCGTGTTGCGGGCCTGAAGAAACAGATCACCTTTGCCCGCGAACAGGCGGGCGCCGATGGTCTGCAGCCGCATCAGGCGCTGGCCAGGATCAGCGAACTGGTACACGGTCACGTGGATCGTCAGTACGCGATCCTCAACGACATTCTGCTGCCGGAACTGGAGAAACATCAGGTCCGCTTCATTCGCCGCCGTCACTGGACGGCCAAGCTCAAGGCCTGGGTACGACGCTATTTCCGCGACGAGATCGCGCCGATCATCACCCCGATCGGTCTCGATCCGACGCACCCGTTCCCGTTGCTGGTCAACAAGAGCCTGAACTTCATCGTCGAGCTTGAAGGTATCGATGCCTTCGGGCGCGACTCCGGTCTTGCGATCATTCCCGCGCCGCGTCTGCTGCCGCGTGTGATCAAAGTGCCGGAAGATGTCTGCGGGCCTGGCGACAACTTCGTGTTCCTGTCGTCGATGATCCACGCCCACGCTGACGATCTGTTTCAGGGTATGAAGGTCAAGGGCTGCTACCAGTTCCGCCTGACCCGAAACGCCGACCTGGCGCTGGACTCCGAAGATGTGGAAGACCTGGCGCGCGCACTGCGTGGCGAGTTGTTCTCGCGTCGCTATGGTGATGCGGTACGTCTGGAAGTGGCGGATACCTGCCCGAAACACCTGTCGGACTACCTGCTCAAGCAGTTCAACCTGAACGAGTCCGAGCTGTATCAGGTGAATGGTCCGGTCAACCTGACACGTCTGTTCAGCATCACCGGCCTGGACAGCCACCCCGAATTGCAATACCCGCCGTTCACGCCAGCCATTCCCAAGCTGCTGCAGAACAGCGAAAACGTTTTCAGCGTGGTCAGCAAACAGGACATCCTGTTGCTGCACCCTTTCGAGTCCTTCACGCCAGTGGTCGACCTGCTGCGCCAGGCGGCAAAAGACCCGCACGTGCTTGCGGTACGCCAGACGCTGTATCGCAGCGGCGCTAACTCGGAAATCGTCGATGCGCTGGTCGATGCCGCGCGTAACGGTAAGGAAGTCACTGCGGTGATCGAGCTGCGTGCGCGTTTCGACGAAGAGTCCAACCTGCAACTGGCCAGCCGTCTGCAGGCCGCCGGTGCAGTGGTGATCTACGGCGTGGTCGGCTTCAAGACCCACGCCAAGATGATGTTGATTCTGCGTCGCGAAGCGGGCGAGATCGTGCGTTATGCGCATCTCGGGACCGGCAACTACCACGCCGGTAACGCGCGTCTGTATACCGACTACAGCTTGCTGACCTCCGATGACGCGTTGTGCGAAGACGTCGGCAAACTGTTCAGCCAGTTGATCGGCATGGGCAAGACGCTGCGCATGAAGAAGCTGCTGCATGCGCCGTTCACGCTCAAGAAAGGCATGCTCGACATGATCGCCCGCGAGACGCAATTTGCGCTCGACGGCAAGCCTGCGCACATCATCGCCAAGTTCAACTCGCTGACCGATCCGAAGATCATCCGGGCGTTGTACAAGGCCAGCCAGTCCGGAGTACGCATCGATCTGGTGGTGCGCGGCATGTGCTGTCTGCGTCCGGGCATCGCCGGGGTTTCGCACAATATCCATGTGCGCTCGATCATCGGCCGCTTCCTGGAACACACGCGAGTGTTCTACTTCCTTAACGGCGGCGACGAGCAGATGTTCCTGTCGAGTGCCGACTGGATGGAGCGCAACCTCGACAAGCGCGTCGAGACCTGCTTCCCGGTGGAAGGCAAGAAGCTGATTCTGCGTGTGAAAAAGGAACTGGAAAGCTATCTGACCGACAACACCCACAGCTGGCTGTTGCAGCCGGACGGGCGTTACGTGCGCAGCACGCCGACCGGTAATCAGAACCCGCGAAGCGCCCAGGCGACCCTTTTGGAGCGCCTGAGCAACCCGGTCCTCAGCGTACGCTGAAGACGATGCCGACTCGGGTCAGCCACTCCGCTTCCAGGGCGAAGTCGGCCTGAGTCAGCTGGTTGTTGTCCAGCCAGCCTTTCGGGAATTCGGCGTCCAGATTCGGGCCGTCGGCACGCAACACCACACGTGGCATCTCTTGGGTGCCGCGAATGTGGTGAAACAGAATCGCAAAGCGCAACAGCACGCACAAGCGAATCAGCTTGATGCCTTCGTCGCCGAAATCGGCGAACTTGTCCTTGGGAATATTACGGCGATGACCGCGCACCAGCAGTGCGAGCATTTGCTGGTCTTCGCGTGAGAAACCGGCCAGGTCGGAGTGCTCGATCAGGTACGCGCCGTGCTTGTGGTAGTGATAGTGGGCGATGTCCAGGCCGATTTCGTGCACCTTGGCCGCCCAGCTCAGCAGTTCGGCGTAGCTCTCGTGCTGTAATTCCCAGCTCTCGGCGACTTGCTCCAGTGCGTGCAGCGCCTTGGCTTCGACGCGTGCCGCCTGTTCCAGATCGACGTGATAACGCTCCATCAGCGAGCTGAGCGTACGCTCACGGACGTCTTCATGATGATGGCGGCCCATCAGGTCATACAGCACGCCTTCACGCAGGGCACCTTCGCAGTGATCCATGCGCTTGAGTTCGAGGGCGTCGAAGATGGCTTCGAGAATCGCCAGGCCTGCGGGGAAAATGGCGCGACGGTCGGGCTTGATGCCGTCGAAGTCGATCTTTTCCACATCACCCAGCTTGAACAGCTTGCGCTTGAGCCAGGCCAGCCCTTCGGCGTTGACCTCGCCAGCGCCGTAACCATTGGCCTTGAGCGCCAGGCCGATAGCACGAATGGTGCCTGACGAACCAATCGCTTCATCCCACTTGAGGCGATGCAGTGCGTGTTCGATGCTCATGATTTCCAGACGGGCAGCGGTGTAGGCCTGAGCATAACGGGCCGGTGTCACCTTGCCGTCGCGGAAGTAGCGCTGGGTAAAACTCACGCAGCCCATCTGCAGGCTTTCACGCAGCAGCGGCTCGAAGCGCTGGCCGATGATGAATTCGGTACTGCCGCCGCCGATGTCGGCGACCAGACGTTTGCCCGGGGTATCGGCCAGCGTGTGGGAGACGCCCAGATAAATGAGGCGCGCTTCCTCGCGGCCGGAAATCACTTCCACCGGGTGGCCGAGGATTTCTTCGGCGCGGTGAATGAAGTCGTTGCGGTTACGCGCCTCGCGCAGGGCATTGGTACCCACGATGCGTACCGCACCGAGCGGCAGCCCGTTGATCAACTGGGCGAAACGTTTCAGGCAGTCGAGACCGCGTTGCATGGATTCTTCGGTCAGCTGGCGCTCTTCGTCGATGCCAGCGGCCAACTGCACCTTCTCGCCCAGGCGCTCAAGAATGCGAATCTCGCCCTGATTGGCTTTTGCCACAACCATATGAAAGCTGTTGGAGCCCAGGTCGATAGCGGCGATCAGTGAAAAATTCTTGGGTGTTGAGTGCGGCATGGTCAGGAAATCCGGTTCGATAACCGGACCATCGTGCCACGATCCATGCTTGCCGCCAACGCGAAGCTGTTCAGGCACCGGAAATACCCGGTATTACTCGCGCGCGTGGCGTATGGCTATCAATGCCATGTGACGCAGAGCTTCACCAAAATGCATTGCCACGCTAAAGCGTGCAGAACGAGAGGTATCCCTAAGACGCCATCGTGTCTATGCGCCGGGCTCAGCGTAATACACAGTCTTCGTGGGAGCGAGCTTGCTCGCGAAGAGGCCGGTGCAGCCCCCGGAGATATGGTGTTTGGACCAACGCCTTTGTGAGCAAGCTCACTCCCACCAAGATTTCTGTCCAGCCCTATACAGCATGCAGCTGTGACGCGGAGCGTCACGAA
Organism: Pseudomonas sp. NFACC10-1; assembly: GCF_900119195.1. Classification (NCBI taxonomy): domain Bacteria; kingdom Pseudomonadati; phylum Pseudomonadota; class Gammaproteobacteria; order Pseudomonadales; family Pseudomonadaceae; genus Pseudomonas; species Pseudomonas sp. NFACC10-1. The sequence continues at coordinate 441,545 of NZ_FPJB01000002.1, read as the reverse complement.
ATGCATTCCCACGCGGAGCGTGAGGAACGATGAGTGCCCGCAACATGCTCCGCGCTCAGCGTTACACACACGTTTTCGTGGGAGCGAGCTTGCTCGCGAAGAGGCCGGTGCAGCCCCTGAAAATATGGCGTTTGGACCAAAGTCTTCGTGAGCAAGCTCACTCCCACCAAGATTTCTGTCCAGCCCGATACAGCATGTAGCTGTGACGCAGAGCGTCACGAACTGCATTCCCACGCGGAGCGTGAGGAACGATAGGTGCGCGCAAGACCACTATCGATGCTCCGTGTGCGCATGCTGTTCCGGACGCTCTGCGTTCAGCCTCAGGCGTGCTCCACTGTGCCGATGAAGTTCGCCAGTTCCGGGGTTTTCGGGTTGGCGAAGAGTTCTTTCGGATCGCCCACTTCGTGCACCTTGCCCTGGTGCATGAACACCAGCTTGTCACCCACTTCACGCGCGAAGCGCATTTCGTGGGTGACCATGATCAGGGTCATGCCATCGGCTGCCAACTGGCGCACCACGCTGAGCACTTCGTTGACCAGCTCCGGGTCCAGTGCCGAGGTGATTTCGTCGCACAGCAATACCTTTGGCGACATCGCCAGCGCGCGGGCAATCGCTACGCGTTGCTGTTGACCACCGGACAGGCGATCCGGGAAGGCGTCGAACTTCTCGCCCAGCCCGACGCGTTCGAGCATCTTCCTCGCCAGTTTGGCGGCCTCGGCCTTCGGTACTTTCTGCACGACCTGCGGCGCAAGCATGACGTTCTCACCCACGCTCAGGTGCGGGAACAGGTTGAACTGCTGGAACACCATGCCGACCTTCTGGCGCAGCGTGCGCAGGTCGGCGCGCGCGGCGTCCAGGTATTCGCCATCGACCTCGATCACACCATCGTTGATCGACTCCAGACCGTTGAGCGTGCGCAACAGGGTGCTTTTGCCCGAGCCGCTGCGACCGATGATCGCCACGACCTGGCCTTCTTCGACCGACAGATCGATGCCTTTGAGTACGTGATGATCGCCATAGTATTTATGCAGGGCGGAAATTCTAAGCAGAGGCATGCAGTCTCCTTTCCAGATGGCGCGCGCACAGCGACAAGGGGTAGCACAGGATGAAGTAGCCCAGAGCAACGAAGCCATAGACCATGAAAGGTTCGAACGTAGCGTTGGCCAGCATGCTGCCGGTCTTGGTCAGTTCGGTGAAACCGATGATCGACGTCACTGCAGTGCCTTTGACCACCTGCACGGAAAAGCCGACCGTCGGCGCGACCGCGATGCGCAACGCCTGCGGCAGAATCACGTAACGCATCTGCTCGAATGGGGTCAGCGCCAGACTCGCGGATGCTTCCCACTGGCCCTTGGAAATCGATTCGACGCAGCCACGCCAGATTTCCGCAAGGTAGGCGCTGGTAAACAGCGTCAAGGCCAGTGCCGCCGCAGCCCAGGGCGAAATGTTCATGCCCATCATGGCGACGCCGAAGAACACCAGAAACAACTGCATCAACAGCGGCGTGCCCTGAAACAGTTCTATATAGAGTTTCGCGGTCACGCGCGGGCCGGATTTTTCCGAGGTGCGCATGCCCATGATCAGCAAGCCGATCAGCCCGCCGCCGATGAAGGCCACCAGCGACAAGGCCACGGTCCATTGCAGGCCGATCAGCAGATTGCGCACGATGTCCCAGAGGGTGAAATCCATCAGCTGTTCCTCGAGATGTAGCGACGCCCGATCCAGGCCAGCAGTTGCCGGATCAGCAGCGCCATGGCCAGGTAGATCAGCGTGGTCACAATGTAGGTTTCGAACGAGCGGAAGTTGCGTGACTGAATGAAGTTGGCAAAGAAGCTCAGTTCTTCAGTGGCAATCTGCGAGCAGACCGACGAGCCCAGCATGACGATGATGATCTGGCTGCTCAGTGCCGGCCAGACCTTGCCCAGCGCCGGAACCAGCACTACGTGGCGAAAGGCTTCGTAACGGTTCATTGCCAGCGCAGCCGACGCTTCAAGCTGACCCTTGGGAATCGCCTGGATACCCGCCCGCACGATTTCGGTCGAGTAGGCACCCAGGTTGATGACCATCGCCAGCACCGCTGCCTGCCATTCCGTGATCTGCACGCCCAGCGACGGCAGACCGAAGAAAATGAAGAACAGCTGGACCAGAAACGGTGTGTTGCGGATCAGCTCGACATAGATGGCAAAGATCGTCGCAAAAGGCTGAATCTTCCAGGCCCTCACGACGGCACCGACAATACCGAGACTGACGCCCAGCAGGGTGCCAATGGCCGTCAGTTCCAGCGTGAACAAAGCCCCGCGCAACAGCAGATCGATGCTCTGCAGGACCGGTGTAAAGTCGAAGTGATAAGCCATTGGTGAATCCTGTTACCGGAAAGCAGTGATCAGAGATCGGCAGGCAGCGGTTGCTTCAGCCATTTCTGGGAAGCATTTTCCAGCGAGCCGTCAGCCTTGGCGGCATTCAGAATCTCATCGACCTTGCCCAACAGTTCCGGCTGACCCTTGTTCACGCCGACATACACGGGCGAGTCCTTGAGTTTCACTTTCAGTGCCGGGATGCGCTTGGGATTGCGCTCGCTGATCGCGACCATCACCACGTTGCCGCTGGCAATCAGGTCGGTCTGACCGGCCAGATAGGCTGCGATGGTGGAGTTGTTGTCTTCGAAGCGCTTGATGACCGCGCCTTCCGGAGCCACTTTCGACAGCTCGATGTCTTCGATAGCACCACGGGTGACGCTGATGGTCTTGCCTTTCAGGTCCGCGATGTCCTTGACCGGCGAATCAGGTGGACCGAATACCGCCAGGTAGAACGGTGCATAGGCGCGTGAGAAGTCGATGACTTTTTCGCGGTCCGGGTTCTTGCCCAGGCTGGAGATCACCAGGTCGACCTTGCCGGTGGTCAGGAACGGAATGCGGTTGGTGCTGTTGACCGGGGTCAGTTCCAGCTTGACCTTCAGCTTGTCGGCCAGCAGTTGTGCGGTGTCGATGTCCAGGCCGCGCGGTTTCATGTCGGGGCCGACCGAGCCGAATGGCGGGAAGTCCTGCGGAACGGCCACCTTGAGGGTGCCGCGCGCTACAACGTCGTCCAGGCCGTTGGCGTGGGCGGGTGTCTGGCTCAGCATCAGACTGGCAAACAGTGCAGTAAGCAGGGCGCTGTAACGCTTGGTCATATGAAGTCTCCGGGCGAAACGAAAGGTGTTGGCCTGTCTCCAGTGCACAGCGCATGCCATTCGGTCATTACCTGCCATGAATCAAGGTTTGCAGCGCATTTATGGTCTTACTGGTCTGACCAGTTGGAGGAGGCCTCGCCCTGCTTTGGCGCGCTTTAAAGCCTTGCTGCCCCAGTGCTGGGCGTCGCTTGCCGAATGTTCGAGATGGCGATAAAAGGGATTTTTACTGGACTGACTGGCCTGAACAGTGATGCCGCACACTTCACTCGCAGTACCCGAATCAGCCCTCCGGGCCATTCGCAAATTGATCGCCGAGCAAGGGTACAAGCCCGGCGAGAGCCTGCCGTCGCAACGCGATCTGGCGGTTTTGCTGGGGGTCAGTCGGGCGTCCCTGCGTGAAGCCTTGTCATCGCTCAGCGCACTCGGAGTGGTCAGTGTCCAGCCCGGCAAAGGCGTCTTCGTGCAGTCGATTTCTGAACCAGAACAGCGCACAGGTGGTTTTTCCTGGCCTTATGAAGCTCAGGTTTCCCCGGCCGACACCTTTCAGTTGCGCTATGCACTGGAAGGTTTTGCTGCGGGAATGGCAGCGGTGACCCTGACCGCCGACGAGCGGGATGTGCTGGAGGACAACGTCGAAGCCATGCGCCTGGAGCTGCGTGCCGGTGACTTCGAGGCTGCGGCGCGGCTCGACTTCGAGTTTCATCGGCACATTCTGGTCGCCAGCGGCAATCAGGCGATGCTCGGGATCGTGACTGCCGGGGCCGACATCTTTCTGGAAAGCCAGAAGATGCCGTTCATCCGGGCGGCTAGGGTCATGGAAACCTGGCAGGAGCACCGCAAGATCCTTCGCGCGCTGGCCCGACATGCGTCAGGGCCTGCGCAAAAGGCCATGCAGGACCATATTCGTGGCGCGGCACTGCGCACCGGTATCGTGTTCGTTTCGCCCGCCAACTGAACGCCGGCCATAACTGCAGTCATGGCTCATCATAGTCAGACTCAATGAACCTTCGCTTCCTGAATCACCTGAGGCCCGCTATGATGAGCGTCGTTTTTAGCCTATGAACTCGGAGACTTCCATGAGTAGCGACCTTATCAAACACGTCACCGACGCCACCTTTGAAGCCGAAGTACTCAAGGCTCAGGGTCCTGTGCTTGTTGACTATTGGGCTGAATGGTGTGGCCCTTGCAAAATGATTGCCCCGGTTCTGGACGAAATCGCCAGCACCTACGAAGGCAAGCTGACTGTTGCCAAGTTGAACATCGATGAAAACCAGGACACTCCTGCCAAGCATGGTGTTCGCGGTATCCCTACGCTGATGCTGTTCAAGAACGGCAATGTTGAAGCGACCAAAGTCGGCGCCCTGTCGAAGTCGCAGCTGGCTGCGTTCCTCGACGCCAACATCTGAGGCGTTTCAAAGCCCCGCAAATCGCGGGGTTTTTTTCGGGTGTCGTACTAGACGCCTGGAAAATCAGGTGGTACATTCGGCCCCGCAACGGCTTCTCCGTTGCCCCCTGCTAGCCGTCGCCGACGCTCTCCTTTCGATTTAGTACGCGATCCTGTCGCCTTCTCTGCGGCGCGGCCTCATTAAGCCAAAAGCTTAATTTCCCCCTCCATACATGATTACGTCATTCCCCATATGAACCTGACTGAACTCAAGCAAAAGCCGATTACCGAATTGCTCGAAATGGCCGAACAGGCTGGCATTGAGAATATGGCCCGTTCGCGCAAGCAGGACGTCATTTTCTCCCTGCTCAAACGGCACGCCAAAAGTGGCGAGGAAATATCCGGTGATGGCGTGCTGGAGATTCTCCAGGACGGCTTCGGTTTCCTGCGCTCTGCAGACGCTTCCTACCTGGCCGGCCCGGATGACATCTATGTCTCCCCCAGCCAGATCCGCCGCTTCAACCTGCGTACCGGCGACACCATCGTTGGCAAGATCCGTCCACCCAAGGAAGGCGAGCGTTATTTCGCTCTGCTCAAGGTCGACACGATCAACTACGACCGTCCGGAAAACGCCAAGAACAAGATTCTGTTCGAAAACCTGACGCCGTTGTTCCCGACGATCCGCATGAAGATGGAAGCCGGTAACGGCTCCACCGAAGACCTGACCGGTCGTGTGATCGATCTGTGCGCACCGATCGGTAAAGGCCAGCGTGGTCTGATCGTTGCTCCGCCGAAGGCGGGCAAGACCATCATGCTGCAGAACATCGCGTCGAACATCACGCGTAACAACCCGGAAGTGCATCTGATCGTTCTGCTGATCGACGAGCGCCCGGAAGAAGTGACCGAGATGCAGCGCACCGTGCGCGGCGAAGTGGTTGCCTCGACATTCGACGAACCGCCAACCCGTCACGTACAGGTTGCCGAAATGGTGATCGAGAAGGCCAAGCGCCTGGTCGAGCACAAGAAAGACGTCGTTATCCTGCTCGACTCCATCACCCGTCTGGCTCGTGCCTACAACACCGTCATCCCGAGCTCCGGCAAGGTATTGACCGGTGGTGTCGACGCTCATGCACTCGAGAAGCCAAAGCGTTTCTTCGGTGCTGCGCGTAACATCGAAGAAGGCGGCTCGTTGACCATCATCGCCACCGCACTGGTTGAAACCGGTTCGAAGATGGATGAAGTGATCTACGAAGAGTTCAAGGGTACTGGCAACATGGAGCTGCCTCTGGATCGTAAGATCGCAGAGAAGCGCGTGTTCCCGGCCATCAACATCAACCGCTCCGGCACACGCCGTGAAGAGCTGTTGACCGCTGATGACGAGCTGCAGCGCATGTGGATTCTGCGCAAGCTGCTGCACCCGATGGACGAAGTCGCGGCTATCGAGTTCCTGATCGACAAGCTCAAGCAGACCAAGACCAACGACGAGTTCTTCCTGTCCATGAAACGCAAGTAACGGGCAGGCTGAAACAAAAAATGGTGCCCTTCGGGGCACCATTTTTTTTGCCTGCATGCCGCCGATTAGCTGCCTTGAAGGGCTGGAGCAGGTACGATGTGCGTCTATTGGATAAATGGCCGGGTTAATGAAATTCAAAGATCTTAGGGATTTCGTGCAGCAGCTTGAGCAGCGCGGAGAGTTGAAACGCATCCAGATGCCGATCTCGCCTGTGCTGGAAATGACTGAAATCTGTGACCGTACCTTGCGTGCCAAGGGCCCGGCCCTGCTGTTCGAAAAACCGGTTGGTTTTGATATCCCGGTGCTGGGCAACCTGTTCGGCACGCCGGAGCGCGTAGCCATGGGCATGGGCGCCGAAGCGGTCAGTGAGCTGCGTGAAATCGGCAAGCTGCTGGCGTTTCTCAAAGAGCCTGAGCCACCCAAGGGTTTGAAGGACGCCTGGTCCAAGCTGCCGATCTTCCGCAAGGTCATCGCCATGGCACCAAAGGTCGTCAAGGATGCACCGTGCCAGGAGGTCGTCATCGAAGGCGATGACGTCGACCTCGGCATGCTGCCCGTGCAGACCTGCTGGCCGGGTGATGTCGCGCCGCTGATCACCTGGGGCCTGACGGTCACCAAAGGCCCGAACAAGGAGCGCCAGAACCTCGGCATCTATCGCCAGCAGGTCATCGGTCGCAACAAGATCATCATGCGCTGGCTCAGCCATCGCGGTGGTGCGCTGGACTTCCGCGACTGGTGCGTCAAGCATCCTGGCGAGCCTTATCCGGTCGCCGTCGCACTGGGCGCGGACCCGGCAACCATTCTCGGGGCCGTGACGCCGGTACCGGACAGCCTGTCCGAATATGCCTTTGCCGGGCTACTGCGTGGCTCGCGCACCGAGCTGATCAAGTGCCGTGGCAGCAATCTGCAAGTCCCGGCCAGCGCCGAGATCGTTCTCGAAGGCGTGATTCATCCGGGCGAGATGGCCGACGAAGGGCCTTACGGCGACCACACCGGCTATTACAACGAAGTCGACAGCTTTCCGGTGCTGACCGTCGAGCGCATCACGCACCGCATCAAGCCGATTTACCACAGTACCTACACCGGTCGTCCGCCTGATGAGCCGGCGATTCTGGGTGTCGCGCTGAACGAAGTGTTCGTGCCGATTCTGCAAAAGCAGTTCCCGGAAATCGTCGATTTCTACCTGCCGCCCGAGGGTTGCTCGTACCGCATGGCGGTGGTGACCATCAAGAAGCAGTATCCCGGCCATGCCAAGCGCGTGATGCTGGGCGTCTGGTCGTTCTTGCGCCAGTTCATGTACACCAAGTTCGTGATCGTCACCGACGACGATATCAATGCACGGGACTGGAATGACGTGATCTGGGCCATCACCACGCGCATGGACCCCAAGCGCGACACGGTCATGATCGATAACACGCCCATCGATTACCTCGATTTCGCCTCGCCGGTGTCCGGCCTGGGATCGAAAATGGGGTTGGATGCCACGAACAAATGGCCAGGTGAGACCAGTCGCGAGTGGGGCAGGGCGATCGTCAAGGACGAAGCCACCACACGCCGGGTGGATGAAATCTGGACTCAGTTGGGAATAGATTGATGCGCGTAACCTTGCAGCCATCAGGTGCGGTGCTGGAAACCCTGCCGGGCGAGCGGATACTCGATGCTGCACAGCGTCTGGGTTACGAGTGCCCGCAGAGTTGTCGCAATGGCAACTGCCATGTCTGCTCGGCTCTGCTGGTCGAGGGCCGTGTGATGCAGTCGGGGCAGACGCTCGATCACGGCGAAATTCACACCTGTGTGGCCGAGCCGCTGACTGAGTGTGTGGTGCTGTGGGATGGCGTGCTGGCCAAGGGTGAACTGCCGGTGCGCAGCTTTGCCTGCCAGTTGAGCGAATGTGTCGAGGTGGGTGGTGATGTCTGGCGGGTCGGCCTGCGCGCGCCGGCCGGCAAGCCACCGCGTTATCACGCCGGGCAGTACCTGATGATCGAGCGCGAGAACGGCGAGAAGTCGGCGTTTTCCATCGCATCGGCGCCGCACAGCGGTCGCGACCTGGAGCTGCACGTGCTGGCTCGTGAAGACAGTGCGCGCAGTCTGATCGAGCAGCTGCAACGCAACCGCATGGCACGGGTCGAGCTGCCCTTTGGCGACACCCACCTTGCAGAGCTGCCGGACGGGCCGCTGGTGCTGATCGCGGCCGGTACGGGCATGGCGCAAATGAACAGTTTGTTGGAACACTGTCGCTCCACAGGCTTCAGTCATCCCGTGCACCTTTACTGGGGCGTGCGTCGTCCCGAAGATTTCTACCAGGTCAGCCATTGGGATGAGTGGGCGAAACTGCCGAACCTGTTCCTGCACAAGGTTGTCAGCGACCTGTGCGGCTGGGAGGGGCGTTGCGGTCTGCTGCACGAGGCGGTTTGCGAGGACATCAAGGACCTGTCGGCCGTCCACGTCTACGCCAGCGGCTCTCCAGCGATGATCTACGGAACGCTGGACGCTCTGGTCGACGCCGGAATGGATGCCCATCAGATGCGCGCAGACGTATTCGCCTACGCACCGCGTCCGTAATGCCGGACTGACGGCTGCATGAGTGGAGTGTAAATTGCTTTAACTGATTACAACCGATGGCGACGCCTGTTCGTCGCCAGGCAAACTTTAGTAACGGCAGGCCCTTGGCCTGTGGCAACAACCGAACCACGACACCCTGATGCCGCTCAACCACGAGCGAGTCGGCGGGGCTCGGTAAAAACTGACAGTCAGACTGTCAGGGAGGCAAATGGAGAACCCAATCAACGAGTTGGCCGTTGCAGTGCATGACGGCCTTGGCCTGACGTACCCGCCCGTTATCGATATGGGCCCACAGCTTACCCGCGAGCAGTTGCTCGCATCCATGAACGCCACCATGCGTCGTCACAAGGGCGGCCCGGTCTGGCTGTTCGCTTACGGCTCACTGATCTGGCGTCCCGAGTGCACCGCCGTGGAGAGCCAGCGCGCCCGAGTGCACGGTTACCACCGCGGGCTTTACCTCTGGTCGCACGAACACCGTGGCACGCCTGAAGTACCGGGGCTGGTATTTGGTCTGGATCGTGGCGGTTCATGCACCGGCTTTGCCTATCGTCTGCCGGATGAATGCCTGGAAAAATCGCTGCTGGCCTTGTGGGAGCGCGAGATGCCGTACCCCTCGTATCGCCCGCACTGGCTCAATTGCCGCCTTGAAGATGGCCGGAAGGTGCAGGCGCTGGGCTTCGTGCTCGAGCGGCATCTGCCCAGCTACGCAGGCAACCTGCCGGACAGCGTGCTGAGCCAGGTGCTCGCCAGCGCCAGAGGACGCTATGGAACCACCCGCGAGTACGTGGAGCAGACCGCCAAGGCCCTGCGTAGCCACGCCATGCCAGACCTGAATCTGGAGGCGCGGCTCAAGCGCTGCAAGTCAGAGACTGCCTGATCAGCCTTTGATGTCGCGGGACGTGCTGGCGACCTGCTTGTGCCGCAGCGTCGGCGCAAGGAACACCATCGCCAGAATGCACGCGCCGATCAACAGCACGAAGCCGCCATCCCAGCCGAAGTGGTCAACCGTGTAGCCCATTGCCGCGCTGGCCGCGACCGACCCGCCCAGATAGCCGAACAGCCCGGTAAAACCTGCCGCCGTGCCTGCTGCCTTCTTCGGCGCCAGTTCCAGCGCCTGCAGGCCGATCAGCATCACCGGGCCGTAGATCAGGAAGCCGATGGACACCAGGGCGATCATGTCGACGGTCGGATTGCCTTCAGGGTTCAGCCAGTACACCAGCGTGGCGATGGTCACCAGAAGCATGAACACCATGCCGGTCAGGCCGCGATTGCCCTTGAAGATCTTGTCCGACATCCAGCCGCACAGCAGCGTGCCCGGAATGCCCGCCCACTCGTAGAGGAAATAGGCCCATGAGGTCTTGTCGACCGTGAAGTGCTTGGCTTCTTTCAGATAGGTCGGTGCCCAGTCCAGCACGCCGTAGCGCAGCAGGTAAACGAACACGTTGGCCATGGCGATGTACCACAGGAATTTGTTGCGCAGCACGTACTTGATGAAGATTTCCCTGGCGCTGAATTCTTCTTCGTGGCTGGCATCGTAGCCTTCCGGATAATCGTTCTTGTAGTGCTCGATAGGCGGCAGGCCGACCGATTGCGGTGTGTCACGCATGGTCGCGAAGGCGAACACCGCGACCAGCAATGCAACCGCCGCCGGCACGTAAAACGCCGCATGCCAGTCGTTGGTCCAGCCCATGCCGAGCAGGAACAGTGGGCCGATCAAACCGCCGCCGACGTTGTGCGCCACGTTCCACACCGACACCACACCGCCGCGCTCTTTCTGCGACCACCAGTGGACCATCGTCCGCCCGCTCGGCGGCCAGCCCATGCCCTGTGCCCAGCCATTGATGAACAGCAGCACGAACATGATCGTGACACTGGACGTCGCCCACGGCGCGAAGCCGAAGATGAACATGATCCCCGCAGAGACCAGCAGGCCGAACGGCAGGAAGTAACGCGGGTTGGAGCGATCCGAAACGATGCCCATGAGGAATTTCGACAAGCCGTAGGCAATTGCAATGGCAGACATCGCCACGCCCAGCTGGCCACGCGTATAGCCTTCGTCGATCAGATACGGCATCGCCAGCGAGAAATTCTTGCGCAGCAGGTAGTAACCCGCGTAACCGATAAAGATGCCTGCGAAGATCTGCCAGCGCAGACGGCGATAGGTACTGTCTACCTTTTCTTCGGGAAGGGGTGCCTGATGCCTGGCAGGGCGGAAAAACCCAAACATGGAGAAGCTCCTGATTATTGTTGTTTTTGCGAATGCGAATATTACATTTTCATTACAGAAAAAAGCAGTGCCTTCGGGCTGATTCCTTGTAGGAAATGCAGGCGATCGGCTGTTCTTTTACGAACATTGCGCAAATGTTTAAAGGTGTTTCAAGTATTTGGGATGGGTCCTACAGGCGTACCGGAAGTCGTGTGCTGACTGATATGTCGGCAGGTTCTTACCATCGTCATCACTGCGCCCTGGAGGTGCACCACGACGATGAGCCCCTACAACAATGAGAATGACCGCGTTCATGATTGCCGCATCACTGGCCCCTCACGCAGGCGCTGCAGAGCCATTTCTGGTGCCGATATACACGCCGACACCGGTTTTTCCGCCTGAGCTGGTCAAGACCCGCTACGCAGGCAAGGTCCGCGCCCAGCTGTGGATCAAATCCGACGGGCAGGTTCGTGAAGCTAGGGCGATCGAGAGCGGGCATCCGCAGCTCGCCGCAGCAGTGGAGCAGGCACTCCGCCAATGGCGCTATAAACCCTGGGTCGGAACAGTCGGCGCACCGCCCATGACCACGATCACCGTGCCCGTCATTTTTGATTCCCACGGCTATCGGCGCTTCAATACCGAAGTGACCGTGGGCCTGGGCAACATCCGCTGCGGCTACCTGAACGACGAAGTGAAATCCGCCCGCCAGTACTATCCCAAGGAACCGCTGAGCAGGGTCGACGTGTTCTGGCACACCGGGCAGGCACTGTTCGGCAGCCATGTTGCCCACCTGCGTAGCGAGCCGCAACGCCAGGTCTTGCTTGAGCAACTGGGCGCCGCGATACCGATGATGGTCAGCAATTGCCGAAGCAATCCCGATCGTCTGTATGGCGACTATCTGCCAGCGCCGATCAAGGCGTTGATGGTCGGGTTGGCCGAGCAAGCGGAGGGCGGCGAATGAGCCGCGTGCTGGGTTGCATGATGATTACAGGGTTGCTTTGGGCGTGGGGAGCACAGGCGTTGCCGTCGTATCCGGTGCCGTTGCATATGCCTGAGCCGGGCTATCCGACATCAATGCTTCGTTCCTCCGTAAAACGCAGTGTCAGCATCAGGGTTTTCATTCAGGCCGATGGACGCGTGCGCTTCCTGGAAGTGCTGGGGGCGCCCGATCCGAGGCTCATCAGCCTGACCCGAAGTGCTGTCGAACAGTGGGTCTTCGAACCTTGGCAGCCGCCGGCCTCTCACCCCGAGGGCGAAGCAGTTACGGTCACGTTCAATTTCACAGGGCGGCCACATGTCAACCCGCCGCTGACAGCCAATGTCGAGCTGAAGCAGGTGTTGTGCTGGCAGCTGAATACGGAAATGTTCGAGGGACGCAAATGGCGCAAGGACGTCAAGCCGGATGCGCTGATGCGCACAGAACTGTACCTGTCGAGCAGTCCGGTCGTAGAGCAGTTTCTCACTCTGGACGAGCGTCAGGCCCTGGTTCTTGAGCTGCTGGAAGCGACGCCGGGTATTGTCGCTCAATGCCAAAAAAATCCGATGCGCAGGTATGTTGATTATTTGCCGGAGAATGTGAGGAAGGCGTTGTAAGGGAGGGCGCGTTAGCGAAATGCGGGGACCAAAGCATTATTGCCTTGGTCCCCGCACTGTTGGTGAGCGGTTAGTGAGTCGCGCTCATATTTTGAATCGCTTCAAGCTGACTCATATCGAACGCCCCGTGAGCGCTGATCGTATTCGAGAAGTCGGTGATCGCGATTTCGATAGTGCCCCTCAGCACCTTGATCGCATTATCGATTTCTCGCGACGCCTCAGGCCCGAACGTCATCTCTATCGCTCGGTTGGATTCGGCCTCTTTAGCGCGAGCTTCCTCGGCGTTGCGTAGGGCCAATGCGTGCTCGGCTTCTTCGACCTGACGCTGTGCAAGCTGGAACGCTGCCTCTATGGCTCGCTGCTGCGCAGCATGTTCTTCCGCGAGTCGGCGAGCCGCCTCTTCCGCCTCGGCTCGCGCGCGCGCTTCTTCTTCGGCTTGGCGTTGTGCGGCTTCTTGGGCCATGCGCTCTGCGTGTTGGCGACCAAGTTCCAATAGCCGAGTAAGTAAGTCTTCGATGCTGCGTTTGAAATTCTCTAGGAACAGGATACTTTCCATGAAGAATCTGGCTTCGGCAATTAAATCCATACGGCCGTCACCAGGAAGAGTTCGTAGGTGTGCGCTCATTTCCATATCTTCTTTGGTTGAGCGCTGGTCACCCCAAAGTGTATGGGCATACTCGATATTGATCGGCTGCAGGGGCGCTCGTTTACTATTTATCAGATGGTTGACGGCCTGTATGTGTTTGTCGGTTATTTCGATATAATTCATCCCGCTCCAGTCGCCGACGTAAGCCGCAATCTCGGCTTGCAGAAAACCAGGTAATTGCCGTAGGTGATGATGTAGTTCTTCCATGGATGATTTCCTTTTTATAGTGTTTGAACTATTAGTTTGTGGAGTACTTAACTTTTGAATCCAGGCTTGCCATTTTTAGCTCGCCATTCTTTGATTTCTTTCATAACCCCTGCGGCGCTATCCTCCCGGCCTTCGGGTGGATAACACAATAAATCTGATTTTTCTGGATGTTCAGTCACTTCTGCAACGTGATCGATAAGGCTAATGACGTATTCTTCAGCATTTTCTTTGGTTGCGCTTACGCCGTTAAAAAGTTCGTTCAGGATTTCCATGAACTCAGCTTCGGTATAGTCGCTCAATTGAGATTTGAGTTTCATTGGTTTTTCCTGTGAGCTTGAATATAGTCTTTCGGCGTCATGATTACCAAATTGTCCAAGTCGTAAACTGCTCCGCCTTCGCTAATCCAGTGTTTGTGATGGATTTCATATTTCACACGTTTACCTACCCTATCTGCTGCCCTGACAAGAGGTGCACGTTTATCTGATACCTCAATACGGCTTAATTCCCCAAGATGTCGGCTCAACTCCGGGTCTTTTGATACCTCTAACCAGATCGCTTCCCTCAGCTTGTCAAAACTTGCGAATGGTCGTCCTCTCAGCTTTTCCGCGATGCTCGAAGGAATGGGTGTCGGCTGACTTGCCGTCGGTCCCCTCAGCCAGCTAGCCGTCACCGGCTCACCATACCCACTCGCAACCCCCGGAATCGACCTCGGGTCCTTGAACAGCAGGTAGCTATTCGGCAGCCCTGAATCAATCGGCGATATGAGAATGTAATCATCAGGATCATCTCGATCAATCGCCGGATAAGCTTCAAGCTCGGGTACAAAAGGTGTCACCACGTTGCCTGGATCTACCGGCAAAGCGGGTGGTCCTGCGGGTGAGCTTGTCGAGCTGTCCGCCGGTCGTGCTATTGGCGTCCATATCAGTGCCGGTGTCGATTCCCCGTCACGGATAAACTCGTAGGAATTGTTCTGTGCGTTATAGGTGAAAGTTCTTACGCGAACCTTGGTACCAACTTTCACACCGTCCGTAGCTACCCAGCGTGCAGCGCCGCTTGTGCCAGCTTCATCGGATGTCAGTCGATGAGGGACATCCAGCGTGCCCTTGACGCTGGCAAGGTAGTGCAGATCGATATGCGGCGGCAGGTTGAGCTGCGACAGAGGTGTGGCGATAACGGCGGGCGGCAGTTCTGCGTCGCCCAACGGTTGTGGATACATCGCCAGCAACGTAACCAGATTGCTGCCCAATGTTCTGGTCGCAATCCTGATGAGTTGATCCTTCGCGATGTTGGTCGCAACGGTTCTGATGCCTGGTGCTGCGGTGGTGGTTGACGCGGGGGCAATAACTGACCACAACTTGTCGATGCCAGCGGCCTGTCGTGCTTCCTGACTCGCCGGTTTATTGGCCAGCGACAGTTCAGCATGGCGCATGGAAAGCGCTGCTGATTGTTCATTGAGCAGCGTGACCGACTCGGCAAGAAGCTTTGCTTCGTAGGTTTGAGATAAAGCGTTTACCCACGCTTCATGGGCCTGCTGCACACGTGGCGGATCACCCTGGCTGTAGTACACCAGATAGTTCAGGTGGTCTTTTTGTGTAGCATGGTCAAGTTCTTGACCGGTGAGACTCAGAGCCTGAGCGCGACGCTCGTCCAGTAACGGTTGTTTGATTGCAAGTAAATAGTTAACCCTGGTTTTTTTCTGAAGTATAAGCTCAAGAGCCTGCTCGTCGCGTGGGGGATCAGCATTTAGATCATGACCTGACGCTATTTCTTTTTGAAGATCATTCGGCAGCGATGCAGAAGCCAGTAAGTAGTTTTGTGCCAATCCAGATTGTAACGAGGGATAGGACGCTGTCAGCGTTTCAAGAGCCTGTCGATGTGCCTGATCTTTTTCGGCCTGTGCGCGCACCTGCGCTTCAACGCGCTCTCGCTCGGCGGCTTCCGCCATTGCCCGAGCATGCGCCTCAGCTTCTAGTCTTGCGAGATGAGCCGCGTGTTCTGCCGCTTGCCGCTGTGCCGAAGCCTGAGCTTCTGCCCTGGCTTGAGCGCGGGCGCGGGCTCGTTTTTTGGCTCTTTTACTACTTGAGCCACCAAAGCCGCCGCTGAGTCCTCCGTTGAAGCCAACACCAGTCCCACTGTTGAAGCCGAACGACCAATTGCCACCTTGGCGTGTTCTGGATCCGTGGTTAGTATCGGAGGGGGCGGTATGCTGAGGGCTGACATTTATTTCAATACCGCCACCTGTGTTACTGCCAGCTCCAGTATTACTGGTGTTTACGCTTTTGTTTCCTCCCATGTTAGGTACTACATAGAGATGTTTTTCTTCATCGGGGTTTTGATCTGCCATACATTAAGTCCTTGTTGGTGTATGGCGATACAGTATTTCTTCGAGAATGCTGAGGTGGTGTAGATATATATTTTTCTTGACGGTTCTCAACTTGACTCTAACGGATTGCTTATTAGGGCAGGCTCAAAGTATCAGTTAACCAAAACCACCACCTTCCCCACAGCCCTGCGCCCACCCAACAAATCAATCGCCTCCCCAGCCCTTTCCAGCGGATAAATCGTCGACACCAGTGGCTTCAATTTCCCTTCTTCAAACCACGCAAACAGCTGCTTGAAGTTCGCCGCATTGTCCTGCGGTTGTCGCTGCGCAAACGAGCCCCAGAACACGCCGACCACCGAGGCGCCCTTGAGCAGGGTCAGGTTGACGGGCAGTTCCGGAATGCGGCCGCTGGCGAAGCCGACGACCAGCAGGCGCCCGTTCCAGGCGATGCTGCGGATGGCCTGGTCGAAGAGGTCGCCGCCGACCGGGTCGTAGATCACGTCGGCGCCGTTGCCATTGGTGAGACGTTTGATTTCGTCCTTGAGGCTGGTTTCGCTGTAGTTGATCAGTTCGTCCGCGCCTGCGTTTCTGGCGACTTCGAGTTTTTCTGCGCTGCTGGCGGCGGCGATGACGCGGGCGCCGAGGGCTTTGCCAATTTCCACGGCGGCCAGGCCGACGCCGCCGGATGCGCCGAGCACCAGCAGGGTTTCTCCCGCTTGCAGGTTGGCGCGTTGTTTGAGCGCGTGCATGGAGGTGCCGTAGGTCATGCTGAATGCGGCCGCCGTGGTGAAGTCCATGCCCTGCGGAATCGGCAGTACGTTGTAGTGGGGAACGGCGACCTGTTCGGCAAAGCTGCCCCAGCCGGTGAGCGCCATGGCACGGTCTCCGGGTTTCAGGTGGCTGACGTTTTCCCCGACGGCGGCTATCACGCCTGCGGCCTCACCACCCGGTGAGAACGGGAAGGGGGGCTTGAACTGGTATTTGCCCTCGATGATCAAGGTGTCGGGAAAGTTGACCCCGGCGGCGCGCACTTCAAGCAGAATTTCGTTCTTTTTGATCGCGGGGCCGGGGACGTCTTCGAGCACCAGTGTGCTGGCAGGACCGAAGGCTTTGCATAACAGGGCTTTCATCGGGCTATTCCTTTTCCGGTAATGGCCGATAAAGTCAGTTAAGCGGGTTCCCGGGTCAACAAGCATGGCCCTGCCTGATAAGCACACATAAGCTGTAAGCTACGTGGCAAACCGTATTAAGGAGTGAACTGTGAAAGCGTGGATTCTGATGTTGCTGGCCTTGTCATTGCCTGTCATGGCGCAAGAGGAAGCCAAGGAAGAAGGTGGTGCGCCCAAGGCGGCTTATGTCTCGCTGACGCCTCCGTTCGTGGGTAACTACGCGCTCGATGGCGGCCCCAAGCTGCGTGTCTACAAGGCTGACATTTCCTTGCGTGTGACCGGTGCCGACGCCGAGGCCGCCGTGAAGCGCAATGATGCACTGATCCGCAATCAACTGGTTTCGCTGTTCACTCAGCAGACCGTTGATTCCATGAGCAGCGCCGAAGCGAAGGAAAACATTCGTCAGGAGGCACTCAAGCAGGTTCAGCGCGTCATGAACGATGAAGAAGGCAAGCCGATTGTCGAAGACCTGCTGTTCAATAACTTCATCGTTCAATAACGTCCGTCAGCGCAGTGCCAGTATCGCCGCCCATTGCTCGGCGGTGACCGGCATCACCGAGAGCCGGCTGCCTTTCTGTACCAGAGGCAGTTGCTCCAGCTGGCTTTGTTGCTTGAGATAGCCCAGCCCCAGCACGCGCTTGAAGTTCTCCACGAACTCGACGTCGATGGCACTCCACGGATTCTTTTCCTCCGTGGCCTTGGCGTCGTGATAGTGGCTCTCGGGGTCCAGTGCGGTGGGGTCCGGATAGGCTGACCTGGCGATTTTAGCGATGCCGGCGATTCCCGGCTCCGGGCAACTGGAGTGGTAGAAAAAGAACGCGTCGCCCTCGGTCATGGCTCTCAGAAAATTACGCGCCTGATAGTTGCGCACCCCGTCCCAGCGAGCGTTGCCCAGTCGTTGCAGGTCGCTGATCGAGAATTCATCAGGCTCGGACTTCATCAGCCAATAGGCCATTGTGCTCACTCCACAGACAAAAAGTTCACGGTATTTCGAATGGCTTGATGACAAACCGACAATCGGTTCGCGCCACTATTTGCGTACTGGTTCACGTTACCGCAAAATGCCGCCCTTTAAAGTTCCACGCTGCTGCACGGCCTATACAAAAACCGATGCTGACATCGTATTGATTTGCCTAAGGAGGGCAGTCAATGAAACGCAAGCCTGATTTACTCTGGATTCTGGTTATTTTGTTTGGCTTGGGTGTCGTGACAACCGGTTATGCACAGAGCTTGTGGTCCACCAAGGATGACGCTCCAGTCGAGATCACTCAGCAGCAGCAAAAAGTCCCCGGCAGGCATTGAGCCCTGCTTGTACTCTGATCGTTGATTGCCCTGTTGGCTGAACGATCAGAGTGTCTGCGTCACATACCAGCCTTTATCCGATACCGTGCCTTGCAGCGGTACATCCCAACTGGCCTGCGCCAGTCGATCGACTTTCTGACACTCGTGAGCCAGTCCCAGTAACACCGGTTTGCGCCAGGTCTTTCTACGCGCCAGGTACGCCAGGCTGCGGTCGTAGAAACCTCCGCCCATGCCCAGGCGACCGCCTTCGTCATCGAAACCTACCAACGGCATCAGAATCAGGTCGAGCGCACATATAGTGCGCTGTTTTGCCCGGTCAATGCGCGGCTCGGGGATGCGGAAACGGTTGGGGATGAATGTCTCGCCGGGACGCACGCGCTGAAAAACCATGCGGGTGCGCGGCCATGCGTTGAGCACCGGCAGATAGGTTGCCTTGCCGCGGCGCTGGGCTTCGCGCAGCAACAGCCGCGGGTCGATCTCGCCATCCATCGGCAGGTACAGCGAAACATGTCGGGCACGTCGAAACAGTGGGTGCTGCGCCAGTTGACGGTAAATATCCCGTGCGGCTTCGCGTTGCTGGCTGCGGCTCAAGGCTTTGCGTGCCTTGCGTAGCTGGCGGCGCAATTGCGGACGTGTAAGTGACTGGGCGCTGATCATGAGCAGGAGGTCATGCAGGCTGATCCGGAAAGGAGGTTGAAGCTTGAGCGGGGTCGTCGTTGCCAGACAACGGGGCTGGCAACTGACCGAATATGGACTCCCCGACGAACCGCTGTCGGTTTAGCCCTTGAACCCGAAAGTTCAAGGTGGAGATTGCAGGAGGTTTTAAGGCTTTCCGTCGAGCGGACATGCACACCAACCCCAACGTGCAACCCCCGTGGTTGTGCGTATCGGCTCAGGGACATGACCGACTGGCAAGCACTCCAGGGAGCAGCGCGAGTATACAGAAATGCCCCGCAATAATCAGCCCCGAGTTGAATCCGGTGTGCCGGGCGTGTCTGTCGCCAGCACCAGATCGACCTTGTCGAGCAGATCGCGGACCTGTTCGCGGGTTGAACCGCTGGTCTGTACGTCAGGCAGATGTTCCTTGTGCAGCAGATCGTGAGTGATGTTGAGAGCGGCCATCACGGCGATGCGATCGGCGCCGATGACTTTACCGCTGCTGCGGATTTCACGCATCTTGCCATCCAGGTAGCGGGCGGCGCTGACCAGGTTGGTGCGCTCTTCCTGAGGGCAGATGATCGAATATTCCTTGTCCAGGATCTGAACGGTAACGCTGTTGCCATTGCTCATGAGTCTTGCTCCAGGGCTTTAAGGCGCGAAATCATTGACTCGACCTTCTGCCGGGCGATTTCGTTTTTTTCAATCAGTTGGGCACGTTCCTCGCGCCAGGTCTTTTCCTGAGCTAATAAGAGTGCGTTTTGCCCTTTAAGTTGCTCGGCATACTTCAGGAGCAGCTCCACACGTTTCATCAGCGCTTGCAGGTCGGTGTCTTCCATTGTTTTCCACTGAATACTTTCTGATGAATGGCAGGGGGAGCGATGCTTGTGCTCAAGCTCGAACCACCGTCCGGGTGATCTTGTCGCGCGGATAGTCTAGGATACAAGGCCTTCATTCTAGACATTGCGCCGTTTGGCGACTAGCTACCCATGCCCATTCAGAATTCTCCGTACAAAGCGTTCGCCACTCTGCTCAACAGTGGCGGTCACCAGGTATCTCCTGCCGAGCTGCATGGCCTGTTGCTGGGGCGCAGTTGCGCAGCTGCCGGTTTCGACAATGAAGGCTGGTTCGCCGACGCGTCGCAACTGTTGGAAACCGAGCCGCAAGACAATATCCGTCAGGCGCTCATCGGTCTGCAAGAGATGGTCAAGGGCGAGCTCACCGGCGACGACATGACCGTTGTGCTGTTGCTGCCGGGCGACGACGAACCACTGACCGAGCGCGCTGCCGCGCTGGGCCAATGGTGTCAGGGATTTTTGACAGGCTTCGGTCTGAACATCGGTGACAAGCCGCTGGGTACAGAGGCCAAGGCCGTTCTTGAGGATCTGGCGGCGATTGCGCAGGTTCAGGACGCGCTGGAAGAGTCCGAAGACGGCGAAACCGACTACATGGAAGTCATGGAGTACATGCGCGTAGCGCCGCTGCTGCTGTTCACTGAATTCAACGAGCCGTCCGCGCCGCAACCCAAGCCTTCACTGCACTGATAGCCGATCACTGCGACACCGGCCTGCGCGTGCCATAGCGCGAGCCGGTGGACTCCATCAGGACGCTGCTGCCCATGATTCAGATCCCTAAGTCCGAATACGCCCGCCGCCGCAAGGCTCTGATGGCTCAGATGGAGCCGGACAGCATTGCCATTCTGCCGGCCGCTGCGGTTGCCATCCGCAATCGTGACGTCGAGCACGTCTACCGGCAGGACAGTGACTTTCAGTACCTGAGCGGCTTTCCCGAGCCGGAAGCGGTGGTGGTGCTGATCCCCGGTCGTGAATACGGCGAGTACGTCTTGTTCTGCCGCGAGCGCAATCCCGAGCGCGAGCTGTGGGAAGGTCTGCGCGCAGGTCAGGAAGGCGCGATCCGTGAGTACGGTGCAGACGATGCGTTTCCCATCAATGACATCGATGAAATCCTGCCCGGCCTGATCGAAGGCCGGGATCGGGTGTATTCGGCGATGGGCAGCAATCCCGAATTCGACCGGCACCTGATGGACTGGATCAACGTGATTCGCTCCAAAGCGCACCTCGGTGCCGAGCCGCCCAAGGAGTTCGTGGCGCTGGACCATCTGCTGCACGACATGCGCCTGTACAAGTCCGCTGCGGAAATCAAAGTCATGCGTTGCGCGGCAGATATTTCGGCGCGGGCTCACGTGCGTGCGATGCAGGCCTGCCGCGCCGGGCTGCACGAGTTCAGCCTGGAAGCCGAACTGGACTACGAGTTTCGCAAGGGCGGTTCGAAGATGCCTGCCTACGGCTCGATCGTTGCCTCGGGGCGCAACGGTTGCATCCTGCATTATCAGCAGAACGACGCGGTGCTCAGGGACGGTGATCTGGTGTTGATCGACGCCGGCTGCGAAATCGACTGCTATGCCAGCGACATCACCCGTACCTTTCCGGTGAACGGCAGGTTTTCCCCCGAGCAGAAAGCCATTTACGAGCTGGTGCTCAAGGCCCAGCATGCGGCCTTCGAGGCCATCGGCCCCGACAAGCACTGGAACCAGGCACACGAGGCGACGGTCAAGGTCATTACCGCCGGGCTGGTCGAACTGGGCCTGCTGCGCGGCGACGTTGGCGAGCTGATCGAAAGCGAGGCCTACAAAATGTTTTACATGCACCGTGCCGGGCACTGGCTGGGCATGGATGTGCACGACGTAGGCGAATACAAGGTCGGCGGCGAGTGGCGCGTACTGGAGGTCGGCATGACGCTGACCGTTGAACCCGGGATTTACATATCCCCCGACAACCTGGAAGTCGCGAAGAAATGGCGAGGTATTGGTGTGCGAATCGAGGATGACGTGGTTGTGACCAGGCAGGGGTGTGAAATTCTGTCCGGCGGCGTGCCCAAGACCGTCGCCGAGATTGAGGCGCTGATGGCGGCTGCACAGGAACAGGTCGCATGAGCCGCTTCAATATCGCCATCGTCGGCGGCGGGCTGGTCGGTGCAAGCCTTGCGTTGTCGCTGCAGGCCGGTGCCAAGGCGCGCGGCTGGAAAATCGTGCTCATCGAACCCTTCGCGCCGGGTGAGGCTTGGCAGCCCAGTTACGATGCGCGTTCTTCGGCACTGTCGTTCGGCTCGCGACGCATCTATGAACGGCTTGGCCTCTGGCAGCAGATTTCCCGACGCGCCGAGCCGATCCTGCAAATCCAGGTGTCGGACCGTGGTCGCTTCGGCGCCACTCGCCTGTCCGCGATTGAAGAGGGCGTTCCGGCGCTCGGCTACGTAGTCGAAAACGCCTGGCTCGGTCAGGCTCTGTGGGCCGGGCTGGATCGTGATGTGGTCAGTTGGCGTGTGCCGGCCGAGGTCAAACACATGCAGCCATTGGCCGACGGTTATCGCCTGAGCCTGAGTGACGACAGCGAGCTGGACTGTGACCTGGCGGTGCTGGCCGACGGCGGCCGTTCCAGCCTGCGCGAGCAGCTGGGTATCGGGGTGCGGCAACGGCCCTACGATCAGCATGCGCTGATTGCCAATATCACGCCGAGCGAAGCTCACTGCGGGCAGGCGTTCGAACGTTTCACCGAGGACGGGCCGATGGCGCTGCTGCCATTGCCGGAAAACCGCTGTGCGCTGGTCTGGACGCGTCCGGGCAACGATACCCAGCGCCTGGCCGAGCTGGACGACCGCAGTTTTCTGGAAGAGCTGCAGGGCGTGTTTGGCTATCGCCTGGGCACGCTGCGTCAGGTCGGTGCACGGCATGTCTACCCCCTGGCGCTGATCGAGGCCGAAGAGCAGGTGCGTTCGCATCTGGTGATTCTGGGTAATGCGGCGCACAGCCTGCATCCGGTCGCCGGGCAGGGGTTCAATCTGTCCTTGCGTGACGCCGATGCACTGGCCGGGACGCTGCTGGACAGCGCCGCGCCGCCCGGTGAGTTGTCGACTCTGCAGCTCTACCGTGAGCGTCAGCGTCAGGATCAGCAATTGACCGTGGGCTTCTCCGACAAGGTGACACGCCTGTTCGGCAGCTCCCGGTCGGCGGTTGCCACCGGGCGTAACGTCGGGTTGCTCGGCCTCGACCTGCTGCCCGCCGCCAAGCGCTGGTTTGCCCGTCAGGCCATGGGGTTGGGGACTCGATCCGATGTGTGAATCACACACTTTAAACACAGGGCTTCGGCCGCAAGCGAGAACGGTTTGACCATGGAAACGCGCGCAGATGTGCTGATTGTCGGAGCCGGAATGGTCGGCAGTGCCCTTGCCTTGGCATTGCAGGGCAGCGGCCTTGATGTGCTGGTGGTCGACGGTGGGCCGCTGAGCGTCGAGCCATTTGATCAACAGTCGGGCTTCGAGCCGCGGGTCAGCGCCCTGTCGGCGGCCAGCCAGCGAATCCTTCAGCGTCTGGGTGTGTGGGAAGGCATCGCAGCCCGGCGCATCAGCCCGTATGCGCATATGCACGTCTGGGACGGCAGCGGCACCGGGCAGATTCACTTCTCGGCCTCCAGCGTGCATGCCGACGTGCTGGGCCACATCATCGAAAATCGTGTGGTGCAGGACGCGCTGCTCGACCGCCTGCATGCCAGCGACATCGGTCTGCTGGCCAATGCGCGGCTTGAACAGATGCGTCACTCCGGCGATGACTGGCTGCTGACCTTGGCCGATGGTCGTCAGCTGCGCGCACCGCTGGTGGTGGCCGCCGACGGTGCGAATTCCGCTGTGCGCCGCCTGACCGAAACGCCGACGCGTGAATGGGATTACCTGCATCACGCCATCGTCACCAGTGTGCGTACCGCCGATCCCCACAGAAAAACCGCCTGGCAGCGTTTCACCGATGACGGGCCGCTGGCCTTTCTGCCGCTGGAACGCGAGGGCGAGCATTGGTGCTCCATCGTCTGGTCAGTCACACCTGCCGAAGCCGAGCGCCTGATGGTGCTGGAGGATGACCTGTTCTGCCGCGAGCTGGAGCAGGCATTCGAAGGGCGACTGGGCCAGGTGCTGTCTGCCGATAGCCGCCTGTGCGTGCCGCTGCGTCAGCGTCACGCCAAGCGTTACGTTGCCAGCGGATTGGCGTTGATTGGCGATGCGGCACACACCATTCACCCGCTGGCCGGGCAGGGCGTGAACCTCGGTTTCCTCGACGCCGCAGTGCTGGCGGAAGTACTGACCCATGCTGCAAAGCGTGGCGAGCGCTGGTCTGACCTGCGTGTGCTGGGCCGTTACGAGCGCCGCCGCATGCCGCACAACCTCGCGCTGATGGCCGCGATGGAAGGCTTCGAACGCCTGTTCCAGGCCGACCCGCTGCCCTTGCGCTGGTTGCGCAATACCGGCCTGAAAATGGTCAACCGCATGCCCGAAGCCAAATCGCTGTTCGTGCGCGAAGCGCTGGGGTTGTCGGGAGACCTGCCCGAGCTGGCGCGGATCGAAGCACACTAGAAGCCAATACATACCTGCGCGGAGCATGGGTACGATGGTGTTCTTCCGGGCACGTTACGCTCGCGATCCCCCAGACACCTATCGTTCCTCACGCTCCAGCGTGGGAATGCCTGTCGTGACGCTCTGCGTCATGGATGTGCGCTGCGACGCTTGATCAAGAGTGGACGCGCAGCATGGGCACGATGGTGTGTCCCTGACAATGCTCAACGCACCACCCCGCTGCGGTACTGTTCCGGTGTCAGCCCGGTCCAGCGTTTGAAGGCGCGGCTCAGGCAGTCGGTGTCGGAAAAGCCCAGCAGGTAGGCGATTTCGCTCAGCGAGCTTTGCTGATCGTTCATGTGCAGCAGCGCCAGGTTCTGGCGGCATTGATTGAGCAGCAGGTCATAGCAGCAGCCCTCGTCGGCCAGATGGCGCTTCAGGCTGCGCGTGCTCAGGTGCAGGGCTTCGGCGATGCTTTGGGCGGTGGGCTCGCCGTCCGGCAGCAGGGTTTCGATGGCCGAGCGTACGCGCTGTTCCCAGATCAGTGACGGTAACGGATCTCCTTGGGATTCCTGGCCGTTCAGCTGTACCGGCCCGTCATCCAGATGGCTGTCGAATTGATCACCGCCAAACTCCAGCAGGTTCTCCTGCGCCGCAAACGTGACCGGTGAACGAAACAGGTCGTGCCAGGGCTGCGGATCCTCGGGTGCCGGACGTTGCAGGTGCACGGCGAGTGGCGCATAGCCCCGGCCTAACCGATTGCGGCAGGTGCGTACGTAAATGGCGGCAAATGCATCCAGCAGCTCATGAACCGGTGACTGACAGGATGGCGGCGTACCGAAGCGGAATTCATAACGCTCGCCGACTGTTCTGAAATCCAGCTCCAGAGAGTCCTCGGCCATCGAGCGGTAACGTACGATGCGCTCGAAAACCTCGCGCAACGAGCCGCTGGCGACAAGCGTGTAGCCCAGCGCATGAAACGCCGTCGGGCTGACAAAGCGTGAAACACGCAAACCCAGGGCCGGGTCAAGGCTGGCTTGCACTGCGCGTTGCCAGAGCGCGGCGGTGACATCCGGCGAGAATTGCGCATCGGGTTCACTCAGCCTGTTCAGGTCAATACCCGCGCTTCGGCACAACGCATCGCTGTCCATACCCAAGGCAATGAGCTGCTTGCGCAGAGCGGGGGTCCAGCTGGCGAGACTGCTTGGCTCAGGCATGCGGACGCCTCTTCCTGGCATAAGGTGACTTCGGCAGCAGGCCGGTGCCGACAAGGCACCACCGGGCAACTCCATTGCCTGACGCCGTCACCAAGAATGAGAGCATTTGTGACAGTTGTGCAAGTGCCAGGACGCGTTTCTTGCCGTCACACAGAAAATAGTTCGCGCTCTAATCGCTGAGCAGTGCCCCATAGGCCCAAACGAGCTATCAGCAGTCGCCAATTGCGCAGTCGTCGTATAACGCGAAAACGCTCCCTCCCTTCTCAACACGTCGCCAGCCCATGCTGATGAAGGTCAGAGCGTTTCTGTCATTTGACACTGGAATGGCAAATGACTATAAGTTCTCCATGTTGTACGACAACATAAGACTCGAATAAAATTACAACCACAAAAATAATTCAAAGAGTAACAACCTCATGATCAGTCTGAATTCTCAGGCCATAAAGGCATGCTCCTCGTGCGAAAAATCCGTTTTTACGCATGATCGTCGGCAGAAAGCGCCTAAAAGTCTTCTGAAGAAACCGTAACCTGAAGTTACATAAAACCAGCCGCCTCACGGCCTTGGCCGCGGGACGCTCATCGCCAATCTAAAAATAAACAGGGTGAAGAGATGAAGATAAAAGGCATTCGGTGGTGGATGGTGGGGCTGGTCACGGCCGGCCTGGTCGTCAACTACCTGGCACGCAATACGCTGTCTGTCGCAGCACCGACGCTCATGAGCGAGCTGAGCATCTCCACCGAGCAGTACGCGCACATCGTGGTCGCCTGGCAATTGTGCTATGCCATCATGCAGCCCGTTGCGGGCTACATCATCGACGCGATCGGCACCAAGATGGGCTTTGCGATTTTCGCCATCGCCTGGTCTGCCGCCTGCGCTGCCGCCGCATTCGCAACCGGCTGGCAGAGTCTGGCGATCTTCCGCGGCATGCTCGGCCTGACCGAAGCCGCGGGGCTGCCGGCAGGCGTCAAGGCGACCACCGAATGGTTTCCAGCCAAAGAGCGCTCGGTCGCCATCGGCTGGTTCAACATTGGCTCGTCGTTCGGCGCATTGCTTGCACCCCCGCTGGTGGTCTGGGCCATTCTGCAGAGTGGCTGGGAGCTGGCGTTCCTGATTGTTGGCGGTCTGGGCATTGTGTGGAGCGGCCTGTGGCTGCTGTTGTACAAGCATCCGCGCGATCAGAAGCGTCTGGGCGATGCCGAACGCGACTACATCCTCAGCGGCCAGGAAGCGCGTCTGAAGGATGCACCTGCCCGGAAAGGCAGTTGGAAGCGACTGTTCAAAAACCGTAATTTCTACGCGATTGCTTCGGCGCGAATCCTCTCCGAGCCTGCCTGGCAGACCTTCAATGCGTGGATCCCGCTGTACCTGATGACCGAGCGCCACATGAACATCAAGGAAGTCGCGATGTTCGCCTGGCTGCCGTTTCTGGCGGCTGACATTGGCTGCGTACTGGGCGGCTACCTCAGCCCGCTGTTCCACAAGTACTGCAAGGTGTCGCTGTTCACCTCGCGCAAGATGGTCATGCTGTTCGGCTGCTCCTGCATGATCGGGCCGGCGTGCATCGGGCTGGTCGAAAGCCCCTACACCGCCATTGCCTTGCTGTGCATCGGCGGTTTTGCCCACCAGACCCTGTCGGGCGCGCTGTATTCGATCACCTCGGATTCATTCGGCAAGAACGAGGTGGCCACAGCGACCGGGATGGGCGGAATGTTCGGCTTTTTCGGGGCGGCGGCGTTCACCATGGTGTTCGGCGTGCTGGTCACCAAAATCGGCTACAGCCCGCTGTTCGTGGTGCTGGCAATCTTCGACATCGTCGCTGCGATCGTGGTGTGGAACGTTGCCCGTGAAGTCCCGCAGTACGACGAGCCGGTACCGCTGCCTGCGGGCGAGCAGGGCCCGCGTACTGTGCCTGCAACCTGAGGCCGTCGTAATCCTGTAACGAAGTACGGATAGTCTTTGCCCTGAAAGTGATTTTTATTAGAGGCCGTTCCTCGAAGGCAGGGAGTGGCCTCTTTTTTTGTCTATTGGCTGATATTCGTTTTGGGAATTAACAAATAGCTTCTTATTCCTTAGCGAATATAACTTCCATCCCTATACTCGTCTCATGAACGCATACATGCAGGAGGCGAATCCATGCATAACGAGTCGATCCGGTATCTGATCGTGCCAGGCTGGCAGGGGTCTCCTGATGATCATTGGCAGACCCACTGGCAGAACAGCCTGCCCAACAGCACACGCGTGGAACAGGCCGACTGGCTCAAGCCTCGTCGTGAAGACTGGGTCGGCGAGTTGCAGCGCACGATTGCCGCGCACGACACCCCCGTGATCCTGATCGCTCATAGCCTGGGTTGCGTCACCGTCGCGCATTGGGCTCAACTCGCGCCGCTGGAAACCTTGCGTCAGGTGCAGGGCGCGCTACTGGTGGCACCGGCGGACGTCGAGCGTCCGAATTGCCCGCCTGCGTTGCGTAATTTCGCGCCGATCCCTGCTGATCTGTTGCCGTTTCCGACGCAGATTGTCAGCTCTGACAACGACCCTGCGGTCAGCTCCCAGCGCGCCATGGAAATGGCCCGTCACTGGGGCGCGGAAGTCGGGTTTCTGAGTCAGGCCGGGCATATCAACGTCAAGTCCGGTCATCAGCGCTGGGAGCAGGGGTTCGCCTACCTGTACCGGCTGCAAAACCGCCTGGAGCAACACGCGCGTCGTCGCGCATGACCGGGCAGCCTGTTTATCGGACTCACCGGGTCCCGTCTTTTTAAACGCTTGAGCCATCGCAAGGGCTCAGGCGGGAGTGTGTCATGAGCCTTCACGAAAACTTCGGTCAGCCGCTGCTGACCTTTCCCGATGCGGAAAAAAGCCCACTGAGCATTCGCGCCAAGGCGCTGGTGTTCATCGACCCACGCTCGCGCCGATTGCGTGAAGAAATGGAGCAACTGGCTCCCCGTTCTCTACCGGTACTGATCCGTGGCGAGTCCGGGACCGGCAAGGAGTTGCTGGCCCGGCATATTCATCGCGGCAGTGATCGCTCGGGTTTATTCGTTTCGGTGAACTGCGGTGCGATCAGCCCGACCTATGCCGACGCCGAATTGTTCGGCTACGCCGCCGGAGCCCACAGTGGGACGGTCAGCAGCCGCGCAGGCTGGTTTGGCTCGGCCAACGGTGGCACCTTGTATCTGGATGAAATCGGCGACCTGCCGTTGCCGATTCAGGTCAAGCTGCTCGCGGCGCTTGAGAATCACGAAGTCACGCGAGTGGGTGCGCAGCAGCCGAGCCCGGTCGATGTGCGTCTGGTCGCAGCCACCAGTATCGATCTGGCGCAGGCCGTGGCTGCCGGCAAATTCCACGAGCGGCTTTATCACTACCTGAGCGAGGGGCGTCTTGAACTGCCGGCGTTGCGCGAGCAGCCGGGCAACATCCTGCCGCTGGCCGAATATTTTGTCGGGATCTACAGCCAGCGTCTGAATCTGCCGGTGCAATTGATCAGCGAGGATGCGCAGCGCACGCTGGAGGCTCACAGC
The DNA here is from genome assembly GCF_900119195.1 of Pseudomonas sp. NFACC10-1. Classification (NCBI taxonomy): domain Bacteria; kingdom Pseudomonadati; phylum Pseudomonadota; class Gammaproteobacteria; order Pseudomonadales; family Pseudomonadaceae; genus Pseudomonas; species Pseudomonas sp. NFACC10-1. Next base: position 412,681 of record NZ_FPJB01000002.1, on the reverse strand, counting down.
TGGCCCGGTAATACCCGTGAACTGGAGAACGTCATTCACTTTGCCTTGCTGGTCAGCAGCGGTGATGAAATTCGGGCTGAAGATATCAATCTGCCGGACATCGCCGATCCGTTCACGCTGATCGAGCGCCAGACGCAGCTATTGCTCGATGGTGGTGATCGCAGGCAGCTGTCCGCGCTCAGGCAATTGCTTGAAACAGTCACCTCAGAGCTGGCGCGGCGTCCTGCTTGAGCGCGCCCCAGCACGGTCCTGATGAGGTAGAGTAGATGCTGATGCAAAAAAGCATAAGCACTCGATTAAAAAGTATTTTATCGGAATATAAAACACCGGTAATGTCAGCGTGATGTCGCAGGGTTCGGATAGCTGTGACAAACCATTGAATAATAAGGTGTCATTTCTGGATGACGCTCTCGGATTTTCGTTAAGGACATTGCATGAAAAAGACGTTTTTGCTGACCGCTCTGGCGGCTGTGTTCTCCATTGGCCTGGCTCACGCAGGTGAAAAGCTGGTCGTCGGCGCGACGCCAGTACCGCACGCGGAAATCCTTGAGCTGATCAAGCCGACCCTGGCCAAAGAAGGCGTGGACCTGGAAATCAAGGTCTTCACTGACTACGTGCAGCCAAACGTTCAATTGAGCGAAAAACGCCTGGATGCCAACTATTTTCAAACCAAGCCTTATCTGGATGGCTTCAATAAGGGCAAAGGCACCAATCTGGTGACTGGCGTGGGCGTACACGTCGAACCGTTCGGCGGCTACTCCAGCAAGTACAAGACGCTGGCTGATTTGCCTGAAGGCGCAACCATCGCCATTCCAAACGAAGGCAGCAACGCAGGCCGCGCACTGCTGCTGTTGCAAAAAGGTGGCCTCATCACCCTGAAGGATCCGACCAACGCCCTGTCCACGCCGAAAGACATCGCAACCAACCCGAAGAATTTCAAGTTCCGCGAACTGGAATCGGCTGTACTGCCACGTGCGTTGAAGCAGGTTGACCTTGCCTTGATCAACACCAACTACGCGCTGGAAGCCAAGCTCAATCCGAAGAAAGACGCGCTGATCATCGAAGGTGCCGATTCGCCGTACGTGAACTTCCTCGTCACCCGCGAAGACAACGCTCACACCGACGCCATCGAAAAGCTGTCGAAAGCGTTGACCAGCCAGGAAGTCAAAGACTTCATCAACAAGAAGTACGACGGCGCGGTACTGCCTGCGTTCTGACCCTCTGAGTGTCGTGCGTAATCTAACTATCGTGCGACGCTCCGCGTCGCATGCCGTTCTGGACGCTTTGCGTCCTCTTTTGAGCATATGGCGCGGCGCAGACCTGTGACGCGGAGCGTCACGCAAGGCATTCCTGCGCTGGAGCGTGAGGAACGATCATCTCACTGTCGTGCGACGCTCTGCGTCGCCCCACAATTCCCCGCCATAAACTCCCCCGAAAACGCTTTCTCGACAAAGCGCGTCGAGTCCGGCAGAGAGCCATTCACCGCTCCCGAGTGATCCAGCTGCGGGTAGTAATGCCACTCGATGCGGTCGCCGACCTTGCACGCGTCTTTCACCAGCGCGATCTGGCTGCGAACAGGTGAAATGACATCCTTGCCTCCCGTACCGATAAAAACCGGAATGTCCGACTTTAACGTCGGGTAGTCCGATTGGCGATTGACCTGATCAAGTGCCTTATCGGGTGAGCGTTTGAAGCTGTTGTTGAATGTCAGTCCATCCGCGACCACCTTGCGCTCGATGGCTTGCAGGCATTCACGCTGACTGGTTTCGAACGCGGGCTTTGCGCGGTCGCTCAGGTAATCGGCAGGATGCAGCGACGGGTCGATCAGCGCGGCAGTACTCAGTCGCAACAGGTTATAGGCCAGCGATGGCGTGACCTGATCGCGGAAGGTGTCCGGTCCGGCATGTTTCTCATGCGATTGAGCCATCGGATACGGCGTCCCGGTCGCAACCACTCCGACAATGTTCAATTCGGGCGCATAAGTCTTCTGGTAGACGGCCGTTGCGAAAGCGGCACGGCCACCTTGCGACTGCCCGAACACAACCACCCGCGAAGACAGATTGAAGTCCGCCTTCTGAACCGCACGAACGCTGTCGAGCACACCATACGCCAGCGGACTGCTCAGCCCGAACGGGTGCAGCCCCGGCGTGCCCGAACCCTGGTAATCAGTAGCCACAATCGCATAGCCACGCCCGAGCCATTCATTCAGATAGCGCGTGTCGCGATCACTGCGCCCGGCAAAGGAAGGCGCACAGATGTCCGCGCTACCAACCGTGCCATGCGCCCACGCCATCAGCGGCCATCCGCCCTTTGGCGGCTCACCCTTGGGCATGAACAAGGCTCCTGACACTGCGACTGGCTGGTTGTTGAGCCCGTCTGTCGAGGTGTACAGGATGCGGACATTCTGTCCGGCACTCTCAAGGCTCTGCGTGGCCGTCAGCGGCTCCGAGCGCAGCAGTTGGCCCGGTGTCGACGGCACTTTATCCGGCCATGTGTAAAATGCGGGAACACCGCCTTCGCCCGGGTCTGACTGGGCAACGGCGACAGTTTTCATGGAAGTGCCTGGCACTGCGCTGCAAGCTGCGAGCAGGACCATCAACAGAGTGGCCAGAACGGCCGAATACCTTGGCGATGAGTTCATCGGTATTTCTCCACAAGCTGACAGGAGAGAGCGCATCAGCATCGATGTATCAAGCCGATTATGACCTGAGCGATGATAACTGACGCACGCGCTGCCAGTACTGAACGGAGTTCTTCATGCGCAAGGATTACCTCGCTTTCTTCATCTCGCTTTTCCTGTCCAGGCTGGCGGATCAGATCCTGTTGTTTATTGTGCCGCTGGTGGTGTTCCAGACCACCAACAGCGCTTCATGGGCGGGGCTGGCGTTTTTCGTCGAATCGTTACCGAGGTTTCTCGCGTTTCCGTTGTGCGGCGCGTTGTGCGACAAGTATTCGCCTATCAGAATTCTGCACATCAGCCAGGTCTACCGGGCATTGCTCTGCGTGCTGGCGATGGTGTTCTACGCACTCTTTGGTGGCATTGGATGGCTCGTGGTTCTCTCGGCATTGTGCGGGGTGCTGACCACGCAAGGCATCATGGCGCGCGAAGTGCTCATGCCGCATATCTTTCAGCACTACAGCTACACCAAAACGTTGTCCTATTCCCAGATCGCCGACCAGTCAGGGCTGGTTCTCGGGCCCTTGGTCGCGGCACTGATACTTGAGGTGTGGGCCTGGTACTGGGTCGTACTGTTGACCGCCGGACTATTCATGCTGGCAGACCTCTGCATGTTGGCTTGGCAACGTCTTGGCCGTTTTAAGCTGGAAGTGTTCGAGCAGCATCAAGACATCTGGCTGCAGCCCTTGCGGATTGCGTTCGGGCATATCCGTTGCCTGGCAGAGTTGAAAAAGATCATCACGCTGGCAGTAGGGGTCAACCTGATTGTCGGCGTCACTCTGGCGACCTCGGCAGCCATGGTCATCGGCGAGTACAGCGCAGGCAAGGATAACTATGCAGGGCTGCAGGCGGCGGGGGCAGTGACCACTATCGTGATCCTGTTCTTCCTGGCCCGTGTGGTGCTGCCTTTGCGGGTGCTGGGCGGTGTCGGGTATTTAATGATCGCGATCGGGGCATTTATCAGCGCCCTGAGCCCGAACCTGATTGGCTATGCGCTGGGGTTTCTGTTGATCGTCGGCTTCGACAAGATGTTCAACGTCTACATGCGCACCCTCCGGCAGCGGGTGATACCGCCTCAGGACTTCGGCAAGACGGTGGGCGTGATCACGTTGCTCAACAACCTGTCGCAGCCTCTGGCGGGTTTGCTGGTGGCCCTGCTCGCAGCGCCTTTGGGCATTCGCCAGGTCATCCTGAGTTTGGCCATGCTGACGAGCGTTATCGGGACGGGTGCCCTGTGGTGGTTTGCAAAGGCACGCAGCCCATTCCCGACCTCGATTGCTGAGGCTGATCGGGAGGTCGGGAAATGAAAACGAGAGGGTTAGAGCTGGATGGAATTGAGGGTCAACGCAAGAGCGCTCAGACCCCCTGATAACTTTGGCAGGCTACTCTCCGCCCCTACAGAGAGCAGCCGCCGCTTCAGCCTTAAAACGCCAACGTCACCCGAGCATTCAGCGACTGATCCGAAGCATCGTTACTCACCTGACCGTCGTAACTCAGGCCCACGCTCAGCGTATCGCTCAACCCCAGGTCGACGCCTGCGCCGAGCACGGCGGCGCTGCGGGCGATCGGTGCGCCGGAGAGTTCGAAGGTGCTGCCGCCGCTGAAGGCTGAGCGGCTTTCCGGGGTGACGTCACCGTAGGCGCGACGCCAGCCCAGTGTGGCGTTGGGTTTGATCACGACGCTGCCAGCGTTCAGGCGGGTCGCTGCACGCAGGCCCAGGGTACTGAAGGTGATGTGGTTGTCCTGGGATTTGTTCTGCAGGCTGATGGCGTTGCTGTTCTCGTCGAAGGCGTCGGTGTCGAGGCGCACATGGGCGAGGTTGGCGAAGGGTTCAAGCAGCGCATTGCCCATTTCGATGGAGTAGCCCAGCTCGCCGAAGACCTGATTGGTCGCTGCCTTGTAGTCTTCCTTGAAGTGCTCGGACGAGCCCGGCAGGTCCAGCGTACGCTTGGCGGTCAGCTCATGCCAGGTGCGTACCGCGCCGAGGCGCAGGCCCAGTTGGCCCCATTTCGCGCCGCCGTAGACACCCAGATGATAGTTGTCGCTGTCGGTCGAGCCAGACGCGTGGCGCAGGTCGAAGCTGCTGTTGCTGAAGCCTGCCAATGCACCCACACGCCAGGTGTCGTCGAGCGGTACGTCGGCGCCGAACAACAGGCCGCTGGTGCGGGTTTCCAGGCCCGAGGCGTCGCGGCTGCTGTCGGTCTGGCCGGTCGCGCCGATGGCCTGGGTCCACACCACGCCACGCGAGGCATCACCGGCCAGGGTTTGTGTTGTGCTGCCGAATGACTGCGCGGACTGCGCTTGTTGCATGCGATCGTTCATGGCATTGCGCACCAGCCGGCTGTCTTCGATCAGCGCAGATTGAGTCGATGCGTGCAGCTCGTTGGACAGCGCGCTGAACGTGGCCTGCGCCGTCGAGGCGTCGTCCTGCACCACCTGACGCCATAGCGCGTTGCCTGCGCCCGCGCTGTCCAGACCCTGCGCGACCGCCTTGGCGTTGCGCGTGGTCGCCAGGCTGGCGAAGGTTTGTGCGTTGCGATCCAGCGTCAGCCCTACGTCGGTCGCGGTGTAGTTCAGCGTCGGGGTAAGGAACGCGAAGTTGGTTTGCACGGCGGCAAATGCACCGCTCACGCCACCGGCTGCGGAAATGATCGAGTAACGGCTGGCGGCCAGCCAGTTACCGCCTTCGACCAGCGACAGCGTGCTGTTATTGATCGTCGCGCGGCCGCTGGCGACGATGCGGTCGGCATTGCCATTGGCGTCCGATTCCACTTGATAAACCGAACCCTGAGCCAGGTTGACGTCACCATTGACGTTCAGCTGCCCGACCGAATTACCCGGTGCGACCACGCCGCCCTGAGCGACGTTGATGCCGCCAACGGTGCCGTTGCCACCCAGCGTCGCGCCTTGCTGCACGCTGACGATGGAGTTGCCGAGGTTGCCATTCACTGCCAGGCGACCGGCCTGCACGGTGGTCGCGCCGGACAGGCTGCTGTTGCCGGTCAGGTTCAGTGAACCGACGCCGCGTTTGATCAACGCGCCGTTGCCGGTCAGGGTGTTGGCGAGGGTGTCGTTGGTGGACTGATCGACCACCAGCGTTGCGTTGTCGGTGATCGTGCCGCTGCCGAAGGCCTGGGCATGACCGGTCAGGGTGCCGCCGTTGATCAGCGTGCCGCCCGAGTAGGTGTTGTTGCCGGTCAGGATCAGGTTGCCCGTACCGTTCTTGATCAGCGCACCGCTGCCGCTGATGTCGTTGCGCCAGGCGTCGATGGCGTTATAGCCGCCCAGGCTGGCGTTCATGTTGACGGTGACGTTGGAATTGAACGCGCCGTAACCATCGCCTGCGGCATACAGGTTCAAGCGACCGTAGCCACCTGACTGATCGATCACTGCGTAGCCCGACGACAGCTCAGTGGTCGCCAGAATCTCGCGGCGCTGGCTGGCGTCCAGGTACGGGAAACGTGTTTCCAGCAGCACTTCAGCGTTGGTCGGCACGACCGGCGCGAGATTGGTCGGACCGACCGGGTCGAAGCCGTAGGTCATGCGCGCGGTATACAGCGCCTTGTCCTGCGCATGCTGGGAAGTGCGATCGGTGGCCGGGTCGATGGCCGTCATGCAATTGTTGACGTCGCCGCCGCACTGAGCGGTGAAGTAGGCCAGGGCCTGCGCGCGAGCATCGGCGCGCAATTGCGTGTTGGCGGAATTGGACAGGTTGTCGATGGCGAAATAGGTCGCGGTGATTCGCCCGCCCATCACGTCGAAGGGCGAGTGCATGCCCGCTTCGATGCGGTTGTCGCCGATTTCCGAAGCACGCAGCATCAACTCGCTGAACCGCTCGGGGATCGCGTAGGCCAAGGCGTAGGCTGACAGGTAGGCAGCGTTGGTGTGCCCGCTGGGGAAGCCCGAGTCACTGGCCGGCGTGGTGCTTTCGGCCGGGCGCAGGGACGGCGCGACGACGAATGCCAGGCTCTGTCCGTCGAGGCTCTGCCGCCATGGCCGTGGATACAGATAGTGGGACTTGGCCGGAGTCGTGGAGGCATCGTTGCGCACGGCACCGACCAGGTCGACCACCTTGCCCAGCGCCGAAGATGAACTGCCTGCGCCATTGCCCTTGTCGTCGTACCTGACGGTTTTGTTGCTGTCGTCGAATTGCGTGATCGTCGTGAACGCGCCCGCGCCGGCTTTGTAAGCATCGCTCAGCGAGCCCAGGCCGCTGATGGCGCTGTAGCTCTGGTCGCGGCGGTCATCGAAGTAGGCGGCGGTTTCCTGCGCCAGCGTGCGCGAGTTGGCGCGGTCGACCACGATCTGCAGGTTGCGTCGCAGCAGGCTCTGACCGAGGGCAGTCGGCGTGCCGGTGTCCCAGGTCGCACCGGTCGTCCACAGGGTGTTGAACCCGGAGAGCAGGTCGACACCGTTTATACGATTGTCATTGGCACGGCTCGCTGCCTGAACCGAGACGGCAAGCAGCGAAAGTATCAATGACGACACCATTACATGGGCAACCGGTTTATTGGATCGCATAGCGGGCGCTTCACTCGATTCGGATGAGGCGCCGACCCTAGCAAGGCGGTCTTACACTTGGATGTATCTGTCGTGACACATTTATGCTGGCTGACGCTACACAGCGAGGCAGTGAAAAAATCAGCACTATGGATATTCCTTAACGGTATTTAAATTATCTTTCTTATACCTATAGAGTTTCGTCTTTCAGTCACACAGCCCTGGAGTCGGAGTTCTCATGCCAGCAGCCTCCCTCGCTTCATCGTCCGCTCAACCTGCTTCGCAATCCTTCGAAGTGCGTCCATTCACCGAAAAGGTGGGCGCTGAAATCGTTGGGCTGGATCTGTCCAGGCCGTTGAACGATGCCGACTTCGCTCGTGTGCATCAGGCACATCTGGATCACCATGTCGTGGTGTTTCGCGATCAGCAGATCACGCCGCAACAGCAGATCGATTTCAGCCGGCGTTTTGGGGTGCTGCAGATCCATGTGCTCAAGCAGTTTCTGTTGGCCAACCATCCGGAAATCCTGATCGTCTCCAACATTGTCGAGAACGATAAGCCTGTGGGCCTGGGCGATGCCGGCAAGTACTGGCATTCGGACCTGTCTTACAAAGAGCTGCCGAGCCTGGGCTCGATGCTTTACGCCCAGGAGCTGCCAAGTGAAGGCGGCGATACGCTGTTTGCAGACATGCACCTGGCGTGGGAAACGTTGCCGCAACACCTGCGCGATGCAGTCGCAGGGCGCTCGGCGGTGCACAGTTACACCGCACGCTACGCCGAGGGCCATAACGCCGCCAACTGGCGTCCGACCCTGACCGCCGAGCAACTGGCTCAGGTGGTGGAAGTCAGCCACCCGATCGTTCGCACCCACCCTGAAAACGGGCGCAAGGCGCTGTTCGTCAGCGAGGGTTTCACGACGCGCATCCTCGGTCTGCCGGAAGACGAGAGCCGTCAGATTCTCAACGAGATTTACGCCCATAGCGTGAAGCCCGAGCACATCTATCGGCACCAGTGGCAGGCCGACGACATGGTGTTCTGGGACAACCGTTCCCTGATCCATCTGGCTGCCGGCTGCCCGGCGCACCTGCGTCGCAAACTGCATCGCACGACCATTCAAGGCACCGCGCCATTTTGATCCAGGAGAGCCGTTCATGAATGCTGTCGCGCAAGGCCACACGGCCAGCACCAGCACCCAACCGCAACCGGCTGAACAGCCTACTGCTGAAGCCTTGCTGCAAGTTCGCGGCGTCAGCCTCGAATACCGCACACCAGAACGTGTGGTACGGGCAACGCATCAGGTCAGTTTCGAAGTCGATCCGGCCGATCGTTTCGTGCTGCTCGGCCCATCCGGTTGCGGCAAGTCCACATTGCTCAAAGCCGTAGCCGGGTTCATCCGGCCCAGCGAGGGCGAGATTCGTCTGGCGGGTCATCAGGTCACCGAACCTGGCCCGGACCGCATCGTGGTGTTTCAGGAATTCGACCAGTTGCCGCCGTGGAAAACCGTGATCGAGAACGTCATGTTTCCGCTGCTGGCATCGCGCACCCTGAAGCGTCCCGAAGCGCTGGAGCGTGCACGTTACTACCTGGAAAAGGTCGGCCTCAGTGCGTTTGCCGATGCCTACCCGCACACCTTGTCCGGTGGCATGAAAGCCCGCGTGGCGATTGCCCGGGCCTTGGCCATGCAGCCGAAAATCCTGCTGATGGATGAGCCGTTTGCCGCGCTCGATGCACTGACCCGACGCAAGATGCAGGAAGAGCTGCTTGAGCTGTGGGAAGAGGTGCGCTTTACGTTGCTGTTCGTCACGCACTCCATCGAAGAAGCGCTGGTGGTCGGTAACCGCATCCTGCTGCTGTCACCGCATCCGGGCCGCGTACGAGCGGAAATCAACAGCCATCAATACGACCTGAAAAGCCTGGGCGGCGTTGGCTTTCAGCAGACCGCGCAGCGTATTCATCGTTTGTTGTTCGATGAGGGCGAGGCCGGGCCGGTGGAGCAGGATCTGAATTTTCAGGACATCCGGATTGCTTACTAGGCGACTGCCTTGATCGTTCCCACGCTCCGCGTGGTAATGCCTTTCAGGACGCTCCGCGTCCTCTCTACACGATTACCGGGAAACCCGAATCATGAGCCTCGCACCTCCCGCTCGCGAAGAATATGAAATCACGCTGGAGCCTTTCACTCAGGAAGACCTGGCCCGCGACCTGCCCCTGGCACAGCGCATCTGGCAACTGGGCTGGGTGCGCAAATGCGTCATCATGATCGCCCTGGCGGTGATCTGGGAACTGGCTGCACGTCTGCAGAACAACGACCTGCTGTTGCCGAGCTTTCTGCAAACGGCGGCCGCCTTTTATGACGGGCTGATCTCTGGCGAGCTTCCAGGCAAGGTGTGGATTTCCCTGACCGTACTGATTCAGGGCTACCTGATCGGCATCGTGCTGGCGTTCGCCCTGACCACCCTGGCAGTGTCCACCCAACTGGGCCGCGACCTGCTCGGCACGCTGACTGCGATGTTCAATCCGCTGCCGGCCATTGCCCTGTTGCCGCTGGCGCTGCTGTGGTTCGGGCTGGGCCAGAACAGCCTGATCTTCGTGCTGGTGCATTCGGTGCTGTGGGCGCTGGCGCTCAATACTTATGCGGGCTTTCTCGGTGTCTCGGAAACCCAGCGCATGGCCGGGCGCAACTATGGTCTCAAAGGCCTGCGCTTTGTCTGGCACATCCTGATTCCTGCTGCGCTGCCATCGATTCTCGCCGGTCTGAAAATCGGCTGGGCCTTTGCCTGGCGCACGCTGATCGCCGCCGAGCTGGTGTTTGGCGCGTCCTCCGGCAAGGGCGGTCTGGGCTGGTACATCTTCCAGAACCGTAACGAGCTGTATACCGACAAGGTCTTTGCCGGTCTGGCAGCGGTGATCCTCATCGGCCTGCTGGTCGAGAACCTGCTGTTCGCCAACATAGAGCGCCTGACCGTCAAGCGCTGGGGCATGCAGCGTTGAAACGCCGTCTTTTTTTGAATAATCAGGGTGGGAACCACATGAACACTGCATTTCAACGCCCGGCACTGACTGTGCTGGCGGCGACGCTTGGCTTGTTTGGCGCGCTGCTCAGTGGCGGCGCTCAGGCTGAAGGCAAGATCAGCATCGCTCAGCAATTCGGCATCGGCTACCTGATCCTCGACGTGGTGCGCGATCAGAAGCTGATCGAGAAACACGGCAAGGAGCAGGGTCTGGATATCAAGGTCGACTGGAACAGCATCTCCGGTGCCACGGCGATGAACGAAGCGCTGCTGGCCGGCGCGCTTGACGTGGTGTCGGCAGGCGTGCCGCCGATGCTGACCGTCTGGGACCGCACCAAGGGCAAGCAGAACGTCAAGGCGATTGCCTCGCTGGGTTCGATGCCCAATTACCTGCTGACCAACAACCCCAGCGTCAAGACCCTCAAGGACTTCACCGAAAAGGACCGCATCGCCGTACCGGCTGCGGGCGTGGGCTTCCAGTCGCGCACATTGCAGATCGAAACCGCCAAGCTGTTCGGTAACGACAACTACAAGAAATTCGACAACATCTCGGTCAGCCTCGCGCACCCGGACGCGACCTCCGCGCTGATTGCCGGTGGTTCGGAAATCAACTCGCACTTCTCCAGCCCGCCGTTCCAGTACCAGGAACTGGAGAACCCCAACGTGCATAAGGTGCTCAGTTCCTATGACGTGCTGGGCGGCCAGGCGACGTTCAACGTGCTCTACACCACCGAGAAATTCCACGACGAAAACCCCAAGACCTACAAGGCGTTCTACGACGCGCTGGCCGAAGCCGAGAAGATCATCAAAGCCGACAAGCCTGCTGCCGCGCAGACCTACATCCGCGTCGAGCAATCGAAGCTGCCGTTGCCACTGGTAGAGAAAATCGTCGCCGACCCGGAAATCGACTTCACCGTCACGCCGCAGCGCACCTTTATCTACGCCGAGAAACTGCATGAGCTGGGCGTGTTGAAAAACAAGGCGGCGAGCTGGAAGGACTACTTCTTCGAAGAAGCGCACGGCACCGAGGGCAGTTGATCGACGCGTTTTGAAGATGACGCGGAGCGTCATGAAGGGCATTCCCACGCGGAGCGTGAGGAACGATAGAAGATCTCCCGGGCGCCTATCGTTCCTCACGCTCCAGCGTGGGAATGCCGTTCTGGACGCTCTGCGTCCTCTTCTGAACAAATCAGGTTACTTCCGCTCACGAAAAACCTGTCCTGCAGGACCTTTCTTTCAGTCTTTTCTCTTTCCTGCGTATGACCTTTCCTAGAAAATCCCGGGCCCTTGCGCCTGCCAAATCCGCACACTAGGCTGCGTCGGTCGCTGGTTTTTCAGCGATCGGGTTTAGCAGCCTGTCCAGAGACACGCAGCGCAATTACCGTTTTATGGCGGCTTTGCGTGGGGCACTTTCGAGTGCGCCGGGTCTGTGTTCTCTACCGGTCTGCTAACCCGCGTCAAAGTCGCCACCCTTGTTTGTTTAGCAGCAGGCATCTGATCAATATGGCCAAGGCCGAGCTGGAGCGCTCGCTGGAATGCGTCCAGAACCCCTGACATCCCTGATGCAACCTAGCAGTTCTACGAGTAGCCGCTGCGGTCCCTGCAATGCATTGTGTGCTTGAAGAGGCCTGTCTCGCTAATCAAGACCACTCCGGTTACTCGCCATGCGCCAGCAAACTACTCTGTGCCGTTACCGCTACGACGCGCTTGACCGGCTCGCGGCTCGCACGCCTGCGGCAGGGACCATTGCCCGCTCGTACTATCAGTCCGACACCTTGGTCAGCGAGATTCAGGGCGCAGAACACCTTCGTTTCCTGCATCACGGTCGTCAGTTGCTGGCCACGCAGTCAGCGCTCGCCACGCTGTTGATCGGCTCGGACCAACAGCACAGCGTGCTCCACACCGTATCGGCCAGCTTGTCTGACCCTATCGCTTACACCCCCTATGGGCATGGGCAAGCGTTGAACCAACTGCCAGGCTTCAACGGTGAGCGACCCGACCCATTGACCGGTCATTATCTGCTGGGCAATGGTTATCGCGCCTACAATCCCGTTTTGATGCGTTTCAACAGTCCTGACAGCCTGAGTCCGTTTGGCAAGGGTGGTATGAATGCCTATGCGTACTGCGCGGGTGATCCGGTTAATCGGTCTGATCCGACCGGGCATAAGATAGATGAGAGTCAGATACTTTCATTTGTGTGGATAGGGCTCGGTTTGTTCGGTGCTTACTTGGGTGTAAAAGCGGCTGTTCCTGCGATAAAGGCTGTCGCCAAGGGCAATGCTCCGCTATCAACGAAACTGACAGCTTCCTCGGCACTCGGTCAGATCGCAGCGAGCACCGTGTTTACCGTAAGCCGTGTAATCAACGCGGTCGACCCTGACGGCCCTGCCAAGGATGTTTTGCTCGCGACTGCAATAGGCATGGTGATTCCAGTGCTAGCCGTTAGGACATTCAACCCGCGCATCAAGCGTTGGGAGGATGCAGGGGCAGATATAAAACTGCTCAATGATAGGCGTTCAAGTTTAAAAAGTGAGTTCGCTGATACCGCTAGCGCCATTCGAGGAACACGCCCTTGGGGTGATCCGGCAGACGAATTGAGTCGCATGATGTACTGATACGTTTATCTGTACATGAATTCTCCAGCCTGATTCACCTGAACTCTTACTCCATCATCAGGGAAAGATAATGGCTACCCTCTGCAAGTACACCTACGACCCTCTGGACCGTGTCTCCACATTGAACCCGCTGGCTCAGGCCATCTCCAACCGGTTCTACAACGGCGAGAAACTGATGACCGAGTTGCAGGGCGACAGGCAACGAACCTGTGTCCGCGCAGGCGGCCAGTTACTGGCGCAGCAGAGTCGCGAGGGCGAAGAAGTCGTGACGACGCTGACCGCCGGCGACCTGCGCAACAGCGTTCTGCACGCGAGCGAAGACGGGAGGCAGGCTGATATCGCCTACACGCCGTTCGGGCATCGTCAAGCCGAGCAGGCTATTGCAGAACTACCCGGTTTCAACGGCGAGCAGCCTGACCCGGTAACCGGCCATTACCTGCTCGGCAATGGCTATCGCGCCTACAGCCCGGTGCTGATGCGCTTTAACAGCCCGGACAGTTTTAGCCCCTTTGGTGAGGGTGGGTTGAATGCGTATGCGTATGGGCTAAACAATCCGATCAAATACATAGACCCGACCGGGCATTTTTCGTCTTTCTTAAGTGGGTTTTGGCGGCTGGGTTATTGCTCACTGGAGGTGGGTCAATTTATGTGTCTACTCACGTAAAAGAATCGAATCCAACGCTCAGTGGGGTGCTTATGGGCGTGGGCAGTGTGTTAGCTGTTGCGGGCGTTGGTTTTGCTCTGAGTTCAATTGTAAAGAAGGCTGCTGGAGTGGGGCGTTCAATCCCTGACCTGGAGAGGATCGAGCTTGCTAGCCGGGCCCCTGGTTTGCCAATCAGAAACTCGATAAAATTTACACTTCAATCACCTTGGGAAACCGCTGCTGGGTTGCAGGGCGCACCCTTTACATTGCCACGAGCAAAACTATCATCAAACCTTGCACCGGCAAGGTCGTCTGTTCGCAGAAGAGTTGACCATACATCCAAAAATATAACAGAGCTTAATTTTAAAAAGGCTTTATTTCGTGTCCACAAGATGCCAACGATTACTGAATAGCTGCCGACTAACATTCGCCAGGGTACTGAATCGTTGGCTTAATCGATAAGCTACGTTTAATTTCGGCAGTGACGCTCAAGGCAACGTTCCCGCCGAAATTCGAACCGGCAAAACTCAACATATGCGCTGAGTTCCTTTAGGCCAATCAGTCATTTGAAGGTCTTTCTTGTCTACCCACTTTCTGCCCAGTTAATGAACCCTCCCTCTCGCGCACAGTCGCATACTCACGCTATTCTCTCGCCCTGATCACGCCCGCATCCGGCAGTTGCACAAGGAGTCTGCATGCCCGTTCGTATTTCAAGACTGGTTACGTTCGGTCTGGCTGCTGCATTGGCGGCGCTGGCCGGTTGTGGCGAGGAAAAACCGGCGGCGCCCGAACTGCCCAGGGTTTATGTGCAGACGGTAAAAAGTGCCGACTTCGCCGCCAGTGTCGCCCTGACCGGTGATGTTCAGGCGCGGGTACAGACCCGGCTTTCATTCCGAGTCAATGGCAAGATCATTCAGCGTAATGTCGATGTGGGCGACCGGGTCACTGCCCGGCAGGTGCTGGCGCGGCTCGACCCCAAGGATCTGCAGGTCAATGTCGACTCGGCCGCTGCTGCTGTGGCCGCCGAGCAGGCCCGCGTGAATCAGGCCAGCGCTGCTTTCGTCCGACAACAAAAATTGTTGCCCAAGGGCTATACCAGCCGCAGCGAGTATGACTCTGCACAGGCCGCCTTGCGCGGCAGTGAAAGTTCGTTGAAGGCGGCGCAGGCGCAATTGGCCAATGCCCGTGAACAACTGGGTTACACCGCTCTGGTCGCTGACGCACCGGGTGTGATCACCGCGCGTCAGGCTGAAGTCGGGCAAGTGGTGCAGGCCACCATGCCGATTTTCGATCTGGCGCGCGACGGTGATCGCGATGCGGTGTTCAACGTCTACGAGTCCCTGTTCGTCAAGCCGCCCACCGATCAGGCCGTACAGGTCACGTTGCTCGATAACCCGACTATCAAGGTCAGCGGCAAAGTGCGTGAAGTGACCCCGGCGGTGTCGGCGCAAACCGGCACCTTGCAGGTCAAGATCGCGCTGGACCCGCTGCCTGAAGGCATGGACCTCGGCTCGGTGGTCAGCGTGGCACTGAGCGCACCGGCCAATGCCAGTGTCGAGTTGCCATGGGCGGCGCTGACCAAGGACCTCGGCGAGCAGTTGGGCAAGCCTGCCGTGTGGGTGGTGGACGAGCAGGGCAAGGTCAATCTGCGCAAGGTCACCGT
Source organism: Pseudomonas sp. NFACC10-1 (assembly GCF_900119195.1). Lineage (NCBI taxonomy): Bacteria > Pseudomonadati > Pseudomonadota > Gammaproteobacteria > Pseudomonadales > Pseudomonadaceae > Pseudomonas > Pseudomonas sp. NFACC10-1. The sequence continues at coordinate 397,572 of NZ_FPJB01000002.1, read as the reverse complement.
CACCCGTTACCTGACCGCCAAAGTCATCATCGGCGACGGGCTCAAGAGTGGAGAGAAAGTCGTGGTGGCAGGCGGACAGTTGTTACACCCGGACATGCAGGTCGACATTGCCGAACAGCCCAAGCAGCAGAACGCACAGGTGCAGCCATGAAGCGTCTGTCATGCGTAGCGCTGGGCAGCCTTTTGTTGAGCGGCTTACTATTGAGCGGTTGTGGCAAGGATGAAACACCTCCTGAACCGGTGCGTCCTGTCGTCTTCGTCGAAGCCCGACCTGAGTCCGTCCAGGATTTCGGGCGCTTTGCCGGCAATATCCAGGCGCGTTATCAAAGTGTGCTGGGCTTTCGGGTCGCGGGGCGCATCGCCCGGCGCGACGTCGACGTCGGCGCTGAAGTCAGGAAAGGCGATTTGCTCGCAACCCTCGATCCGACCGATCAACAGAATACAGTGCGTGCCCGGCAGGGCGATCTGGCCAATGTTCAGGCGCAGTACATCAACGCCCAGGCCAATGCTCGCCGCCAGCAGGAACTGTTCGATCGCGGTGTCGGTGCCCAGGCGCAACTGGACATCGCCCTGACCGATCTGAAGACCGCCAGCTCGTCGCAGGAACAGGCCAAGGCCGCGGCTCAACAGGCCCGCGACCAATTGAGTTACAGCGAGCTGCGCAGTGATCACGACGCAGTGGTCACCGAATGGAAAGTCGAAGCCGGGCAGGTGGTGACAGCCGGTCAGGAGGTCGTGACCCTGGCGCGGCCGGACATCAAGGAAGCGGTGATCGACCTGCCCGATACACTGGCCGACCAATTGCCGTCCGACGTGGTATTCACCGTCGCCAGTCAGCTGAATCCGGAAGTGAACACCACCGCCACCCTTCGTGAAATCGAACCCCAGGCCGACCGCACGACGCGTACTCGTCGTGCGCGTCTGTCGCTGGCGCAAACGCCAGCGGCGTTCCGCCTGGGCACGGCCATCAGCGTGACGCTCAGTTCGACCATCACACCGCGCATGCGCCTGCCGATCAATGCCCTGCAGGAAGTCGATGGCAAACGCCAGATCTGGATCGTCGATCCGCAGAGCCAGACGGTCAACCCCAGAGCCGTCACTATTGCCAGCCGTGACAGCGACTCTTTCGTGCTGACCGATGGCGTCAAAGCGGGTGAAAAAGTGGTGAGCGCGGGCGTCAACAGCCTCAAGCCGGGCCAGAAAGTCAAAGTCGATGAGGAAAGCCCGCGATGAAAGGGAATTTCAATTTATCCGAGTGGGCCATCAAGCATCAGTCGTTCGTCTGGTACCTGATGTTCGTCGCGCTGTTGATGGGCGTGTTTTCCTACATGAAGCTTGGGCGCGAGGAAGACCCGTCCTTCACCATCAAGACCATGATTATCCAGACCCGCTGGCCTGGCGCGACGGTGGACGAGACCCTCGAGCAGGTCACCGACCGCATCGAGAAGAAGCTCGAAGAACTGGACTCGCTGGACTACGTGAAGAGCTACACACGACCGGGCGAGTCCACAGTCTTCGTGTACCTGCGTGACACCACCAGTGCCAAGGCGATACCGGAAATCTGGTATCAGGTGCGCAAGAAGGTCGATGACATCCGTGGCCAGTTCCCGCAGGGGCTGCAAGGCCCGTCGTTCAACGACGAGTTCGGCGATGTATACGGCTCGATCTATGCGTTTACTGCAGACGGTTTCTCGATGCGTCAGTTGCGGGACTACGTCGAGAAGGTTCGCGCCGACATCCGCGACGTGCCCGGCCTGGGCAAGGTCGAGATGATCGGTCAGCAGGACGAAGTGGTGTACCTGAACTTCTCGACACGCAAACTCGCAGCATTGGGCATCGACCAGAGCCAGGTGGTGCAAAGCCTGCAATCGCAGAACGCGGTGACGCCTGCCGGTGTTATCGAAGCCGGGCCGGAGCGGATCTCGGTACGCACCTCCGGGCAGTTCGCGTCCGAGAAGGATCTGGCTGCGGTCAATCTGCGCATCAATGACCGTTTTTACCGTCTGAGCGACATTGCTGACATCACCCGCGGCTACACCGATCCGCCCAAGCCGCTGTTCCGCTTCGATGGCAAACCGGCGATCGGCCTGGCCATCGCGATGCAGAAGGGCGGCAACATCCAGTCCTTCGGCAAGGCGCTGCACGAACGTATGGACGCTACCACAGCGGAGCTGCCAGTCGGCATTGGTGTGCACAAGGTCTCGGATCAGGCCGAGGTGGTGAACAAGGCTGTGGGCGGCTTCACCAGCGCGTTGTTCGAGGCGGTAATTATCGTGCTGTTGGTCAGCTTCGTCAGTCTTGGGTTTCGCGCAGGGCTGGTGGTTGCGTGTTCGATTCCGCTGGTACTGGCGATGGTGTTCGTGTTCATGGAATACAGCGGCATCACCATGCAACGGATTTCCCTCGGCGCGCTGATCATCGCCCTCGGCCTGCTGGTGGATGACGCCATGATTACCGTGGAAATGATGGTCACACGGCTGGAAATGGGCGAATCCAAGGAGCAGGCCGCGACGTACGCCTACACCTCGACAGCGTTCCCGATGCTCACCGGTACGCTGGTGACTGTGGCTGGCTTTGTGCCGATCGGACTGAACAACAGCTCGGCGGGGGAGTACACATTCACGCTGTTTGCCGTGATTGCCGTAGCGATGCTGGTGTCGTGGGTGGTTGCCGTGCTGTTTGCGCCGGTGATCGGCGTGCACATTCTGAGCGCCAACATCAAGCCCAAATCCGAAGAGCCGGGCCGCATAGGCCGGGCATTCAACGGCAGCATGCTCTGGGCCATGCGTCATCGCTGGCTGGCGATTGCCATCACGGTAGGGTTGTTCGCCGCGTCGCTGTTCTCCATGCAGTTCGTGCAGAACCAGTTCTTCCCGTCTTCGGACCGCCCGGAAATACTGGTCGACCTGAACCTGCCGCAGAACGCCTCGATCAACGAGACGCGCAAGGTGGTGGATCGTTTTGAAGCGAGCCTCAAGGACGATCCGGACATCGAGCGCTGGAGCACCTACATCGGCCAGGGCGCGTTGCGTTTCTACCTGCCGCTCGATCAGCAGCTGGAAAATCCGTTCTACGCCCAGCTGGTGATTGTCAGTAAAGGCCTGGAGGAGCGTGGCGCGTTGACTGCCCGTCTGCAAAAACGCCTGCGTGATGACTTCGTCGGCATCGGGTCCTATGTGCAGGCGCTGGAAATGGGCCCGCCGGTGGGTCGTCCGTTGCAGTATCGCGTCAGCGGCGAGAACATCGACAAGGTACGCCAGCACGCTATCGAACTGGCTACGCTGCTCGATCACAACCCGCATGTGGGCGAAGTGATCTACGACTGGAACGAGCCGGGCAAGGTCCTGCGCATCGACATCAACCAGGACAAGGCCCGGCAGTTGGGTCTGTCGTCGGAAGATGTCGCCAAGCTGATGAACAGCGTGGTCAGTGGTTCTACCGTGACCCAGGTGCGCGATGATATCTACCTGATCAACGTGATCGGGCGTGCTGAAGATGCCGAGCGCGGCACACCGGAAACCCTGCAGAACCTGCAGATCGTGACGCCGGCCGGCACGTCGATCCCGCTGCTGGCGTTCGCCACGGTCGGTTACGAGCTGGAGCAGCCATTGGTCTGGCGCCGCGATCGCAAGCCGACCATCACGGTGAAAGGCGCGGTCCGCGATGCAATTCAGCCGACTGATCTGGTCAAGCAGCTGCAACCGGAAATCGACAAGTTTGCCGCAGGTCTGCCGGTCGGCTACAAGGTTGCAACCGGCGGTACGGTCGAAGAAAGCAGCAAGGCGCAGGGGCCGATTGCCAGCGTTGCGCCGCTGATGCTGTTCCTCATGGCGACGTTCCTGATGATTCAGTTGCACAGCATTCAGAAGATGTTTCTGGTGGCCAGTGTCGCGCCTCTGGGGCTAATCGGTGTGGTGCTGGCGCTGATCCCGACGGGGACGCCACTGGGGTTCGTGGCGATTCTCGGGGTGCTGGCGCTGATCGGCATCATCATCCGCAACTCGGTGATTCTGGTGACCCAGATCGATGCCTATGAGCGCAGTGGGTATCTGCCTTGGGACGCTGTGGTCGAAGCCACCGAGCATCGCCGTCGTCCGATCCTGTTGACGGCGGCAGCGGCCAGCCTGGGCATGATTCCAATCGCCCGTGAGGTGTTCTGGGGGCCGATGGCCTACGCCATGATCGGCGGCATCATCATCGCCACGCTGCTGACCTTGCTGTTCCTGCCAGCGTTGTACGTGGCCTGGTATCGCATCAAGGAACCGACCGACGAACAGCGTGGCGAAGCGGCTGACAAGGATGACGGCGAGCACGCGCAGCCAGCGCATTGAGGTCGGCGTGCCCTGCCGCCTGTGACGCGGGGCAGGGCTGCCGACCCGGCAATCAGTCGGTCTCGTCTGCGTCTTTGACGTCGATCGTGGACAGGCTGAGGTTGGCGAACCGTACCGGGCCGTACGGTGAAGCCAGCCTTGAGTTTGAGAGCGAGAAGCGGAACGTGTTCGAAGGCGCCGACAGATTCACGAAGCATTTTTCAAGCGCTTCTCCGAACGTAATGTCGCCTGAAAAATGTTCCCACTCTTCAGTGGCGAGGCCAATGACCGGTGTCAGATTCAGCGCGCCCTCTTTGTTGTAACCTCCCACGGCTATAACAAAGAGCGCCTCGTCTAATTTCAGGTCTGCGCTGTGCACATCGAACTCGATATGCAGGGTAGAGTCAGGCAGCGCATTGATAAATTGGCTTACGGTCACTCCAGTCGCATCCAGTTTGATGCTCTGCCCATCCCCTGCGGGCCACGGCTTGAAGTCAGGATCAAAGCCCTCCGGTGCTGCCCAGTACTTGAGATCGTCGCTGAAGTTGCCGTTTTTCACGAATTCGGTCGCCATGATCAGTTCCTTTGATCGGTTCAAATGGATTCCATTGCCAGCCGCCTGCGTAGGCGGATGGGAGTCCATCCTAAGGCGCGTGAGTATTTGCCGATACTGTCAGAAGTAACAGCACGCGGACTGCACAGCGCCGGACATCACTGACGCCGCCAGACACTCGCCAGCCACGGCTGCTGCTCTCTCGGCAATCCGGCGGGGCGGTAGTAATGCTCCAGTTCGATAAAGCCGGCTTCGGTCAGCAATGTGCGCCATGATTCCAGGTCGTGATAAGCGCCGTAACGCTCGCCGTTCCAGCCTTCCTGATTCTCACCACGCGGGTTGGAGCTGAACAGCACGCCGCCCGGCTTGAGCGCGTCATGCAACTGACGCAGGACGCGCGGCAGCTCCTGTTTGGGGATGTGAAACAGCACCGCGTTGGCGAAAACGCCATCGAAGCGGCCGTGCGGCAGGTCGAGTTCGAGGAAGTTTTGTTGCAGCACTTCGCATCCGGTCTCGGCACGGGCCATCTCGGCGAAACGTTCGGACCCGTCGAGCCCGACCGCCACATGGCCCATCGCGGTAAACGTTTTCAGGTCGCGGCCCGGCCCGCAGCCGAAATCGAGAATCTGCCAGGGTGCCGATCCTTCGATATGCCGCAGCAGGGCGTCGATGTTCTGGCTGACGTCGTGGTCGCGGGTGCCTTCGCGAAAGTCGTCGGCCACGCGGTTGTAATTGTCGAGGGTCGCGGAGGTGATCTGCGCAAGGGTCTGTGGATCGAGTTTCATCAAGGGCGGTCCGGTAAAGGAAGACCGCCAATATACCCTCGCTGCGTTGCGGCTGCTCAGCGCCTGTCGAAGCTGCGTGCCAGCCGGTCCCCGCCCAGCTGCACCAGCGCGACGACCGCTACCAGCAAGACAATCACTGTCAACATCACCTGCGTGTCGAAGCGCTGATAGCCATAGCGATAGGCAATATCGCCCAGCCCGCCTGCGCCGATGGCACCGGCCATGGCCGATGAGTTGATCATGGTCACCAGCGTGATCGTAAAGCCGCCGACGATACCGGGACGCGCCTCCGGCAGCAGCACATGCCAGATGATATGCCAGCGCCGACAGCCCATCGCTTGCGCGGCCTCAACCAGACCATGATCGACCTCCCGCAGGCTCACTTCAGCGACCCGCGCAAAGAATGGCGTGGCGGCAATGGTCAGCGGCACGACGGCTGCCCATACGCCATAGGTGGTGCCGACGATCATCCGCGTGAACGGAATCAGCGCGACCATCAGGATCAGAAACGGAATCGAACGAAACAGGTTCACGAAGCCACCCAGCACCCGGTTGATCCCCGGTGCTTCGTAGATGCCGCCTTTGGAACTGGTGACCAGAATCACTGCCAGCGGAATGCCCAGCAGCAGTGCGATCAATGACGACACACCGACCATCAGAAACGTGTCGAGGGTGCCTTGCAGCAAGCGATCAACCCACATAACCCAATACCTCCGCGCGTGGCGCCAGTGTGCGGGCGCGCGCCAGCAGTTCTTCCCGGCTGTGTGGCGAGCCGGCAACCGACAGAATGAGATGCCCGATGGGCCGTTCCTGAATCCGCTCGACGCCGCCCTGCAGCAATTGCACCTTGCCGCCCAGCGCGGCAAACAGCGCGGCCAGATCCGGCCCTTCGTCACTGACACCGGTGAAATGCACGTCCAGCAGCAGGGCCGCATCGGATCGTTGCGGCTGATCGCTCAGGCGCTCTGCCCACTCTTTCGGCAGCCCGGTTTGCAGCGGAGCCAGCAAGGTTTTGCTGACGTCGTGCTGCGGGTCGCCAAACACCTGCCATACCGGCCCCTGCTCGACGACTCGCCCCTGTTCCAGCACCACCACGCGGTGGCAGATATCACGGATAACCGCCATTTCATGGGTGATCAGCACGACGGTCAGGCCCAGGCGCTGGTTGATCTCGCGCAGCAGGCCGAGGATCGACTGGGTGGTTTCCGGGTCCAGCGCCGAAGTGGCTTCGTCGCACAACAGAATCGCCGGGTCGTGTACCAGCGCGCGGGCGATGCCGACACGCTGTTTCTGCCCGCCGGACAGTTGCGCGGGGTACGCCTTATGCTTGTCCTGTAAACCCACCAGTTCCAGCAACTGCGCGACCTTGCGCGCGCGTTGCTCCTTGGGCACACCGGCGACCTTCAGCGGCAGTTCGACGTTCTGCCAGACGGTCTTGGCCGACATCAGGTTGAAGTGCTGGAAGATCATGCCGATGCGTCGGCGTAGCTCCACCAGCTTGTCTTCGTCGAACTCGCCGATGTCCACCTGATCGACCAATACGCGACCGCTGCTCGGTTGTTCCAGGCGATTGATGGTGCGGATCAACGAGGATTTGCCTGCGCCGCTGCGGCCGATAATGCCGAAGATCTCGCCGCGCTGGACGGCCAGATCGATATTGCCCAGCGCCTCCACCGTGCCTTGCTTGCCGTGATAGGTCTTGCCCAGGTTGATGAAGCGCACATGCGCGCGATTCAGCTCCGGGTGCAGCTCGGCATGTTGCGCCCGTTGACCTGCGCCCGCAGTGTCGAGTGGCCATTGGTGTTGCGCGGTCGCAGTCATTCTTTCCACCCGGCCTGATAAAGCTTGCCGTTGACCTTGTCCAGCGAAGCGCGGACGACCGGTGAGTGTTGGTAAATGTCGACGAATTTCGCCAGCCGCGGGTCATCCTTGTGATCAGGTTTGATCACGAACTGAATCACGTATTCCGGGTGGTCCAGGCCGTCGAACAGGATCGCCGAGTCAGCGGGAAAGGTCTTGGCCAGACGGATGTAGGCGGGGTAGCCCTGCACCAGATCGGCATCGTCGTAGGCTCGCACCAGTTGCACGGCTTCGACCTGTATGAGCTTGAGTTTTTTCGGGTTGGCCGTGATGTCTTCTTCGGTGGCCTTGTAACCAACACCTTCCTTGAGCGTGATCAGCCCGGCCTTGGCCAGCAGTTGCAGGCCGCGTCCGCTGTTGATCGGGTCATTGGCGATGGCCACGGTGGCGCCGGTCGGCAGCTCATCGAAGCTTTTGTACTTTTTCGAGTACAGACCTACGTTGTTGATGATCCCCGGTGCGTAAGGCACCAAACCGAAGCCAGCGGCTTCGTTGGCATTGGTCAGGAACGGGATGTGCTGAAAGTAATTCACGTCGATATCGCCGGCAGCGAGGCTGACGTTGGGCGCGATCCAGTCGGTGAACTCGACCAGCTCGACCTTCAGGCCCTGCTTGCCAGCCTCTTCGACAGCGGCTTCCAGCGGTATCGCGAAGGCTGCCGTGGTCCCGACTTTCAGGGGTTTATCGTCAGCGTAAGCGGTCAGGGTCAACAGGCCGAGGGCCAGTGCAGCGAGGGTTTTGCTCATGATGTGGTCCTTTTAAAAATACCTAAGTCTCGTTCCCACGTCTTGCGCTTATCGATCCTGTGGGAGCGAGCTTGCTCGCGAATAGGCCAGTGCAGCCACAGAGAGCAGGGCGTCTGGCCAATCGCTTTCGCAAGCAAGCTCGCTCCCACAAAATCTGTGTACAACGCCAAGCGCTTCAGCGTGGGTGCGCATGTCGTCACCAATTACGCTGGTGTGCATCCCCCCGCAGCGCATCGGTCCTGTGGGAGCGAGCTTGCTCCCGAATAGGCCAGTGCAGCCGCAGAAAACAGGGCGTCTGGCCAATCGCTTTCGCGAGCAAGCTCGCTCCCACAAAATCTGTGTACAACGCCAGGCGCTTCAGCATGGGGCGCATGTCGTCATCAACTACGCCGGTGTGCATCCCCGTAGCGCATCGGCCCCGTGGGAGCGAGCTTGCTCGCGAATAGGCCAGTGCAGCCGCAGAAAACAGGGCGTCTGGGCAATCGCTTTCGCGAGCAAGCTCGCTCCCACAAAAACTGTGTACAACGCCAAGTGCTTCGGCGTAGGTGCGCATGTCGTCATCAATTACGCCGGTGTGTATCCCCGCAGCGCATCGGCCCTGTGGGAGCGAGCTTGCTCGCGAATAGGCCAGTGCAGCCGCAGAAAACAGGGCGTCTGGGCAATCGCTTTCGCGAGCAAGCTCGCTCCCACCAAATCTGCGTACAACGCCAAGTGCTTCAGCGTAGGTGCGCATGTCGTCATCAATTACGCCGGTGTGTATCCCCCGCAGCGCATCGGTCCTGTGGGAGCGAGCTTGCTCGCGAATAGGCCAGTGCAGCCACAGAAAGCAGGGCGTCTGGCCAATCGCTTTCGCGAGCAAGCTCGCTCCCACAAAATCTGTGTACAACGCCAAGCGCTTCAGCATGGGGGCGCATGTCGTCATCAAATAGGTCGGTGTGTCGCCCCCCCATGCCGTGGCGGTAAACGGTCGGTGCCTTCCGGAAACAGTTTTTTGCGCAGGCTGCCTTCTTCGTAAGCGGTCTTGTATGAGCCGCGGCGTTGCAGCTCCGGGACCACCAGGTCAATGAAGTCCTCGTAACTTTCCGGGGTGACGATGCGGGTCAGGTTGAAGCCGTCCAGGCCGGTTTCGTCGATCCATGACTCCAGTTCGTCGGCGACCTGTTCGGGCGAGCCGATCAAAGTGATGTAACGGCCGCCCAAGGCGTGCTGGTCGAGCAGTTTCTGGCGCGTCCAGTCGTTGTTTTTCAGGTTCCTGGTCGCCGATTGAATGGCGTTGTTTTTCACGTACTGAATGGGTTCGTCGAGTTCGTACTCAGAAAAATCGATGCCCGTGGACGCGGCGAAGTGCGCCACGCCGGCTTCGGCGCTGGCATGGCGGCGGTATTCGGCGTGCTTCTCCCTAGCCAGTGCTTCGGTGGCCGCGACGATCACGTTCAGGCCCATGAACACTTTGATGTCGTCCGGGTTGCGCCCGGCCTGCACGGCACTGGCGCGCACCTTGTCGACCTGCTCGCGGGTCGCTGCCTTGTTCTGCCCGCTGATGAAAACGCATTCGGCGTTCTGTCCCGCAAACTGCAGGCCGCGCTCCGAACTGCCGGCCTGAAACAGCACCGGCGTGCGTTGCGGCGACGGTTCGCAGAGGTGATAACCCTCGACCTGATAGAACTCGCCCTGGTGCCGGACCTTATGCACCTTGCCCGGCTGGGCGTAGACGCGCTGCTCGCGATCATTGATCACGGCATCGTCTTCCCAACTGCCTTCCCAGAGCTTGTACAGCACCTCCAGGTACTCGTCGGCCTGATCATAACGGCGGTCATGCTCGTTCTGCTCGCTGAGGCCCATGGCCCGCGCCGCGCTGTCGAGGTAGCCGGTGACAATGTTCCAGCCCACCCGGCCACGGCTCAGGTGATCCAGCGTCGACATGCGCCTGGCGAACAGATAGGGCGCGTCGTAGGTCAGGTTGGCGGTCAGGCCGAAGCCCAGGTGTTTCGTGACCCCTGCCATCGCCGAGACCAGCAGCAGTGGGTCGTTGACCGGCAACTGGATCGCCTCCTTGAGGGTAACGTCCACCGAGTTCTGATACACGTCATACACGCCCACGATGTCGGCGATGAACAGGCCGTCGAACAACCCGCGTTCGAGCAGTTTCGCCAGGTCAGTCCAGTACTCCAGGCTGTTGAATTGCGTCGAGGTGTCCCGTGGATGGGTCCACAGGCCATGGTTGATATGGCCGATGCAGTTCATGTTGAACGCGTTGAGGAGGATCTTTTTACGCGCCATCAGATCGTCCCCCGCAGGGGAGGATTAGTGTCGTTGAGGTAGTAATTGCCGATGGCGTGAAACTTCCAGCGTACCGGGTCGTGCAGCGTATGAACGCGCGCGTTGCGCCAGTGGCGATCCAGGCCGTGTTCCGCCAGCGTGGATTGACTGCCCGCCAGTTCGAACAGCGTGCTGCCGGCGGCCAGGGAAATCTCCGTGCTGATGGCGCGCGCTTCGGCCACGGCTATCGAGGCCGCGGCGACGGTTTCGGCATTGCTGTCGGCCTGAGCGACATCGAGAAACTCTCCGGCGCGCTCGAGCAGTGCTTCGGCGGCGTGCAGGCGAATACCCAGCTTGCCGAAGCTGTGCAGCGTCAGCGGGTCATCCACGGCCTTTTCAATACCCGAATCGATCCATGGCCGGGTACGCGTCCGCACGAACGTCAGGGCGTCCTCGAAGGCTGCGCGGGCAATGCCGGTGTCGATCGCCGCATGGAGAATCTGCGCCAGTGGCCCGACCGTGGTGGGGCGCTGGAAGGCGCTCTGGAACGGCACCACATCGCGGGCGCTGACATACACATTGTCGAACACCACCGAGCCGCTGCCCGTGGTGCGCTGCCCGAAACCGCTCCAGTCGTCGATGACGCTGAGCCCCTCGCTGTCATGCGGCACGAACACCAGTTGCTGCACACCCTCGTCGTCAATCACCGAGGTGGGAATGCGTTGCGCGTACAGCGCGCCGGTGGCGTAGAACTTGCGGCCGTTGATGCGATAACCGTCCCCGTCGCGGCTCAGGCGAGTGGTGCGGTCATGTGCGGTTCTGGTCCCCAGTTCGGCCAGCGCATTGCCGAAGCGTACGCCCGCCAGTGCCTCGGCGTACAAGCGCGCCTGTTGTTCCGGACTGCCGTTCACGCGCAGCACTTCCAGGGCGTAAAAGTGGTTTTGCGGAATCTGGCCCAGCGAGCCATCGGCTTCGGAAATCAGCTGGATCACCTTGGCCAGCGTGACATTGGAAACACCCGCGCCGCCGAAGGCTTGCGGCACACTGATGCCCCACAGACCGGACTGGCTGAACAGGTCCAGTTCGGCATGCGGCAAACGGCGTTCGCGATCGCGTTGCGCGCTGTCGGTTTTCAATTGCAGGGCCAGTTCGCGGGCTGTGTGCAGGGCCTGAGCGTCACTGGTGATCAGCGCTGCGTTAGCGCGCGCTTTTGGGTTGAAACTCATGAAGGGTGTTCTCCAGTGGTCTGGTTCAGATCCAGGAATGGCGAGCAGGCAGGGTGCCGTTCAAATGCCACGTGCCGACCGCGTGGTATTTCCAGCGCACCGGGTCATGCAGGGTGTGGACGCGCGCGTTGCGCCAGTGGCGGTCGAGATTGAACTCGGCCAGGGTCGCGCGGCTACCGGCCAGTTCGAACAGCTTCTCGCTGGCCAGCAGCGAGATCTCGGTGGTCAGGACTTTGGCCCGCGCCACTGCAATGGAGGCGCGGGCTGCCGATTGCTCATCGATAGGCGCAGCGCTGATTTCGTCGAGTTCCTGGCCCGCCTTGCGCAGCAGCGCTTCTGCGGCGTGCAGTTCGAGTTTCAGCTTGCCGATGTCGGCGATCACATAGAGGTCATCGCTGGCGCGCTCGACGTTGGCGTCGATCCACGGACGGGATTTCTCGCGTACAAAAGCTATCGCATCGTCGATGGCCCCGCGCGCTATGCCCGCATCGATGGCGGCCTGGATCAGTTGCGAAACGGCACCCTGAATGTTCGGCGTCAGGGACAGGCGCCAGTTATCGACCACCAGCCCGGCGTCCACCGGAACATTGTCGAGCAGCACCGTGCCGCTGGCGGTGGTGCGCTGGCCAAAGCCCGACCAGTCATCAACGATGCGCAGGCCCGGTGTGCCACGCTGGACGAAGGCCATGATCTGCCGCCCCTGGTCATCCAGCGCCTTGACGGCAACCCAATGCGCGAACAACGCGCCGGTGGAGTAGAACTTCTGTCCGGTGATGGCCAGGCGGTCGCCATTGGCGGTGATCCGTGCCTTGAGTTCCAGTGTGTTTTTGGTGCCGCGCTCGGGCCCGGCGTTGCCGATGCGCCAACCGTCCAGCACGCTCTGGAACAGTGTTTTCTTCTGTTGCTCGGTGGCGCTGCCCTGCAGCAGGTGCAGAATGCCGAACTGGTTTTGCGGAATTTGTCCCAGTGCCGGGTCGGCAGCAGAAATGATCCGGAAGACTTCAGCCACCGTGACGAACGATACTTGCGGGCCGCCGTATGCGCGCGGGATGGAAATACTGCCCAGTCCGCTGCGGGTGAACTGTTCGATTTCAGCCCATGGCAAGGCACGTTGTCTGTCACGATTGGCAGCATTGATCTGTGCGGCTGCGGCCAGTTCATGGGCTGCTGCAATGGCTTGCGCGTCGTTTTGCAACACGGTGGCCTTCAGCAGGCGGGGAGCAGCGTCAGGCTCTTGTGAAGCCTCGACGCGTTGGGTCGCTACCGTCGCCGGATCAGACTCGCGTCGCTCACCGTCAATCGATACGACCCTGGGTTTATCCACAGGGGTAGTTGTGAAAGGGACCATCGGAACCTCGTAGCAGTAGGCCGCATCAGGTGCGGCTGGAAAACATCACGATGTCCGGTGGTCCGGTGCATATACCCTAAGCGTGTATAAAAGTTTTTAAAACGTGCTTTTTGGAATAAGCATAGACAGTTATTGTCAGTCGCCAATGCCGCTTCATATCCTCACCTCGCGTAACGCACGATGTTAGACGTCTGCGCAGAGCCAAGTACGGATGAAACATGGCGTATGCCGGAGCGACGTTGAACTTTCTTACACGCGTGGCCAATGTTTAATACAGGTAATGAGCGTGAATAAATAACGCTTCGTTTTTAGAATGGTCCGTGCGGTGTTGTCCATTGAACAGTATCGTCGAGTGATGCGGTTTATCCGACTTGCCGTCGTCAGGCATTCAATGCCCCAGCGGTTGGATCCTTATTATTCGGGGTGGCGCCCAGAGCGAGTTGTTGCCCACCCGGTCGATAACACAGTAACTCACTTCCAGCCGCTGTTCGTCTCCGCCTTCGCGTATCAACTCAGGCGGTACGACCAGGTCGACCGGCTCACCGATATCGTCGGCAGTGAGCGGCGGCAGGTCCATGCGCAGATCACCCCAGCGCACGGTGATCTCGTCGTGAACAGCCATGTTCAGATAAGGCTCGATGGTCATCGGCAAGCCGCCTTCCAGGTGCCTGCGCGAGAGTCCGTGGCGTATGACCGATGGCGCAACATAGAGTGGCGCCAGCCCCTGGTTTTCTTCCGTGTTGGCGCTGACCAGCCGCCCTCCCGGTGCGTTCAGCTTGACCCATAGCTTGCGGCAGGGCGAGGTCACAGGCACTCCGCCTATCTTCATGACCCGGTAGTAGGTTCTCGCCTTGCCATTCTGCAGAAAGCTTTCCGGCACACGTAGGACGACAGGCTTGCCGACGTCGGATGCCTTCAAAATTGTTGACGCGACGTAACAGCCGTCCCAGAACAGTTCGATCAGATCGCCCTCTTCCATGCTGCCATAGGGTTCAACATGAACAACGAGTTGAGAGGCGTTCCTCACGCCTATGCCATGTCGGCTGGCCAGCGGAACAGAAGGGATAGGCAAGCCCAGGGGGCTGGCGTTGCAAGTGTTTTGACGCATGTCGGGGTACTCCAGATAATCAATAGTTCAAGTAAAGAATCGTCATAAGTTGTCATGTTCAAGTAATGAAGTGTGCGTTTCAGGCAGGGGGATAATTACCTTAAATATCCAAGTTATGGCAAACATTACAAACGGTATTAAAGGCGTGCTTGAAACTTTGCTGCCCCACTGAAAGGCGTGAAGTAGGTGAGCTAATGGGCTTTGCAGGAACTTGTCAATGTGCGAAGTGCATTTAAGGACTGTTTACTTGAAATCCGGATACTTCCTACGCTGTGTGTTTGGAACCGTTGACTCCTCACTAAACAACCGTCCTACCACAAAGTATCAATGGCAACAGGCCGTAACCGACAGCAGAGTGTCCGGAAGGGAAAGTCTGGCAACACGGACGCGCAGTGGCGCGCCCGGCTACGAATCAAGGAGCAGGAAGTACGTGGGCTAATTTTATTATTTCGATGATTTTTCGGGAAATTACGCGGGAATTCAGCAAGGATATTGAACGATTAATCCTTCCGGAAATGTAAGAAAAAAGCAGCGCCGCTGGATGGACGCTGCTTTTTGCAGATGCTGATCGTCCTGATCAGGAGCGGGTACGCTCGAGAAACTGCCTGGTGCGTTCTTCTTTCGGGTTGGCGAACAGCGCCTTGGCTTCGCCTTGCTCCACGATCACTCCCTTGTCGATGAAGATCACCCGGTTGGCGACGTCCCGGGCAAAGCTCATCTCGTGAGTGACGATGACCATGGTGCGGTTCTCTTCAGCCAGCGCGCGGATGGTGGTCAGCACCTCGCCGACCAGCTCAGGGTCCAGAGCCGAGGTCGGCTCGTCGAACAGGATCACTTGCGGCTCCATCGCCAGCGCCCGTGCAATCGCCACGCGCTGTTGCTGCCCGCCGGAAAGGCGTCGCGGGTAAGCGTCTTCCTTGCCGCTCAGGCCGACCTTGGCGAGCAGCTTTCTGCCCAGCGCCTCGGCGGCTTCGCGGGCCACCTTCTTGACCACCACCGGACCTTCGATGACATTTTCCAGTGCGGTGCGATGCGGAAACAGATTGAAGTTCTGAAACACGAACCCGACCTGCTGACGCAACTGGCGGATCAACCCCTGTTGCTGGTTCATGGAGCGGGTGCCATCAATCTCGATGTCACCGACCTTGATCCTGCCGCTGTCAGGCGTTTCCAGCAGATTCAGGCAGCGCAGCAGGGTGGTCTTGCCCGAGCCGCTGGGCCCGATGATGGCCACCACTTCCCCGGCTTCGATACGCAGATCAATGCCCTTGAGCACCTCATTGCCCTTGAATGCCTTGGTGAGTTTTTCAACCACTATCATGTGTCAGGTCTCCAGATCGTGCCGGTTGACCCTGGCTTCCAGCTTGTTTTGCAGGTGCGAGAGCGCCGTGGCAAGGATCCAGTAGATCAGTGCAGCGGCCAGGTACATGGTGAAAATTTCGAAGGTGCGTGCGGTGATCAACTGCGCCTGACGGAACAGCTCCGGCACCTGGATGGTGGCTGCCAGCGCCGTGTCCTTGACCAGCGAGATGAAGCTGTTGCCCAGTGGCGGCAATGCGGTGCGTGCGGCCTGCGGGAGGATCGCCCGACGCATGGTCTGCCAGCGGGTCATGCCGATACTGGCCGCGGCTTCCCACTGGCCGCGCTCCACCGAACTGATGGCCGCGCGCAGGATTTCGCAGGCGTAAGCGGCCATGTTCAGGGAAAAACCGATCAGCGCAGCGCTCAGCGGTTCGAGCTGGATACCCAGCTCCGGCAGGCCGTAATAAATCACGAACAGCTGCACCAGCAAGGGCGTGCCGCGAAAGAACGACACGTAGATGCGTGCTATCCAGTTCACCGGTTTGATGCGCGAGAGGCGCATCAAGGCCAGGCCGAAGCCCAGCAGCAAACCGAAAAACATCCCGCCAATACTGAGGAAGACGGTGTAGTACGCGCCCTTGAGGAGGAAGGGCGCGGAGTCCAGCGCGAGCTGAAGGCTCTCTTCAATCATTTGGTGACGTCAGCGTTGAAGTACTTTTCCGACAATTTCTTCAGCGTACCGTCGGCACGCAGCTTGTCGATGGCCTTGTCGATGGCCGCCAGCAATTCAGGCTCGCCTTTGCGCAGGGCAATGCCCGATTCCTGGCGGGAGAAGGCGTCGCCTGCAGGGACGAGTTTGTTTTTCGTTTTGGCAGCCATTTCCAGGGCGGCCAGACGGTCAACGAGGATCGCATCGATACGACCTACACTCAGGTCCTGGATCTTGCTCGGGTCATCGTCATAGGTTTTGACGATCGCGCCCGGAACGTTCGCCTTGAGCCATTCCTCGTAGTTGGTGCCCAGGCCCACACCGACCTTCTTGCCGGTCAGGTCTGTGGCTGTCTTGATCTTGTCTTGGTTCGTCTTCAGAACTAGCGCTTGAATGCCGGACACGGTGTAGGGCTCGGAGAAGTCATACTTCTTCTTGCGCTCGTCGGAGATGGTCACCTGGTTGATCACCACGTCCAGACGCTTGGAGTCCAGAGCGGCCAGGATACCATCCCATTTCGACGGCTGGATCTTGGCCTTCACGCCCAGTTCCTTGGCCAGCGCTTCGGAAAACTCGACTTCGAAGCCGGTGAGCTTGCCGCTCTCATCGACGAAGCTGAACGGTGGGTAAGTGCCTTCCAGGCCTACATTGAGCGTACCGCTGTCCTTGATTTTCTGCAGTTGCTCGCCAGCCATGGCTTGCCCGGCGATACCGGCATTGAGCATCAAGCCCATTGCCGAGAAAAGAAACGTACGACGAATAGCGGAAATGTTCATGCAAGCCCCTTGTTGGTGTGGAAGTGTCTGGCCATTTTCTGACCCGACTCAAGCAACTTCGTGCTGATTATTCAGCTTTTTTTCAGGCAGTTACGTCAGGTGTAAGGTTAAGCGTTGTGGTCTGCCGGGCGCGACTATATAGCCATCAGCTTATGAGGAAAAATAACAAAAAAAGATATTTTCCCTCCACAAAAGCATAAAGGACCCGTTGGCTGAAACGTCACTGGTCGAACGCATCCGGATAGGCAAACAGCGCTGGCGCACCGCCGGTGTGCAGAAAGATCAGTGGGCCGTCGTTAAAGCGTTGACGACCGATACCATCGAGCAGACCGGACATGGCCTTGCCGGTGTAGACCGGGTCGAGCAACAGCCCTTCGTGGCTGGCCACCAGCTTGATGGCTGACAGCGTGCCGGCATTCGGTTCGCCATACCGTGGCGCGAAATACTCATCCCACAGTTCGACCTTGAAGTGTTCGGGCAACGGAGCGCCGAGCAACTCTGCGGTGCGCTCGGCCAGGCCCTGAACCTTGGGCAACTGTGCTTCTTCACTGCGCGACACGGTCACGCCGATGACCGGCAATTGCGGCAGCTCGTGAGCCAGAGCCAGCGCCAGACCGCTGTGCGTGCCGGCACTGCCGGAGGCCAGAACGACGGCAGCAAACTCGATGCCGGTTTGCTTGATCTGCTCGGCCAGTTCCAGCCCCGCGCGCACATAACCCAGCGCCCCCACCGGGCTCGAGCCACCGATGGGCACCAGATAAGGCTTTTTGCCGCTGGAACGCAGGCGTGCCGCCAGGGCGTGCAGTTGCTCGTCGGCGTTGTCGAGGTTTTCCACCAGC
Source organism: Pseudomonas sp. NFACC10-1 (assembly GCF_900119195.1). NCBI lineage: Bacteria > Pseudomonadati > Pseudomonadota > Gammaproteobacteria > Pseudomonadales > Pseudomonadaceae > Pseudomonas > Pseudomonas sp. NFACC10-1. The sequence continues at coordinate 379,751 of NZ_FPJB01000002.1, read as the reverse complement.
TCGACCTTGGCATCGAACAGCTCCAGCAGCAGGCGGTTGCCGTTTTTCAGGTAACTGGGGTCTTCGGTGCCGATGGGGTTTTCCAGCAGCGCCACACAGCCCAGGCCCAGGCGCGCGGCCAGCGCTGCGGTCTGGCGGACATGGTTGGACTGGATGGCCCCGGCGGTGATCAGTGTGTCGGCACCCTGGGCCAGCGCATCGGCGGCCAGGTACTCGAGTTTGCGCACCTTGTTGCCGCCCAGGGCCAGCGTCGTGGTGTCATCCCGCTTGATGTAGATATTACGATCTGCCCAGACCGACAGGCGCTCGAGCTTTTCCAGAGCCGTTGGCGCGCTGATCAGGTCCAGGCGATTGAAGCGGGCAAGCTGATTTTTGATCATGGTGGTCGATAAGCCGTGTAAAGAGTCAGCGGACTATAGGCAGACGTTTCTCGCACGGCAACTTATCTGTGCGCACGGCTCTCTTCGTGTATTCCGACAGAAATTGTTGTTTTTTTCGTCTGAATGTTTGCCGTAGAGTGGCAACAGCAGCGGCCCGTACTGTCGGTCGCCACCCTTCACATCAAGGAGAGTCAAGCGTGAGCGATATTCCAGAAGCGTCCGCCGACGGCCGCTCCAGCCACTGGCAGTTGCAGCGCATCGTCAGCCAGTTGCGCAGCGCGCGTGAAGACTGGCGGGCTCGCAACAGGCGAGTGAGCGGTGAACACGGTGGGCGTGAGCTGCCTTCGCGTGCGGCCATGGGCGAGATTCTTGAAGCCTTGAGCGGCGCACTGTTCCCGATGCGTCTGGGCCCGGTGGACCTGCGTGAGGAAAGCGAGGACTTCTATGTCGGCCATACGCTGGATGTGGCGCTCAACGCACTGCTGGCTCAGGCCCGGCTTGAATTGCGCTACGTGGCCCATCAGCAGGGCGGTGACCTGAAGGGCATCGATGCGCGAGCACTCGAGCTGATCCAGGGTTTCGCCATGGCCCTGCCGGGTATTCGTCTGTTGCTGGACACCGACGTGCTGGCCGCCTATCACGGCGACCCTGCGGCGCGCAGTGTCGATGAAGTGCTGCTGTGCTATCCCGGCATTCTGGCGGTGATCCACCATCGGCTGGCGCATTATCTGTATCGCGCCGGCTTGCCGTTGCTGGCGCGTATCAGCTCGGAAATCGCCCATTCGGCGACCGGTATCGATATTCATCCGGGTGCGCAGATCGGCCCGAGCTTCTTTATCGATCACGGAACAGGCGTGGTGATTGGCGAAACCGCGATCATCGGCGAGCGGGTGCGGATCTATCAGGCCGTGACCCTGGGCGCCAAGCGCTTCCCGTCGGACGAGGACGGTCAGTTGCAGAAAGGCCACGCACGGCATCCAATCGTTGAAGACGACGTGGTGATCTATGCGGGTGCGACCATTCTGGGTCGCATCACCATCGGCAAGGGTTCGACCATCGGCGGCAATGTCTGGCTGACGCGCAGCGTACCGGCAGACTGCAACCTGACCCAGGCCAACCTGCTGCAACAGGACGACTGCAGCCGCAAGTAGGCGACCTTCGCGTCAGATCACCTTCACCGCCCGGCCGATGAACTGAATCGGCCCGGTGGGTTTGCCGATTGGCGAGCCAGTGGATTTCTCCAGTGTCAGCTCGAACAACTGGTTGGGTTGCAGCGGCGGCAGTTTATCCAGCGGCACATGCAGGCTCTCTCCCGGCTTGACCAGCCCAAGCGAAACCGGGCCTTGCCAGTCGTCACCCTTGGTCCAGAACTCCAGCGCCTTGTCGGTCGGAACCTCGAACACGCCCAGCGGGATAAGCTGTATTTCCTGCGGGTTACTGGCCTGCACGACCCAGCCGGGAGCCTTGTCCTGCGGTCCTACGAGGACCACCAGATAAGACGGTTGCGCCGGTGCGCGGGTCAGCAGCGTCATGCCCAGTACCAGTGAAGCAGCCAGGCCTGCTCCGGCCAGGCCACGCCAGATCGACAGGTTGTCCCACCAGCGAACGCGCGGTCTTTGCGGCGTGCTGGCAGGCGCGGTCATGTCCAGCAGGTTACGTTCGATACGATCCCACAGGCCGGGCGAGGGCATCACCGGTTCGGCCAGTTCGGTCAGGGGCAGCAGACGCTGTTCCCAGGCATCGACGGCGGCCTGCAGGTCGGGCTCGCGCGACAGGCGACGCTCTACCTCGAGCCGTTTCTGCGCCGATAGCGTGCCGAGTACATACTCGCCCGCCAGCTCGTGAATGTTGTCGTCTAAAGGCCGGGTCATCCCATGCACTCCCGCAAAGCCGTCAGGCTACGCTTGATCCAGGCTTTGACCGTCCCCAATGGCGCGCCAATTTTCTGCGCGATTTCCTGATGCGAATAACCGTCCACGTACGCGTGAAAAACACAGTTGCGTCTTACCGGCTCCAACTGCTCCAGGCATGACGTGATCTGTCCTGGATTGACCTGCCAATCGAAGGCATCGCCGATTTCCTGCCAGCCTTCCAGTGTCGCCTGTTCATGATGATCTTCACTGCCGTCGTCCTCGACACGCACTTCGCGAGCCGTATTGCGCAATGTGTTGAGCGCCAGGTGGCGGGTCACGCTGAAGATCCAGCCACGTGCCGAACCACGCGAGGCATCGAAGCTGGCCGCGTGGGACCAGATTTTCAGGAACGCGTCATGCACGATGTCTTCGGCCAGCGCGCGGTCACGCACCAAGCGCTGAGCGACGCCGAGCAACCGGGCGCTTTCCTGTTGATAGAGACGCTGCAAGGCCTGCTTTTCACCGCGAGCGCAGGCCTGCAACGTCGCTTCGTAATCAAAGAGAGATTCGTGCGAAGACAAGATGATCCGCCATCAATGGAAGACTACTGCCTCGTTGACATCACGAGGCTCCCGCGCAGCAGCATAGACCACTGGCTGCGCAGTCACCCGGTGAATGATGGCTATCAGCTTGCAGTCCAGAACAGGTAGTCGGCCTGATACTTGACCACTTCCTTCGCACCCTTGTTGCTCTCTGCGCAGGCTTTGGCCGGGGCAACGCCGCCTTTCAGGGCCACACGCTGAATGTAGGTCACGCCAGTCATGGCGCCTTTGCCTTCAGCCGGGTTGGCCTTGACCAGCTGGTACGGCAGGTTGCCAGCGCTCGAAGGGGCCACCGCCACCTGGGTGCCGGTCAGCTTGGAGCCGTCTTTGGCTTCCCAGGTGGCAGGCGGTCCGTAGTAGGTGCCGACCTGCTTGCCGCTCTTGTCGTTGAGCACTGCTTTGGGACCGACGAACGCCCACTCCATTTCGTTGGGCATGTTGGCCTTGGCGCGGCACTCGTAGGTGATCTCGCCAACCCCGGTGGTTTGCATGCCGACCTTGTTGCCAGCCGGCACACGGACGCTTTCGGGGAGGTCGGTCTGAGCCATGGCAACAGACGACAGGCAAGTGAAGGCCAGAGTAGTACCAGCAAGGCAGAGCAAGCGTTTTGCGTTCATGCAGAAATCTCCAGAAAGTTTAACCGCGCTCAGCAACTCGAAGTGGCTGCTGAATGTACTACCCGCGAGAAACCCATCTGGATGCAGTGATTTAAAAATATTTTTTCAGGCCCGACTGAAACGGCTGCGCAGCAGCACAATTCCGGCAATTGCGGCCAGACCCGAGCCGATCAGTACGCCGACCTTCACCTCGTCGATCAGGTGTTGCGAGCCGGGGAACGCCAAGTTGCCGATGAACAGGCTCATGGTGAAACCGATGCCGCACAGAATCGCCACGCCGTACAGTTGCACCCAGTTGCTGCCCTCCGGCAACACCGCCAGCCCGGCGCGTATGGCCAGCACAGCGGCGAGAAACACGCCGATCTGCTTGCCCACGAACAGCCCCAGCGCAACGCCCAGCGGCACAGGATCGACCAGGTTGCCCAAGGTAATGCCGGCCAGCGACACGCCCGCATTGGCAAAACCAAAGATCGGCACCACGGCGAAGGCCACCCAGTAGTGCATCTTTTCTTCGAGGAACAGCAGTGGCGAGCGGGCTTCTTCCTCGGGCTTGCCCATCGGGATGCACAGCGCCAGGGCGACACCGGCCAGCGTGGCATGCACACCCGATTGCAGGACGAAGAACCACAGCAGCGCGCCGAGCAGCAGATAAGGCAGCAGACGGCGCACGTTCAAACGATTCATGACGATCAGCACCGCCAGCGTCACGAAGGCGGCGGCCAGCATCGGCAGGTTCAGACCGGAGCTGTAGAAGAAGGCGATGATCGTCACGGCGCCCAGATCGTCGAGGATCGCCAGCGCGGCCAGAAACACCTTCAGCGAGGTCGGCACCCGATTGCCGAGCAGCGACAGCACGCCGAGGGCAAAGGCGATGTCGGTGGCTGCCGGGATCGCCCAGCCGCTCAGGGTCTGCGGATTGCCCCAATTGATCGCGATGTAGATCAGCGCAGGCACCAGCATGCCGCCTGCCGCTGCAAAGCCGGGCAGGGCTCGTTGCCCCCAGGTCGCCAGACCACCGGCGAGGACTTCACGTTTGATCTCCAGGCCGACCATCAGGAAGAAGATCGCCATCAGCCCGTCGTTGATCCACAGCTCGACCGAGAGGCCCAGCCAGACGCTGTGCAGGATCGAGAAATAGCCGGCAGAAAGAGGCGAGTTGGCAACGATCAATGCCGCCAGCGCAGCGGCCATCAACACGATGCCGCCAGCTGATTCGGAGGCGAGGAAGCGTGCGAGGACGGCAATGCCTCTGGGCGTTTCCCGGTTCGGAACTTGAGTCATGGTTGTCCTTGAAACGAAGCACTTTTTTATCGTAATGCCAGGAATGCGGTTACTGGCCTGTGGCAGTGAGCTCAATCAGGCAGCAACGGCTGGCGCGAGGCGATTGCAGTTCGACTTCGAGCAGACCGCCAGCATTGTCCACCTGAGCGCAATCGTGTTTGCCAAGAATTTCCCACGGCTGGCTGTCGACGCTGATCGCCACTTGCTCGGCCATACTGAACAGCACCAGGGTGCTGGCAGAGCTGAACAGGCGTTGCGGGTGACGCACGTCTATCCAGTGCAGACGTGCAGTGTAGCGGTGTGGGGCGTAGATCAGGTTGAAATCGCGAATCGGCCCGTCCAGCAAGGTGCAATTGACCTGGCTGTCACCGCTGAATGCGAATGGGTCCGATGGCAGCAGCGGACGACTGCTCAGACCATCCACGTCCAGCGTCATGCCCGTGCCCTGCAGGACGGTGATGATGCGTTGATAACCGGCGAACACCGAAAAGCCGCCCGAGGTTTCGATGTCGGCAATCGACAGCCGCCAACCGAAACCGTCCAGATCCTGGCCGGCGTCGCGAGCGATCTCTTCCGTGCTGCCACCGCCGTTTTTCCACGGCATGCGCGGGTAGTCGACGGCGCGCAAAATGCGGGTCTGGCTCATTTGGTAAAGCGTCCTTCCAGGCGATGACGGGAGCCAGGGTGGATCAGGCGCGCAGCGGTAACCGGCTGACGACCAGACCAGGTCCGACGGCGAATCAGCAGGCAGGGCTCCCCCGCCTCAATCTGCAACAGCCTGCATTCATCGGCTTCGGCGAGAATCGCCTCGACCACATGCTCGCCTTCGGTGAGCGGCGCAACCTGCGAGAGGTAGGCGTAAGGCGTCTGCAGGGTAAAGTCCTGCCGGAGGTAGTCCGGAGCGACCTGGGCGTTCACGAAGCGGTCCTCGATCTGCACCGGAATGTCATTCTCGTAATGCACGATCAGCGAGTGGAAAACCCGCTGGCCTTCGCGCATGTCCAGCGCCAGGGCGCGCTCGGAGCCAGCGGCTTCCTCCTTGAGGACCATGACCTTGCACGTGTGGCGATGGCCGCGCGCGGCAATCTCGTCGGCAATGTTATGCACTTCGAACAGCGCCGACTGGCTCTTGGGCTCGGCGACAAAGGTGCCGACGCCCTGCATGCGCACCAGCAGGCCCTCGGCGGTCAGCTCGCGCAGTGCCCGGTTTATGGTCATGCGGCTGAAGCCCAGTTGCGTCACCAGTTCGCTTTCCGACGGCACACGGTGATGCGGCGGCCAGGTGCCGTTCTGAATCTGCAGAGCGATCATCTGTTTCACGCGGGCGTACAAGGGTGCGGGACTTTCGCCCATCTGGGCTGCCAGGGAAGAAGCGGCGGGCGGAGTCGACACGTGGGAGTCCTTGTTGTTCGAGACGGTGTTTTCGAGCGCATTCAGACGCTGCAAAGCGCTCACGCTAACCATTAACCTGCTGCTCGGCAAGCGTGCAGGCGGTTTACCGGTCGCTGAAACGTCTGTATATGTATATACAAATTACAGTGATGAGGTGTGAAGTCAATGTCAGCCTTCTTTGCCGAGCGCGCGTTACTCCCCGACGGCTGGGCCAGCAATGTGCGTCTGGAGGTCAGTCAGGACGGTATTTTGACCCGCGTCGAGGCCGATGCCGCTCAGCAGGGCGCCGAGAAAGTCAGCGGGCCTTTGCTGCCTGGCATGCCTAACCTGCACTCCCACGCGTTCCAGCGTGCAATGGCCGGGCTTGCGGAAGTGGCCGGCAACCCCAACGACAGTTTCTGGACCTGGCGCGATCTCATGTATCGCCTGGTGGGGCGCATCAGCCCGCAGCAGTTGGGCGTTATCGCTCGTCAGCTGTACATCGAGATGCTCAAGGGCGGCTACACCTCGGTGGCCGAATTTCATTACGTGCATCAGGACAGTGACGGCAAGCCCTATGCCGATCCTGCCGAGCTCGCGCTGCAGATCAGCCAGGCGGCCGGTTCGGTCGGTATCGGCCTGACCTTGCTGCCGGTGCTGTACAGCCATTCCGGCTTTGGCGGGCAGGCACCCAACGAAGGCCAGCGGCGTTTTATCCACAGCACCGACAGCTATCTGGATGTGCAGGCTCGTCTGCGTCCGGTTCTGGCGGCTCAGCCTGCCCAGCAACTCGGTCTTTGCTTCCACTCGCTGCGCGCAGTGACGCCGCAGCAGATCAGTGAGGTGCTGGCGGCCAGCGACCGGCAGTGTCCGGTGCATATTCATATCGCGGAGCAGCAGAAGGAAGTCGATGACTGCCTGAGCTGGAGCGGTCGGCGCCCGTTGCAATGGTTGTATGAAAACGTGCCTGTGGATAACCGCTGGTGCCTGGTCCATGCGACCCATGCCGAGGCGGATGAAGTGGCTCTGATGGCGCAAAGCGGCGCGGTGGCCGGGTTATGCCTGACCACCGAGGCCAACCTCGGCGACGGGATCTTTCCGGCGGTGGACTACATTGCTCAGGGCGGTCGCTGGGGGATCGGCTCGGACAGTCACGTCTCGCTCAGTGTGGTCGAGGAACTGCGCTGGCTGGAATACGGCCAGCGTCTGCGCGATCAGCGCCGCAACCGGCTGTATCGCAGCGATCAGCCCATGGTTGGCCGCACGCTATATGACGCTGCACTTGCCGGTGGCGCGCAGGCATTGGGGCAGCAGATTGGTACGCTGCAAGTGGGTCAACGCGCCGACTGGCTGGTGCTGGATGGCAATGACCCGTACATCGCCACGGCCTCGGAAGACGCCATCCTCAACCGCTGGCTGTTCGCCGGCAGCGACCGGCAGATCCGCGACGTGGCGGTCAACGGGCGATGGGTCATACGTGAGGGACGACACGCCGCAGAACAACAAAGCAACCGCGAGTTCGCGCAGGTGTTGAGGGAATTGCTCGGCTGATGCAAGAGAGGACGCAGAGTGTCCAGACGGCGTGCCCACGCGGAGCATGGGCACGATAGTGTGCTTGCGGACGCTTGTTCCAGCCTGGTTACTTCTCGCCCTTGCCGATCTTCGAGTCATCCTCGCGCCAGATCAGGCGTGAGGTGTCGTAGCCTTGCTGGCGGGCCTTGCTCAGCATGTCTTCCCTGACCGATGCGGAGACGGTCGGTGTACGCGACAGCAGCCACAGGTATTTGCGATCCGGGTTGCCGACCACGGCGGTACGGTAGCCTTCGCTGACGTCCAGAATCCAGTAATCACCCTTGGCGACGCTGGGCAGCAGGCGCGAGAACCAATTGTCGAACACAACCCACAGTTTGTCGGTCTTGCCCGCAACCTGCGGCGAAGCCGTACCCGTTGCTTCTTCCCACTTGCCTTCAATCGTGCGGCAGCGGTTGGTCACTGCGATGTTGCCGTCGTCCTTGAGCGTGTAACGCGCCTCGGACTGAGCGCACTTGCGCTGGAAAAACATCGGCAAGCGGGCGATCTCGTACCAGGTACCCTGATACTGCTTGAGGTCGACGTTACCTACAGTCTTTGGCTCGAGGTTGTCAGCCGAGTGGGCAAAACCGATGGCCAAAAAGCTGGCCATGACACAAATTCCAAAACGTACCAGTACCTTGATCATGGGTTATTTCAGACCCTGACCCGAGAACAGCACCACCTTGTCCGCTGCGTATTGCACGCTGATAAAGGTGTTCTGGTCGCCCCAGGTGCAGCTCGACATGCCCAAGGCACCGGAACATTCCGTCGGGCTGCCCAGCAAGGACTCGACTTGAGCCTTGGGCATGCCAGCGGACAGTTTGGAATAGTTTTCCTGAGTGATCTTGCTGCAGGCAGCCAGCAGGACGCAGAACGAGAGTAACGCGACAGAACGCAAGGACATGGATGTAGCTCCTGAACGGAAGGGGGTCGCGTCGCAGTGCAAGCCGGTGCAGTCTGGCGCTGGCGCAGTACCGCAAGCTTAGAAGAGAAAAAGGGACTCTGGTTCCCGGACGGCGCAAGGATTTGTGCCGAGGATCAGATAGTTGGCCCGCAGACGGGGCTGAGCGAATGGCTGACTGCTCGTGTTTCAGAGCATTGGCTCACTCGGCAGTGATCGAGCATGGCCCGATCACTACCGGTGCAGAAGGCGTCTTACGCCTTGTGATACGCGGTGGCACGCTCGACTTCTTCCTTGGAACCCAAGTACACCGCTACGCGCTGGTGCAGGCCTTCAGGCTGAATGTCGAGAATGCGCTGATGGCCGTCGGTGGACGCGCCGCCAGCCTGTTCTACCAGGAAGGACATCGGGTTGGCTTCGTACATCAGGCGCAGCTTGCCCGGCTTGGAAGGCTCGCGGCTGTCGCGCGGGTACATGAACAGGCCGCCACGGGTCAGGATACGGTGCACGTCGGCAACCATCGCCGCGACCCAGCGCATGTTGTAGTTCTTTTTCAGCGGACCGTCTTCACCGGCCAGCAGCTCGCTCACGTAGCGCTGTACCGGGGCTTCCCAGTGACGCTGGTTGGACATGTTGACCGCGAACTCCTGAGTGGACTCCGGGATGGTGATGTCTTCGTGAGTCAGCACGAAGCTGCCCATTTCACGGTCCAGGGTGAAGCCTTTCACGCCATCGCCCAGGGTCAGGACCAGCATGGTTTGCGGACCGTAGATGGCGTAACCGGCGGCGACCTGTTCGGTGCCTGGCTGCAGGAAGGCCTTTTCATTCAGCGCTTCGTTCTGGCTCAGGTATTCGTTCGGGCAGCGCAGTACCGAGAAGATCGTGCCGACCGGTGCGTTGATGTCGATGTTCGACGAGCCGTCCAATGGGTCGAAAACCAGCAGGTAGGCACCCTTCGGGTATTTGCCCGGGATCTGGTAGGCGTTGTCCATTTCTTCGGAAGCCATGCCGGCCAGGTGACCGCCCCATTCGTTGGCTTCGAGCAGAATCTCGTTGGAGATCACATCGAGCTTTTTCTGCACTTCGCCCTGCACGTTTTCGGTGCCCATGCTGCCCAGTACGCCACCCAGCGCGCCCTTGGAGACGGCGTGGCTGATTTCCTTGCATGCGCGCGCCACAACTTCGATCAGGAAGCGCAGATCGGCAGGGGTGTTGTTGCTGCGAGTCTGCTCAATCAAGTAACGACTTAGTGTAACGCGGGACATGGATAGCTCCGAAAATAGGGGGTATGAAAACCCGCGCAGTTTAACGCGAGTGGCGACGTAATACTGCTATGAGACTGGCTTAAGACTGTTTCAGTTCAGATGTCAGGCGAACCGCACCTGACAGGCCGCCCGTTTTAGCGTTTTGCAGCGCGCAGCGTGCTGAATGCCATCCAGCCAAGGAACACCACGCCAAGCAGCAGAAGGGCCCAAAGCCCCAGGCGTTTGAAGTCAGTAGTTTGTTGCACGGCGATCGGCGCAGCGGCCATGTTGGCCACGGTAGCCGTGGCCGGGCTTGCTGTGCCGAGAGTCGCGAGCTTCTCCGGGCTCAGGTCGGGAATCAGCGTGGCCAGCGACAGGTTGGCAGCCTTGACGCTCGGGTTGCCGATTGCCAGGGTGAAGGGCCCGTTACCGCGCGCCAGGAACACAACCTCCGTGGCAGGCACGGCCACACTCAACTGCGGCGCTTCACTGCCCAGTCCGCCGCCGCGATCATCCACCACCAGCTTGAGCTGCCGAACGATGCGTCCGGACAATTGCAACTGGTCCTGCAGGACATCGCTGTTGTTCTGTGACAACCGATACAGCAGGCCGCTGCTGATTGGCTGCCAGGGCTGCCCGGCATCGAGCCGGCCGTAGAGCGTCGCCGGTGCCAGGCTGTTGGGCTGGGTGATGTCGATCCTGACGCGGCCTATCGGCAAGCCGGTGGGCAGTTGCCAGACATACTCGTTGGGGCTTTCGACGCTGCCCTTGACCGGTGGCGACCAGGTCAGCGGCGTGGCTGGAGTGTCGCTGCTGGCACTCAGCAGGTGCGCAGAGATCAGCAGCGGCGCACTGTGCGGGGAATGCCACAGCAGGCGCAGATAGCGCGCGCTCTGGCCGGGCAGGCCGACTTCGCGCTGTTCGACCACTTCGTCGGCAAACGACAGCCGTGCAACCTGTCCCTCGCCCCAGTTGCGCCAGTGCTGCAGGTCATCACTGGCTTCAATGCTGAAGTTCTGGAAGCCCTCCCGCTCGGTGCTCCAGTCGATAACCAACTGCTCCAGCGGAGCCTTGATTGCGCTGGTGTCCAGCAACCAGCCGCGCAGCACTTCTTCGCCCGCTTCGATATCGCTTTGTGGCTGGACCTCGATCACGCTGCCGTTGCTGGAGCGCTCGATACGGATGACCGGCGCGGCGTCGGCTGATTCCTGTGTGCTGTACAGGGCGAACCAGTTGACCTCAATCGGCACCGGCTCCTGTTCGGGGGCGGGTTGGCGCGGCGTGATCGAGTAAGCCTGCGGCTGGCCCTCGGCATTGAACACACGTACATCGCTCAGATCGGTCTGCCGGGCATTCAACTGGACGGCCAGCGGCAACTCGATGCGATACCACGGCCCTTCGCCGCTCAGGCTCAGCGGCGTCTGGCTGGCAAAGTCCGCCGGTTTGTCCTGAGCGAGGGCGGTTATCGCCGTGCACAAGGCCAGGCCAAGCACGGCGATCTTCATGGCAGGATGACTCAAGAACGGTTTCCTCATAGCGTGTCCGGCGCGGCAGTCGAGCCTGGGCCGGGTTCTTCGCCGGCCTCTGTCGCAGAGTGTTTCGGCGGTAATGGTGCGAAATATCCCACCACCAATAGCAAAATGCCAACACCGATGAACGAGACGATGCGCTCCATGCCGCCACGATTGCTCAGCTCGACGAAGAACAGCTTGACCACCACCACCCCGATCAACGCTGCGCCGCCCAGCCACAGCTGGCGGTTGGAGCGCATGTGACCGCCGATCATCAGGGCCAGTGCCATCAGCGTCCAGACTATCGACAACCCGGCCTGGACGCGCATCGAGTCGAGCAGCGCCCCGGTGTTCCATGGCACATCAGCCCAATGATGCGCCGTGCGCATGACCATTGCCGTGACCAGCGCGAACAGCGAGGCGCCAGCCACCAGCAAGGCAGCGTTACCAAGGCGCATGACCTGTTTGCGCAGCCACAGGCAGACCCCTGCCAGTGACAATAGCAAACCGATTTCCAGCGGGTTGAACAGCGGGATATACGGCAGTGGTTCCGCTGCGCCGTCGCTCAAGGTATTCGCCAGCCAGAACCACGCCAGCATCAACACCGCCAGCGGCGCAGCGGCACCGAGGTGATAGGCTTCGGGGCAGGCTTTTACCGGCCACGGCCATTGGCGCGCCGAGCTCATCGCCAGCAGGAACAGGCTCGGCAGAATCGCCCAGCCCAGCCAGCGCCAGGCGTTGTAATGTTCGGACAGTTGCAGCAGGCCGAAGCGCAGTTCCAGGGCCAGCACGACGATGATCAGCAGGCAGCCCGCGGTGTGAGCGACACGTCGTGCGAGGATGGGCTGCCGGTCTGCCAGATAGCGCAGAGTCAGCAGGTGCACGGCGAACACCACCATCCAGGCCAGCCAGCCCCAGTGGGCGGCGGGGTGGTAATGCTCACTCAGCGAGCCCGACAGTAATGCTGCGCTGACGGGCGTAAGCGTGCTGCACAGCGCGGCGAGGTCTGGCCAGCGCAAGCGCACGGACAGCACTGTCCAGATTGCCACGCTGAGCGCGGCGGCGATCAACAGCACAGACGTCTGCACTCCAATGGGAACGTACAACTGCACGACGCTGATCAATGAAACCGACCACCAGATCGCACCCCATACGGTCAGTACGGTTCTGGCGACTTTTTGATCGATAAGGGTCAGGGTGTTGAAGCGGTACGCACTCCAGGCACTGACCAGCGCACCGATGGCCAGGATCATCGGCGTCCAGTAGTCGTCAGCCGAGTCGGCGCTGCCTGACGCATTGATCAACATCACGCTGGCGCACAGTTGCAGCAGCAGGCCGAAAGCCTGTGCCAGCTTGCGCTGCTGCCGCAAACCCAGCCAGAAAATCGCCGCGCCTTCCACAGCCCACGCGCTCGTCGTCCACTGAGAACCCAGGCCCAACGGGATCGCCAGCGTGGCAAACACCACGCCCAGCGCCAGGCAGGTTTCCATCAGCAAGGCGGTTTGGCCCGGTGCACGTGCTGCCAGCCAGCGTGCCAGCGCCATGTAGATCAAGCCCAACCCAAGCGCGCTGAACGCAGCGCCGAATTCCAAATGCTCGACGAGCGCATATTGCAGGCCGAAGCCGACTATCGGCGTGCCCAGCAACAACGTGCCGTCGACGTAATCGCCCTGACGCGCAGCCCAGCGCAGCATGGCTTCGCGAGTATGGTCAGGTGGCGCGCTGTCCAGTTCGAGCAGTTTGCGGCGGGCAAACAGCAGGCCGATGGCCAGATACATCAGGAAGAACACCATCAGAAAGGGCTCGGTGCTCCAGAACAATGCCGGAGTGTAAGCCTGCAGGCCCCAGGCGAAGCCGATGCCGAAAGTGCCGAAGAAGCCGATCAGGTTGAGCGTGCGCCAGGCCTTGAACCATGCGATGGCGATGATGCCCGCATTGAGTAGGGCAAAGTAACTGAACAGCGAGATATGGCTACCTTGCCCGGTCGAGGCCAGCAACGGTGCCGCGAAGCCGCCGAGCGCGCCAGCGCAGGCGAGTGCCAGCGAATTTTGCGTCAGCGCCAGAATGGCTGAGAAGCTGGTGATTGCGACCAGCAGCGCGAAGCCCAGGGTCGGGTCCAGCAGGGTGTGCAGTTTCATCGCGGCGAACACGGTCAGGTACAGCACCCCAACGCCTGCGCCTTGCAGCATCAAGGCGTAAGGACCGTTGCGCCTGCGCAGCCACCAGCCCAGACCGAGCAGGGCCAGCGCACTGGCGGCGACTGCGGCGTAGCGTGCTTCAAGCGGCACGACCATGCCCTCAGTGGCATAGCGCAGCAAAAACGCCAGGCCGAGGAACAGCACCACGACACCCACGCGCAGCACTGTATTCCCGCCCAACAGCCAGTCTTTTGCGGCGTTGATCGCGCTGTCCAGCGGGTTGGTTTTTGCTGTGTTGGTTGGCTCGTGTATCGGCGGGGCGGGCTCGACAGGTGTTGTTACCTGCGGCGCTTCGTCCGGCAGGTCCCAGATCAGCTCGGGGCCGTCGCCGGGTGCTTCGACAATGATCGCATCGAGTGGAAGCGGCGCAGGGTCCTGCGCAGGCGGTACGCCAGGCGCGGACTGACGTTCGAGTGCGCTCAGGCGCTGTTGAAGGGCGTCGAGGGATTTGCGGTTTGCGAGCAGTTGTTGCTGCTGATCAGCCGATTGCCTGCCAAGCACGCGCACGCGAATGCCGGCCCACACGGCCCAGCCCATGACTGCACCAATCAGTGCACCGGCCCACTCGTCATAACTCAGCGAATAGCCCAGCGCAGCGCCGCCCAACACCAGACAAATCCAAAGCACGCGACGACATCCTTTTCGATGTGTGAAGGTTCATCGAGCGCAGTATATAGGGGCGGGCGGACATCGTTTGTAATGTTTTATGCCGGGGGCACCAGAGTCTCTGCAGGACTGAGACAGATCCTCGTGGCGCTTGTGGGAGTGAGCTTGCTCACGAAGGCGTCGTTTCGAGCGCCTTCTTTGCGGAGACCTGAATGGCCTCTTCGCGAGCAAGCGAAGCGTCGCCCGGCTCGCTCCCACTGGGGTTGTGAGTCTTTTCAGGCTCTGACGTCAGTCCAGCGCCTTCCAAATGTCTCCAGCGTACTCGCGGATGGTCCGGTCCGAGGAGAACCAGCCCATGCGTGCGGTGTTGAGGACCGCCGAGCGCCACCATTCCTTGGAGTCGTGCCAGCGCTCTTCGACCTTGGCCTGGGCCGCCCAGTACGAGTCGAAGTCAGCGCAGACCAGGAAGCGGTCATACGCCAGCAACTGATCGATCAGCCCCACATAACGGTTCGGATCATCCGGCGAGAACACACCGCCACGGATCGCCTGCAGGACATCGTTCAAGCGTCCGGAGGCGGCCACATCGTCGTGCGCGCTGAATTCACCTGCACGCTTGCGGGCTTCGACCTGTTGCGAGGACATGCCGAAGATGAACATGTGCTCCAGCCCGACCTGCTCGCTCATCTCCACGTTGGCACCGTCCAGCGTACCGATGGTCAGTGCGCCGTTGAGGCCGAACTTCATGTTGCTGGTGCCGGACGCCTCCAGGCCTGCGGTGGAAATCTGCTCGGACAGGTCGGCCGCCGGGATGATGCTCTCCGCCAGGCTGACGTTGTAGTTGGGCATGAACACCACTTTCAGCAGACCGCGCACCGTCGGATCGTTGTTCACGGTCCGCGCGATGTCGTTGGTCAGCTTGATGATCAGCTTGGCCGAGTGATAACTGGCCGCCGCCTTGCCAGCGAAGATCTTCACCCGTGGCACCCAGTCGGTACCCGGCTCGGCGCGAATGGCCTGATACAAAGCAACCGTGTGGAACAGGTTCAGCAACTGGCGTTTGTATTCGTGAATCCGCTTGACCTGAACGTCAAACATCGCGGCAGGATTGACGGCAATGCCCAGGCGCTCGTGAATGATCGCGGCCAGCGCACGCTTGCTGTGCAGGCGTTGATCGGCCATCTGCTTGCGGAACGACGACTTCTCGGCGAACGGCTCGAGCTCTTTGAGGCGCGTCTCGGCGTTGTCCAGAACATCCTCGCCGAGTGACTCGACAAGCATCTCGGTCAGCTTCGGGTTGGCCTGGAACAGCCAGCGGCGGAAGGTGATGCCGTTGGTCTTGTTGTTGATCCGCTCCGGGTAGATCTTGTGCAGCTCGGCGAACACGGTCTTGCGCATCAGCTGGGTGTGCAGCGCCGAAACGCCGTTGACGCTGTGCGAGCCGAGGAACGCCAGGTTGCCCATGCGTACCCGACGACCGTTGTCTTCTTCGATCAGCGATACGGCACGCAGTACGTTGACGTCGTCGACGCCTTTGGCGCGCAGTGTGTCAATGTGCTGCGCGTTGATCAGGTAGATGATCTGCATGTGGCGCGGCAGCATCCGCTCCATCAGACCGACCGACCAGGTTTCCAGCGCTTCAGGCAGCAGGGTGTGGTTGGTGTAGCCGAGGGTGCCGACGGTGATTTTCCACGCGGTGTCCCACGGGATGTTGTGGTTGTCGATCAACTGACGCATCAGCTCGGCCACTGCGATCGAGGGGTGCGTGTCGTTCATCTGAATCGCCGCGTGCTCGGACAGATCCGTCAGCGTGGCGTGTTGGTTCAGATGGCGGCGCAGCAAGTCCTGCAGCGACGCGGAGACGAAAAAGTATTCCTGACGCAGACGCAGTTCCTGACCCGCTTCGGTTGCATCGTTCGGGTAAAGCACGCGGGAAATGCTTTCGGCGCGCACCACTTCGGCAACCGCGCCGAAGTGATCGCCGGCGTTGAAGCGTTCCAGGTGCAGGTCTTCTACTGCACGGGCGCGCCACAAGCGCAGCGTGTTGACGCTCTTGCCACGCCAGCCTACCACCGGGGTGTCATAGGCGATGGCCCGAACGGTCTCGCCCGGACGCCATACCTGACGCGAGTCGCCTGCTTCGGTCGGGACCGTGTCGACGCTGCCGCCGAAGCCAATGGAGTAAACCACCTCAGGGCGTTCGAATTCCCATGGGTTACCGAAGTCCAGCCAGTTCTCGGTTTGTTCCTGCTGCCAGCCATCGACGATGCCCTGACGAAACAGGCCGTGCTCGTAACGAATGCCGTAACCATGACCCGCGATACCCAGGGTCGACATGCTTTCCATGAAGCACGCCGCCAGACGACCCAGGCCGCCGTTACCCAGTGCCGCATCCGGTTCAAGCAGGCGGATGCGCTCGATGTCCACACCCAGTTCGGTCAGCGCCTCGCGAGCGACTTCGAGCAGGCCGAGGTTACTGAGGCTGTCGTACAGCAGCCTGCCTATCAGGAATTCGAGAGACAGGTAGTAAACGCGTTTCTGAACCTTGCGATAGATCTGCCGCGTGTGGTCCATCCAGTGTTCGACCATGTGGTCGCGGGCGGCAAGGGCAACAGCTTCAAACCAGTCATGCTCAAACGCATGGTCGGGGTCCTTGCCCACCGAGTAGGTGAGTTTGGCGAGCACAGCGGCGCGAAAAGCGGCCACATCAGCGTCACGAACAAGTGGTTCCTGAGACATCGGTAAAACCTCAAGTAGTCTGACGAATGGAAAACGGGATTCTTAGACTGTAGGCGTGTCGTCAATTATTTCCTGAAAAAAAGAGAAATAATTGACGGCACAGCTCTCGCTTCGACCCAGCGCAACGGCTCTGGTTCGCGCACCGTTGAAATTGGCAAAACGCTTGCATCGTTCGTTCCATCCTGATCGATGACGTGCAGCATGCTGATTCTTCGTTTCGGGTTTATGATGCCCCACGGCAGAATAATAGAAGCCTCTAAATTGGACTTATGGAGCACTTATGCAGACTTTGTACCCGCAGATCAAACCCTACGCCCGGCACGATCTGGCCGTGGAACAACCGCATGTGCTTTACGTCGATGAAAGTGGCTCGCCAGAAGGGTTGCCGGTGGTGTTCATCCACGGCGGCCCGGGTTCGGGATGCGATGCGCACAGTCGCTGCTATTTCGATCCCAACCTGTACCGCATCGTTACGTTCGACCAGCGCGGCTGCGGTCGTTCCACTCCGCATGCCAGCCTTGAAAACAACACCACCTGGAAACTGGTGGAAGACCTTGAAGCGATCCGCGAGCACCTCGGGATCGACAAATGGGTGTTGTTCGGCGGTTCGTGGGGCTCGACCCTTGCCCTGGCGTATGCACAGACCCATCCCGACCGCGTGCATGCGCTGATCCTGCGTGGCGTATTCCTTGCCCGTCAGCAGGAAATCGACTGGTTCTATCAGGCAGGTGCCAGCCGTCTGTTCCCGGATTATTGGCAGGATTATGTCGCGCCGATTCCGCTGGACGAGCGTGACAACATTCTGGCTGCCTTCCACAAGCGGCTCACCGGGCCGGATCAGATTGCCCAGATGCATGCCGCCAAGGCCTGGTCGACCTGGGAGGGGCGTTGCGCCACCTTGCGGCCCAATCCGCAAGTGGTCGATCGCTTCGCCGAGCCGCACCGTGCGTTGTCCATTGCGCGCATCGAATGCCACTACTTCATGAACAACGCCTTTCTGGAAGACAACCAGCTGATTCGCGACATGCCGAAGATCGCGCACCTGCCGGCAATCATTGTCCACGGTCGTTACGATGTCATCTGTCCGCTGGACAATGCGTGGGAGCTGCACCAGAACTGGCCTGGCAGCGAGCTGCAGGTGATTCGCGAGGCCGGGCACTCGGCAGCCGAACCCGGTATCGCCGACGCACTGGTGCGGGCTGCTGCAGAGGTTGCGCGCAACCTGCTCGACCTGCCGCCCGAAGAAGCGTGACAGTGATCCGGTATTGGTTTTGAGTCTGGAAAGGCATCTATGAAAGGTTTGTTGCAGCGCGTGCGAAGTGCGCGCGTCGAAGTCGGCACCGAGGTCGTGGGTGCGATTGAACAGGGCCTACTGGTGTTGGTGGGAATAGAGCCTCAAGACACCCGCGCCAGTGCCGATAAGTTGCTGCACAAGTTGCTCAATTATCGAGTGTTCAGCGATGCCGAGGGCAAGATGAATCTGTCTTTGCGCGAGGTGAGTGGCGGCTTGTTGCTGGTTTCCCAGTTCACGCTGGCTGCAGACACCAAAAGCGGGTTGCGCGCGGGCTTCTCGAAAGCCGCGCCTCCAGCGCTGGGTGCCGAGTTGTTCGACTATCTGTTGAGCCAGGCCAGAATCGCGCATCCCACGGTAGCGGCGGGCCAGTTTGGTGCAGACATGCAGGTGCACCTGATAAATGATGGCCCCGTGACATTTTTGTTTGATACATAAGCTACGATTTCACTTTGTCCCCCTGAATTCATCTGTCTTGCGGGAATAAATTTCTTTGTCATACCTGATGCGTTGTGGCGCGTGCTACTGGATAATCGCGCGCTACGGGGATCGACACTGTTGGTCCATTTGGTATGACAAAAGCGGTTCTGACACCGGGTTGGGGAATCATTAAGCCCATTCGGAGTCGGAACAATGCTCGCCAACCCGGCATTGATAGCTGGCCGTTGGTTTTTTCATCTGTTTTTCGGCGAGGGTTGCTCGTGATTGTTAGTCCCTGTGATGCTCCAAAGACACCTGTCAAGCGGTTGCGTAGTGCACTTCTGGCAAGCTCGGCCCTTGTATGCCTGTTCAGTGCAGGTCAGCTGTGGGCGTTCAACCTTGATGATGTAGCGGCGAAGGCCAAAGAAATGGCCGGGCAGAAGTTCGAGGCTCCGAGGAGCAATCTGCCGAACGAGCTGCGCGACATGAAGTTCGCCGATTATCAGAAGATCCGCTTCCGTGATGACAAGGCCGAATGGGCGGGCGAAAAGACTCCGTTCAAAGTGTCTTTCTACCACCAGGGCATGCACTTCGACACGCCGGTCAAGATCAACGAAGTGACCGCGACCAGCGTCGACGAGATCAAATACGACCCGAGTCGTTTTGACTTCGGCGATCTGAAGATCGACCCAAAATCCACCGAGAAACTGGGTTATGCCGGTTTCCGTGTCCTGTATCCGATCAACAAGGATGACAAGCAGGACGAAATCATGACCATGCTGGGCGCGAGCTACTTCCGCGTGATCGGCAAGGGTCAGGTTTATGGCCTGTCCGCGCGCGGCATGGCGATCGACACTGCCTCGCCGTCCGGTGAAGAATTTCCGCGCTTCAAGGAATTCTGGATCGAGAAGCCGGGCCCGGATGACAACCATCTGGTGATCTTCGCACTGCTCGACTCGCCGCGTGCCACTGGCGCCTATCAGCTGACCCTGCGTCCGGGTACCAACACCCTGGTTGACGTGAAGTCGCGCATGTTCCTGCGTGACAAGGTCAACAAGCTGGGCGTTGCTCCGCTGACCAGTATGTTCCTGTTCGGCGCCAACCAGCCTTCGCGTGTGCCTAACTACCGTCGTGAACTGCACGATTCCAGCGGTCTGTCGATCCAGGCGGCCAACGGTGAGTGGCTGTGGCGTCCGCTGAACAACCCTAAACATCTGTCCATCAGCAGCTTCTCGGTCGAGAACCCGCGTGGTTTTGGTCTGCTGCAACGCGGCCGCGACTTCAGCCAGTACGAAGACCTGGATGACCGCTACGACAAGCGCCCAAGTGCCTGGATCGAGCCGAAGGGCGATTGGGGTAAAGGGACTGTCGAGCTGGTCGAAATCCCGACTGCCGACGAGACCAACGACAACATCGTGGCCTACTGGAAGCCTGAAACTCTGGCAGAACCTGGCCAGGAAATGGCGTTCGACTACCGTTTGCACTGGACCATGCAGGAAAACTCGATCCACTCGCCGGATCTGGGCTGGGTCAAGCAGACCCAACGCTCCATCGGTGACGTGCGTCAGTCCAACCTGATCCGTCAGCCGGACGGCAGCCTTGCCTTCCTGGTCGACTTCGTGGGCCCGGTTCTCGCCGCACTGCCGGAAGACAAGACCATTCGCAGCCAGGTGACCACTGACGACAACGTCGAACTGGTGGAAAACAACCTGCGCTACAACCCGGTCACCAAAGGCTACCGCCTGACCCTGCGGGTGAAGGTCAAGGACTCCAGCAAGCCGACCGAAATGCGCGCCTACCTGTTGCGTGAAATCCCTGCCGAGCCAGGCAAGGAGCCTGCGCTGCTCGTGGCTGACAAGGCCGAAGAGAAGAAGGCTGCCGCCAAGGAAGCTGCCAAGCCGGCAGTCGCCAAGGAGTCCGCCAACGACCAGGTAGAAATCGCCAAGGCCGATGCGCCGAAGGCCGAAGCTGCCAAGCCTGAGACTGCCAAGTCTGAAGCTGGCAAGGCTGACGCAGCAAAAGCTGACGCAGCCAAAGGCAAAGGCGAAGTCGCCAAGGCCGACGCAAGCAAAGCCGACGCATCCAAGGCTGAAGTAGCCAAGGATAAAGACGGTAAAGAAATTCAGCAGCCTGAAACCGAGGCAGCGCCCACCCATCCGGAACCGGCCAAGACGTTGCAAGTCATGACCGAGACCTGGAGCTATCAGTTGCCGAGCGATGAGTAATTCTCTACCGGTGCCAATGTCTCTGAACGAGTACCTGGCGCATTTACCGATGAGCGACGAGCAGCGGGCAGAACTTGCCAGCTGCACGACCTTCGCCGAATTGCATGAGCGACTTTCCGCGCAGCCGGTCACTGACCCTGCCGAGGCCGCTCAGGCTTCGGTGGGTCGCCGTCTGACGCTGACCACTGCAGATCAGTTGGAGGACGCTGAGATGCTCGGCGTCGATGCCAGCGGTCGCCTGTGCCTCAAGGCGACACCGCCGATTCGCCGGACCAAGGTCGTGCCAGAGCCATGGCGCACCAACATTCTGGTGCGCGGCTGGCGTCGCCTGACCGGCAAGACCAACCCGCCCAAGCCCGCGCATGATGATCTGCCGCGGGATCTGCCGAAGGCGCGCTGGCGCACCGTCGGTTCGATCCGTCGCTACATCCTGCTGATCCTCATGCTGGGCCAGACGATCGTGGCTGGCTGGTACATGAAGGGCATCCTGCCGTATCAGGGCTGGTCGCTGGTTTCGCTCGACGAAATCACCCGTCAGACCTTCGTGCAGACCGCCTTGCAGGTCATGCCTTATGCCTTGCAGACCAGTATCCTGTTGCTGTTCGGGATTTTGTTCTGCTGGGTATCGGCCGGTTTCTGGACCGCGCTGATGGGTTTCCTTGAGCTGCTCACCGGTCGCGACAAATATCGCATCTCGGGTGCCAGTGCTGGCAACGAGCCGATCGAAAAGGGCGCACGTACTGCGCTGGTCATGCCGATCTGCAACGAGGACGTGCCTCGGGTTTTCGCCGGTCTGCGCGCTACGTTCGAGTCGGTAGCTGCCACGGGTGACCTGGATCGTTTCGATTTCTTCGTGCTCAGCGACACCAACGAAACCGACATCGCCGTTGCCGAGCAACAGGCGTGGCTGGACGTGTGCCGCGAGACCAAAGGTTTCGGCAAGATCTTCTATCGTCGCCGTCGCCGCCGCGTAAAACGCAAAAGCGGCAACCTCGACGACTTCTGCCGTCGCTGGGGCGGTGAATACCGCTACATGGTCGTGCTGGACGCCGATAGCGTCATGAGCGGTGAGTGTCTGACCAGTCTGGTTCGCCTGATGGAAGCCACGCCGGACGCCGGTATTATCCAGACCGCGCCACGTGCGTCGGGTATGGACACGCTGTATGCACGCATGCAGCAGTTCGCTACCCGGGTCTATGGCCCGCTGTTCACCGCCGGTCTGCACTTCTGGCAGTTGGGTGAATCCCACTATTGGGGTCACAACGCGATCATCCGCATGAAACCCTTCATCGAGCACTGCGCCCTGGCGCCGTTGCCCGGCAAGGGCGCGTTCGCCGGTGCGATCCTCTCCCACGACTTCGTCGAAGCTGCGCTGATGCGCCGTGCCGGCTGGGGCGTGTGGATTGCTTACGACCTTCCAGGCAGTTACGAAGAGTTGCCGCCCAACCTGCTGGACGAACTCAAGCGTGACCGTCGCTGGTGCCACGGCAACCTGATGAACTTCAGGCTGTTCCTGGTCAAGGGCATGCACCCGGTTCACCGTGCGGTGTTCCTGACCGGTGTGATGTCTTATCTGTCGGCACCGTTGTGGTTCTTCTTCCTCGTACTGTCCACGGCCCTGCTGGCGGTGAACACGCTGATGGAGCCGACCTACTTCCTTGAACCGCGTCAGCTGTATCCGCTGTGGCCACAATGGCACCCGGAAAAAGCCGTCGCGTTGTTCTCGACGACCATCGTCCTGCTGTTCCTGCCTAAACTGCTCAGCGTCATTCTGATCTGGGCCAAGGGCGCGAAAGGCTTTGGTGGCAAGTTCAAGGTCACTGTTTCGATGCTGCTGGAAATGCTCTTCTCGGTGCTGTTGGCTCCGGTGCGCATGCTGTTCCACACCCGCTTCGTACTGGCCGCTTTCCTGGGCTGGGCCGCGACCTGGAACTCGCCGCAACGCGACGATGACTCCACGCCGTGGATCGAGGCTGTGAAGCGCCACGGTCCGCAAACCCTGTTGGGCGCGTGCTGGGCCTTGCTGGTGTTCTGGTTGAACCCAAGCTTCCTGTGGTGGCTTGCGCCGATCGTGGTGTCGTTGATGCTGTCGATTCCGGTGTCGGTGATTTCCAGCCGTACCAATCTGGGCGTCAAGGCGCGTGACGAGAAGTTCTTCCTGATTCCTGAAGAGTTCGAGCCGCCGCAAGAGCTGATCTCGACGGATCAGTACACCTACGAGAACCGCTGGCATGCGCTGAAGCAGGGCTTCATTCGGGCTGTGGTCGACCCGCGTCAGAACGCTTTGGCTTGCGCCCTGGCGACGTCGCGTCACCGTCAGGCTCAGCCGATTGAAGTGGTGCGTATGGAACGTGTTGATCAGGCACTCAAGGTCGGCCCGGCAAAACTCGGCAATCAGGAACGTCTGATGCTGCTGAGCGACCCGGTCGCCCTTGGCCGCTTGCACGAGCGCGTCTGGAGCGAAGGTCACGAAGAGTGGCTGGCCGCGTGGAGAGCTTCCATCGAAGCCGATCCGCATGCGCCTTTGCTGCCTTTGCAGCCTGTAGGTAAAGCATCGGAGCCGGTCCCGGTCTAAAACCGCCCGGCTACGAAAAGAGCCCCTGACGCCTAGCGCGTCGGGGGCTTTTTTATTGGGCCTTGTGGCACATACATGCACAGGACATGGTCAAGACGGGTTCTCCAGAACCCCGATCGTTCCTCACGCCCCAGCGTGGGAATGCAGTTCACGACGCTCTGCGTCGCAAGAGGACGCAGAGCGTCCAGACCGGCATGCCCACGCTGGAGCCTGGGCACGATGGTGTTATCCCTGCCGACTATCGTTCCTCACGCTCCAGCGTGGGAATGCAGTTCACGACGCTCTGCGTCGCAAGAGGACGCGGAGCGTCCAGACCGGCATACCCACGCGGAGCATGGGTACGATAGTGTTATTCCTGCCGACGATCGTTCCTCACGCTCCAGCGTGGGAATGCAGTTCACGACGCTCTGCGTCGCAAGAGGACGTGGAGCGTCCAGACCGGCATACCCACGCGGAGCATGGGTACGATAGTGTTATTCCTGACGACGATCGTTCCTCACGCTCCAGCGTGGGCACGATGATGTTCTCCGGTATGCCTGCGGGCACGATGGCGTTGTCCGGACGTCTACTGGCGTGATGGCATGGGTTCAACCCACCCTGAATCGCCCCACCAGTGTCTGCAGGTGCGTTCCCAGTCTGGCGAGTTCGACGCTGGAGGTTGCGGTTTGCTCGCTGGCTGCAGCGGTCTGTTCGGAGATGTCGCGTACGCTGATGACGTTACGGTTGATCTGTTCGGCGACTACGCTCTGTTCCTCGCTGGCGGTAGCGATCTGTTCGTTCATGTGCTGGATCGTCGCCACGGTGCGGGTGATCTGCTCCAGTGCGCCACCCGCGCGACGGCTCAGCTCAACCGTGTTGTCGGTCAGGGTGCGGCTGTTATCCAGGGTGGTTGCGACTTGTTGGGTGCCGGTTTGCAGGGCGGCGATCAGCTCTTCGATTTCCTCGGTGGACTTTTGCGTGCGTTGCGCCAGACCACGGACTTCATCGGCAACCACCGCGAAGCCGCGCCCGGCCTCTCCCGCGCGGGCTGCCTCGATGGCCGCATTGAGGGCCAACAGGTTGGTCTGCTGTGAAACAGACTTGATCACATCCAGAACGCCAACGATCTTGTTGCTTTCCTGCTTGAGCGCGCTCATCGACTGCGTGGAGTTCAGCACCTCAAGAGCCAGTTGCTCGATCTGACTGATTGCCTGCCCGACCACTTCATCGCCACTGCGCGCCTGTTGATCCGCCTGAGCGGCCGCCTGCGACGCTTCCTGCGCATTGCGCGCGACTTCCTGCACGGTTGCGGCCATTTCATTCATGGCCGTGGCCACCTGATCGGTTTCGTCTTTCTGACTGGTGACCCCGATGCAGGTCTGCCTGGTCACTGCTGACAATTGCTCGGCCGCGCTGGCGATCTGCGATACGCCCTCGCTGATGCCGCCAACCAGTTCGCGCAGGCTGATGGTCATGGTCTGCATGCTGCGTTGCAACTGACCCATTTCGTCACGGCGTGTGACCGATATGTCCCGACTCAGGTCGCCCTGGGCGATGCGTGCTGCGGCCCCCAGAGTCTGCTGCAACGGCACGGTGATCTGCCGGGTCATGATCCAGGCGGCAAGCAATCCGATCAGCAATGCCAGGCCTGCAACACTGCTCAGCATGGCGCTGGAGTTGGCCGCCTCGCTGTCACGCTGGGCAGTCTGCAGGCGGTTCAGCGCCGCGACGGAGTCCAGCAGCGTTTCGCCAAGACCTTCCATAATTTCCTGATCCGCTTCGGCCTTGGTCTGTATCTGCTTGAACTCGCCAAGCCGTTCCCGATAACTCTGCAAGGCGGCGGTCGCCGGGGTCAGGCCCTGAAGGCTTTCATTGCCCTGATCCTGAGCGATCTGCCCGATCTCCTTGAGCGCTTCGTCGATGGCCGCAATGGCCGCGTGCTCATCCGCGTCGCGGGTGGTGAAGGTATACGCCTGCACCTGATAACGAGCGGTCTGCACCTGCTGCCTCAGTTGGGAAATGTTGGTGAACTCCTCCATCCGCTCGCTGCTGTCCTGTTCCTGGCTGACGCTTTTGAGTACCTCTACCTCAACCTGCGCGATGGCCTGCAAGGCCTGTTCGGACGTCTGCTCCAGGCGCGCGCGTATCTGGTTGCGGGTTTGTCGGTTGGTGCGAACGTCCGCGAAGGTCTTTTCCAGCCTGTTCAGCATCTCGAACTGGCCGTTTAGCAGCTTGATGGTTGCCTCCTCCTCACTCTGTGTGTGCAGCAGGGTGAGTTGGGCTTTCATTTCATTGAGCTTTTCTGTGACCAGCGCGGTGCTCTCCGGCGTTTTTTCGACGCGGTCGGTGATTCGCTCGGCGCGCAGGTCTTTGGTCAGACCGTTGAGCTGGGCGATGTCCGAGAGCGACTCCGAGCGGTCGATCATGGTGTACAGGCCATGCCAGCCGGTCAGTGTGATGATCAGCGTCAATAGCAGCACCAGGCCGAAACCCAGGGACAGCTTGAATCTGACGTTCATGTTGCCGAGCGCTTGATTGATCAGTCGGAACATTGGAATCTCCTGCAATGAGCGAACAAAAGCACGTTCCGAACCCGTCGGGACGTGCGTTGTGAGCGCATCGGCGTGGTGACTCATTGCGTGACCTGAGAAGGTCGTAGGAGATTTCCGAGTACGAAGGAGGGGTGAACGCTGTCACATTTAGTTGGGGAAAATGGCCCGCGCCGAGTGCGGGCGCGGGCTGTGTGCTGACAGGTCAGACGGTGAAGCGGCTCACCAGCACCTGAAGGTGGTTGCCCAGTCTTGCGAGTTCTACGCTGGAAGCTGCGGTTTCTTCACTGGCCGCCGATGTCTGCTCGGACACGTCGCGGACGTTGATGATGCTGCGGTTGATCTCTTCGGCGGTGGCGCTCTGTTCTTCGGCGGCGGCGGCGATCTGCTGATTCATCGCCTGGATCGCCGAGACGGTTTTGGTGATGCTTTCCAGCGATCCTCCGGCCCGACGTGTCAGTTCCACGCTGCTGGTGCTCAGCTCGCGACTGCTGTCCATGACCGTTGTGGCCTGCTGTGTGCCGCTTTGCAGGCCGGCAATCAGTGCTTCGATCTCTTCGGTGGATTTCTGCGTGCGCTGCGCCAGACTGCGCACCTCATCGGCAACCACAGCAAAGCCCCGACCGGCCTCACCGGCGCGGGCTGCCTCGATAGCGGCGTTCAAGGCCAGCAGGTTGGTCTGTTCGGCGACCGATTTGATGACGTCCAGCACGCTGCCGATCTTGTCGCTTTCCTGTTTCAGCGCGCCCATCGCTTCGCTGGAGTTGCCCACCGCGGAGGCAAGACGTTCGATTTGCGCAATGGCCTCGTTGACCACTCGTTCGCCATCACGGGCCTGACGGTCTGCCGCCACTGCTGCTTCCGAGGCTTCCTCGGCGTTGCGCGCAACCTCCTGAACCGTTGCCGTCATTTCATGCATGGCGGTGGCGACCTGATCGGTTTCGACCTTCTGGCTGTTGACTCCGGCGCTGGTCTGCTCGGTGACCGCTGACAGCTCTTCCGCCGCGCTGGCGATCTGGGTGACGCCATCGCGAATCCCGCCGACCAGCTCACGCAGGCTCACCGTCATACGTTGAATCGTGGCCTGCAGTTTGCCCAGTTCGTCCTTGCGATCAACCTTGAGGTTGCGACTCAGGTCGCCCGAGGCCACCCGCTCCACTACTTCGAGGGTCTCCTGCAACGGGGTGGTGATCTGGCGAGTGATGACCCACGCCGCGAGAATGCTCAGCACCAGCGCCAACGCCGTAGCGGCAGCGATCATCGTGACCGACTTGGCGCTGTCTGCGTCACGGCTCTTGTTCTGCCGGATGATCAGGTCGTTGCTGGTGTCGAGCATGCTGACGCCCAACGTGGTCATTTTATCCAGTGCGGCCTTGGAGGCGGCCTGGGCATCGCGGTAGCGGCCCACAGCCGCGCGGTAGCCATTGAGCCCGGCGATGGCCTGTTGCAGCATGGGCGAATAAGTGGAAGAAATGTCGCCAGCCAGCGTGTTGATCCCGGTCACCGCGTCATCGATGGCCTTATTGGCGTCTTTTTCGAAATCGGGACGGCCGCTGTAGGTGTAACCACGTACCTGAAAACGCGCCTGCTGAATCAGCTTGCTGACGCCGACGATACCATTGAATGCCAGGATGTTATCTTCCTTGAGCAGTTCGGCTTCGATCCTGTCGGCCTGATCCACCGCTTTGTCGGCGTTTTCGCCCATCTGGCTGCGGCTCGCTTCGCGGGTTTCGATCGCCTTGCTCATGTCCTCAAACGACTGGCGATAGTCGCGGGTGGCCTGAATCTGGGCATCCAGCAACTGCAGGTTCTCGGGGGATCGCAGCAGGTTCCTGGCGCTTTGCAGCGCGGCGTCCAGCTGATCGAGTGTACTTCTGACCTTCGCTGCGGTCTCTGCGTTGTACAGCGCCTCGTAGCTCATACGGTTGATGCGCAACTGAAGGGTCAGCTCATTGATCTGCGCAATCGCAGTAACACGGTCCCCTCGATCGATCAGAGCCTGATTGCTGAACCAGCCGGTGGCCGAAATCATCAGCGTCATCAACAGCACCAGGCCAAAGCCGATCGCCAATTTCAGGCTGACACTCGCATTGGCGAGGCTTTTGGATAACCCACGAGACATGATCACTCCTTGACGTCTTTTGCTCTAAGTATGCAATTGCATCGGCCAGTTATCGGTTAACTGAAGCGATTGAGTCGACACTGACAGCTTAGAACAAGCGGGCGAGAAGGGCCGTTACAGCGGTTTCGACGCGCAGGATACGTTCGCCCAATTGCACGGGCTGCAAACCCGACTGACGCAACAGATCGATTTCGTAGGGTATCCAGCCCCCTTCAGGGCCGATGGCCAGCGTGACTTGCTCTGTGACCGCACGAGGGCAGGCGGGGAAATCACCGGGATGGCCAACCAGGCCCAGTGTGTCGAGCGCGATCTGCGGCAAGCGATCTTCAACGAAAGGCTTGAAGCGCTTTTCGATCACAATCTCAGGCAGCACCGAATCGCGCGCCTGTTCCAGGCCCAGAATCAGTTGCTCGCGGATGGCTTCAGGCTCTAGAAACGGCGTCTGCCAGAAGCTTTTTTCCACCCTGTAGCTGTTCAGCAGGATGACTTTCGGCACGCCCATGGTCGCGACGGTCTGAAACACCCGGCGTAACATCTTGGGACGTGGCAACGCCAGCAGCAGGGTGAGCGGCAGTTTTGCCGGCGGAGCACTCTGCAGTTCGACACGCAGCTCTGCCTCATGGGGTTCAAGGCGCAGCAGTTCGGCATTGCCCAGCAGGCCGTTGACGCGGCCCACCCGCACAGTGTCGCCGACCTCTGCGCGGTGCACCTCCTGCATGTGCTTCAGGCGGCGATCACGCAGGACCACCCGGTCAGCCGCAATGAAATCGGCTTCCTCAAGCAGCAGCAGGTTCACGGTGTGGTCGCGGGCGGCTGGTCCTGCTTGTCAGCGTCCTCGGTCTCATCGTCCGGATGTTCGCCACGCTTCTTGATCATCGTGCTGCACAGTACGCCCAGCTCGAAGAGCAGCCACATTGGCACCGCCAGCAGCGTCTGCGAGAAGATGTCCGGCGGCGTCAGGATCATGCCGACCACGAAGCAGCCGATGATCACGTAAGGGCGGATCTTCTTCAGGTATTTGACGTCGACGATGCCGATCCACACCAGCAACACCACGGCCACCGGGATTTCGAAGGCCACGCCAAAGGCGAAGAACAACGTCATCACGAAGTCCAGGTAACTGGCGATGTCGGTCATCATCGAAACGCCTTCCGGCGTCACGCTGGCGAAGAAGTGGAAAATCAGTGGGAAGACCAGAAAGTAGGCAAACGCCATGCCTGCGTAGAACAGGATGATACTCGACACCAGCAGGGGCACCGCGACGCGCTTCTCGTGCTTGTACAGGCCTGGCGCGATAAAGCCCCAGATCTGATGCAGGATGACCGGCATGGACAGAAACAGCGCGACCATCATGGTCAGCTTGAACGGCGTGATGAACGGCGAGGCCACATCGGTGGCGATCATCGTTGCGCCTTCAGGCAGATAGACTCGCAGCGGTGCCGAGACCAGTGTGTAGATCTTCTGCGTGAAGTAGAACAGGCCGGCAAAAATCAGGAACACTGCCGCAACACAACGCAACAGACGTGTACGCAACTCGGTGAGGTGCGAGATCAGCGGCATTTGCTGATCGTTTTCCGGGATATCAGCGCTCATGGTGCTCGCGGTGGCAATGACGAATCGTGGGCGGGAGGCGTCGGGACCGGTGTGCCGGCGTCAGCCGGTTTCGCGGTTTTCTCCAGCGACAGCTCGGTCTTCGGCGCCGCAGGTTGTGCCGGGCCGATTTCGTGGTGTGCGGCTTCATCGTGCGCGGGGCTTGCCGCTTCGGCTGCTGCCGGTGCGGGCGACGGGCTTACCGGCTCGGAGCCGTTCTCGGGCGGCTGATTGGGCGCGAACATTTTGCGCGCTTCGTCTTCCAGCGAAAGAATGTGCTCGTTGTGCAACTGCCGACGAATCTCGTCAGCCCCGATTTCACGTTCAACTTCCTGTTTGATCGCATTGAAGCTGCGCTTCAACCGACCGATCCATAAGCCTGCGGTGCGTGCAGCACCCGGCAGGCGCTCGGGACCCAGTACCAGCAAGGCAACCAGGCCAACGAGCAGCAGTTCAGAGAAGCTGATACCGAACATGGGCTTAAACCTGGTCTTTGCGGATCGGCTCGTCGACTTTGTGCGCCTGAGCGTCAATAGTGTGTGGCTGATTCAGCGGCGAGCCCTGTGGCGCTGGCTGGGCCTGCTGGGGTTGAGGTGCAGGCTGTTCGGCTGGCTTGTCGTCGTCATTCATCGCCTTGCGAAAGCCCTTGATCGATTCGCCGACGTCGCTGCCCAGGCCCTTGAGTTTCTTGGTCCCGAAAACCAGTACAACGACGATCAGGATGACGATCCAGTGTTTCCAGTCAAAAATACCCATGAAACAGTCCTCGTAAAAGATTTCAAGCTTGAAAGGGGAGAGCGTTACTCTACCGTGCGAGCGGCTTTTTCCGCGTGGCCGGACAAGCCGAATCGGCGGTCCAGTTCATCGAGCACGGCCTGCGGGTGCTGACCCAGCGCGGCGAGCATCACCATGCTGTGGAACCACAGGTCAGCGGTTTCATAAATCACGTCACTGCAATCACCGCTGACCGCAGCGTCCTTGGCAGCGATGATGGTCTCGATCGACTCTTCGCCGAGCTTTTCCAGAATCTTGTTCAGGCCCTTGTGATACAGGCTTGCGACATAGGAGCTGTCGGCAGCGGCGTCCTTGCGTGATTCCAGCACTTCGGCCAGACGGGACAACGTATCAGTCATGTTCAATGGCCTGCCTGGTAAATAGCATCAGGATCTTTCAGAACCGGGTCTACGGTCTTCCAGCCTGAATTTTCATACACTCGGTAGAAGCAACTTTCGCGGCCGGTATGGCAAGCGATGCCACCGATCTGCTCGACCATCAGGATAATGACGTCGGCGTCACAGTCCAGGCGCAGTTCATGCAGCTTTTGCACATGACCCGATTCTTCACCTTTGCGCCAGAGTTTGCCACGCGAACGCGACCAATAGATGGCACGGTTCTCGGACGCCGTCAGGCTCAGGGCCTCGCGGTTCATCCATGCCATCATCAATACCCGGCCGGTCTTGTGATCCTGAGCAATTGCAGGCACCAGACCGTCGCTGTTCCAGTGAATCTCGTCCAGCCAGTCTTTCATATCTACTCCGGCAGCCGGCGTTCATGCCCGGCGGATTGAACAGTGTGCCAGCGCCATCCGCTGCTGGCTATCGGCGAACGATCAGATACAGCCCGGCGATGAGCATGATCGCCGCCGGCCACGCGGTGAGCGTCAGCAACTGGGTAGCGGCCTCGCTCATCACCCAGCCCTGTATCGCGCCGCCGACCAGCAATGCCGCGCCGATCAGCCGCAGGACCGGCTCGTCCTTGCGATCGTGCCACGGGCGCGGCGGATCCGAGGCGTGCGGGCGGGACATGCGCTCCAGCAGGTCACGGGTCATGCCCGCGATGTGCGGCAGTTGCTCGACCTGTGATTGCAGATTGCCCAGCAGGGTCTTCGGGCTGACCCGTTCGCGCATCCAGCGCTCCAGATAAGGCTGCGCGGTGCTCCACAGGTCCAGATCAGGGTACAACTGACGACCCAAGCCTTCGATGTTGAGCAGGGTCTTTTGCAGCAGAACCAGTTGCGGCTGGACTTCCATATTGAAGCGGCGCGCGGTCTGGAACAGACGCATCAGCACCTGGCCGAAGGAAATATCCTTGAGCGGCTTCTCGAAAATCGGCTCGCAGACCGTGCGGATGGCCGCTTCGAATTCATTGAGCTTGGTCTCTGCCGGCACCCAGCCCGAATCGATGTGCAGTTGCGCAACGCGACGATAATCTCGTTTGAAAAAGGCAAACAGGTTACGCGCCAGATAATCCTGATCTTCCGGGGTCAGACTGCCGACGATACCGCAGTCGATGGCAATGTACTTCGGCGCCCACGGGTTGACCGTGCTGACGAAAATGTTGCCAGGGTGCATGTCGGCGTGGAAGAAACTGTCGCGAAATATCTGCGTGAAGAAAATCTCCACACCGCGCTCGGCGAGCAGTTTCATGTCGGTGCGCTGATCGGCCAGCGCGGCCAGATCGGTTACCTGAAGCCCGTAGATGCGCTCCATGACCAGTACTTTCGGGCGGCACCAGTCCCAGTAGACTTGTGGCACGTAAAGCAGGTCGGAGCCTTCGAAATTGCGTCGCAACTGGCTGGCGTTGGCCGCTTCACGCAGCAGGTCGAGTTCGTCGTAGATGGTCTTTTCATAATCCATCACCACCTGCACCGGGTGCAGCAGGCGGGCATCGGCGGAGACGCGCTCGGCGGTGCGGGCGAGAATGAACAGCCACGCCAGATCCTGGCCGATGATCGGCTTGAGGCCGGGGCGTACCACCTTGACCACGACTTCTTCGCCGGTCTTCAGGCAGGCGGCATGCACCTGAGCGACCGAAGCGGATGCCAAAGGCTTCTCGTCAAAGCGGCTGAACACGTCACAGATGCGCGCGCCGAGCTGTTCTTCGATCAGCTTGATCGCCAGTTGCTGATCGAACGGCGGCACGCGGTCCTGCAGCAGCATCAGTTCGTCGGCGATGTCCTCGGGCAACAGGTCGCGCCGGGTGGACAGCAATTGCCCGAACTTGATGAAAATAGGCCCCAGATCTTGCAGCGCCAGACGAAAGCGTACGCCCCGGCTCAGCTCGGATTTGCGCCGTGGCAGCCAGCGCCAGGGCAGCACGAAACGCAGCGCGAGCATCCACCACGGCAGGGGCAGGGCGAACAACAGGTCATCGAGGCGATAGCGGATAACGACACGTTGAATGCGAAACAGACGGCGGACGGCAAGCAGCTTCATGCGTTATCGCTGGTATTGAGGGAGTGGGCAAGGCGGGCAAAGCGCGCCTCAAGGCGTTCCAGATCGAGCTTGATCTGGTCGAGTTCGGCGAATCGTGCTTCGGCTTCGTGTTTGCCCACCAGCGTGCGCGATTCTTCGCTGAGGTAGTCGGCAACGTTCTGGCTGAGGCTGTTGAAGCTTTCCCGCGTCCAGCGCCCACTGTTGCGCAGGTGGCTGCTGAACAACTGGCTGGCCACCGGGCCGATCCAGTTGGACAGTTCGTGTTCCCAGTCCAGCTCCAGGTCCTGAAGAATGCCGACCAGTTCCAGCAGCGCGCCGCTGTCACCGTCGAGTTCTACATCCGGGCCGTGCAACACAGCGGTTTTGTCTTTGCTCAAGGCCAGGCGCACCAGGCTGGAAGCCGGCGCGCGCAGGGTGCAGTCAGCCTCGGCAGCCCAGTCAGCGGCGAGCAGCAAGCCTTCGTCGCTGGGCAGGATGAACAGCTTCAGGGACGGATCGCGACAGTCCACCGCTATGACACGTCCGGACAGACGCGCCATGCGTGGCAGCGCGGTGCTGTCCAGGCGCAGCACCCGATTGATGCCGTGCTCGATGCTGGCGAGCAGCCCCCGGAGCAACATCAGGGTTTGATACCGCGATGCAGGGCCACGACGCCGGCAGTCATGTTGTGATAGGTCACGCGGTCAAAACCGGCTTCTACCATCATCGACTTGAGGGTTTCCTGGTTGGGGTGCATGCGGATCGATTCGGCCAGATAACGGTAGCTTTCCGAGTCATTGGTGACCAGCTTGCCCATCAACGGCATGAACGCGAACGAGTAGGCGTCGTAGGCCTTGGACATCAGCTTGTTGGTCGGCTTGGAAAACTCCAGTACCAGCAGACGACCACCCGGCTTGAGCACGCGCAGCATGGAACGCAGGGCGTCTTCCTTGTGCGTCACGTTGCGCAGGCCGAACGCGATGGTCACGCAGTCGAAATGGTTGTCCGGGAATGGCAGCTTTTCGGCGTCTGCCTGGACGAACTCGACGTTGCCCGACACACCCAGATCCAGCAGGCGGTCACGGCCGACCTTGAGCATGGAGGCGTTGATATCAGCCAGTACCACCTGGCCGGTCGGACCGACCAGGTTGGAGAATTTGCGGGTCAGGTCGCCCGTACCGCCAGCAATATCCAGCACGCGGTTGCCGGTGCGGACGCCGGACAGCTCGATTGCGAAACGCTTCCACAGGCGATGCATGCCGCCGGACAGCAGGTCGTTCATCAGGTCGTACTTGGCCGCTACCGAATGGAAAACCTCAGCGACTTTTTCTGCCTTCTGGCTTTCCGGTACATTTTTGTAACCGAAGTGAGTCGTAGGTTCGGCATCGCTGCCTTTGCGCTGATCGTTCATATCGCTTCACCGGAATAGAGTGCGGGTCATTCTAATCGCCAAGGCCGGCTTTGTCTTGACAAGGCTCACCTGCAACGCTTTCTTGGATGCGGGCGGGTGTATATAGTTGCGCCGCATTTCATATGACGATCAAGGAAGCCTCCGATGGCCAAGATAACCGTTGAACGCCCGCACGCCCTGGGCCTTGAGAAGGCTCGCGAAAAGGCCGAGCAACTGGTCGAGAAGCTGTCCACCCGATACGGACTGGCTCACGAATGGGCTGGCGATACCGTAAAACTGGAGGGCAAGGGAGCCAAGGGTGAGGTCGAGGTCGAAGAGGCTTTGATCCGCGTCAACATCGAGCTGAACTTCATCCTGTCGGCCATGAGCGGTTCGATCAAGACAGAAGTCGAGCGCGTTCTGGACAAGGCGCTCGCTGCCTGAGCGTTGTACGCAGCCCATTTTTTTCTTCGCCGCCGTATGCCCATGCGCTCTTTTGTGAGCGCAAATCGACAGAATCGAGCGTGCTTTCGACCTTAGAGTCGCAAAGGCCTTGAACCGGGTCGGTATCCCGTCTAAACATGATGTAGACACGCTCTTTGCCAGGCTCGATGAGCTGACGGCATTGCTCGAGCGTGTCGGGCCGATAAAAGCTCGAACGCTGCGTGCCGAAACGACTCGGGTGTTCCAAGTCTGGACGATAAGGAGAACAGGATGGCTGGCAAGAAAAAAACCGACAAAGATGGCAGCTCCTGGATGGGCGAGGTTGAGAAGTACTCTCGTCAGATCTGGCTGGCTGGTTTGGGCGCGTATTCCAAGATCAGCAATGACGGCAGCAAGCTTTTCGAGACCCTGGTGAAGGACGGCGAAAAAGCCGAGAAGCTGACCAAGGCCGAAGCGCAGAAGCAGCTCGATGACGTCAAGAGCACCAGCAAGTCGGCCAAGTCCCGTGTGGACGACGTGAAAGACCTTGCGGTTGGCAAGTGGAACGAGCTGGAAGAGGCTTTCGACAAGCGTCTGAATGGCGCGATTTCACGCTTGGGTGTGCCGAGTCGCACTGAGGTGCAGGCGCTGCACAGCAAGGTCGACCAGCTGAGCCGACAGATCGAGCTATTGGTGGGCGCGAAAGCCAAACCGGCTGCCTCGCGCACTGTGGCGGCCAAACCGGCAGCGGCGAAGAGCGCGGCAAAACCGTTGGTCGCTGCTGCCAAACCTGTCGCCAAAGTGGCGGACAAGAGTGTAGCGGCCAAGCCAGCCGTCAAGAAAGTAACGGCCAAGCCCGTCGAGGCTGCCAAAAAGCCTGCCGCAGCGAAAAAACCAGCGGTAAGAAAGCCAGCCGCCAAACCTGCGGCCAAGCCTTCTACGCCGGCCGCATCGGAAAAACCCGCGATTCAGTCCTGATACCCGGCTGCAACAAAGAAGACCGGACGCAGAGCGTCCAGAACGGCATACCCACGCGGAGCATGGGTACGATGGTGTTCTTACGGGCGACTATCGTTCCTCACGCTCCAGCGTGGGAATGCAGTGGGTGACGCTCTGCGTCACAGATCTACGCCGCAACCGT
>NZ_FPJB01000002.1:333085-343427 GCF_900119195.1 Pseudomonas sp. NFACC10-1 | reverse complement strand
TGGGAATGCAGTGGGTGACGCTCTGCGTCACAGATCTACGCCGCAACCGTGTTCAGGGATGACGCAGAGCGTTCAGAACGGCATACCCACGCGGAACATGGGCACGATGGTGTTCTTACGGACACCTGTAAGGCGGGGTCAGAGCATCAGTTTGATGACGTGTTCGGAAGGGTCGCGGGATTTGCCGGCTTTCTCGAGCTCCTGCAAGTAGTCTTCCCACAGCGAAGCCTGGCGTGTGGCCAGTTCGTACAGGTATTCCCAGGTAAACAGGCCGCTGTCATGGCCGTCATCGAAGGTCAGCTTAAGCGCATATTGCCCGGCAGGCTCGACCTTGGTCAGGCCGACTCCCAGTTTGCCGAATTGCAGGATTGGCCGACCGTGGCCCTGAACTTCCGCAGAAGGGGAATGCACCCGCAGAAATTCGGCGGGCAAATGGTATTCCTCATCCGGCGCGTATTTCAGCGTCAGGGTCTTGGAGGCCTTGTGCAACTGGATGGCAGTGGGCAGAGCGGGCATGGCTGCAGTCTCGGGTTTTAAGCGTCGGGCAGAAGCAAAAAGCTGCAAGAGTGAACAACCTCTTGCAGCCTGAAATGCCAACCGCGTGTGGCTTAGAGAATATAACGCGACAGGTCTTCGTTTTCTGCCAGATCACCCAGGTGACTATTGACGTATTCCGCGTCGATCTCGATCGGCGCTGCGTCAGGGTTGATGGCCAGGTCTCCGGCGCTGAACGAGACTTCCTCAAGCAGGCGCTCAAGCAGCGTATGCAGGCGGCGGGCACCGATGTTCTCGGTCTTCTCGTTGACCTGCCAGGCAATCTCGGCCAGACGCTTGATGCCTTCAGGCTTGAACTCGATCTTCAGACCTTCGGTCTTGAGCAGCTCGCGATACTGTTCGGTCAACGACGCATGCGGCTCGCTGAGGATGCGCTCGAAGTCCTGTGGCGACAGCGCCTTGAGTTCAACGCGAATCGGCAGGCGGCCCTGCAGCTCGGGGACCAGATCGCTCGGTTTGCTCAAATGGAATGCGCCCGACGCAATAAACAGGATGTGGTCGGTCTTGACCATGCCCAGTTTGGTGTTCACGGTGCAACCTTCGATCAGCGGCAGCAGGTCGCGCTGCACGCCCTCACGGGACACGTCGACACCGCCCGAATTACCGCGCTTGGCAACCTTGTCGATTTCGTCGATGAACACGATGCCGTGCTGCTCGACCGCTTCCAGTGCCTTGGCTTTCAGCTCTTCTTCGTTGACCAGGCGGCCAGCTTCTTCTTCGCGTACCAGCTTGAGCGCTTCCTTGACCTTGAGCTTGCGGCTCTTGGTCTTGCCTTTGCCCATGTTGGCAAACAGGCTCTGTAACTGATTGGTCATCTCTTCCATGCCAGGCGGCGCGGAGATATCGACACCAACGGCTTCGTTGATCTCGATTTCAATTTCCTTGTCATCCAGCTGGCCTTCGCGCAGGCGCTTGCGGAACAGCTGACGGGTATTGGAATCGCTGCTCTGCGCCGGGTCTTCGTTGAAGCCGACCCGGGCCGGTGGCAGCAGGGCGTCGAGAATGCGCTCTTCGGCGGCATCTTCGGCGCGGTGACGCACCTTGACGATTTCCTGTTCGCGCAGCAGCTTGATCGCAGCATCGGCCAGATCACGGATGATCGACTCTACATCACGACCCACGTAACCCACTTCGGTGAATTTGGTGGCTTCGACCTTGATGAACGGTGCGTTGGCGAGCTTGGCCAGACGGCGGGCGATTTCGGTCTTGCCGACACCGGTCGGGCCGATCATCAGAATGTTCTTGGGGGTTACTTCGACACGCAGTTCTTCAGGCAACTGCATGCGGCGCCAGCGATTGCGCAGGGCAATGGCCACGGCGCGCTTGGCATCGTCCTGGCCGATGATATGGCGATTGAGTTCATGGACGATTTCGCGGGGAGTCATTGACATGGTTATTCACGGTCCTCTGTTGCGGGCAAGTCGATGGGGCCACAGGGTGTGCAGCCCAGCAGCGGCTTAGCCGGCGAGGTCCTGCTCCTCAATGGTGATGTTGTGG
Organism: Pseudomonas sp. NFACC10-1; assembly: GCF_900119195.1. Classification (NCBI taxonomy): domain Bacteria; kingdom Pseudomonadati; phylum Pseudomonadota; class Gammaproteobacteria; order Pseudomonadales; family Pseudomonadaceae; genus Pseudomonas; species Pseudomonas sp. NFACC10-1. The sequence goes on along the minus strand of NZ_FPJB01000002.1, from coordinate 341,375 downwards.
TTGGTGAACACGCAAATGTCGCCGGCGATATGCAGGGAAGTCTCGGCAATTTCGCGGGCCGACAGGTCGGTCTTGAGCAGCAGGGCGCGTGCTGCGGCCTGAGCGAATGCGCCGCCGGAGCCCATGGCGATCAGGCCGTCCTCGGGCTCGACCACGTCACCGTTGCCGGTGATGATCAGCGAGGCGTCCTTGTTGGCGACGGCCAGCATGGCTTCAAGACGGCTCAGTGAACGATCGGTGCGCCAGTCCTTGGCCAGTTCGACGGCTGCACGAACCAGATGCCCCTGGTGTTTTTCCAGTTGGGCCTCGAAGCGTTCGAACAGCGTGAATGCATCGGCGGTCGCGCCAGCGAAGCCGGCGATCACTTCACCGTGATACAGGCGGCGTACCTTTTTGGCGTTGCCTTTCATGACGGTGTTGCCCAGAGAAACCTGGCCGTCGCCAGCCATGACGACTTTACCGTGGCGGCGCACTGAAACGATGGTGGTCAAGGGAGAGTCTCCACACTGCGGGGCGAAAATGCCCTGATGCAAACTCATATGGGGGTGTGGGTGAGTATTTCAACCTTGAGGATGAACAGCGGGGATAACTGGCAGCTGACTGCCGGAGGCATAAATCTCCGGCAGTTGTAACGGCCTCTTCGTGAGCAAGCTCACCCCCACCTATAGCGCAGAGCGCTTTGCGCGCTCTGTTTCAGCTAGCGGCTCTGGCGCTGTTGCAACAACAGGTTACTAAATCCGCCGCTTGCCAGTTGTTTCTGGGCGGTGGTCAGTTGTTCGCGATTGCTGAACGGGCCGACCAGTACGCGGTACCAGGTTTCATCCTTCACAGTGCCTGACTCGACGGTAGAGGTCTGGCCCAGCAGGATGATTTGCGCGCGAACCTTCTCGGCGTCAGCCTGTTTGCGGAACGAGCCCGCCTGCAGGAAGAACGTCGTCACCGCGGCCGGCTTGGTGGTCGCAACCGGTGGCGCTGGCGGAGGCGTCAGGCCGCTGAGGGCTGCCTGGGCGCGTGCCGTGTCGATCTTGGCTGCCTGTTCCGGCGAGACCGGTGCTGTCGGTGCCACAGGCGGCGGGGTCTTCTCCGGCACGGCTTCGTTCGGCACGATCACTTCCGATTCCGGCAGCAATGTGTAGAAGTCGTACTTCGGTTTGACCGGCGCCGTCGGGCTCGGTGGTGTTTTATTCGCCTCGGCGATCTTCGCGGCCTTGGCGTCCGCCTTGACCCGCTTGACGTCTTCGCCACCGGGCTCGAGCTTCATCAAAAAGACCACGAATGCGCCCACGGTCAAGCCAATCGCCAGCCACAACCATCCTGGAATCGGCTTCTTCGCGGGTGCCTGATAACGGCTGGCGCCCCGCTTGGGTGCCGGTTTCTTCTTCGCAACTGCCAACTTACATACGCTCCAGAGTTTCCAGACCCAACAGGTCCAGGCCTTGCTTGAGGGTGCGGCCGGTCAGGGCAGCCAGACGCAGACGGCTTTGCTGCTGATCGGGGTTTTCCGCACCAAGGATCGGGCAGTTTTCGTAAAAGCTCGAAAACAGACCCGCAAGGTCATACAGGTAAGCACAAAGTACGTGCGGTGTGCCTTTTTCTGCGACGTTGTTCAGTGTTTCGGTGAATTGCGCCAGACGTGCGGCCAGTTCCTGTTCCTGCGGCGCTGCGAGGACAATCTGGCCCTTGCTGGCGTCAAACGCGCTGCCCAGCTTGCGGAACACGCCCGCCACACGGGTGTAGGCGTACAGCAGGTAGGGCGCGGTGTTGCCCTCGAAACTGAGCATCTGATCGAAGTTGAAGCTGTAATCGCTGGCGCGGTGCTTGGACAGGTCGGCGTATTTCACCGCACTGATACCCACGGCCTTGGCAATGCTGCGCAATTCTGCTTCAGCGACTTCCGGGTTCTTTTCCTTGACCAGGGTGTAGGCGCGCTCTTCGGCTTCATCGAGCAGGTCGATGAGTTTGACCGTGCCGCCGTCGCGGGTCTTGAACGGGCGGCCATCGGCGCCGTTCATGGTGCCGAAGCCCATGTGTTCGAGCTGCATGCCGTCGTGGACGAAACCGGCGCGGCGCGCCACTTCGAACACCTGCTGGAAGTGCAGGGCCTGACGCTGGTCGACGAAATACAGCACGCGGTCGGCCTTGAGCACCTTGCTGCGATAGCGGATCGCTGCCAGGTCGGTGGTGGCGTAGAGATAACCGCCACCGGCCTTCTGCACGATGACCGGCAATGGCGTGTCATCGGCGGTGCGGAATTCTTCGAGGAACACGCATTGTGCGCCATTGCTCTCGACCAGCAGGCCTGTGGCTTTCAGGTCGTTGACCACATTGGCCAGGTCATCGTTATAGGCGCTTTCGCCCATCACGTCGGCCGGGGTCAGCTTGACGTTAAGGCGCTCGTAGGTCTCCTGGCAGTGCGACAGCGAGATGTCCTTGAAGCGCGTCCAAAGCGCCAGGCACTCGGCATCGCCGGCCTGCAGCTTGACCACCAGACCACGAGCACGCTCGGCGAACTCTTCGGACTCGTCAAAGCGCTGCTTGGCGGCGCGGTAGAAGTTTTCCAGGTCGGACAGCTCGTCGCTGGTCGCTGGCTTTTCCTGCAGATAGGCCAGCAGCATGCCGAACTGGGTGCCCCAGTCGCCCACGTGGTTCTGACGAATGACCGTGTCGCCGAGAAACGTCAGGACGTTCGCCACGCCGTCGCCAATGATGGTCGAGCGCAAATGGCCAACGTGCATTTCCTTGGCCAGATTCGGTGCCGACAGATCGACGACCACGCGCTGTGCAGCGCCCGCCTTGCGGACTGACAGGTGCGCGTCGGCCAGTGCAGCGTCGAGGCGTGCGGCCAGCGCGGCAGTGTTCTGGAAGAAGTTCAGGAAGCCCGGCCCGGCGATTTCGACCTTGCTGACTTGCTCGTCGGCCGGCAGTGCGGCGATCAGCTTTTCAGCCAGATCGCGCGGTTTCATGCCGGCAGGCTTGGCGAGCATCATCGCGATATTGCTGGCGAAGTCGCCGTGCGTCTTGTCGCGGGCGTTTTCCACCTGAATCGCCGGCGTCAGCCCTTCTGGCAAGACGCCCTCGGTGACGAGACGGGTCAGGGCTTGTTGAATCAGCTGGCGAATCGTGTCTTTCATGGTGCTCTCTTCGACCGCAAGCGCGGTGGCGCTTCGATGCGCGGGTGGAAAAACTCTGCATTATCCGTTGCTCAAGCCTGCTTGCCAACGGCGTGACTTAATAAAGATCCACAGGATCCACATCCAGCGACCATCTGACCTGCCGGCCGCTGGGCATTTGCTCCAGCGCGAGCAGCCAGGTGGCAAGCAATTTATGCAAGGGCGCACGGGCGCTGGACTGCACCAGCAACTGCGCGCGATAACGTCCGGCGCGGCGTTCCATCGGTGCCGGAACCGGGCCCAGCAGCTCAATGCCGCCCAGCGCCATCTGCGCAACCAGTTGCTCCGCATCGCTGCAGGCCTGATCGAGAAAGGCCTCGGCCTGTCCCGGCTTGTGCGCTTCGGCGCGCAGCAGTGCGAGGTGTGAAAACGGTGGCAGACCCGCCGAACGGCGCTCGCTCAAGGCCTGTTCGGCAAAGGCGAAATAACCCTGCTCGGTCAGCTGAATCAGCAGTGGATGGTCGGCCAGGTGGGTCTGGATGATCACCTTGCCAGGTTCTTCGGCGCGCCCGGCACGGCCTGCCACCTGAACGATCAGTTGCGCCATGCGCTCGCTGGCGCGGAAGTCGCCGGAAAACAGCCCGCCGTCGGCGTCCAGAATCGATACCAGCGTGACCCGGGGAAAGTGATGGCCCTTGGCGAGCATTTGCGTGCCGACCAGAATGCATGGCTGGCCGCGCTGGATCGTCGTGAACAGCTGGTTCATGGCGTCCTTGCGCGACGTGCTGTCGCGGTCGACACGCAGCACGGGGTAGTCCGGAAACAGAATCGCCAGGCGCTCTTCGGCGCGCTCGGTGCCCGCGCCTACCGGGCGCAAATCCACCTTGCCGCACGACGGGCACTGGCGCGGTACACGCTCGACATACCCGCAGTGATGGCAGCGCAGTTCGCCCGAGCGCTGGTGCACGGTCATGCGTGCATCGCAGCGCTGGCAGCCGGACATCCACCCGCAGTCGTGGCACAGCAAGGTGGGTGCAAAGCCGCGACGGTTGAGGAATACCAATACCTGCTGGCCTGCCGCGAGCGTCTGACCGATGGCCTGCTGCATGGGCCCGGAGATGCCGCTGTCCAGCGGTCGGCTCTTGACGTCCAGGCGCATGAAACGCGGCTGCTGTGCGCCGCCCGCGCGCTGATTCAGGCGCAGCAGGCCGTAGCGGCCGGTGTAGGCGTTATGCAGGCTTTCCAGGGACGGCGTGGCCGAGCCCAGGACAATCGGAATGTTTTCCTGACGCGCCCGCACCAGGGCCAGATCGCGGGCGTGATAGCGCAGACCTTCCTGCTGTTTATAGGAGCCATCGTGTTCCTCGTCGATGATGATCAGCCCGGGGTTTTTCATCGGCGTGAACAGCGCCGAACGCGTGCCGATGATGATGTCCGCCTCGCCATCGCGAGCCGCCAGCCAGGCATCCAGCCGCTCGCGGTCGTTGACCTCCGAGTGGACCAGCGCAATGCGCGCATTGAAGCGCTGCTCGAAGCGCGCCAGGGTCTGCGGGCCGAGGTTGATTTCCGGGATCAGCACCAGCGCCTGCTTGCCCGCCTCGAGGGTCTCGCGGATCAGTTGCAGATAGACTTCGGTCTTGCCGCTGCCGGTGACGCCGGCCAGCAGGAACGCATGAAAGCTGTCGAACCCGGCGCGGATCGCTTCGTAAGCGGCGCGTTGTTCGGTGTTGAGCGGCAATTCAGGCTGGGCCAGCCAGTGCTCATGGCGTGCGCTGGGTGCATGGCTGCGGACCTCGACGTACACCAGTTCCTTGGCCAGCAACAGGTTGAGGCTGTCCTTGTTGAGCATCAGCTTGCTGAGCAGTTGATGCGCCACCCCGTGCGGGTGCTGGGCAAGGGTGGTCAGGGCCTCGCGCTGCTTGGGCGCGCGGGCGATGCGCGGATCGTCGACGCTGGCACCCGGTGCAACGTGCCAGAAGCGTTCCTGGCGGCTTTCGGCCAGTTCGCCCTGACGCAGCAACACCGGTAAGGCCCAGCTCAGCGTGTCGCCCAGGCTGTGCTGGTAATACTGCGAGGTCCACAGGCACAGTTTGAACAGCGCGGGTGGCAGCGGCGCTTCGCTGTCGAGCAGGGCGATTGCAGGCTTGAGCTTGTCGGCGGGCACTTCGCTGTGATCGACCACTTCCACCAGAATGCCGATCATTTCCCGGCGTCCGAACGGCACTCGCAGACGCATGCCCGGCTGCAAGGCGCTGCGCGACACGCCCGCTGGGGCGCGGTAGTCGAACAGGCGGCGAAGCGGCGAGGGCAGGGCAAGGCGCAGGATGGCGTCGGGCACGCGGTGTTTCCCTGTGGTGATAAGTGATGACGGAGGCGCGATCTTAGCAGACGACCGGTGTGAAGGTTCGCTTGCGTCGTTGCAATTGTCTGGTACTATCCGCAGCCTATTTCCGTGCGGTATTCAACAATAGTGTTGAGTGGCGGCGCGTTAGACCGAGGAAGTACCGATGAAAGCTGATATCCATCCAGTTTACGAAGCCATTGACGCTACCTGCAGCTGCGGCAATGTCATCAAGACCCGTTCCACCCTGGCCGCTCCTCTGAGCCTGGACGTGTGCAACGAGTGCCACCCGTTCTACACCGGCAAGCAGAAGACGCTTGACGTTGGCGGCCGTGTCGACAAGTTCAAATCCCGTTTCGGTGCGTTCGGCGCTACCAAAGCGAAGTAAGACTGGCTGCCCTATGGGCATCTCCAGACTGCTTGAAAAGGCGCTCCTTGTGGGCGTCTTTTTTATGCCCGCGATTTGGGTGTCCGGCGCGCAGGCCTTCTGCCCGGCACCTGCCTCGTTGCCGGTCGCACAGGTACAGCGTGTGGTCGACGGCGACACCTTGAAGCTGACCGATGGCCGTAGCGTGCGGATGATTGGGCTCAATACGCCTGAAACCGGCAGAAAAGGCCGGTCTGCCGAACCGTTTGCCGAGGCTGCCAAAAAGCGCTTGCAGGCGCTGGTGAATGAAAGCGGCGGCAAGGTTGGTTTGCGTATCGGTCAGCAGGGCAAGGATCATTACGGCCGCACGCTGGCCAACGTCTATGACCGTAAAGGCGCCAACCTCGAGGCGCAGTTGCTCAGCGAAGGGCTGGGCTATCTGGTGGCCGTTGCGCCCAATGTCAGGCTGGTCGCTTGCCAGCAGGGCGCGGAGCGTCAGGCACGTCAGGCGCGGCTGGGTGTATGGCGTAATTCGCCAGTGCAGTCCTCGACCCGGCTGAATAAAAGCGGGTTCGCGATTGTGTCCGGTCAGGTCAGGCGTGTGCAGCGCAACCGCGGTGGTATCTGGATCGAGTTGCAGGGCTCGCTGGTCTTGCGTGTCGCGCCTGACCACCTGAGTGCCTTCGATAAGGCGATGCTCCAGCGCCTCGAAGGGCAGCAGGTCGAAGCGCGTGGCTGGGTCGTCGATCGCTCCCGACGCGGAGGCCTTGAAGCGGGGCAGTCCCGCTGGCTGCTGCCACTGACCCATCCCGCAATGCTGGACGTTTCACGTCGCTAGACGCGGCCTTCAAACCGGTGATCTGACGAGCGTGACCGAGTGTTCACGTTTCAGGTCTCTAAGCGTAAAGTCTAAGCCCGAGCCTATTGACAGCAGTGACTGGTCAGTCTTGTTAGGACTATGCATCTTGCGTATCCTCGGCGGTCCGTCTGTCCCACAGTAAAAAAAGCGGAATCCAATACATGTCAGATCTGAAAACTGCCGCGCTCGAATACCATGCCAATCCTCGTCCGGGGAAGCTGAGCGTCGAACTCACCAAGCCGACCGCAACCGCTCGTGACCTGGCTCTGGCCTACAGCCCTGGCGTTGCTGAACCCGTGCGTGAAATTGCCCGTGACCCCGAGCTGGCTTACAAGTACACCGGCAAAGGCAATCTGGTAGCAGTTATTTCCGATGGCACCGCGATTCTCGGCCTCGGCGATCTGGGTCCGTTGGCTTCCAAGCCGGTCATGGAAGGTAAAGGCGTTCTGTTCAAGCGCTTCGCCGGTATCGACGTTTTCGATATCGAAGTCGATTCCGAAAGCCCACAGGCCTTCATCGACACCGTAAAACGTATCTCCATCACCTTCGGTGGCATCAACCTGGAAGACATCAAGGCGCCTGAGTGCTTTGAAATCGAGAAAGCGCTGATCGAACAGTGCGACATCCCGGTTTTCCACGATGACCAGCACGGCACCGCTATCGTGACAGCGGCCGGCATGATCAACGCGCTGGAAATCGTCGGCAAGACCCTCGATTCGGCGAAGATCGTCTGCCTGGGCGCTGGCGCTGCGGCCATCTCCTGCATGAAGCTACTGGTGAGCATGGGCGCGAAGATCGAAAACATCTTCATGGTCGACCGTACTGGCGTTGTCCACTCCGGCCGTACCGACCTTAATCAGTACAAGGCCGCGTTCGCTCACGCTACCGAGAAGCGCTCGCTGACTGACGCGCTGGATGGCGCTGACGTATTTGTAGGCCTGTCCGGTCCTAACCTGCTGAGCGCTGAAAACCTCAAGCTGATGGCCAAGGACCCGATCGTGTTCGCCTGCTCGAACCCTGATCCGGAAATCTCCCCGGAACTGGCTCACGCCACGCGCAGTGACGTGATCATGGCCACTGGCCGTTCGGACTACCCGAACCAGGTCAACAACGTACTGGGCTTCCCGTTCATCTTCCGCGGTGCTCTGGACGTTCGTGCCAAGCGCATCAACGAAGAAATGAAAATCGCCGCGGCCAACGCCCTGCGCGAACTGGCCAAGCTGCCTGTGCCACAGGAAGTCAGCGACGCCTACGGCGGCATCAAACTGGAATTCGGTCGTGAGTACATCATTCCGAAGCCAATGGACACCCGCCTGCTGGGCCTGATCGCCGATGCAGTGGCCAAGGCAGCCATCGAGAGCGGTGTTGCCACCCTGCCGTATCCGAAGCACTACCCGCTGACCAGCGTGGATGATGTGTTCAAGGGCTGATCCCTGACCCAATAAAAAACCCCTGCAGCGATGCAGGGGTTTTTTTATGCCTTGGATGCCCTGCTCTTGTGGGGCATTTTCAGGGATTGAACTAGCCTCTTCGCGAGCAAGCTCGCTCCCACATAGCCCCGGATTATCCTGAAAGTCCACGAATCCGTGGGAGTGAGCTTGCTCACGAAGAGG
>NZ_FPJB01000002.1:0-332622 GCF_900119195.1 Pseudomonas sp. NFACC10-1 | reverse complement strand
GGGAGTGAGCTTGCTCACGAAGAGGCCTGTGCAGCCGCTGAAAATCTACTGATCCATTAAGTCTGTGCTATCAGAACAAATCGATCGGCGCTGACTCATCTGCCGGCAACGGGCTGCCCGGTGCGCTGCTGCCGCCCAGTTCGTTGACGCTTGGCGGTGTGTCTTCGCTTTTGAACAGCTCGAAGAATGCGTTCGGCGTGCTTGGCGTGGCGGCGCGGCCACTCAATGGGTCGACGCGCAGGCTGAGAATGCCTGGCGGTTCGGCCTGCTGATGCGGCGGCTTGTCCTTGAGCGCGGCGCTCATGTAGTCCATCCAGATCGGCAGCGAGACCGTGCCACCGAATTCGTGACGGCCAAGACTTTCAGGCTGATCGAAACCACTCCACACCGTGGTCACGTAGTCCGCGTTATACCCGGAGAACCAGGCATCCTTGGAATCATTGGTGGTACCGGTCTTGCCGGCGATGTCCGGTCTGTTCATGGACAGTGCGCGGCGCCCTGTGCCGCGCTTGATCACGTCCTGCAGCATGCTGTTCAGAATGTACGTGGTGCGCGCATCGACCACACGCTCTGCCACTGCGGGCGCCTGAGGCTGAGCAGGTGCCCCTGGCTCGCCGGTGACCACGCTCGGGCTGTCATGTACCGCAAAGGTCGAGGTGTTGGGCGCGGTATTGACGTCATTGGCCGGGACGCTTGGCGGGTTGGCGACAAACAGGGTCTGGCCGTCACGGTTCTCGATGGTCTGGATCAGATAAGGGCTGACCTTGTAACCGCCGTTGGCGAAGGTCGCCCAGCCGGTGGCGATTTCCATCGGGGTCAACGTCGCCGTACCCAGTGCCAGCGACAGGTTGCGCGGCAAATCCTGCTTGGAGAAGCCGAAGCGGGTGATGTAGTCGATGGTGCTGTCGATGCCGAGGGCCTGGAGCAGGCGGATCGATACCAGGTTACGAGACTTGTACAGCGCCTCGCGCAGGCGGATCGGCCCAAGGAAGGTGTTAGTGTCATTTTTCGGACGCCATACCTTGTCCAGGTATTCGTCGACGAACACGATAGGCGCGTCGTTCACCAGGCTGGAAGCGGTGTAACCGTTATCGAGCGCAGCGCTGTAGATGAACGGCTTGAAGCTGGAGCCCGGTTGACGTTTGGCTTGCATGGCGCGGTTGTAGTTGCTCTGCTCGAACGCAAAGCCGCCGACCAGGGCGCGAATGGCACCGTTTTGCGGATCAAGCGACACCAGGGCGCTCTGCGCGACGGGAATTTGACTGAATTTCAGCGAGCCATCGTCCTGGCGCAGCAGACGAACGAGGTCGCCGACCTTGGCAACGTCAGCCGGCTGCTTCGGATTGGCGCCCAGGCTGTTGGTATTCAGGTAAGGACGCGCCCACTTCATGGTGGCCCAGTCGACGGTTTCTTCCTTCTCGCCGTTGCGGGTCAGAACGCGTAGACCGGTCTTGTCGACCTGCGTCACGATGCCGGGCTCGAGGCCGTTGATCATGCGCTGCTTGGTCAGTTCCTGTACCCAGTTGGCGCGGGTCATGCCCGGGAAGCGGCTTTCCGGACCACGGTAGCCGTGGCGCTGGTCGTAATCGATCAAGCCCTGCTGAATGGACTTGTTGGCGTGTTCCTGAAGGTCGCTCGGCACGGTGGTGGTAACGCGGAAGCCTTCTGTATAGGCCTCGCTGCCATAACGGCCGACCATTTCAGCCCGCGCCATTTCAGCGATGTACGGTGCATTCACTTCCGGCGTCGGCACGTGATAGCTGGCGTTTAGCGGCTCATTCAAAGCGGCCTGATAAGCCGTTTGGTCGATCTTGCCCAAGCGATACATGCGGCCCAGGATCCAGTCGCGACGTTCCTTGGCACGGGTCGGGTTGGCCAGTGGGTTGAAACGTGACGGTGCCTTGGGCAGACCGGCAATCATGGCCATTTGCGCAAGGCTTACATCACGGATCGACTTGCCATAGTAGACTTGCGCCGCCGCCTCGATCCCGTAGGCGCGGTTACCCAGATAAATCTTGTTGACGTACAGCTCGAGAATCTCGTCCTTGGTAAGTTGGCGCTCGATTTGCAAGGCCAACAGAATCTCGGTGGTTTTGCGCGAAAAGCTGCGCTCGCTGGTCAGGAAGAAGTTTTTCGCGACCTGCATGGTGATGGTACTGCCGCCTGACTGGATATGGCCGCTCTTGACCAGCTGAGTGGCGGCGCGCATCAGGCTGCCCGGGTCGACGCCATAGTGGTTGGCGAAGTTGTCGTCTTCGGCCGACAGCAGTGCGTTGATGAAATTGGGCGGGATTTCCGCGAAGCGAATCGGCGTGCGGCGCATTTCACCGAACTCGGCAATCAGCTTGCCGTCGCTGGTGAACACCCGCAGGGGGATTTGCAGTTGAATGCTTCGCAGCGCGTCAACGGATGGCAGGGTCGGGCTCAGGTAAAGAAACGCGCCGCTCAGGCCAAGCAACAGCGAGCAGAATACCGCGACGAGGGACCACCAGAAAAACTTCAGCAGGCGTATCAAGGCTTTTGGATTTCCAGAAAAAATAATGGGTTAAGCGCAGGCATTTACAAATGAACACGCCTTGAAGCTTTGTTAAATGAAAAAAACGCTGGGCATTATAAGCATTTTTCGTCCCCAAGCGTGATTTGCGCTACTGTCAAGGCTGTCGACAGTGACGTTGGCCCGAAATAACTCCGTAAGTGACGGAAACTCATAGGAATCAGGTTGTGTTCGAACTCTTCAGTAAGAAGGCCAACACCCTTCTAGGGATCGATATTAGCTCCACCTCGGTAAAACTCCTGGAATTGAGTCGTTCCGGCACCCGTTACAAGGTCGAGTCTTACGCAGTAGAGCCCTTGCCGGCCAACGCTGTCGTCGAAAAGAACATTGCCGAACTCGAAGGGGTCGGGCAGGCGTTGTCACGCGTACTCGTCAAGGCCAAGACCAGCGTCAAGATCGTGGCGGTTGCCGTGGCCGGTTCGGCGGTGATCACCAAGACCATCGAGATGGACGCCGGTCTTTCCGACGATGACATGGAAAACCAGCTCAAGCTTGAGGCTGACCAGTACATCCCCTATCCGCTGGAAGAAGTCGCCATCGATTTCGAAGTGCAGGGCTACTCGGTGCGCAACCCTGAGCGCGTCGAAGTGTTGCTGGCTGCCTGCCGCAAGGAGAACGTCGAAGTGCGCGAGGCCGCGCTGGCACTGGCCGGGCTGACCGCGCGCGTCGTCGATGTCGAGGCCTACGCCCTTGAGCGCTCGTTCGGGCTGCTGGCTGCGCAACTGGGCAACGGCCATGACGAACTGACGGTGGCCGTGGTCGATATCGGCGCCACCATGACCACCCTGAGCGTGCTGCATCACGGCCGGATCATCTATACCCGCGAGCAGCTGTTTGGCGGGCGCCAGCTGACTGACGAAATCCAGCGCCGCTATGGGCTCTCCATGGAGGAAGCCGGGCTTGCCAAGAAGCAGGGCGGCTTGCCCGACGACTACGTCAGCGAAGTGCTCGACCCCTTCAAGGAAGCGCTGGTGCAGCAGGTTTCCCGCTCCCTGCAGTTCTTCTTCGCGGCCGGTCAATACAACTCTGTGGATCACATCATGCTGGCAGGCGGCACGGCTTCGATTTCAGGGCTGGAGCATCTGATCCAGCGACGCATCGGCACTCCGACCATGGTCGCCAACCCGTTTGCCGACATGGCCCTGAGCGCCAAGGTCAATGCCGGGGCCCTGGCCAGTGACGCGCCAGCCCTGATGATCGCCTGTGGCCTGGCGTTGAGGAGCTTCGACTGATGGCGCGGATCAACTTATTACCGTGGCGCGAAGAGCTTCGCGAAGAACGAAAGAAACGCTTCCTGACCGCACTGGTCGGCGTGCTGGTGGTGTCAGTCGGCATTCTGTTTCTGATCGATCGTTACGTCAGCAATGCCATCGAGCATCAGATGGCGCGCAATGCCTTTCTGCAGACGCAGATTGCCCAGCTCGATATCCGCATCAAGGAGATCAGTGATCTCAAGGCCCGACGCAAACAGCTGCTCGAGCGCATGAAGATCATTCAGGACCTGCAAGGCAACCGCCCGATCACCGGGCGCGTCTTCGATCAACTGGCACGGACCCTGCCGGACGGCGTTTATTACTCGCAGGTCAAAATGACCGACAAGCTGATTGCCATCAATGGCGCTGCCGAGTCGAACAACCGGGTTTCCGACCTGATGCGTAATCTTGAAGCCTCTGACTGGCTGGAAGCGCCGAGCCTGACCGAGGTCAAGGCCACCACGGCCGGTGCCGTGGATCAGGCCAATGTCTTTCAGCTGACCGTACGCCAGACCCAGCCGCCGGTTGCCGCTGCCCCAGGAGCCAAGCCATGAATATGTCCGAATGGCTGGAAGGGCTGCGCAAGATCGATCTGAGCGAGCTGGACCTGAACAACCTGGGCTCATGGCCCGCAGCGGTCAAGGCCATTGCCGGGCTCCTGGTTGCGGTCATGATTTTCGCACTGGGCTACTTCTTCTTTATCCAGGACCTGGAAACCCAGCTGGAAAGTGCTCAGAACAGCGAGGTGACGCTCAAGGAACAGTTCTCCAACAAGGCCTTCCAGGCGGCCAACCTCGAGCCGTACAAGAAGCAGATGGAAGAGATGGAAAACACCTTCGGCGCCCTGCTACGGCAATTGCCCAGCGACACCGAAGTGCCCGGCCTGCTTGAGGACATCACCCGCACCGGGCTGGGAAGCGGGCTTGAGTTCGAGGAAATCAAGCTGCTGCCCGAGGCGGTCCAGCAGTTCTACATCGAGCTGCCGATACAGATCACCGTGGTCGGTGGTTATCACGACCTGGCGACCTTCGTCAGCGGTGTAGCCAGCCTGCCGCGCATCGTCACGCTGCATGATTTCGAGATCAAGCCGGTCGATCCCAAAGTGCCGACCAAGTTGCGCATGAGCATTCTGGCCAAGACCTACCGCTACAACGATGAAGGGCTGAAGAAATGAGGGCGGCGCGATTGCTGTGCGTCAGTGTGGTTCTGGCAGGGCTGGCCGGTTGCGGTAATGACAATGATTTTGCCGATCTGTCCGAATTCATGGATCAGGCCAGAGCCCGCCCGAGTGGCAACATCGAACCTTTACCCAAGTTTCGGCCGTATGAGGCGTTCACCTACAACGCCTCCACGCTGCGCAGTCCTTTCCAGCCGCCGGTCAAGATCGACCTGCTCAACCGCCAGAAGGGTTCACGGCTGGTGGCGCCGGACGAACACCGGGTCAGGCAGTTTCTTGAAGGTTTCAATATCGAGTCGTTCGAGATGGTCGGCACGATTGGCAACGAGTCGGGGACGTTTGCCCTGCTGCGCGGTGCCGGAGGTGTTCATCGCGTCAAGGTGGGCGATTATCTGGGGCGTAACAACGGCCGGGTAGTGTCGATCGGCGACGCGCAGGTTGATGTCATCGAAATTGTTCCTGATGGAGAGGGGGCGTGGCTGGAAAGGCCGCGCACTATCGCCCTCAAAGAACGCTCATGAAGTGGGCAAGGCCAAGTATGCACAGTAGCGCTCAACGGAAATTGATCATGACCCGGATTCTCTCGATTATCGGCGTGTCGTTATGCATCGCGGTGCTGGCGCCGGTTCTCCAGGCTGCCAACCTCAAGACCCTGGATGTCGCCGCCCTGCCGGGTGACCGCATCGAGCTTAAGCTGGCATTCGACGCCCCGGTGCCGGCACCGCGCGGTTACACCACGTCGCAACCAGCGCGCATTGCGCTGGATCTGCCGGGTGTTACCAGCCAGTTGGCAACCAAAAGTCGTGACCTGGGCACCGGTAATGCGCGCAGTGTGGTTGTGGTACAGGCTCAGGACCGCACCCGGGTGATCATCAACCTGACCACGCTTTCGCCGTACAGCTCCCGCGTCGATGGCAACAACCTGTTCGTGGTCATCGGCCAGGGTGCCGGCGCCGCGCAAGCTTCCCAACCGACCACCGCAATGGGTGCGCAACGGGTCGCGGTGCCACCGCCCACGCCTGCATCCGCCAAACCGTTCATCCCCGCAGGCGTCAAGGCCATCCGCAATGTCGACTTCCAGCGTGGCGAGTTGGGTGAGGGCAATGTGGTCATCGACCTGAGCAACCCCAGCATTGCCCCGGATATTCAGGAGCAGGGCGGCAAGATCCGCGTGGACTTCGCCAAGACCCAGCTGCCCGAACCGCTGCGCGTCCGGCTGGACGTCAAGGACTTCGCCACGCCGGTACAGTTCGTCAGTGCTTCGGCGTCGGGTGACAAGGCCAGTATTCTGATCGAGCCGTCGGGTGCCTTCGACTACTCGGCGTTCCAGACCGAAAACAAGCTGACGATCAGCGTGCGCCCGTTGACCAATGAGGATCTGGACCGCCGCGCCGCTGACAAACCGGTGTACACCGGTGAAAAGCTGTCGCTGAACTTCCAGGACATCGACGTACGCTCGGTACTGCAACTGATTGCCGACTTCACCAACCTCAATCTGGTGGCCAGTGATACGGTCCAGGGCGGTATCACCCTGCGTCTGCAGAATGTGCCATGGGATCAGGCGCTGGACCTGGTGCTGAAAACCAAGGGCCTGGACAAGCGCAAGGTCGGCAACGTGCTGCTGGTTGCGCCAGCCGATGAAATTGCCGCCCGCGAGCGTCAGGAGCTGGAGTCGCTCAAGCAGATCGCCGAGCTGGCGCCCCTGCGTCGTGAGCTGCTGCAAGTCAATTACGCCAAGGCTGCCGACATCGCCAAGCTGTTCCAGTCCGTGACCAGTGCCGAGTCCAAGGCCGACGAGCGCGGTTCGATCACGGTGGACGACCGGACCAACAACATCATTGCCTACCAGACCCAAGAGCGCCTCGACGAGCTGCGTCGTATCGTGTCGCAACTGGACATCCCGGTACGCCAGGTGATGATCGAGGCGCGCATCGTCGAGGCCAACGTCGATTACAACAAGCAACTCGGGGTTCGCTGGGGCGGTTCTACCAACACCAGCGGCAGCGGCAAATGGACAACCTACGGGCTGGATAATAACGGTGACGAGGCCGGTAACACCGGCAGCAGTACTACCTCCAACGTGCCGTTCGTGGACCTGGGCGCAGCTAATGCGACGACCGGTATCGGCCTGGGCTTCGTGACCAATAACACGCTGCTGGACCTTGAGCTGAGTGCCATGGAGAAAACCGGTAACGGTGAAATCGTCTCCCAGCCCAAGGTGGTCACCTCCGATAAGGAAACCGCCAAGATCCTCAAGGGTACGGAGATCCCGTATCAGGAATCCAGCTCCAGCGGTGCGACCACCGTGAGCTTCAAGGAGGCCTCCCTGTCGCTTGAGGTAACGCCGCAGATCACGCCGGACAACCGCATCATCATGGAAGTGAAGGTTACCAAGGACGAGCCGGACTACCTGAATGCGGTGCTGGGCGTACCGCCGATCAAGAAAAACGAGGTCAACGCCAAGGTGCTGATTTCCGACGGCGAAACCATCGTCATCGGTGGTGTGTTCTCGAATACGCAAAGTAAAGTTGTCGATAAAGTGCCATTTCTTGGCGATGTACCGTATCTTGGCCGGCTTTTCAGGCGCGATGTGGTATCCGAGTCCAAATCCGAGCTGTTGGTATTTCTGACTCCGCGTATCATGAACAACCAGGCGATTTCTGTGAGTCGTTGATTTTGTGCGAAATTTAATACTTGTGGGGCCGATGGGTGCTGGCAAGAGCACCATCGGCCGTTTGCTTGCCAAAGAATTGCGACTGCCGTTCAAGGATTCCGACAAGGAAATCGAGCTGCGTACGGGCGCCAACATTCCCTGGATCTTCGACAAGGAAGGCGAACCGGGTTTTCGTGATCGCGAGCAGGCCATGATTGCCGAACTGTGCGACGCCGATGGCGTGGTTCTGGCGACCGGCGGTGGCGCGGTCATGCGCGGCGAAAATCGCCAGGCACTGCGGGCCGGCGGGCGCGTGGTGTATCTGCATGCCTCGATCGAGCAACAGGTGGGGCGCACCGCGCGTGATCGCAATCGTCCTTTGCTGCGTACCGCCGATCCTGCCCGGGTACTGAGCGAGCTGCTGGCCATCCGCGACCCGTTCTATCGGGAAATCGCCGATATCGTGATTGAAACCGATGAGCGGCCTCCCCGAATGGTGGTTCTCGAGATACTGGCGCGACTGGCAGAGCTTCCTCCCCGTTAAAGCGCAGGCGAAAATGCGCTATTCTCGTCGACCAGCAAAACAGCGTCGGTTCATGGCCTTGCGTCATGAGATGCTGAAGCACAAACCGTCCAATCGGTAATCAATGTGGGGACACATGCAGACACTTAAGGTCGAGCTTGGTGAGCGTAGCTACCCGATCCATATTGGCGAAGGCCTGCTGGATCAGCCAGAGCTCCTGACCCCGCATATCGTCGGGCGTCAGGTGGCTATCGTTTCCAACACGACAGTGGCACCTCTGTACCTGGAGCGCCTGACGCAAACCCTGGCCGGTTACAACGTTCTGCCGATTGTTCTGCCCGATGGCGAGGCGTTCAAGAACTGGGAAACCCTGCAGACCATTTTCGATGGCTTGCTGACCGCTCGCCATGACCGTCGCACCACGGTCATCGCTCTGGGCGGCGGGGTGATCGGCGACATGGCCGGGTTTGCCGCCGCCTGTTATCAGCGCGGCGTGAACTTCATCCAGATCCCGACCACGCTGCTGTCTCAGGTGGACTCATCGGTCGGCGGCAAGACCGGTATCAATCATCCGCTGGGCAAGAACATGGTGGGTGCCTTCTATCAGCCGAGCGTGGTGCTGATCGATACCGCTTCGCTCAATACTCTGCCCGAGCGTGAACTGTCCGCCGGGCTGGCCGAAGTCATCAAATATGGCCTGATCTGCGACGAGCCCTTCCTGACCTGGCTCGAAGAGCACGTCGATGCACTGCGCGGCCTGGACCAGGCGGCGCTGACCGTAGCCATCGAACGTTCCTGCGCCGCCAAGGCGCTGGTGGTCGGCGCCGATGAGCGCGAGTCCGGCGTTCGTGCGACATTGAACCTGGGTCACACATTCGGGCACGCCATCGAGACGCATATGGGCTATGGTGTCTGGCTGCATGGCGAGGCGGTTGCTGCCGGTACGGTCATGGCGCTGGAAATGTCCTCGCGCCTGGGCTGGATCAGCACGCAGGAGCGGGATCGCGGCATTCGTCTGTTTCAGCGTGCCGGGCTGCCGGTCGTGCCACCGCAGGACATGACGGAAGACAATTTCCTCGAACACATGGCGATCGACAAGAAAGTCATCGACGGTCGCCTGCGTCTGGTGCTGTTGCGCCGGATGGGTGAAGCGGTCATCACGGACGATTATCCAAAAGAAGTATTACAGGCCACCCTGGTTGCGGATTATCGCGCCCTGGTGGATCAGCTCAGAGGTTAACGGAAACCCCATGACTAGTTTGCATGCCGACGAGGCCTTCCTCGGCCATTATCAGTTGAGTCATGACCCCTTTGCTGCGCGGGTACCTGGCTTCAAATTCTTTCCTGCCCAACGCAAGCCTGTGCTGGGTCAGCTTCATCATCTGGCGCGCTACAGCCAGCTGCTGCTGGCGGTCACCGGGCCTCAGGGCAGCGGCAAGACCCTGCTGCGCCAGGCGCTGGTGGCGAGCACCAACAAGCAGTCGGTGCAAAGTGTCGTGATTTCTGCGCGCGGTGCAGGTGATGCGGCAGGCGTGCTGCAGCAGGTCGCGCAGGCGCTGAGCGTCGCGCAGGCTGAAATGCAGTCGATCCTGTCGCAGGTCGTGCAGCTCGGGCTGACCGGCCAGGAAGTCTACCTGCTGGTTGACGATGCGGAACAACTTGGCGATTCGGCGCTCGAAGCGTTGCTGGGTCTTGCTGCGGGAACGCCTGAAGGGCGTCCGCATGTATTCCTGTTCGGAGAGCCATCGCTGCTCGATCGTCTCGATCAGATGTGTGCCGACCTGCAGGGTGATGTCGAAGGCGAACGCTTTCACGTCATCGAGCTGCAACCCTATACGGAAGAGGAAACCCGGGAGTATCTGGCTCAGCGTCTGGAGGGTGCAGGGCAGGGAATCGCGTTGTTCACCGCCGACCAGATCACCGATATTCATGAACAGTCCGATGGCTGGCCTGGCGCAATCAACCAGGTAGCCCGCGATTCAATGATCGAGGCGATGATCGCGAGTCGTTCCGCGGTCAAGCGCCCAAGTGTGGGGTTCAAAATGCCGAAAAAACACGTATTGGCCTTGGGTGCCGTTGTCATAGTGGCCGTGGCAGCAGCCGTGCTGATCCCGGGTCGCGGCGACAAGACGGGTACACCCGCCAATGCCCCGGCTTCCGCTCAGGCGCAACTGCCGCTGGGTGAAGGCAAGCCAACTGCTCAACAATCGAATAACGGCAGCCCGGCCATCGAATTCGCTGGTAACTCCCAGCCGATGCCGCTACCGATGAATGGCTCTCAGCCGGTGATGCGCGGTCCTCTGGCCGAGGCTGCCGGGTCCAGTGATTCCGACGAAGACGCAGTGCCGACAGGTTCGCCTGCACAGCCGCCGACCGTCACCACTACGGCGCCGCCAGCGGGTGTACCGGCAGGTCAGGCCGCAGCACAGACGCCTCGCTCGTCCATCCCTGCACCGACCCCGGCACCTGCGCCAGCCGCCAAGCCGGCCCCTGCGCAGACTCAGGTCGCGACAGCCAAGCCTGCCCCGACTCCGGCTCCGGCTGCCAAGCCTGCTGAAAAACCGGCAGCGGCGGCGGCCAAACCGGCTGCCGGCGGTAGCTGGTACAGCAGCCAGGCACCCGGTCACTACGTGGTCCAGATCCTCGGCACCAGCTCCGAAGCGACGGCTCAGGCCTACGTTGCAGAGCAGGGTGGCGAGTATCGTTATTTCAAGAAAACCCTGCAGGGCAAGCCGCTGTACGTCGTGACGTACGGCAACTTTCCTGACCGTGCTGCCGCCCTGGCAGCCATCAAGGTATTGCCAGCCAAGGTTCAGGCTGGTAAACCTTGGCCTCGTACTGTCGCCAGCGTCCAACAAGAGCTCGGCGCCACTCGTTGAAGTCGCAGCGGCCCTACCCGGGCCGCCCGCCGACCTACCTGACTTAACCCGCCTGAGCGCGCCGCATGTCGGCGCGCCTTGCGGCGTCTGCGTTACAAGCGCCTTACAGTCTCCCGTCGCGTCAGTCAGATTCACGAAGAAATACTTTGACTAGCACAGCGACCCGTTTTAAAACTTTCATAATTGCGACATTGATTATCAGCCAGTCGTCGTTAAATTTGTTAGCCCTTGTGTCGCTGTGTACAATGACCTCCGTTTTGCCTGTCCGAAGCTGGCGCACGTTCGGCGTGACAGGTAATTGGTTGAATTAAAAGGAAATTTGCCTCGAATAGAGGCAGCCTGGTGAGAAAGTGTCTATGAAAGCAGGTCTGTACCAACCAGATGAATTCAAGGATAACTGCGGCTTCGGCCTGATCGCTCATATGCAGGGCGAGCCCAGTCATCACCTGTTGCAGACGGCCGTTCAGGCCCTGACCTGCATGACCCACCGTGGCGGTATCAACGCCGACGGCAAGACCGGCGACGGTTGCGGTCTGTTGATTCAGAAGCCCGACGGCTTCCTGCGTGCGATCGCCAAGGAACACTTCGCCGTCGATCTGCCCCGCCAATACGCTGTGGGCATGGTGTTCCTCAATCAGGACGACGCCAAGGCCGACGCCGCACGCGAAAACATGAACCGTGAAATCCTCGCCGAGGGCCTGGATCTGGTGGGCTGGCGTCAGGTGCCGATCGATACCAGCGTTCTGGGTCGTCTGGCGCTGGAGCGCCTGCCGAAAATCGAGCAGGTATTCATTGGCGGTGAAGGCCTGAGCGATCAGGAATTCGCCATTAAGCTGTTCAGTGCGCGTCGCCGCTCGTCGGTGTCCAACGCCGCAGATACCGATCACTACATCTGCAGCTTTTCGCACAAGACCATCATTTATAAAGGCCTGATGATGCCGGCCGACCTCACGGCCTTCTTCCCGGACCTGAGCGACGAGCGTCTGCAGACCGCTATCTGCGTGTTCCACCAGCGTTTTTCCACCAATACCCTGCCGAAATGGCCGCTGGCGCAGCCGTTCCGCTTCCTCGCCCACAACGGCGAGATCAACACCATTACCGGCAACCGCAACTGGGCGCAGGCGCGACGCACCAAGTTCACCAACGATCTGATGGACCTGGACGAGCTGGGCCCGCTGGTCAACCGCGTGGGTTCTGACTCGTCGAGCATGGACAACATGCTTGAGCTGATGGTCACCGGCGGCATCGACCTGTTCCGTGGCGTGCGCATGATCATTCCGCCTGCGTGGCAGAACGTCGAGACCATGGACCCGGACCTGCGGGCGTTCTATGAGTACAACTCCATGCACATGGAGCCGTGGGACGGCCCTGCGGGCGTGGTCATGACCGAAGGTCGTCATGCGGTCTGCCTGCTCGACCGCAACGGCCTGCGCCCGGCGCGCTGGGTCACCACCAAGAACGGCTACATCACCCTGGCGTCGGAAATCGGCGTATGGGACTACAAGCCTGAAGACGTCATCGCCAAGGGCCGCGTCGGCCCTGGGCAGATCTTTGCCGTGGACACCGAAACCGGTCAGATCCTCGACACCGACGCCATCGACAACCGCCTCAAGTCGCGTCATCCGTACAAGCAATGGCTGCGCAAGAATGCCCTGCGCATTCAGGCCACCATGGAAGACAACGACCACGGTTCGGCTTTTTACGACAGCGAGCAGCTCAAGCAGTACATGAAGATGTATCAGGTCACGTTCGAAGAGCGTGATCAGGTGCTGCGCCCGCTGGGTGAGCAGGGTCAGGAAGCCGTAGGCTCGATGGGTGATGACACGCCAATGGCTGTGTTGTCGCGTCGTGTGCGTTCGCCTTACGACTACTTCCGCCAGCAGTTCGCGCAGGTGACCAACCCGCCGATCGACCCGCTGCGCGAAGCCATCGTCATGTCGCTGGAAATCTGCCTCGGTGCCGAGCGCAACATCTTCCAGGAATCGCCGGAGCACGCCTCGCGCGTGATCCTCAGTTCGCCGGTCATTTCGCCAGCCAAGTGGCGGTCGCTGATGAACCTGGAGCGTCCGGGCTTCGAGCGCCATATCATTGACCTGAACTACGATGAAAGCCTGGGTCTTGAAGCCGCTGTGCGCAGCGTTGCCGACCAGGCCGAAGAGGCCGTGCGTTCCGGTCATACGCTGATCGTTTTGAGCGACCGACACATCGCACCGGGCAAACTGCCGGTGCACGCTTCACTGGCGGTCGGCGCGGTTCACCACCGTCTGACCGAACAGGGCCTGCGCTGCGACAGTAACATTCTGGTCGAAACCGCGACGGCGCGTGACCCGCACCATTTCGCCGTGCTGATCGGCTTCGGCGCCTCGGCGGTCTATCCGTTCCTGGCTTACGAAGTGCTGGGCGACCTGATCCGTACCGGCGAAGTGCTGGGCGATCTGTACGAAGTCTTCAAGAACTATCGCAAAGGCATCACCAAGGGCCTGCTCAAGATCCTCTCGAAGATGGGCATCTCGACCGTTGCGTCCTACCGTGGCGCGCAGTTGTTTGAAGCCATCGGCCTGTCCGAGGAAGTCTGCGATGTCAGCTTCCGCGGTGTGCCGAGCCGCCTGAAGGGCGCGCGCTTCGTCGACATCGAAGCCGAACAGAAGGCGCTGGCTGCCGAAGCCTGGAGCCCGCGCAAGCCGATCCAGCAAGGCGGCCTGCTCAAGTTCGTGTTTGGTGGCGAATACCACGCCTACAACCCGGATGTGGTCAGCACTCTGCAGGCTGCCGTGCAGCAAGGCGACTACAGCAAGTTCAAGGAATACACCTCGCTGGTGGACCAGCGTCCGGTGTCGATGATTCGCGACCTGCTGCAGGTCAAGACACTCGATCAGCCCTTGAACATCGACGAAATCGAGCCGCTGAGCGAAATCCTCAAGCGCTTCGACTCGGCCGGTATTTCGCTGGGTGCCTTGTCGCCCGAGGCCCACGAAGCGCTGGCCGAGGCGATGAACCGTCTGGGCGCGCGCTCCAACTCCGGTGAGGGTGGCGAAGACCCGGCTCGTTACGGCACGGTCCGCAGCTCCAAGATCAAGCAGATCGCGACGGGCCGCTTTGGCGTGACGCCCGAGTACCTGGTCAATGCCGATGTGCTGCAGATCAAGGTTGCGCAGGGCGCCAAGCCGGGCGAGGGCGGGCAATTGCCGGGCGGCAAGGTCAATGGGCTGATCGCCAAGCTGCGTTATGCGGTGCCGGGTGTGACGCTGATTTCGCCGCCACCGCACCACGACATCTATTCCATCGAAGACTTGTCGCAGCTGATTTTTGACCTGAAACAGGTCAACCCGGCGGCGCTGGTGTCGGTCAAGCTGGTGGCAGAAGCGGGCGTCGGCACCATTGCCGCCGGTGTCGCCAAGGCCTACGCCGACCTGATCACCATTTCCGGTTACGACGGTGGCACCGGTGCATCGCCACTGACCTCGATCAAATACGCCGGCGCACCGTGGGAGCTCGGGCTGGCCGAAACTCACCAGACCCTGCGCGGCAACGACCTGCGCGGCAAGGTTCGGGTACAAACGGACGGTGGTCTGAAAACCGGCCTGGACGTGATCAAGGCTGCCATCCTCGGGGCCGAAAGCTTCGGCTTCGGCACCGCGCCGATGATCGCGCTGGGCTGCAAATACCTGCGTATCTGCCACCTGAACAACTGCGCCACCGGCGTAGCGACCCAGAACGAAAAGCTGCGCAAGGACCACTACATCGGCACCGTCGACATGGTGATCAACTTCTTCACCTACGTGGCAGAAGAAACCCGCGAATGGCTGGCCAGGCTGGGTGTTCGCTCGCTGGAAGAGCTGATCGGCCGTACCGACCTGCTGAACATCCTGCCGGGCGAAACCGAGAAGCAGCAGCATCTGGACCTGACACCCTTGCTGGGCAGCGACCATATTCCGGCCGACAAGCCTCAGTTCAGCCTGGTGGATCGCAACCCGCCGTTCGACAAGGGCCTGCTGGCCGAGAAGATGGTGGAGATGGCCAGGCCGGCCATCGAGTCGCTCAGCGGCGGCGACTACGAACTGGAGATCTGCAACTGCGACCGTTCGATCGGCGCGCGCATCTCCGGCGAAATCGCCAGACTGCATGGCAACCAGGGCATGAACAAGGCACCTGTCACCTTCCGCTTCAAGGGCACTGCCGGCCAGAGCTTCGGGGTGTGGAACGCCGGTGGCCTGAACATGTATCTGGAAGGCGATGCCAACGACTACGTCGGCAAGGGCATGACCGCTGGCAAGCTGGTGATCGTGCCGCCCAAGGGCAGCCCGTTCAAGACCAACGAAAGCGCGATTATCGGTAACACCTGCCTGTACGGTGCAACTGGCGGCAAGCTGTTTGCAGCGGGCACGGCTGGCGAGCGTTTCGCTGTGCGTAACTCCGGTGCCCACACTGTCGTTGAAGGCACTGGCGATCATTGCTGCGAATACATGACGGGTGGTTTCGTCTGCGTACTGGGCAAGACCGGCTACAACTTCGGTTCCGGCATGACCGGTGGTTTCGCCTACGTGCTCGACCTGGACAACACCTTCGTTGACCTCGTCAACCATGAACTGGTCGAGATCCAGCGTATCAGCGGCGAATCGATGGAGGCTTACCGCACTCACCTGCAAAGCGTCCTGAATGAGTACGTCGCGGAAACCGACAGCGAATGGGGCCGTAATATCGCGGAAAACCTGGACGATTACCTGCGTCGTTTCTGGCTGGTCAAGCCCAAGGCTGCCAACCTGAAATCGCTGCTCTCCAGCACTCGGGCCAACCCGCAATAACAGCAGCTGCGAGCGGCGAGCTTCACGCCGCACGTTAACAGCAGTGCGCCAATTGCCTGCGATCATGATTCCCGCAGCTTCAGGCTTGTAACCTGAAGCTGCTGCAAAGAGGCTCCAGAGAATGGCTGAACGTCTCAGTAACGACTTCCAGTTCATCGACGTCGGACGTAAAGACCCGAAGAAGAAACTGCTGCGTCAACGCAAGAAAGAGTTCGTGGAAATCTACGAGCCTTTCAAGCCCCAGCAGTCTGCCGATCAGGCGCACCGCTGCCTGGGCTGCGGCAACCCGTACTGCGAATGGAAGTGCCCGGTGCACAACTTCATTCCCAACTGGCTCAAGCTGGTCGCCGAGGGCAATATCCTCGCGGCTGCGGAATTGTCGCACCAGACCAACACCCTGCCGGAAGTCTGCGGCCGCGTGTGCCCGCAGGATCGCCTGTGTGAAGGTGCCTGCACACTGAACGACGGTTTCGGTGCGGTGACCATCGGTTCGGTCGAGAAATACATCACCGACACTGCTTTCGCGATGGGCTGGCGTCCGGACATGTCCAAAGTCGTGCCCACCGGCAAGCGCGTCGCGATCATCGGCGCAGGGCCTGCGGGCCTGGGCTGTGCCGATGTGCTGGTGCGTGGCGGCGTGACCCCGGTGGTGTTCGACAAAAATCCGGAAATCGGCGGTCTGCTGACCTTCGGCATCCCGGAATTCAAGCTGGAGAAATCCGTGCTGAGCCATCGCCGTGAAGTGTTCACCGGCATGGGCATCGAATTCCGGCTAAATACCGAAGTCGGCAAGGATGTCACCATCGATCAACTGCTCGAAGAATACGATGCGGTGTTCATGGGTATGGGCACCTACACCTACATGAAAGGCGGCTTCCCCGGTGAGGATCTGCCAGGTGTGCACGATGCGCTCGACTTCCTGATCGCCAACGTCAACCGCAACCTGGGCTTCGAAAAGGCGCCGGAAGACTTCGTCGACATGAAGGGCAAGCGGGTCGTGGTTCTGGGCGGTGGTGACACGGCGATGGACTGCAACCGCACCTCGATCCGCCAAGGCGCCAAGTCAGTGACCTGCGCCTACCGCCGCGACGAAGAAAACATGCCTGGCTCGCGCAAGGAAGTGAAAAACGCCAAGGAAGAAGGCGTGAAGTTCCTCTACAACCGTCAGCCTATCGCCATCATCGGCGAGGGCAAGGTTGAAGGCGTGAAAGTGGTCGAGACGCGCCTGGGCGAACCGGATGCCCGTGGTCGTCGCAGTCCCGAGCCGATTCCTGGCTCCGAAGAGATCATCCCGGCAGAAGCCGTGGTCATCGCCTTCGGCTTCCGCCCAAGCCCGGCGCCATGGTTCGAGCAGTTCACCATCAGCACCGACAGCCAGGGCCGTGTCGTGGCCCCGGAACAGGCGCAGTACAAGCACCAGACCAGCAACCCGAAGATATTCGCCGGTGGCGACATGGTGCGCGGCTCCGACCTGGTGGTGACCGCTATCTTCGAAGGCCGTAATGCGGCTGAAGGGATTCTGGATTACCTGGGCGTCTGAGCCTGGTGTTGCCGGGGTGTGTCGTTACTGACGCGCACCCCGACAACAAGCGTCTACCCTTCGTATGCACTGTGCCAATGTCTCTGACATCCCGCCCGGCACTTACTCTCTGGACTCGGTGTAACTCGCTCAGGAAGAGCGCTTCCACCGGGGAAGGAGTGATGAATAGTCGTTTTTGCCTGTTTCCTGCGCTTTGAATGCGTCAGGCGCGTGTGCGCTCGACGTGGCGGGTTTGAGATCTTCTGAAACAACCCCGATTCTCCGATCACGACCTGTTCGTAAGGGGCGCGATACTCGATTGTTAACGCCTTGTTTCTGCCCTCGGTTTCTGCTTTCGGAAGGCGTTACGCTGTTGCGCTTTCATCGGGATGCCAATTGCCGTGCAGGCACTCCCGCCATCCATGTCGCTATAAGGAAATAGCCATGTTGAAAGCCGCCCCCATGGGCAAACTTGCTCTATCCAAAGAACAGAAACTTCTCGGGCCGGACAGGTTCACGCCCAGTACGGTTGCCGTACGCGAACACCGGGCTCGAGAACGCGCGGACCGGATAATCGACCAATTCATCGGGCGCTTTACAGGGAAGAACTTTTTCCCTGAAGGCGGTGAAGATGCGTTATTCGCCTTGCTGGTTCAGTTGCCTGACTGGCCTGCCGACCTGTCTATCAGGATTCACAACGAAAACGACGAAGTGCTCGCGGTCTTTTTGAAAGGCAGCGATGAAAGCGCCGTTCAAGGCAGCATCGTCCTGATGCAAAACGCCGATGCCTATATCGTTCCGGATGATGTTCCGGTCTCCAATGATGAGCCGTTGCTGCACTGGGTGTTCAGTCAGTTGCCGGCAGGTTCCAGTCTCGGCATGGGTGGCAACTTTCCCGGCAGTCACAGTGATGACGGACGAATCGTTACCCTGCGCGAACAAATAGCGGGTCTGGCAAATGACCAAAGGCCGCTGTTATTCGATGCACTGGTGGCGGCCGACGAGGGCGCCTCGAAGGGGCAACTGGATACCCGCACACGTAATCCTTTCCTGCCACTGTGGGTTCGTCAGCAGACTCTGCTTTCTGCGGTCCTGAGCGAGCTATGCGCTTTATACCCGGATGTTCCGGCCGGTCGTCTTGAAGGACTGTTGGAGCAGATGCCGCTGACAGAGCAGGAAGAAGCTGACTTTCTGGATAATGTTGTTCTGCCGGAGTCTTTCGACGAGGCGATGAGCATTTCTCTGGATGAGTGGAGCAGCAGTCTGGCTATCGACGGCCTGTCGCGAACGCGGAGCTTCAATACCTACACGGATGAGCTGGCCCGCGAGATCATCAGAGAGTTGCTGACTGCCGAATCGGGGCGAGAGCTGGTGATCTTCGAACCCGGCGAGAGCGAGTATTTTCCGGAAGACCCTGACGATACCCGTATCGTTCTGCTGCATGACGGCTACGGCAACTACAGTGCTCGGGACACCGAAAGCGGCGGGTTTTTCTCATTCAAGCCGGGTACTGACAGCTTCTATCTTGCGATCAGTTCGCAATTGAAAGCCGAAGAGCGTTTTGCGCTGGGCATGCAGTTCGAGCAGGATGTGAAAGGCATTCGCGACGTTCTGACCCGGCGTGCCATTGAGAAAAATCGCGGCTGGTTCGACCCTGAGCAACCCACTGAAATCGAAAACGATTGTCTGCCTGACTGGTTCGCGAACGCGACCGATGTCGAAAAACAAAGCTGGAAAGTGGCGGTGCAGGACTACAGCCAGGCGTTGCTCGAAGCCCAGGCACCTGACCTGCCGGACCCTTCCGTTTACGGACAGCCTGACCGGTTGCGTAACTACGCGCGGGGAAAACTGCAAGAGCGAATTTTGCTCGACCACGGCATTACAGTGGATCCCGACCGCATCAGCGTTCATACCACCAGCGTCGAGATTGATCCGGGCATCGGCATTGATATTGATTACGAATATGTCGGCCCTTCCGAGCTGGAGCCGCATTACGAAACGCAAGAGCGCAGCCTTACAGATCTGTCGCTGGAAAACATTGCACTCACCAATATCAACTTTCTACTCACCGGTCGCGCGTTTGACGATCAGGGGCAACTGCTCAGTTTCCTCAACGCCGGTTATCTGTTCGGCCTGATTCGTGAGCTGAAC
Organism: Pseudomonas sp. NFACC10-1; assembly: GCF_900119195.1. Taxonomy (NCBI): domain Bacteria; kingdom Pseudomonadati; phylum Pseudomonadota; class Gammaproteobacteria; order Pseudomonadales; family Pseudomonadaceae; genus Pseudomonas; species Pseudomonas sp. NFACC10-1. Next base: position 313,111 of record NZ_FPJB01000002.1, on the reverse strand, counting down.
ATTGGTGAGGATTACTCAAGGTATCTCAGCATAGTCCTGTCCACGTCGGCGGCAGGACAATGGCACCGTGAGCGTTATGCACGCGTCATGCGCGCACAAATGCGCCTCGACGCGATCGAGGCGAAAATGGCGGGAGACTTTCTGGGCGATGGCGGGCTTCCTCCCGAGCTGGCGAACAGAGGCTACAAATGGGTTGCCGCTGTGCTCGATCACCCAGTTGACAGTGATGATCGCGCGACGGTGGAGGGGCATCATATTCAGGTCAGCCAGTTATCCATCAATGGTGTGTCATTGAGCGGTGTATTGGTGATCGGCACCGAGTCGCGCTCCAGCGTCGCCAACGTGGTGGTTTTTACCCCGCAGGCTCCTGACGGCATGTGCTTCCGGGAAATGAGCGATACGCAGGAGTTCCGGCAGCGGATATTGCTTGAGCCCGAATTGCTGAACTACCTGGTGGGCAGGGCACCTTTGGCCTCACAGGCCGATGTCAGGCAGGTACTGACCGCTGGCCGTGACACGCTGTTCATGGAACTGCAGCCGTGTACCGGGAGTTTTCTTGAGGTGGTCTATGAGTCTGAAGTCGCGCGGGTCATTTCTGCTGTCGATGAACAGACCAATACCAACTGGGAAACCTATTGGGAAAGTGCCTGGGAAATCACCAAAACCGTTGGCGACATCCTCCTCACCTTCACACCTTTTAAAGTGCAACTGCCGATCGCTGCCCTTCGCAGTTTTTACGCTATCTGGCAGGGCGTAGGAAAGAAGTCCAGCGAACACGGGAGTGCCCCGTTGTATTTGGTTCAGGCGGCATTGTTGCTGGCCGATGGGCTGACGTTGTCAAAAGGGCGGCGGGTCAGAACATCTTCTACGGCAACGGTTGGCCGCTCTGTGCTCGATCCGAAAACAGCGGTATCCAAAACGCCTGTCGGGCTGAAAGCGCGCAGTGACGGGATTTACCGGGGCATCCATGAGAAAGCTCAAGAAGGTGTACCGAGCCGCTTTTACGCCGTGCAACAGGAAAAAGTCTATGCCGTCAGATACGACTCAGATTGTGCGGCATGGCGGGTTATTGATTCGCGGCGACCGGATGCGTATTACCAACTGCCGATCCAGCTCGACGATCAAGGTGTCTGGGTGCACGCGTCGGCCGGTTTGCGCGGTGGCGGCAGACACCGGATAACCAAGCTGCCCACGGAAACAGGGAACGGTACGGATACACCGGGCAAGAGTGCTGGAAAACTCAGGTACAAAATACACATGAGTGATTTTTTCAACGCTGCCGAATTCAAAAGAGCGGATAAGGAGATACAGGCCAAAGACCTGGAAGCCTCAGTCAGGAATGCTGTTGAGAAGTACGTTCTTGATGGCGCCGCTCACTTGCATAGATGGAAACCCACTGCAAAAAATAAACTGGATAAAAACGCAAAGTTTTTTTTCCTGGACTTGCCCTCCATTGGCGATAGCACCGGGAGAGGGGATTGGCGTCTGGTGCTCAAGCGTGTGGAAAAAGGCATGCTCGAGCCTTTCGATATCCTCAACCATAAGCAAATGTGACGGAAATCAGCCGGTTCTGAAGGCGCATGCCCGTGCATAACGACAGCAAATCGGCACGATAGACAAAAGGCACGGCTCTCGCCGTGCCTTTTGCGTCGAGCTCTGAGAAAATGCCGGCACTTTTATTGCGGATGCCGACATGACTGCCCTGAAGAACGACCGTTTCCTTCGCGCTTTGCTCAAGCAACCCGTAGACGTCACTCCGGTATGGATGATGCGTCAGGCAGGTCGCTACCTGCCGGAATACCGCGCCAGCCGCGCCAGTGCCGGGGACTTCATGAGCCTGTGCAAGAACCCGCAGTTCGCCTGTGAAGTCACTTTGCAGCCGCTGGATCGCTACCCGCTGGACGCGGCGATTCTGTTCTCCGACATCCTGACCATTCCCGATGCGATGGGTCAGGGGCTGTACTTCGAAACCGGCGAAGGCCCGCGCTTCAGGAAAACCGTCAGCACGCTGGCTGACATCGAAGCGTTGCCGATCCCCGATGCGCAGCAGGACCTGGGCTACGTGATGGATGCGGTCAGCACCATTCGCCGCGAACTCAACGGTCGCGTACCGCTGATCGGTTTCGCCGGCAGCCCGTGGACGCTGGCGACCTACATGGTCGAGGGCGGTTCGTCAAAAGACTTCCGCAAATCCAAGGCCATGCTCTACGACAACCCGCAAGCGATGCACCTGCTGCTCGACAAGCTGGCGCAGTCAGTGACCTCCTACCTCAATGGCCAGATTCTGGCCGGTGCGCAAGCCGTGCAGATCTTCGACAGCTGGGGCGGCAGCCTTTCTTCGGCGGCGTATCAGGAGTTCTCGCTGGCCTACATGCGCAAGATCGTCAACGGCCTGATTCGCGAAAACGACGGGCGCAAGGTGCCAGTGATCGTGTTCACCAAAGGTGGCGGTCTGTGGCTGGAAAGCATTGCCGACATCGGTGCGGACACCCTCGGGCTGGACTGGACCTGTGACATCGGCGAAGCGCGTCAGCGTGTCGGCAGCAAGGTTTCGCTGCAAGGCAACATGGACCCGACCGTGCTGTACGCCCGCCCGGAAGCCATCCGCCAGGAAGTCGCACGCATCCTTGCCAGCTACGGCAGCGGCACCGGGCACGTCTTCAACCTCGGCCACGGCATCACCCCTGAAGTCGACCCGGCCAATGCCGGCGCGTTCATCAATGCGGTGCACGAGTTGTCGGCGCAGTATCACCAGTAATTGCCGAGCCAACGAGGCGTCGATGCCTCAAGACGCATCGATTGATTTAAGCGCCGACGACTACGTCGGCGCTTTTGCATCCGCAAAGCCCTGCCGCAGCGAACCGCTGCGTGGCAGGAATCTACCTTGGCGCTCGCCTTGCGCCTTGCCTTCTGCGTAGCTCAGCCGACCGTTGACCCAGACACCGTCGATGCCCTGCGCCGCTCGCTGAGGGTCTTTGAAATCCGCCACGTCGCGCACGGTTTGCGGGTTGAACAACACCAGATCCGCCCAGTAACCCTCGCGAATAAGGCCGCGTTCGTGCAAGGCGAAGCGCGCGGCTGACAGCCCGGTCATTTTGTGTACGGCGGTGTGCAACGCAAACAGCCCCTTGTCGCGGCTGAAATGCCCAAGCACCCTCGGGAACGCGCCCCACAGGCGCGGATGAGGAAACGGGTCTTCCGGAAGGCCATCGGAGCCGATCATCGCCAGCGGGTGAGACATGATGCGTTCGACGTCGCCCTCATCCATGCCGTAGTACACCGCACCCGCAGGCTGTAACTTGCGTGCGGCGTCCAGCAATGACAGCCCCCAGTCGGCGGCAATGTCCTGCAGATCCCTGCCGCCCTGATCCGGGTGTGGCGTAGACCAGGTGATGGTAATGCGAAATGCGTCAGTCACCTGTTTAAGGTCCAGCGTTGAAGAACTGGCCGCATAGGGATAGCAGTCGCAGCCTACCGGATGGTCCTGCGCGGCCTCTTCCAGGGCCGCCAGCAGTTGCGGGCTGCGTCCCCAGTTGCCGGCACCTGCGCATTTCATGTGCGAGATGATGACCGGTGAGCGCGCATGGCGACCTATATCGAATGCTTCTGCCATGGCCTCAAGCACCGGCTCGAATTCGCTGCGCAGGTGGGTGGTGTAAATCGCGCCGAACGCGCTGAGTTCCTCAGCCAGTTGTTTGACCTCGCTGGTTTCGGCCGAGAACGCCGAAGCGTAGGCAAGGCCGGTCGACAACCCCAGCGCGCCCGCTTCCAGGCTGTCGCGCAACTGCTCGCGCATCGCGGCGATTTCTTCCGGGCTGGCGCTGCGCAACAAGTCATCCATGTGGTTGCTGCGCAAGGCGGTATGGCCGATCAGGGCCGCCACGTTAACGGCGGGCCGGGCGTTTTCAACCGCCGCGCGGTAGTCGGTGAAACGTGGATAGACGAACGCCGCGGCGTCGCCCAGCAGGTTCATCGGGTCGGGCGGATTGCCGCTCAGCGAGACCGGCGAAGCGCTGATCCCGCAGTTGCCGACGATGACGGTCGTCACGCCCTGGCTGATTTTCGGCAGCATCTCGGGTTTGCGGATGACCACCGTATCGTCGTGGGTGTGCACATCGATAAATCCGGGGGCCAGCACGCGACCGGCCGCATCGATTTCTTCCCGGGCACTGGCACCGGTCAGACTGCCGATGCGCTGGATGCGCCCTTCGCTGATCGCCACATCGGCGCGTACCCCCGGCGTGTCACTGCCGTCGATGACCAGTGCGTTGCGAATGATCAGGTCATAAAGCATGGTTCAGTCTCCCAGCGGCAGGCCATCTTCACCGCCACGGTATTCATCCAGCGCAAGCTTGATCCGGCGCAGCCGCTCCTGATTGTCTTCAGGGCTCGCCAGCGCCAGTTCAGTGGCCAGCACATCGATGGTCAGCAGCATGCCGTAACGCGCTGCGGTAGGTTTATAGATGAAATTGGTTTCAGCAATTTGCAGCGGCAGCACGACCTCGGCCAGTTGTGCCAACGGTGAGTCAGGCAGCGTGATGGCCAACACGCGGGCACCATAGCTGCGGGCCAGGGTCACGGCGTCGAGCAGTTCCGGTGTGCGCCCGCTGAGCGAGCAGACAATCAGGCTGTGTTGCGGGCCAAGCGTAGCGGCGACCATGCGCATCATCACCGGGTCGCGGCAGGCGGCCACCGGGTAACCCAGGCGCACCAGCCGGGTTTGCAGTTCCTCGCTGCACAGGCTGGAGCAACCGCCCATGCCGAATGTGTGAATCATGCGTGCGTCGGCGACACAGGCGATGGCGGCGGCAAAGCGTGTTGCATCGAAGCCCGCCAGGTGCTGGCGCAGGGTCGCTTCGATGTCGTCGACGATCCGGGTGAAAAACGCCGACTGCTCCGGCGCCGGTTCAGGATGAAGGAAGCGGCTGCCGACGCCGCTGGCCTGGGCCAGTTGCAGGCGCAAATCGCGCAGATCCCGACAACCGATGCTGCGTGCGAAGCGTGACAGCGTCGCACTGCTGACCTCGGCGCGGCTGGCCAGCTCATCCAGACTGGCACTGGCCGCGAAGGCGATATCGCTGAGCAACAGCCTGGCGATTCGTCCCTCTCCCGCGCTGAGGGAATCCTGACGGGCACGTATCTGGTACAGAATGTCCACTCAAAGCACCTGCGCCAGGCCCAGCGTCAGGGCAAAAGCGACGACAGAAATCAGCGTCTCCAAGACCGTCCAGGTCTTGAACGTTTGCGCGACGGTCATGTTGAAATACTCCTTGATAAGCCAGAAACCACCGTCGTTGACGTGGGAAAAGATCACCGAGCCTGCGCCCGTCGCCAGCACCAGCAATTCGGGGTGCGGGTAACCCAGCCCCAGCGCGACAGGCGCAACAATGCCCGACGCCGTGGTCATCGCCACCGTCGCCGAGCCCGTTGCAACGCGCATCAGTGCCGCAAACAACCAGCCCATCAGCAGGGGTGAGAGATGAAAGTCCTGCGCCAGACCAACGATCTCGTTGGTCACGCCGCTGTCGACCAGAATACGGTTCAAACCGCCACCGGCACCGACCAGCAACGTGATGCTGGCGGTCGGTGCCAGGCACTCATTGGTGAATTTCAGGATCGAGTCGCGGTTGAAACCCTGAGCGATGCCCAGCGTCCAGAAACTCAACAGGGTGGCCAGCAGCAGGGCGATCACCGAGTTGCCGATGAACAGCAAAAAGCCATTGAACGCACTGCCCGGTGTGCTGATCAGGTTGGCCCAGCCACCCAGCAGCATCAGCACCACCGGCAGCAGAATCGTGGCCATGGTCAGGCCGAAGCTGGGCAGCTTCTGGCGTGGTTCGCGGTCGAGAAACTGCTTGGCCAGCGGGTTTTCAGCTGGCAAGTGGATGCGCGGCACAATGAATTTGGCATACACCGGACCGGCGATGATCGCCGTGGGGATGCCGATCAGGATGGCGTAGAAGAGCGTTTGCCCCACCGACGCCTGATACGCCTGCACCGCGAGCATCGCAGCAGGGTGTGGCGGCACCAGCGCATGCACCACCGAGAGACCGGCGACCATCGGCAGGCCGACCATCAGAATCGACACCCCGACACGCCGGGCCACGGTAAAGGCAATCGGCACCAGCAGAACGAAGCCGACTTCGAAGAACAGTGGCAAGCCCACCAGAAACGCAATGCAGACCATGGCCCAGTGCGCGTTACGTTCGCCAAAGCGGTCGATCAGAGTGCGCGCCACCTGCTCGGCGCCGCCAGACTCGGCCATCATCTTGCCAAGCATGGTGCCCAGCGCCACGACCAGCGCGATATGCCCCAGCGTCTTGCCAACCCCCGCTTCATAGGAGGCGACCACGCCACTGGCCGGCATTCCCGCGACCAGGGCCAGACCGACCGAAACAAGCGTAATGACGATAAACGGATTGAGGCGGTAACGCGCGATCAGCACGATCAAGGCGATGATGGCGACAGCGGCGTAGACCAACAGCGAAATACCGGGTGACGGCGACATAGCGACGGTTCCTTGCAAAGTGGGTAGGCGAGGACGCAACACCAACAGCTGAAGCTGTCAGCCTGAAGGCGACTCGGGGGTACTCGGCAGGGATGACGCAATAAGGTGGAGCAGGGGCGTTTCAGGGCGATCACAGGTATTCATTGTTTTTATCTCTGCTTTCGTGATGAAAATAAATTACACGAAAACGAAATATAAACAAATATATGAAAATAAATTTCTTGGAAGGGGTTAGGTGGCTGATGGGAGTGCCATTGCGTCCCCCCCATCCGCCTGCGTCTGCCGGGTGACTAAACCTTCGCCCCCAGCGGCTGCAACCTTGCCAGCCGCAGCGCTACCCCGAGGGCGATCAGCAGCAACACGCCGATAAACAGCCCGATGCCGTTCCATCCCGCGTAGTGCCAGAACACGCCGCCGCCGGTTCCGGCTACGCTCGAGCCTGCGTAGTAACAGAACAGGTACAGGGACGCGGCCTGGCCTCTGGCGGTGGTGGCCCTGCGTCCGACCCAGCTGCTGGCCACCGAATGTGCGCCGAAGAAGCCGAAAGTGAAGATCAGTACGCCGACGATCACCAGCGGCAGCGGGGTGAACAGGGTCAGCAGCAGGCCGGCCAGCATCATCACGATCACGGCCCAGAGCACCTGTCGGCGGCCAAGGCGGTCAGCCAGCGAGCCGATCTTTGCCGAGCTGTAGATGCCCGACAGGTACACCACGGAAAACACCCCGACCACGGCCTGGCTCAGGTTGTAGGGTGCGCTCAGAAAGCGGTAGGCGATGTAGTTGAACAGCGTGACGAATGCGCCCATCAGCAGAAAGCCGGTCAGAAACAACAGCGGCAAGCCTGCATCGCGAAACTGCACCACAAACCCGTCGAGCAGACTGCGAGGGTGCAGCGAGCGCGGGCGGAAGTTGCGCGAGGCCGGCAGGATCCTCCAGAATACCGCTGCGGCGATCAGCGCCAGCCCGCCAACTACCAGCATTGCCGCATGCCAGCTGACATAGTCGATCATCACCCCGACGATCAGCCTTCCGCTCATACCACCGACGGCGCTGCCGCCGATATACAGCCCCATCGCCAGACCCAGATGGGTGGGGTGGATCTCCTCGCTCAGGTAGGTCATGGCCACCGCCGCGAGGCCGCTCAGTGACAGGCCTACCAGGGCGCGGGTAATCAGTACGCCCTCCCAGCTAGGCATCAAGGCGCTGGCGATGGTGAACAGCGACGCACAGAACAGCGCCATGACCATCACCGGCTTGCGCCCCAGCCGATCGGATATCGGCCCGGTGATCAGCAGGCCGATGGCGAGCATTGCCGTGGCTACGGACAGGATCAGGCTGCTTTGTGCCGCCGTCAGGGAGAACTCGCTGGACAGCGTCGGCATCATCGGCTGAACGCAGTACAGCAGGGTAAAGGTCGAAAACCCGCCAGCGAACAGCGCCAGCGCAGTGCGTTTGAAAAGCGGCGTGTTCTTTTCGATGTAGGTATCGTCGGGCAGTGTCGACGACTGTACGGACGGGGTGTTCAGGTCTGGGGTGGGCGGGGCGACGGCAGGGTTCACAAGGACCTCAGGGCACGATTGAGCGGGCGATGAAAAAATCATATAGCTCGCTAATCATTCCATCCAATATATTGTTCGACCTGTTTGATAGGTAAAACGACTTAATGGAGGCCGCATGGAATTGCGTCATCTGCGTTACTTCATCGCGGTTGCCGAAGAGCTGCATTTTGGCCGCGCCGCGCAGGCGCTGGGTATTTCGCAACCGCCGCTCAGCCAGCAGATTCAGACGCTGGAGCAGGAACTGGGCACGCGCTTGTTCGAGCGCACCAACCGGCGCGTCGAGTTGAGCGAATCCGGGCGGCTGTTTCTCGACGAAGCACGGCTGGTGCTGGCGCAGGTCGACAAGGCCACTGACGTGGCGCGGCGTGCGCAATTGGGTGAGATCGGCGAGCTGAAGATCGGCTTTACCTCGTCTGCGCCGTTTACGTCGAGCATTCCGCAGGCGATTTTTGCTTTCCGCCAGGCCTACCCGGACGTGCACCTGACCCTGACCGAGATCACCAGTCAGGAAGTGGCGGCAGGTCTTGAGGACAAAACCATTCAGGTCGGCATCATGCGCCCGCTGGCATTGCCCGATTCACTGGTGGTGTTCGAATTGCTCAGTGAACCGCTGGTGGCGATCATGCGTGCCGACCATCCTCTGGCGGCAGGGAGCGAGGAAGGGATCTACATGGCGGCGCTGGCCGCCGAGCCGTTCGTGTTCTTCCCGCGTACCTACGGCAGCGGCATCTACGCGCAAGTCCTGAGCCTGGCGCGCGCCGCGGGGTTCAGCCCGCTGATCACCCAGGAAGCGGGCGAAGTGATGACTATCATCGGCCTGGTTGCAGCAGGATTGGGCGTCACCGTACTGCCTGCGTCCTACCGGCGAATGCGCATCGACGGCGTGGTCTACCGCAACGTCCTCGACCCCGGCGCAACCAGCGCGGTGTGGCTGGTGCAACGCAAGGACGAACAATCGCCCATGGCCAAGGCGTTCACCGAGCTGTTAACGCGCAATGTGGGGTGATTCAAGGGTACTGATGATAGGACGCAGAGCGTCCAGAACGGCATGCGACGCAGAGCGCCGCACGATGGTTGAGATTCTGGCCGCAGGCCGTGGGAGCGAGCTTGCTCGCGATCTGCCGGGAAGCGGCAGCAAGACCGGTGCATGCGGTGGGCCGGGCCGCTGAGCGTCCAGAACTGTATACGACGCGGAGCGCCGCATGATAGTTGAGATTCTGGCCGCAGGCCGTGGGAGCGAGCTTGCTCGCGATCTGCCGAGAACCGGCAGCAGGACCGGCAGCAGGACCGGTGCGTACGTTGGGCCGGGCCGCTGAGCGTCCAGAACGGCATACGACGCAGAGCGCCGCACGATGGTTGAGATTCTGGCCGCAGGCCGTGGGAGCGAGCTTGCTCGCGATCTGCCGGGAAGCGGCAGCAAGACCGGTGCATCCGGTGGGCCGGGCCGCTGAGCGTCCAGAACGGCATACGACGCAGAGCGCCGCACGATAGTTGAGATTCTGGCCGCAGGCCGTGGGAGCGAGCTTGCTCGCGATCTGCCGGGAACCGGCAGCAAGACCGGTGCATGCGGTGCATAAGGCATGGCCGGGCCGCTTCTCAGCCGGTCGTAACCTCCCGAACGTCCTGCGGGCAGCAGCCCTCTCTTGTAGGCATGTTGATACGTAAAGATCGGACGCAGAGCGACCAGAGCTGCATTCCCACGCCGGAGAGTGGGAACGATAAGTGTGTGGACTGGAGCATGAGGAACGGCAGGCGTCCCAGAGAACACCCTTAGCGCCAACGCCTGAAGATCAGCGAGGTGTTCACGCCGCCAAATGCGAAGTTGTTGTTCATCACGTATTCGTTGCTCATGTACCTTGGTTCGCCGACGATGTAGTCCAGTTCACCGCACTGTGGGTCGATGGCGACCAGGTTGAGCGTATGGATATAGCGATCGCTGTTGAGCATTTCGATGCTGAACCATGACTCCAGCGCGCCGCACGCTCCCAGCGTGTGGCCGAGGAAGCTTTTCTGCGAGCTGAGCGGCATGCGCGGGCCGAACAGGCTGCTGGTGGCCAGGGTCTCGGCGATGTCGCCCTGTTCGGTGGCGGTGCCGTGGCCGTTGACGTAACCGATGGCGTCGGGCGGCAGGGCGGCGTCTTCGAGGGCCAGCTCCATCGCGCGGCGCATGGTGGCCTGCTCGGGGCGAGTGCTGTGCGCGCCGTCGGCGTTGCTGCCGAAGCCGACGATCTCGGCGTAGATGTGCGCGCCACGTGCCTGGGCATGCTCAAGCTCTTCAAGCACCAGCATGCCGCCGCCTTCGCCGATCACCAGGCCGTCGCGTCCGCTGTCGTAGGGGCGTGGCGTGCTGTGGGGCGCATCATTCTTGAGGCTGGTGGCGTACAGCGCGTCGAACACCATGGCCTCGGTCGGGCACAGCTCTTCAGCCCCGCCCGCCAGCATCAGCGGCAGACGGCCGAACTTGATCGCCTCGTAGGCATAGCCGATGCCCTGACTGCCACTGGTACAGGCGCTGGAGGTCGGAATCAGGCGTCCGGTCAGGCCGAAGAAAATGCTGATGTTGGCAGCGGTGGTGTGCGGCATCATCCGCACGTAGGAGTTGGCGTTCAGGCCCACAGCCACCGAGTTGATCAACATGTTGCCGAAAGCCTTGATCTCGTCGGTGCTGCCGGTGGACGAGCCGCAGGCCGTGCCCATGCGGCCGTCGCGAATGATAGGGTGATTCAGCAGCCCGGCGTCGATCAGGGCCTGCTCCGCAGCCGCCACGGCCAGACGGGACACGCGGCCCATGCTGCGCAGTTGCTTGCGCGTCCAGTGCCCCGGCACGACGAAATCGTCGATGGGGCCAGCCAGGCGGGTATTGAGCTCGGCAAAACGGTTCCACTCGTCCATCCGGCGAATGCCGCTGCGATTGGCCGTGAAGCTGGCATCGATAGTCGGCCAGTCGCTGCCCACCGAAGTGATGCCGGACATGCCGGTCACTACCACACGCTTCATCAACACAGTCCCCCATTGACGGCCAGAACCTGACGAGTGATGTAGCTCGCTTCGGCCGACATCAGAAAATTCACGGCCCCCGCCACTTCCTCGGGCGTGCCCATGCGTTGTGCCGGAATCATTTTCATCAGTTCGTCAACGGGCACGTTCTCGTCGAGCATGGCCGTATCGATCAGCCCCGGCGCGACGCAGTTGACGGTGATCTTGCGTTTGCCCAGTTCGATGGCCAGCGCCTTGGCGGCACCGATCAGCCCTGCCTTGGAAGCGCTGTAATTGACCTGGCCGCGATTGCCGATCAGCCCTGAAACCGAGGTGATGCAGACGATGCGCCCTGCTGCACGACGGCGAATCATCGGCATCGTCAACGGGTGCAGGACATTATAGAAACCGTCCAGGTTAGTACGCAGCACCTGATCCCAGTCATCGTCGCTCAGCGCCGGAAACGCGCCGTCGCGGGTCAGCCCGGCGTTGAGTACCACGCCGTAATAGGCGCCATGCGTCTCCACATCCTGTTCCAGAATTGCCTTGCAGGCGGCACGGTCCGAGACATCGAATTGCAGCACGCGTGCCTGACGGCCCAGCGCAACGACTTCGGTCTGCACGGCTTCGGCTTCGCTGCGGCCGGTGCGGCAATGCAGGATCAGGTCGTATCCGGCCTGCGCCAGACGCAGGGCGATGGCGCGGCCGATGCCACGGCTGGAGCCGGTGACCAGTATCGATTCAGTCATGCCGGGGCTCCTTCAGCCAGGTAGTCAGCAGTGTTGGGCGGGCAATATACATTGAGTCGGGCAAAAGCCTCGATACCCGGGCCGGTGAGGGTGCATTCGAACATGCCCATGCCGTTGTCGTCCTGCAGGGAGCGCACGGCATGGATGTGCAGTTCACTGCCCAGTGGGAAGCGTGTCACGTTGCAATCGAACTTGCGGCTGCCAAGCAGAAAACCCAGCTTGACCGCTTCGCCGTTGTTGCGCGCCTTGCAACCGGCATAGGCCGCGACGCTCTGCGCCATCAGCTCTATGCCCAGCCATGCGGGCAGGCTGCCGTCGGCTTGATTGAACAGGCCGTCGGCGCGTACGGTCAGGCAGGTTCGAATCTGTTCTTCGTCAAAGCTCAGCACCTGATCGATAAGGATCATGTCGCCGGCATGGGGGATGAGTTCGGCGAGCGGCCACTCGGTCATGGGGCATCTCCGATAATCAGGCTGATGTTGTTGCCACCGAAGGCAAACGAATTGCTCATCATGTAACGAGCGCTTTCAGGTGTCAGGCGCGAGCCTGCGTGTGTCCATTGCAGCGCAGGCAGCAGTGGATCGGCCTCGCTGTCCCACAGGTGCGGGGGCAGGGCCCGTTCGGCATTCTGCGGTGCCAGGCTCAGCCAGCAAAACGCCGCTTCCAGCGCGCCCGCTGCGCCCAGGGTGTGGCCGCTGAGCGGTTTGGTCGAGGAGCAGGGCACGCCGTTCGGAAATACGCCCTGCACGGCCAGGCTCTCCATCGCGTCGTTGTGCGGCGTGGCGGTGCCATGCAGGTTCAGATAACTGATCTGCTCCGCCTCGAGTCGCGCATTGTGCAACGCTTGCAACATTGCATCGCGCGCACCACGGCCGGTGGGTTCGGGGGCCGAGATGTGGTGAGCGTCGCAGCTGGCACCTGCACCCAGCAGGGCAATCGAGTGCCTGCTGTCGGCTTCGCGAGTCATCAGGAACAGTGCGGCCGCCTCGCCGATATTGATCCCGTTGCGGTTGCTGGAGAACGGATTGCAGAGCTGCGGCGACATGGCCTCGAGTGCCGAGAACCCCTGCAGGGTCAGCCTGCACAGGCTGTCGACGCCGCCGCACAGCACGGCATCGCACAGGCCCATGTCCAGCGCCCGCCGCGCACTGAGCAATGCCCGCGAGCTGGAGGTGCAGGCTGTCGAGATGACGTAGGCCGGGCCGCTCAATTGCAGCCAGGCGGCGAGAAAATTTGCCGGTGCGCCCAGTTCCTGCTGCCGATAATCGTAATCGTCGGGGAAGGTCCGCTCGCGCAGCCAGACGGCCATGCTCTCGCTCGCTTCATCGATGCCCGAGGTGCTTGTGCCGATGATCACGCCAATCCGCCCGGCGCCGAAGCGGGTGATGGCCTGGCTGATGTCCTCCTCAATCTGCAGGGCGGCGGCCAGCAGCAGCTGGTTATTGCGGCTGCGATGCAAATGCACGGCCGGCGGAATGGGCGGCAGTGCGGATTTGACCGCACCGACCGGCAACGCACGTTCCGGTACCCAGCCGCTTTCGAACACCATACCCGAGCTGTCACCTGCGAACAGCCTGCGCGACACCTCTTCACGGCTGTCGCCCAGCGAGCAGATCACGCCCAGCGCGTTGAGATAGGCGGTCATGGCAGGCTCTCGTTGTTCAGTGGTGTGACCTTGTAGCTCAGCCTGTCCTTGAGGCGAATAGTGAATGCGTTGGCCGACTGATATTCGACCAGCCAGCGATCGTCCAGGCGTCGCTGCATGCCCTGGCGGTAAGCCGTCGGGTAGCGGCCATGCATTTCCAGGTCCGGGGTCATGGCGAACATCAGCGCAGCGAACAGCTCGCGGGCTTCGGGATTGGGCGGCAGCAAACCGTCGGCTTGCCATTTGCCGTCGATCAGCAACTGGCGCGCCTGGGGAATGCCCAGCGGGTCCATCATCGACCAGCGCAATCCGCCGTTTTCGCGCTGGATGATCAGTAACCAGTCCTGATGCTGATCGGCCTGGCGACGCTCGATGTGCAGCTGCATCGGCAATTGCATGGTCGGTGCGCTGGTCGGCAGCGGGGCTTGTGCCGCACAGCCGCCGAGCAGCAGGAAGGCTAAAAACAGTATGCGAATCATGATGCTTCCACTTCCAGGGGTTTGCGGGCCACGACATTGACCAGCGTTTCCTCACGTTGCCCGAACGGCCTGGGCTTTTGCAGTTTCAAGACTTCGAGCAGGCCGAAGTCCCTGGCGCGGCTCCACCACAGGTAAGGGTACGAAACATTCGGTGCATCGAACTCGAAACCCTGGTCGCGGATCATCTGCAGATACTGCGCCGCGCTTTTCTGAACATGCATCGGGTGGCGGAACAGCCAGCGAATTACCCAGGTGTCGATGTACGCCTCGGTCGACTCGGCGAACAGCAGGTAGCCGCCCGGTTTGAGTACCCGGTAAAACTCGGCCAGCGCTTGTTCCTGCTCCACCAGATGATGGAAAGTCTGGTGGCAGAACAGCAAATCGACGCTGGCGTCGGGTACTGGCAGAGCTGCGCAGTCGCTGCCGATCAGCTCGACCTCTACGCCCCTGGCCCGCGCCTCTTCGCGACTCATCTCGAGGCTGTGCGGATCGGCGTCGACACCGATGAGCCTGGACGGCTGAAAAACCTTGTTCAGATGCTGGAACGAGCGGCCTTGCCCGCACCCGGCGTCGAGCAACACCGGCGCAACCGGCGGCGGGCTGGCGAACAGGCTGCGCAAGTCGTCTATCGCCACGCGCAGCACGCGGTACTGCCAGATGTTGCTGCGCAGAAACCACAGGCCGAAGCGGGTTTCCTCGACATAACTGTCACTCAGGAACGGTCGACTCATGAACCACCGTCCGCGCAGATTTCCGAAAGTGTGCGCAGGCGGCGCTTGGGCTCGCTGACAAACGGATTGCGTTCGTCCCAGGCATAACCGGCCAGAATCGAGCTGATCATGCGGCGGATGTCCGGAGCGCTGCCGGGGTAGAAAATCACGCTCTGGAATGTACCGTCGTACCAGCCCTCGACATAGGCGCGAAAGGTGTCGACGCCACGTTTCAATGGCACCGCGAACTCGCTTTCCCAATCCACGTTTTCGCCCTGCAACTGGCGGCTCAGCACGCCAGCCGCCATGCTCGCCGAACGCATGGCGATGGTCACGCCTGACGAAAACACCGGGTCGAGGAATTCCGCCGCATTGCCCAGCAGCGCAAAGCCTTTGCCGTGCAGGGTCTTGACGTTGGCCGAGTAGCCGCCGATGGTTCTCGCTGGCGTATCCCAGACTGCGTTTTTCAGCACGCTGGCCAGTTGCGGTGTTTCATCGATAAAGGCGCGCAGGCAGGCATCCAGATCCTCGGGCTTGTCCTTGAAGCGTTCAGCCGAGGCGACCACGCCTATCGAACAGCGGCCTTCGCTGAACGGGATCGACCAGAACCACACATCGCTGTGCTGCGGATGGATGCTGACGAGAATCTTGCGGCGGTCGAAGGGCGGGCTTTCGATGCGGTCTTCGATATGGGTGAACACCGCCTGGCGCACCGGAAAACCCGACGGCGCTTCCAGATCCAGCAAGCGCGGCAGCACACGGCCATAGCCGCTGGCGTCGAGTACGAAGCTGGCCTGCACGCTGTATTCGCTGCCGTCCTCACGCCTCACACGCAAAACCGGCTGCGGACCATCGAAGTCGGCGCTGACGATCTCTTCCTGATAGCGGATGTCCACGCCTTGCAGCGCAGCCTGATCGGCGAGCAGTTTGTCGAACTCGCTGCGCTGCACCTGAAAGGTCGTCGGCTTGCCGTTGCTGAACGTATCGCTGAAGTCGAAATCGCTGTATTGCTCGCCGCGCGCGAAGGCTGCGCCATTTTTGGGCTGGAAACCGGCGGCCTGCACGGCCTCCAGCATCCCGGCTTCTTCGACGAAGTCCAGGCAGTGGCACAGCAGGCTTTCACCGATAGAGAAGCGCGGAAACAGCTGGCGCTCGATGATCAGCACGTCATGGCCTTGGCGTTTGAGCAGGGCAGCCGCTATTGAACCGGCCGGGCCGGCACCGATGATGACGACCTGACGAATTTCCCTATCAGTGATGGGCACAGGTATTCCTTTTCGGTTGGGCGGTGGCTGGGAGTGACGACAACGCTGCAAGACTCATGCGTGTGGCCCTTCAGCATTGGCTGGCGAATGAAGCGCTTTACGAGGGCTGGCCCAAGGCGCCAGCAGGAAGCTGAACGCTAGCCCCAGACTGACCGACAGGCCGAAGTTGCTGATCGCCGGGGTGCTGGAAACGGCCAGCAGGCCGAACGACAGCCAGGTGGTGACCGCTGCCAGCAGCGTGCCCAGCAGGCTGACCGCCGCGCCGCCTATCTGCTCGCGCATCAGGATGGCGTAATCGACGCTGATCGCCGTGACCAGCAACAGGCCGAACAGGCTGAACAGAGTCAGCGGCTGACCGAGCCAGCCCAGGCTGGCGAGGCTGCACAGGGCCGCCAGCAGGGGCAGGGCGACGATGCGCAACGCACCGCCGAAGCCAAACGGAGCGATCAGCAGCAGGACGATCAGTACGCACGATGCCAGCTTCAATTCCGCTGCGCTGATCTGCGTGTGGGCAAACACCTCGTTGAGCTCACCCAAGCGGTCGACCAGTTGCACGCCCTCCAGTCCGATGGCCTGCACGCGCAGCAACGCCATGCTGTTCATGCCACGCAGGCTGACGATGCTGGCTACCTGAGCGTCGCCTTCGGCATCTTCGCTGGCGCCCAGCCAGAGCGTGCGCCACGGTTCGCTGAGCGGGCCTTGAAGCGCCTGATCAATGTCTTGCGTTGGCAGTGCCTGCAATTGCGCGAGTTCGGTTTTCAGTGCGTTGGCCGGAACGCCAAGCTGTACCAGTGGCTCCCAGTGTTGCGGCAATTTGCCCAGTGCATCACGGGTCAGTTGCTGCTCGGCAGGCGAATCCAGCAACTGGTTGAGCGCCATGTAGCCTTGCAGCTTGTCCATGCTGACCAGTTGGTCGAGCCGTTGGGTCAGTTCGGACTGCCGATCCAGCAACTGCTGTTGGTCCTTGCCGCGCACCAGAAAAAACTGGCTGGTGGGCTGATAACCGGTGATCCGTGCGATGGCCTGGGCTTCATCGGTCAACGCCTGAGGTGCTGCCACCCATTGGCGGATATCGTTCTTGGTGGTCAGGTGCCAGAGTCCGCCGCCACAGAAGACCAACAGCAGCACCAGCAGGATCGGTGTGCTGATGCGCAGCAGCAAGGCGGCGCGGCAATCGAGCATCAATTGCGCCAGTTTCAGCGGCCACTGGGCAGGGCTGATCTCGACTTTTGCGAGCAGCGCGGGCAGCAGGCACACCGCCGTCAGGTAGGCGCCGATCAGGCCGGCCGCCGAGAACACCGCAATTTGCGTGAGTGCCGGAAACGGCGTCCAGGCCAGCGCCAGGTAGCCGATGCAACTGGTGATCAGGCTCAGGCTCAGGCCCGGCAGGGTCAGGCGCAAGGCGGGCCAGCTGCGCCAGGGTTTGAGGCTCCAGCTCTTGGACAGGTAATGCAGCGGGTAATCCACCGCCACCCCGATCAGGCTCGAGCCCAGCACCAGCGTCATGACGTGCATGCTGCCGAATATCGCAACGCAGGCCACCGCGCCGAAGAGCATGCCGACCACCACCGGCACGAATGCCAGCAGCACGCTCCAGCGGCGGAAGGCGAGTAACAGCAACAACAGGATACCGACCGTTGCGCCACCGCCGACCCAGGTGATTTCCCGGCTGGCCTGCTTCTGCCCGTCGGCAGCGTAAAGCAGCCCGCTGGCCGCGAGCAATTGACCACCCGCCTGACTGGCCTGCACCCGCGCTTGCGCCAGCAGGTCCGCGACCTGGCCGGGCAGGTGCATGTCGAAGGCATCGGTTCGGGTTCGCGAACGCAGCAGTACCCAGCTTTTGCCCTCGGCGCTGGCCACCAACGCGCCACTGGCCAGGTCCGCCTCGACCGAGCCCTGCTTCGGCAGGCCGTTCTGGATACGTCCGGTCAGCCCCAGCCAGTCATCCTGGCCAGGCACCAGGCTGAACCCGGCAAACGGGTCGAACAGCGTCTGTACGCGCTGTTCGATGAAGGTTTTCGGGTCGTCGATCAGCAGTGTGCGGTCCGCTGTCGGCAGCATGGCGATGCGCCCTTGCAGCAACTGGGTGCGCAACGCGGGCAGATCGGCCTGCAGCGACCACTGAACCTTCTCGAACAGGCCGGTCGACTGCCATTGTTCAGCCAGATTGCGTGCCAGTTCGACGGCCTTCTGCCGATCGCTGTGGCCCACCAGCACCAGCATTTCGCGGTTGAGCGGTTCCTGCATGCGCTTTTCGGCGCTCACGACCAGTTCGTCGTTATCGGTGCCCGGCACCAGCTCCATCAGGTTGGCCGACAGCGGCGAGCGGTCGTGCCACTGCCAGCCCGCGAGCGCCAGTACGCCCGCCAGAATCAGCAGGAACAGTCGCGGCAACAGCCGCTCAGTCTTTGAAGTCATTACGCTGCGCATCGGTCAGGGTCGGGGCACTGCTGCTGTCGATCATTTTCAGGACCGTGCTGTCGCCCTGGGTTTCCAGCAGCTCGATACGCTGCACCAGTTCGCCACCGTCGATGTTGATCTGTTTGAACACTTGTTGCAGCAGCATCGAACGCGGCGTCAGGGTGAGGTGCCAGGCATTCGCCTCGCCCTTGAGCTGCAAGTCGAAATCCCGCTGCAGACCGCTGCTGTCGCCTTGCAAGACCGCCAGGAACAGACGGTTCTGCTCGGCGCCGGCGTTCTTGTTCGGCACCGGCTTCCAGGTGCTAACATTGCCATCGGCTTCACGACGGGCAATACCGTCGGCATTGATGCGGTAATCCTGTTTGAGCGGTGTTTCCAGCAGCCAGAGCAGCCCGAAATCCCTGGCGAGCACGAAGCGGCCCTTGCTGAGCAGCGGTTGCGGCAGGGCGCGCAGGTGTTTTTCCTGAACGAAACGACCCTGCACCACGGCAGGCTTGGCGAGCTGATCGCTCAGTTGTTGCAGATCGAACGCCTGCGCCAGAGAAGAAAGGCACAGCAGACCCAGCAGAATCAAGGTACGAAGCGGGCGGTTCATGGCGAGGCGCTCTCTATTGTGCTCTCAAGGGCAGTTTTGACGGCATCGATGAACACCTGCGGCGAGGCCAGTTGCATTTCCCGGCTCTGGCTGTCGACGGCGACCTGCACAGTGCTGGCGCGGGTCAGGCGCTCACCGGTGTGTGCATCGGTGATCAGGTAATTGATCTTCAGACGGTTCTCCCACTCCACCAGACTGGCGCGCACGTTCAGTGTCTGACCGAACACGGCGCTGCGCACATAGCGCAATTGCAGATCGATCACCGGCCAACCATAACCGGATTCGAGCATCTGCATGTAGTTATGGCCGATATGATCGAGCAGCGCGCAGCGCGCCACTTCGAGGTACTTCACGTAGTGCCCGTGCCAGACGATGTTCATCATGTCGACGTCGAAAAACGGCACGACGATTTCAGTGTCGATGTGCAGGAAACCCTTACTGCGCATGTAACCTCCTGTGGCGATCCGCGCTGATTTTACAACGCAGCACATGACCGCCGAGCGCGATCAGCTCATGAGCCTGATTCATCGGCAGACTTCCAGAATGGGTAGAAATTGAACCACTGCTGCGGCGCTTCCAGGCAATAGTGCCCAAGACGCTCGGCATAACACGTGGCCCACTGCTCGATGACCTGGGCACGGTCGCTGCGCCGCCACTCGATGGCGTCGGCGAACGGTTCGAGAATTACCCGATAGCCTTTCGCACCCTTGAGGCAAAAGAACAGGTTGACCGGGCACTTGAGCAGCCCGGCCAGCAGCCAGGGGCCTTGCGGGAAGTTGGCCGGCTGACCGAGAAAGTCGACCTGCACATTGCGCCCGCCATGCAGCGCGACGCGGTCACCGGCGATGGCCAGCCACTCGCCTTCGTCCAGACGCTGGCTTAATTGCAGCATGATGGCCGGGTCCAGCTCGCTGACCTGAATCAGGCGCAGATGTGTCGCGCCGGCTTCACCGAGCAGGCGATTGAAGCGTTCGGCATGTTTGGTGTGCACCAGCACGTTCATGGTGACCTTTTCGCCGAGTTCGGCCAGCGCTCGGCACACTTCAAGGTTGCCCAGGTGCGCACCGACCAGCATCTGTCCGCGTTGGCCACGC
Source organism: Pseudomonas sp. NFACC10-1 (assembly GCF_900119195.1). Taxonomy (NCBI): domain Bacteria; kingdom Pseudomonadati; phylum Pseudomonadota; class Gammaproteobacteria; order Pseudomonadales; family Pseudomonadaceae; genus Pseudomonas; species Pseudomonas sp. NFACC10-1. The sequence goes on along the minus strand of NZ_FPJB01000002.1, from coordinate 293,110 downwards.
AGGTTCTGGCGCAGCAAGGCCTGGTCGACGATCTCGATCTGATCGATACCCAGCCTGCCGTTCCACACGTCGAGCTTGTCGAGCAAGGCATCGGCGAATGCCATGAACTGCCCGAACACCCGGCGCTGGCTGGGCCGCAGTTCGGGTTTGCCGCTCCAGTCCGCCAGGTGCTGCTGGTATTGCCAGATGCTGTGCCGGGCACGTCGGCCGAAGACAAAGAAATACAGGACGATGCCATACAGCACCGGGCTGAGCAGGCGCCGACCGAGCACCCGCATGCCCCAGGCGGTGAGTTTCATGAGCATGAAGCTGCCGCGCTCCTGATGACTGGCCCAATGCTCCTTGGGCGACTTGTCGATGCTCATGGCCGCCACCGTCGCCACAGGAGCATTGGCAGGCGTAGCAGCATGCCGAAGAACAGCTTGGCGTGCATTTTCGAAATCAGGGCGTTGTCATGAAACAGGCGGAAATGCGACAGACCGTCCTGCGGGTAATGAACGCGGGTCGGCAGCCAGCGCATCGGCTGGCCGCGCCAGGACAGGCGCACGAGCATTTCCGAGTCGAAATCCATGCGTCTACCGATCTGCACGCTGTCGATCAGCGCCAGGACCGGGGCCAGTGGATAGAGGCGGAAGCCGCACATGGAATCGCGAATGTGCAACGACAAGGTATTGATCCACACCCAGACGTGGGTCAGGTAGCGTGCATACAGACGGCCTTTGGGCACGCTCTCGTCAAACTGCGGATAACCGCAGATCAGCGCATCCGGGTGCTGGCGCGACTGCTCCAGAAACACCGGAATATCACTCAGATCATGCTGGCCGTCGGCATCGACCTGCAACGCATGGCTGAAACCCAGCCGGATCGCCTCGCGAAAGCCGGCCATTACCGCGCCGCCCTTGCCCTGATTGACCGGCAGGCGCAGCAGGTGGATAGCCTCACCCTGCGCCAACTGCTGTAACACGGCTTCGCAGGCCGGACTGCTGGCATCGTCCACCAGAATGCACGGCAACCCGGCGTTGCGCACGGCCTTGACCACGTTGGGCACGGCCAGCTCGTGGTCAAACACCGGAATGATCACGCAAGGCTTATGCATGGTCGTCCTCCAGGAGGATGCGGCCACTGGAGCAGGGCGCGTTGTCGGCGTTGCGAAAGGCGAAGTGCAGCTTGGAGCGTGTCGCATCGAAGCGCAGTGTCAGCGTGAGGCGATCACCGGGACGCACCAGTTGTTGAAATTTGAGCACCTCCATACCGGCAAATCCGCATGGCAGGTCGAGCAGTCGCTGGCCCAGGCTGATCGCCCAGTCGACTTGCACCACGCCCGGCAAAATCGGCGCCTTGGGAAAGTGGCCGCTGAAAAACGCCAGATCGGGCGGGACGCTCAATTGCAGGTGCAGCTCGCCTTCGACGTTCTGTTGCTCAAGCACTTCCGGCTGTTTCGAGCGTGGCGCCAGCAGCAGCGCCTCGACCTCTGCCTGAGGCAGCTTGCCCTGGGCGTTGAGCGGCATCTGCCGCAGCAGACGCCAGCGACGCGGCAGGGCGATGGTTTCGCAGTGCGGTTGCAGGTACTGCCGCAAGGCTTCGGTGAGCGCCCGACGGCCCTGATTGCGCAGGACCAGCAAGCCCGCGTCGCTCAGCACCAGCAGCGCGCCCAGCGAGGCACGGTTTGCCTGCACCACGCCAAGGCGCGCTTCACTCACCCACGGGTGAGCCGCGAGGGCCTGCTCGATCAGCGGCAAGGACACGCGCTTCTCTTCGAGTTTGACGATGCGGTCGAGCCTGCCCAGCAGTTCGAAGCGCCCGTCTGCACCGATCAGCGCCGCATCGGCGGTCTGCTCGACATGGCCGGGCGGCAGATAGGGCGAGCTGATGCGCAGCGCACCTTGCGCATCCTGACTCAGCTCTACGCCGTCGAAGGCCTGCCAGCGTTGCCCGCCCTGACGCCAGGCGATGCCGCCGGTTTCCGAGCTGCCGAGAATTTCCGTCGGCCACTGACCGAGGCGTTGCTGCAGGCTCTGTGCGGCTTCGGCCGGCAATGCGCCGCCGGAAGAGAACACCCGGCGCACGGCGGCAAGACCCGGCCAGTCGAGATTGTCGCCCATGCGCTTGAGCAGCGCAGGGCTGGCGACCCAGGCGAATGACGGGTATTCACGGCTGGCGCGTTGCAGGTCTTCGGCGAACGGCAACTGACGGCGCACGAACGGGCGTGCCGCGCACAGCGGCCAGAGCAAACGAAACAGCAGCCCGTAAATATGTTGCGTCGCCACGCTGCCGATCATGCATGCCGCGCCGAGCTCCGCGCCCCACAGCTGTTCCAGCCCGCAGACTTCGTTGGCCAGTTGCCGCAGGTGTTTTTCGATCAGTTTGGGCTCGCCGCTGGAGCCGGAGGTGCACAGGCTCAGCCGGCACTGGTCGAGGTCCAGCGCTGCCGCGGGGAGAGGCGCGGCATGCAGGTCGCTCAGGTGGGTGTCACCCGGCAGGTCAGTCAGCCACAGGTCGACCTGATTCGCCCAGCGCTCGCGGGTCTGGCCCTGCAAGTCGGCGGGCAGCAACACGTGCACACCTGCGCGCCAGGCCGCGAACAACGCAATGGCCAGGTCGGCGGCATCCTCGAGGTACACTGCAAGGCGTGTGATGCCGCGCGCGTTCAGCCCCGCAGCCACGCCGAGCGCCTGATCACGAAACTGCGCGTGGTCGAGGGTCGGGGCCAGCGTCAGCAACCGGTCGGGCAGCGCATCGAGCAGCAGGTGTTCCAGGTTCAACCAGTTCATGCGATCCATTTCATTTGCCGCCCGCTGAGGGTGGGCGGACGATCCATTCAACAGCGAATAACACGCCCATCAGGCCGTAGGAAATCAGGCCGGTGTACAGCGTCCACCATGACAACGGTGCCCACAGTGTCAGGATGGCTGACGTGAGGCCGTTGACGAGAAAGAACAGGCACCAAATCTGCGTGACTTTACGTGTATAGCGGATACCCGCCTCAGGCAGATCGGGACGGTTCAGGCGCGCCATCTTTTCCACGATCGGCGGGCCGTAGACCAGGCTTGAGCCGAACAGGCCGAGCATGAAGGTGCTGACCAGTACCGGGTACCAGCGCAGCATCATGTGACTGTCGAGGGCGCCGAGCACCGCGCAAAAGATCAGCGCTACAATCGCCATCGCCAGGCTGCCTTGCCTGCGCTCTCCGGTCAGGGCGCGCGCCAGCCACAGGCTGCCCAGCAGCAGCGCGAACTGCCAAGGGGCGAAATGCTCGGTCCCCCAATAGACGGCGAATGGATAGAGCACGCCGGCCAGCACCAGAATCAGGCCAATCAGCCGCTTCATTCGGCGGTGTTGACCAGTTTGTAGACGGCCTCTACCACGTCATTCACGGTCCTCACCGACTTGAACTCTTCAGCCGCAATCTTTTTGCCGGTCTTGCGTTTGATGTGATCGATCAGGTCCACGGCATCGATGCTGTCGATTTCCAGGTCCTGATACAGGTTGGCTTCAAGCGTGACTCGCTCAGGCTCCAGTTCGAACAGTTCCACCATTGCGGTGCGCAGGATTTCGAAGATGTCTTCACGGGTTTGCATGTTCAATTCTCAGGCCGGTTGTCTGGCGCTGACGAAGGCCGCAAGGCTGTCGACGCTGGCGAAATGGTTACGGGTGTCCTTTGCATCGGCATCGATCCTGATGCCATAACGCTTCTGGATGGCCAGGCCCAATTCGAGCGCATCCACCGAGTCCAGTCCCAGTCCTTCGCCAAACAGCGTCATATCGTTGCCGATATCTTCCGGGGTGATGTCTTCGAGGCCCAGGGCATCGATGATCAACAATTTAATGTCCTGGTGCAGATCGCTCATCTGAGGCGAGCTCCTTGGTGAAATAGTCATGCAGGTAATCGTTGAGCTTGCGGGACGCCAGGGGCGGTGGGCCTAGCGCACTGAAGGCGGTTGGTTCTATATCGGCACCGACGCGCAAAGTGAAGTGCACGCGGCGTTGCGGAATGCGATACCAAGGCTCGGCCTTGGTCAGGGTGGTCGGCTGGACCTTGATCGTCACCGGGGTGATGACGCTCGCGCCACGCAGCGCAATGGCGGCCGCGCCGCGGTGAAAGACAGGCGGCTGGCCTGGCTGGGTGCGCGTGCCTTCCGGGAAAATGATCAGTGTCTGGCCGCTTTGCAGGCGCTCTACGGCGGCGTCTAGCATCTCCATGCTGCCGTCGTTGCTGATGTAACCGGTGGAGCGCACAGGGCCGCGGGTGAACGGGTTCTCCCACAGGCTGCGTTTGACCACGCAGTTGGCGTCACGCACCAGCCCGATCAGAAACACGACATCGATCAGTGACGGGTGGTTGGCGATGATCATCTGCCCTGGGCGACCAAGCTTTTCGGCGCCTTGTACGTCATAGGTCAGCACCCGCATGCGCGCCATGATGCGGATGAACAGCCAGAACAGGCGGCTGATGGTCCGTCGCGCGCGGCGCTGATGGCTGGCCACACTGCCAGGCAGGCAACTCAATACTGGAAAAACGAACAACCGCAGGCATAAACCGCTCAACCCGAACAGGGCAAAGCTGATGCCTGTTGCCAGCAGACGCCAGTAATAGGCGTCCCGACCTTTTTTCAGTGACTGCGTTGCCAGTTCCATAACCGGTTATTCCAAGGGTGCAGGCAGACGGATTGATCAGTGTGCAAGGCCCGCAGCAGGTTCAGGGCATGGGGCCACTGAGTGCGCTTGGTGCCTTGCGTATCGGTGTTCAGAGACAGTTGCCACTCATTCCCCGGCGTCAGCAGCAAGCCGACCGCGTAGGGAAAGGGCACGTCATCAATCCATTGGGCATAGGCTTGCGGCGGCTGTTCTTCAGTCACCACAAGCAATACTGCTTCTGCTCCCTCGGCCAGCAACGCTGCGGCCTCGAATGCTCCATACTCCAGCCCGTCGCCTGTGGCGGCCAGGGCTGTCATCTCACTTGTTTCACCGCGCATGATCGACCACAGACCAATGATGGCGTTATGCACTGAAAGGCTGAACTGGGTCGGTGAAAGCGGCTCGTTGGCGGCCAGATCACGCAGGATTTCAAAGGTCCTCGGGGTTTCTCCGTGGCGCGAGACAAACACCAGCGGGACGCGCTCCAGCCCTTCAGTCAATGGCCAGCCGACGGCAAACGCCATTCTCGCCATGCGGCCCAGGCGGCGGCGTTGCATCGCAGGAAGGAAAGACACGTCTGGCGCTGCATCACTGGTTTCCAGCAGCGTCGGATCGAGGCTCCATCGCTGCCAGTCTTCCGCGCTCGCCAGGCCCGGCGCCCAGGCTTGCCATCGTGCAATGTTGAAGGTGATCAAGGCTTCTCTTCCCGCCCCTGCGGGCTTGTTTCTCGCTACATCGATATCAGGTCGATATCAGCCTGGGTGCGGTAATTGACCGAGTGCGCGCATTATCCTGATGGGGCTCATTACTAGCAAATTTGTTACATAAAAACCGTTTACAGGCGTGTATTTTAAGGTTGAAGTCGTTTTTCTGTATGACAACCGGCCAGCAACTGTTTTGCGTTAAGCTCACCGTTGTCACATGCACTGTCTAGACTCGATTTCCTCTTACGGTCGTTATCGGCCACTCCTGCTGTTTCTTCATCTTTCAAGGAATCCAAAGCATGCGTCGCGTGGTATTCAATCAGAAGGGCGGTGTCGGCAAATCGAGCATCGCCTGCAATCTGGCTGCAGTCAGCGCTCACGAAGGCTATCGGACGTTATTGATCGATCTCGATGCCCAGGCCAACTCGACTCAGTACCTCACCGGCCTGACCGGTCAGGACATTCCGATGGGGATTGCCGAGTTCTTCAAGAACACGCTGTCCGGCTCACCGGTCGCCAAAAAGAACCATGTCGATATCTACGAAACACCGTTCGACAACCTGCACGTGATCACGGCGACTGCAGAGCTTGCTGACCTGCAGCCCAAGCTCGAGGCCAAGCACAAGATCAACAAGCTGCGCAAACTGCTCGACGAGTTGAGCGAAGATTACGAGCGTATCTATCTGGATACGCCGCCAGCACTGAATTTTTATGCGGTTTCGGCGTTGATCGCCTCTGATCGGGTGCTGATCCCTTTCGACTGCGACAGCTTCTCGCGACAGGCGCTGTATGGGTTGATGCGCGAGATCGAGGAGTTGAAAGAGGACCACAACGAAGATCTTCAGGTTGAAGGCATCATCGTCAACCAGTTCCAGCCCAGAGCCAGCCTGCCGCAGCAGATGCTCGACGAACTGATTGCCGAAGGCCTGCCGGTGCTGCCGGTCTATCTCAACGCCTCGGTAAAAATGCGCGAGTCGCATCAGGCCAACCTGCCGCTGATCCACCTCGACCCACGGCACAAACTGACGCAGCAGTTCATGGAACTGCATCACTTGCTCGAGACCAACGCCCATCCGTGATGGGCATACCTATACGGAGCCTTGGCGCTAGAGTTGAAACGCAAGTCATGTGGGAGCGGGCTTGCTCGCGAAGGGGCCGGTACAGACCCCGAAAGCAGGGCGTTTAAACCAGCGCATTCGTGAGCAAGCTCACTCCCACAAAGCATGTGTATGCTGAATACGGAGCATGGGCACGAGATTCGCAACTCAACATGGCTGCGAAAGAGGCCTGAGTACTTCGGGCGTATAGCTGCCGTCTCTCAATGAGCGCGCCAGATGTTCGGCATAGAGTCGCGCTGTCGAGGCCAGTTCTTCGGGGATGGCGACGGTTGCGTCCATGTCGGCCCGGACGTGCTCCTGCGAGGTGGTCAGCGTGTTGCTGCCGGGTGCACAGCCACACTGCACCTCATGACCCTGAGTAGCGACCGCCACAAGTTCGTCGATGTAGGTGGGGTTTCCCTGGGCGATGAAGCCAATCTGCCTGCAGGCCGGGCACCACACCGGGTCACCCATGCGCGCCACACGACGCAGTTCGATGACTTCGCTTGCCGATGCGGCCAGCACGAAGCCGCCGGTGGTAGTGAGATCGCCTTCCCTGACTATAAATGACATCGCGCTACTGCCTCTGGGTTACGGAAAACCTCAAGGCTAGGCGCAAACACGGATTTCGATAGCACCCCGGGCCCTTTAAAGACCGGTCCTACGCAATTACCAGCCGGGCATTTCGAGCATGTTGCATGCGCGATGACGCACCCGGCGAAACGTCCGTTTCCCCATCGTTACTCCAGCCGTAATGATTCGACGCGCTGCTTGATTGATGCCCGACCGCTATCGCTCCTAAGGTGGCCGACGACAGCAAAATCGTGGAGCGATCATGACAACAACAACTTCCCCCGACGCACGCTGGACACGTCGTCGCAGCGAGAAGCAGCGGCGTCTGGAGCAAGTGCGGGCGTTGGCCGATGGTGTGGTGTTGCCGACCGGCAATATCGTCGCCGCGCTGGAGGCCCTGCTGGTTTCCGGCGACCGCGTGGTGCTTGAAGGCAACAATCAGAAGCAGGCGGACTTCCTCTCCCGCGCGCTGGCCAAAGTCGATCCGGGCAAGGTGCATGACCTGCACATGATCATGCCGAGCGTCGGCCGCGCCGAGCACCTTGACCTGTTCGAACAGGGCATCGCGCGCAAGCTGGACTTCTCGTTTGCCGGCACGCAAAGCCTGCGCATCAGTCAGTTGCTGGAAGACGGCCTGCTGGAAATCGGCGCGATCCACACCTACATCGAACTCTATTCACGGCTGGTGGTGGACCTCATCCCCAACGTGGTGCTGGCGGCAGGCTTCATGGCCGACCGCGCCGGCAACATCTACACCGGGCCCAGTACCGAAGACACCCCCGCACTCATCGAACCGGCGGCATTCAGCGACGGCATCGTTATCGTCCAGGTCAATCAGCTGGTCGATGACGTCAGCGAGCTGCCACGGGTGGATATCCCGGCCTCGTGGGTCGATTTTGTGGTGGTGGCCGACAAGCCGTTCTACATCGAGCCGCTGTTCACCCGCGATCCGCGCCACATCAAGCCGGTGCATGTGCTGATGGCAATGATGGCGATTCGCGGCATCTACGAGAAACACAATGTCCAGTCGCTGAACCACGGCATCGGTTTCAATACCGCCGCCATTGAGCTGATTCTGCCGACCTACGGCGAGTCGCTGGGCCTGAAGGGCAAGATCTGCCGCAACTGGACACTCAATCCGCACCCGACGCTGATCCCGGCCATCGAAAGCGGCTGGGTCGAGAGCGTGCATTGTTTTGGCACCGAGCTGGGCATGGAGAACTACATTGCTGCCCGCCCGGATGTGTTCTTCACCGGACGCGATGGCTCGCTGCGTTCCAACCGCCAGCTCTGCCAGCTGGCCGGGCAATACGCCGTGGACCTGTTCATCGGCGCAACCCTGCAGGTCGATGGCGACGGGCACTCCTCGACAGTCACCCGTGGTCGTCTGGCCGGCTTTGGCGGCGCGCCGAACATGGGCCATGACCCACGCGGCCGGCGTCACGCCACGCCCGCCTGGCTCGATATGCGTCAGCAGCACGATGACGGCCCGGCTGCCTACCTGGAGCGCGGCAAGAAGTTGGTGGTGCAGATGGTCGAAACGTTTCAGGAAGGCGGCAAACCGACCTTCGTCGAAACCCTGGACGCGGTCGAAGTGGCGAAGAAAAGCGGCATGCCGCTGGCGCCGATCATGATCTACGGCGACGACGTGACCCACCTGCTGACCGAAGAAGGCATCGCCTATCTCTACAAGGCGCGCAGCCTTGAGGAACGCCAGGCGATGATCGCGGCAGTGGCGGGCGTGACTGTGATCGGTTTGCGCCACAACCCCAAGGACACCGCGCGCATGCGCCGTGAAGGGCTGATCGCGCTGCCCGAAGACCTCGGCATTCGTCGCACCGACGCCAGTCGTGAACTGCTGGCCGCCAAGAGCATTGCCGATCTGGTTCAGTGGTCCGGTGGCCTCTACAACCCGCCTGCCAAATTCAGGAGCTGGTAATGAGCGCACTTCAATTGGCACCGCAATCGGCCTCGCTGGCAGTACGACTGGCCGATCTGGCCGTCGACGCCTTGATCGACGAAGCCGACCTGTCGCCCAAACCGGCCCTGGTGGACCGGCGTGGCAGCGGCGCGCACAGCGATTTGCACCTGGGGCTGATGCATTCCTCGGCGCTGTCATTGTGGCCGACTTTCAAGTTGATGGCTGACGCCGCCACGCAGTTCGCTGTTGTGGACCGGCCATTGCGTGAGGCACTGGGCAGGCTTGGCCGTGAAGGCGAAGCCACCATGCTGCGCACCACCAGCGGGGTGAATACGCATCGCGGCGCGATCTGGGCGCTGGGTCTGCTGGTGACCGCTGCCGCGCTGGAGGCTCGGGATTGTGCGCCCGATGCCATCTGCGCGCGCGCTGCCGCTTTGGCCCAGATCAAGGACCGCCAGGTGCTCACGCAGAATAGCCACGGTGATCAGGTAGTTCGTCGTTACGGCGTCATGGGCGCCAGAGAGCAGGCGCAGCAAGGGTTCCCGGCGGTCAGGCTGTTCGCCTTGCCACAACTGCAACGCAGCCGTGCGGCAGGCAGCGGCGAACAGAACGCTCGGTTGGATGCGCTGTTGGCGATCATGACTACGCTGGACGACACCTGTGTGCTGCATCGCGCCGGCATCGAAGGGCTGAATGCCATGCAGCGCGGGGCACAGCGCGTGCTCGACGCCGGAGGCAGCGCCAGTCTGGCGGGCCGCCGCGCACTGAACGAGCTTGATCAGCACTTGCTGGCCCTCAATGCTTCGCCCGGTGGCGCGGCGGATCTGCTGGCTGCCTGCCTGTTCATCGATGGTCTTGAGCCTGCGCTCGGCCCTGTTTCGAGGAGTGCCTGAAATGGAAACCCTGTCTTTTGAATTTCCTGCCGGACAGCCGCCCAAGGGCCGTGCGCTGGTGGGGGTGGTGGGCTCCGGTGATCTGGAGGTGCTGCTGGAACCCGGTAAACCGGGCACCTTGTCGATTCAGGTGGTGACGTCGGTCAACGGTGCCTCGCTGCGCTGGCAACACCTGTTCGAGCGCATGTTCGAGGGGCAGACCCCGCCTGCGCTGAGCATCGATATTCATGACTTCGGCGCGACGCCCGGCGTCGTGCGTTTGCGCCTGGAGCAAGGCTTCGAGGAGATCGGTCATGACTGATAGCGCACGTTTGCTGAATCAGCACAGTTTCATCGAATTGGGTGCCCGACAGCGCGCCCGCGCCTTGCTGGATGCAGGCAGCTTCCGCGAACTGCTGGGGCCGTTCGATCGGGTCATGTCGCCGTGGCTGGCCATGCAGGGCGTGGTGCCTCAGGCGGATGACGGCGTGGTGGTCGCCAAAGGCACTGTCGATGGTCGGCCAGTGGTCATCGCCGCCATCGAAGGCTCGTTTCAGGGCGGCAGCATGGGCGAAGTCGGCGGCGCGAAAATGGCCGGTGCGCTGGAACTGGCTGCCGAAGATAACCGCAACGGTATTCCCACCGCTGCTATCTTGCTGCTGGAAACCGGTGGTGTGCGTTTGCAGGAAGCCAATCTGGGCCTGGCCGCGATTGCTGAGATTCATGCCGCGATAGTCGATCTGCGTCAGTACCAGCCGGTGATCGGTGTGGTGGCAGGCAGCGTCGGCTGCTTTGGCGGGATGTCCATCGCCGCAGGGCTGTGCAGTTACCTGCTGGTGACCCAGGAAGCACGTCTGGGCCTGAACGGTCCGCAGGTGATCGAGCAGGAAGCCGGCATCGAAGAATACGACTCCCGTGACCGTCCGTTCATCTGGAGCCTGACCGGTGGCGAGCAACGCTTTGCCAGCGCTCTGGTGGATGGTTTTGCTGCCGATGATGTCGCCGATGTCCGCCAGCAGGTCAGCGGCTGGCTCAAACAGGGCGTGCCCGACACGCATCGCAGCAGTCAGTACCCACTGTTCCTGCAGCGACTGGCAAGCCTGGACACCGAGCCGCAAATTGATCCGCAAAGCGTGCGTACCCTCTATCAAGGAGCCCGGTCATGAGTCATTCACAGCGGGGTTTGAACTGGTTCAACGCCTTGAGCGCAGGCGCCCGTGAGGTCACTGGCCTGCCTGCCTCACTCAAGGTCGCCGACGGTTTTCTCGGCGAGCAGGCGGTGCGTTTTGTTGCAGTGATTGCCGATACCGACAACCGCTTTCCCCGGGCGCGTCAGGGCGAAGTCGGCCTGCTGGAAGGCTGGGGCCTGGCCAAGGCGGTGGACGAGGCCATCGAGCAGGATCGCGACCGCGCCGAAAAACGTGCATTGATTGCCATCGTCGACGTGCCGAGCCAGGCCTACGGGCGTCGCGAGGAGGCGCTCGGTATCCATCAGGCATTGGCCGGAGCTGTGGACAGTTACGCGCGAGCGCGTCTGGCGGGACATCCGGTGATCGGTCTATTGGTGGGCAAAGCCATGTCCGGCGCATTCCTGGCCCACGGCTATCAGGCCAATCGATTGATCGCGCTGCGTGATCCCGGCGTGATGGTGCATGCGATGGGCAAAGCCTCGGCAGCCCGCGTAACCCTGCGCAGCGTCGAGGACTTGGAAAAGCTCGCCGCCAGCATCCCGCCGATGGCTTACGACATCGACAGTTACGCCAGTCTCGGTCTGCTGTGGGAAACCCTGGCGGTCAGCCAGATCGAACAGCCCGCTGCAGATGACCTGATTCAGGTGCGCAACGTGCTGAGCAGTGCGATCAAGGACGTGCAGGCCCGCGGCGTCGATCTGAGCAGCCGTCTGGGTGCGAGCAACCGTGCGGCGTCGGCCAATGTGCGTCAGTTGCTGCGGGCGCAATGGTGATCAGCAACACTGGCGCAGTGCTGCCCCATGATTTGTTGTGGGGCATGCCGCTGTCTGCGTTGCCGGACGACGCGCCCAAATGGGCGGTCGAGGCCGTGCTGGCCGGGCAACCGGTGGTGGTCCGGCGTCAGGCAATGCCCGCCGGGCAGGTGGCGGTGGGCTTGCGCGGTCGCGGTCGGGAGCAACGCTATGCCGCAAGCATGCCGTTGGCCGACGTCTGCCGAAGGGTCATGCCCGAGCAGTTGATCGAAGCCCCGACCGAGAGCCTTCAGCAATGGCCGGCGTTGCAGGCGTTGCGCCAGATCCGTCCGGTCATGGAGGCGCTGGAGCTGGACTGGGGCGTCGGCGGCAGTGCCGGATTCGAGCTGGCCAGCGGTATTGCGGCGTTGCATCAGGACAGCGATCTGGACCTGATTCTGCGCACCCCGGGGCGCCTAAGTCGCCGCTGCGCCGCCGAGCTGGTCGAGGCGCTGGAAACCTCGGTCTGTCGGGTCGACGTTCAGCTGCAACTTGAACACGGTGCCGTGGCGCTGCGTGAGTGGGCGCGGCCAACGGGGCGGGTGCTGCTCAAGACCGCCAGCGGCGCGCGGTTGGTTGCAGACCCATGGCACCTGGGGCAGGTGTGCGCATGAGCAGCCTGTGGGTATTTCCCGGCCAGGGCGCCCAGCAAGCCGGCATGCTGCATCAGTTGCCGGACGAGGCCGTGGTGCGCGATTGCCTGCAGGAAGCCGCCGATGCGCTGGGCGAAGACGTGCTGGCGCTGGACACTGCCGAGGCACTGCAAGCCACCCGTGCCGTTCAGCTTTGCCTGCTGATCGCTGGCGTCGCATGCGCGCGCGTGCTGCAGGCGCGTGAGTGTGTGCCGGACTACCTGGCAGGGCTGTCCATCGGCGCTTATCCGGCAGCAGTGATTTCGGGAGCGCTGGCTTTTGACGACGCCGTGCGCCTGGTCGCGCTGCGTGGCGAGCTGATGCAAAGCGCCTGGCCGCAGGGTTACGGTATGACCGCGCTCATCGGTCTGGACCAGACGCAGGTAGAAGCGCTGATCGCGCAGGTACACAGCGCGAAGGCACCGGTATTTCTCGCCAATATCAACGCCGACAACCAGATGGTGATCTCCGGCAGTACCGAGGCGATGCATCAGGTCGGTCAACTGGCCAAGGCTGCCGGAGCGGCAGCGGTCAAGCGTCTTGCGGTCAGCGTGCCGTCACATTGCGCCTTGCTGGACGCTCCCGCGCAACAACTGGCCGAGGCCTTTTCAAGGGTCGCGCTAAAGGCACCCACCATACGTTACCTGAGCGGCAGCACGGCGCGACCTGTGCGCAATGCCGAGAAGCTGCGTGACGACCTGGCGTTCAACATGTGTCGGGTCATCGACTGGCGCAGCACCGTGGAAACCGCCTGGGAGCGGGGCGTGCGCCTGCACATCGAGTTGCCGCCCGGCAGCGTGCTGACCGGGCTGGCGCGCAAAGTATTCCAGCAGGGCACCGCGCTGGCTTTTCAGGCTGCGCGCCTGGACAGCCTGGTTGCGCTGTCGCGCGAGGAGGGTCGCCGCACCCCATAGAGCCGCCGTGCAGCTGCTACGAAGGACAAAAACAACAACTTCAGCAATGCAAACAGAGGAATAACAACAATGATTATCTATGGTGTTGCACTACTGGCCATTTGCACGCTTGCGGGCGTGATTCTCGGCGATATGCTCGGCGTTCTGCTGGGCGTGAAATCCAATGTGGGCGGGGTCGGGATCGCCATGATCCTGTTGATCTGCGCGCGCCTGTGGATGGAAAAACACGGCGGCATGAGCAAGGACTGCGAAATGGGCGTGGGTTTCTGGGGCGCTCTGTACATCCCGGTGGTGGTGGCGATGGCCGCACAACAAAACGTTGTAACCGCACTCAAGGGCGGGCCGGTGGCGGTGTTGGCCGCTGTGGGTTCGGTGGTGCTGTGTGCCTGCACCATCGCAGTGATCAGTCGTACCAATCGCGGCGAGCCGTTACCCAAGGAAGAGCCGCTGCTGACGCCTGAAATCGCCCCGGCTGGAGGTCGCTGATATGTGGGATCTCATCGAGAAGGGACTTGAACACAACGGCCTGATCACCGCATTCGCCTTCGTCGGCATCATCATGTGGGTGTCTGTGGTGCTGTCCAAACGCCTGACGTTCGGCCGGGTGCATGGTTCGGCCATTGCGATTGTCATCGGGCTGATTCTGGCCTGGGTCGGCGGCACCTTGACCGGCGGCCAGAAAGGGCTGGCGGATATCACGCTGTTTTCCGGTATCGGCCTGATGGGCGGGGCGATGCTGCGTGACTTCGCTATCGTGGCGACGGCTTTTGAAGTGCAGGCCACCGAAGCGCGCAAGGCCGGGCTGATCGGCGCCATCGCCTTGCTGCTGGGCACGATTCTGCCGTTTATCGTCGGCGCGAGCATTGCCTGGTTGTTCGGTTATCGAGACGCGATCAGCATGACCACTATCGGTGCCGGGGCGGTGACCTACATTGTCGGCCCGGTGACCGGTGCTGCGCTGGGTGCCACCTCCGATGTGATGGCGCTGTCGATTGCCACCGGCCTGATCAAGGCGATTCTGGTGATGGTCGGCACGCCCATGGCGGCGCGCTGGATGGGGCTGGACAATCCGCGCTCGGCGATGGTTTTCGGTGGTCTGGCGGGTACTGTCAGCGGCGTTACCGCAGGGCTGGCGGCAACCGACCGGCGTCTGGTGCCTTATGGCGCGCTGACCGCTACGTTCCACACCGGTCTGGGCTGCCTGCTCGGGCCATCGGTGCTGTACTTCATCGTGCGCGCCATCGTCGGCTAGGCGCTGTACTAAAAGTGGCTGCGCTCGGTGATGCTTCGTTCGCCGACTTTTCGTACAGAGCCTAGGTCAGGTCATCTGTTCCAGCAGCCGGTTGGTGTACATCCGGCACTCGGCCAACAGCGCGAGCAGGTTGGGATCGCGCTGTTTGGACTTGAGAAAAACAATGCCGATGTGTTGCTGCATCCGGTAGCGGCTCTGCAACGGGATCAGGCGCACGCGGTTTTCATAGACCGCGGCGATTCTTCCCGGCAGCAGTGCATAGCCGACGCCGGAGCTGACCATGCTCAGCAGGGTGAAGATGTCATTGACCTGCATCGCCACCTTGGGCTCGAAACCGGCCTGCCGGAACACGCGGATCCCGTCGCGGTGCGTGGCAAAGCCTTGGGTCAGGGTGATGAACGTCGCTTCGCGCAGATCGCCCAGGTCCACTTCAGGGTGTTCGGCGAACGGTGAGTCGGTGGGGACGGCGAGAAAGATGTCGTCGGAAAACAGCGCCAGATGCTCGCAGTCCGGGTCGTTGGTGCTCTCATCCAGTGACACCAGCATCGCATCGACTTCCATGTTCTTGAGCTTGTACAGCAGGTCCATGTTCGAGCCCAGAATCAGGTCGATATTCAGCTCGCTGCGGCGGATCTTCAGGCCCATGATCAACTGCGGCACGGTCTTGACGGTCAGCGAATACAACGCCCCCAGGCGAAACCGCGCCGCTGAGAAGCCTGCCGCCTGACGGGTCAGTTCTACCGTGGCGAGCACGTCCTGGACCAGCTTCTGCGCACGCTCTTCAAGTACATACGCGCTTTCCAGCGGCGTCAGGTTGCGGCCCTCATGCTTGAACAGCGGGCAACGCAACGCACTTTCCAGCGAATGAATGGCGCGGTGCACGCTGACGTTACTGGTCTGCAGCTCCTCCGCTGCACGTGCCAGATTGCCGGTGCGCATGAAGGCCAGGAATATTTCCAGTTTCTTGAGCGTCAGTTCGTCATCGATCTGCATGTCGTGGCGCTTATGGTTGAGGTGCGCTGATTGTGCACAACTCATGCGTCGATAGCTGCTTAAAATATCCGTCACTGACACGGGTGTTGCGGTTTGTTTCAATAACCCGGAGTCTCTGTTTCCAGTGTTTTCGCCACAAGAGGGTATCGAGCGGATGTACTACGGAGAAAAATTCAATGCCTGGTCGCACTTGGTCGGCGCTGTGCTGGCAGCCGTCGGTGCGATCTGGCTATTGGTCATGGCCAGCCTGCATGGCGATGTCTGGAAAGTGGTCAGCATGGCCATCTATGGTGCGTGTCTGGTGACGCTGTACAGCGTCTCGACGGTCTACCACAGCGTCAAGGGACGCTCGAAATCGATCATGCAGAAGGTCGACCACTTTTCGATCTACCTGATGATTGCCGGCAGCTACACCCCGTTCTGTCTGGTGACATTGCGCGGCGCATGGGGCTGGACCCTGTTCGGAATTGTCTGGGGGCTGGCGCTGATCGGCATCCTGCAAGAGATAAAACCGCGCTCCGAAGCGCGAATCATGTCCATCGTGATCTACGCCGTGATGGGCTGGATCGTGCTGGTGGCCGTCAAGCCACTGCTGGCTGCACTCGGTGTATCGGGTTTCATCTGGCTGGCCGGAGGCGGCGTGCTGTATACCGTAGGCATCCTGTTCTTCGCCTACGACCAGATCCGCCACTTTCACGGTATCTGGCACCTGTTCGTCATCGGCGGCAGTTTGATGCACTTCGTGGCGATTTGTTTTTATGTGCTGTGAAAGTGGCCAGGTTCAGGCCTCAATGGCTGGGTAAATGCAAATCCTTGTGGGAGCGAGCCGGTGTCTGATTCTGAGCGTGCAGCGCGTTTGAGGACGCATCAAATGATCAAAAATCGCCCCACAGCTGTTGCGCCACGCTGAGCGCGACCACGGGAGCGGTTTCAGTGCGCAGCACGCGCGGGCCGAGGCGTGCGGCGTGGAAGCCGGCGTCTTGCGCCTGATCGACTTCCGCATCGTTCAGACCGCCTTCCGGACCAATCAGAAAAGCCAGGCTGGCAGGCTTGTCATGACTGGTCAGAGGTTCAGCCACCGGGTGCAGGACCAGTTTCAGGTCGGCCTCGGTGTGCTTGATCCACTCGGCCAGCGGCATCGGCGCATGAATCACCGGCACCACGGAGCGGCCACATTGCTCGCAGGCGCTGATTGCGATCTGCTGCCAATGCGCCTGACGCTTCTCGGCACGTTCGTCCTTCAGGCGCACTTCGCAGCGTTCGCTGACAATCGGCGTAATTTCGCTGACGCCCAGTTCGGTGGCCTTTTGAATGGCCCAGTCCATCCGCTCGCCGCGCGACAGGCCCTGACCGAGATGAATGCGCAGGCCTGACTCTTGCTGCCCGGCAAAGCTCTCGGTGAGCTGTACATGCACGCGCTTCTTGCCGACTTCCAGCAAGGTGCCGCGAAACTCCTGGCCCGAACCGTCGAACAGTTGCAGCGCGTCACCTTCGGTCATGCGCAACACGCGGCTGATGTAATGCGCCTGGGCCTCAGGCAGTTCATGCTCGCCCAGACTCAGCGGCGTTTCAGTAAAAAAGCGGGACAGTCTCATGGTGTGTCTCGGTTCTGGTGTTCGTTTTGTGATGACGCATTCGCGAGCAAATGAAGGTCGCCCGGACAGGCCCCTGCCAGTGGGAGCGAGCTTGCTCGCGAAGGCGCCAGTCCGGCTACATTTAATTCCAGCCTTTAACCCGGATCCCTGAAGTCCGGATGAAAGTTCTCGCGCACGGCAACGCTGACGCTGCTACGTGTCGCGATATCAATGCCTTCGCTGGCCACTTCGGCGAGGAAGTCGATTTGCTCCGGCGTAATCACATAGGGCGGCAGGAAATACACCACGCTGCCCAGTGGCCGCAGCAGTGCGCCACGCTCCAGCGCATGCTGGAAGACTTTCATGCCGCGGCGTTCCTGCCACGGGTAGGCGGTTTTGCTCGCCTTGTCCTGAACCATTTCGATGGCGATGGCCATGCCGGTCTGACGCACTTCCGCGACATGCGGATGATCGGCCAGGTGCGCGGTGGCCGTCGCCATGCGTTGCGCCAGGGCCTTATTGTTTTCGATGACGTTGTCCTGCTCGAAGATATCCAGGGTCGCCAGCGCCGCCGCACAGGCCAGCGGGTTGCCGGTGTAGCTGTGCGAGTGCAGGAACGCACGCAGGGTCGGGTAGTCGTCGTAGAACGCGTCGTACACATCATCGGTGGTCAGGCAGGCCGCCAGCGGCAGGTAGCCACCGGTCAGTGCCTTGGACAGGCATAGGAAGTCTGGACGGATGCCGGCCTGTTCGCAGGCGAACATGGTCCCGGTACGGCCGAAACCGACAGCGATTTCATCGTGGATCAGGTGCACGCCATAGCGGTCGCAGGCGTCGCGCAGCAGCTTGAGGTAGATCGGGTGATACATGCGCATGCCGCCCGCGCCCTGGATCAGCGGTTCGACGATCACCGCCGCAACGCTGGCGTGGTGTTCGGCAAGGGTCTGCTCCATGGCGACGAACATGTTGCGCGAATGCTCTTCCCAGCTCATGCCGTCCGGGCGGTGGTAGCAATCGGGGCTCGGCACTTTGATGGTATCGAGCAGCAACGCCTTGTAGGTTTCGGTGAACAGCGGTACGTCACCGACCGACATCGCCGCCATGGTCTCGCCGTGGTAGCTGTTGGTCAGGGTGACGAAGCGTTTCTTGTCCGGCTGGCCGCGATTGAGCCAGTAATGAAAGCTCATTTTCAGCGCGACTTCGATGCAAGACGAGCCGTTATCGGCGTAGAAGCAGCGGGTCAGGCCCTCGGGCGTGAGTTTGACCAGCCGTTCGGACAGTTCGATCACTGGCTGATGGCTGAAACCGGCGAGGATCACATGCTCCAGCTGGTCGACCTGATCCTTGATGCGCTGATTGATGCGCGGGTTGGCGTGTCCGAAAACGTTGACCCACCAAGAGCTGACAGCGTCCAGATAACGCTTGCCCTCGAAGTCTTCAAGCCATACGCCTTCACCACGCTTGATCGGTATCAACGGCAGATTTTCGTGGTCTTTCATCTGGGTGCAGGGGTGCCACAGGACCTTCAGGTCACGCTGCATCCACTGGTCATTGAGGCCCATTTTCAATCTCCGGGTAGCGACTCGCCTGATGCGAGGACGAACAATCGCGCAAGCCTATGCAATGCCCGGCTGCGGAACAACCTTTGATGCAGTTTTAACGGGCGATGGACATTGCTGGCGGCTATTTGATGGCTCGCGTATCCTGCGCAGCGAGTCGATGTGTCGGGCTGACTTGCCCTATCTTCCCTATGTTTTCTGGAGTTCGCCGAATGCTTTCTGGTTGGCTGCGCGCCTGTGCGCTGATAGTGGCAGGGTTGGTCAGCGTTTCGACGCTCGCCGATGAAAAACAACGAACCGCCATTGTCGTCGGTGGTGGTCTGGCAGGTTTGACTGCCGCCTATGAACTGCAGGCCAAAGGCTGGCAGGTGACGGTGCTGGAAGCCAAGCCGAGTCTGGGTGGACGCTCCGGTCTGGCGACCAGCGAGTGGATCGGCAACACCAAGGCTCAGCCTGTGCTGAACCGCTACCTGGACAGCTTCAAGCTGACGACCGTGCCCGCGCCTGAATTCGTGCGCACGCCCAGCTACCTGATCGACGGCGTGTACTTCACCCAGGCTGACCTGGCCGTCAAACAGCCGGCGACCGCCGAAGCCATCAAGCGCTACAACGACACGCTGGACAACCTCGCGCGTTCGGTTGACGACCCGGAAAATCCGGCGTCCAACAGCACGCTGTTTGCGCTGGACCAGATCAACGTCGCCAACTGGCTGGACCGTCTGAACCTGCCTGCTACGGCGCATCAGTTGATCAACCAGCAGATCCGTACCCGCTACGACGAGCCTTCGCGCCTGTCGCTGCTGTACCTCGCCCAGCAATCGCGGGTTTATCGCTCGGTTGACGAGCGTGACTTGCGTGCTGCGCGCCTGCCCGGAGGCAGTGCGGTGCTGACCCAGGCGTTCGTCAAGCAACTCAAGACCGTCAAGACCAACTCGCCGGTGACGGCAGTCGTCCAGGAGAAGGACAAGGTCACCGTCAAGGCTGGCGCGACCAGCTACACGGCGGATTACGTGGTCATGGCCGTGCCGTTGCGTTCGCTGGGCAAGATCCAGATGACACCTGCACTGGACGCTCAGCACATGGGCGCGATCAAGAGCACAAACTATGGCTGGCGCGACCAGATCATGCTCAAGTTCAAGACCCCGGTCTGGGACAGCAAGGCGCGCATGTCCGGTGAAGTGTTCAGTAACACCGGTCTGGGCATGTTGTGGGTAGAGCCGGCGCTTAAAGGTGGCGCCAACGTGGTGATCAACCTGTCGGGCGACAACGCGCGCATCATGCAGGCCTTCGGCGACAAGCAGATGGTCGATCAGGTGCTGATCCGTCTGCATGCGTTCTACCCTGAAGCACGCGGTGCGTACACCGGCTATGAAATCCGCCGCTACAGCGTCGATCCGTCCACTGGCGGTTCTTACCTGGCGTTCGGCCCCGGTCAGATCAGCAAATACTGGCGTCTGTGGGAACGGCCGATTCTGCGTGTAGCCTTTGCTGGCGAGCACACCGACACCTTGTACCCCGGCACTCTGGAAGGCGCCCTGCGCAGTGGTCAGCGTGCAGCCGGTCAGGTGCAGGATCTGGCCGCTGGCAAGTCGTTCGAACCGGTCAAGGTTGCACCGCCGAAAGCACCAGCCCCGGCTTCGCAGAAGTCCGAAGGCAATTTCTTCAGCAATCTGTTCGGTGGTTCCTCCGACAAGCCGGCCGAACCCGCCAAGCCGCAGGCTGACAAGCCAGGCTTCTTCTCGCGCCTGTTCGGTGGTGGTGAAGCACCGGCACCGGCCCCGGCCCCGGCCCCGGCCCCGGCCCCTGCGCCGGTAGAGAAGGCTGTAGAGCCTGCCCCAGCGCCTGCACCGGCTGCCGCTCCGGCACCCGTGGTTGCGCCGGTTGTCCAGCCTGCCAAGCCATCGGTAAAAGCCGAGCCAGCGAAGAAGCCGGCGACCAAGGCCGAGCCTGCGAAGAAAGTGCAGAGCAAGGAAGCGGCCAGGAAAGAAGCGGCTAAAAAAGAGGCTGCGAAGAAGGAAGCGGCCAAAAAAGAGGCCGCGAAAAAGGCTCAGAGCAAACCGGCTCCCGCCAAGACCCCTGCTGAAGCAGCGCCTGCAGACGCCAATAACTGACCGTCCGATGGCTGACTGAAAGGGATGCGGTTCATACCGCATCCCTTTTTTTATGCGTGCTCGATTCGTTCTATCCCTGTGCTCAGGCCTGATGGTGCCGTTCATCGGCATCGAAAGGCCGATGGTCATTGCAAAGTGTTACTGACGGCAAATTATCGGGATGCTGCTGCAGCGCGGACAGCCTGACACTGCTGAACAGTGGTTCAGGTGTTGAGGGAAGCAACAGAATCGAGGTACGAACTGCCCACCAGACCTATCGTATTGTTCGATACGTCCGAGCGAAATTTTGCGCTTTCATTCGATAGATAAAAAGCTAGTCTGGTAACACTTCTGACAAGGTACTGGTAATGCAGCTACGTAATTCATCCTCTCGCTACGGTCTGGTCAGCATGGTGCTGCACTGGGGTGTGGCTGCTGTCGTGTTTGGAATGTTTGCGCTGGGGCTGTGGATGGTCGGGCTGGATTACTACGATACGTGGCGCAAGGCGGGCCCTGATCTGCACAAGAGCATCGGCATCACGCTGTTTGCGATCATGCTGATCCGCGTGGTCTGGCGTCTGCTCAGTCCGCCACCGCCGCCGTTGACCAGCTACAGTAAGTTGACGCGCATCGGTGCTGCATTCGGCCATCTGTTTTTGTACGTCGCACTGTTTGCCGTGATGTTCGCCGGGTATCTCATTTCCACCGCCGACGGCGTGGGGATTCCGGTATTCGGCCTGTTCGATGTGCCCGCGCTGGTTTCGGGCCTTCCTGATCAGGCAGAAACGGCGGGCTGGATTCACCTGTATCTGGCCTGGGTCATCGTGATATTCGCGGGGCTCCATGGTCTTGCTGCATTGAAACACCACTTCATCGATCGCGATGTGACCCTCAAGCGCATGCTGGGTCGTAATTGATTGTTCAACCAAAACGGGAATAAAAGCATGTTGAAGAAGTCTCTCGCCGCTCTGGCTCTGGGTACCGCACTGTTGTCTGCTGGCCAGGCCATGGCCGCCGACTACGTTATCGACAAGGAAGGTCAACACGCATTCGTTGACTTCAAGATCAGCCACCTGGGCTACAGCTTCATTCACGGTACCTTCAAGGACTGGGACGGCACGTTCAGCTTCGACGCTGCCAAGCCTGAAGCCAGCAAAATCAATGTCGAGCTGAAAACCGCCAGCCTGTTCACCAACCACGCCGAGCGCGACAAGCACATCTCCAGCAAGGATTTCCTGGACGTTGCCAAATACCCGGAAGCCAAATTCGTTTCCACCGCAGTCAAATCGACTGGCGAGAAAACGGCTGACGTCACTGGCGACCTGACCCTGCACGGCGTGACCAAGCCAATCGTCATCAAGGCAACCTTCAACGGCGAAGGCAAGGATCCGTGGGGCGGCTACCGTGCCGGCTTCAACGGTACTTCGACGCTGAACCTGAACGACTTCGGCATCAAGGGCCCAGGCCCGACGTCGCAGACGCTGGATCTGGACATCAGCTTCGAAGGCGTACAGAAGAAGTAATTGCACGCTTGATCGACAGAACGCCGACCCTTGGGTCGGCGTTTTTGTGGGTGCGATGAAACTTCCTGAGATGACTATCGTGCCAATGCTCCGCGTTGGCATGCATTTCGTGACGCTCTGCGTCACAGATCGGCGCTGCGCCACCCGCTTAAGATCGGACGCGGAGCGTCCAGGGCTGCGCTACCACGCGGAGCGTGGGAGCGATGATCAACATCCTCCGGGCCCACAAACAAAAACGCCCCGAACAGGTCGGGGCGTTTTTAGTGTTGCGTGGCTGTCAGCTGTCGCGGTTGCGGGTCAGCAGGGCCGGTTTTTCACCGCGTGGGCGGCTCGGCAACTGGTCCAGTTGCTCGGCAGACGGGAAACGGTCGATCTTGGATTCCTTGTGCACGATCTTCGGCTGAGGCTGGCCGTCGCGTGGTGCGCGTGCGGCTGGCTCCTGACCTTCACGTGGCAAAGGCTGGTCTTCACGTGCCGGACGACGGCCACGTGGCTGACCATCACGCGAGCGTGGTGCCGATGAACCCGAGCCGTTGCGCTTTGGTGCGCCGCTGCCGGAGCCGTTACGAGCGCCACCGGCAGGACGACCCTGGTTGGCCGGGCGAGCTGCGCCGCCAGCGGCCGGTGCGGCTGCACCAGGCGCGGCAGCAGGGCGACGACCACGGTTCTGACCTTTGCCCTGATAAGGACTGACGTAGTCAGCGCGATTGCCGAAGTTGTCTACTTCGTCGTCGCGAAACTCGTCTGGCGCACGATCGGCTGCCGGACGCGGTATGGCGGGTTGCGATGCACGCTGTTCGCTGCGAGGCGTGCCCTCACGAGGTTTTTTTTCGCGTGGCTGCCTTGCAGGGCGTTCGCCAGTAGCGGATGCAGCGGCAGGTTTTTCCTTGCCTTTATCCTTGCCCTTGTCGCGACGACCACCGTTGTTCTTGTCACCATCGCCACGTGCAGGGCGTGCGCCACGCGAGTTGCGAACATCCGGACGCTCACGCACTTCCGGCTTCTCAGCCTCGACTGCTGTGATGTCGAAGCCCATCAGGTCGCCGTCGGCGATCTTCTGCTTGGTCATGCGCTCGATGCTTTTGAGCAGCTTCTCTTCGTCCGGCGCAACCAGCGAAATGGCTTCACCTGAACGACCGGCCCGGCCGGTACGACCGATACGGTGAACGTAGTCTTCATCGACGTTTGGCAGCTCGAAGTTGACGACATGCGGCAGCTGGTCGATATCCAGGCCGCGTGCGGCGATATCGGTCGCGACCATGATGCGTACATCACCTGCCTTGAAGTCGGCCAGAGCCTTGGTACGGGCGTTCTGGCTCTTGTTGCCGTGGATCGCGACAGCCGCGAGGCCGTGCTTGTCCAGGTACTCGGCCAGACGGTTGGCACCGTGCTTGGTGCGGGTGAAGACCAGCACCTGTTCCCAGGCGCCGACAGTGATCAAATGCGCGAGCAGCGAACGCTTGTGGTTGGCTGCCAGGCGGAAAACCCGTTGCTCGATACGCTCGACCGTGGTGTTCGGCGGCGTGACTTCGATGCGCTCTGGGTTGTGCAGCAGCTTGCCGGCCAACGACGTGATGTCATTGGAGAAGGTAGCCGAGAACAGCAGGTTCTGGCGCTTGGCCGGCAGCCGCGCGAGGACCTTCTTGACGTCATGCACGAAGCCCATGTCGAGCATCCGGTCTGCTTCATCGAGCACCAGGATTTCGACGTGGGACAAGTCGACACTGCCTTGACCGGCCAGGTCGAGCAGGCGGCCAGGGCAGGCCACCAGGACGTCCACACCACGGGACATGGCCTGAACCTGAGGGTTCATGCCGACGCCGCCGAAGATGCAGGCGCTGACGAATTTCAGGTCGCGGGCATAGAGCTTGAAGCTCTCGTGCACCTGTGCGGCCAGTTCGCGGGTCGGGGTCAGGACCAGAACGCGTGGTTGACGCGGGCCGTGACGCTGGGATTTGTCCGGAACACCATTGGGAAACAGCCGCTCCAGAATAGGGAGGGCGAAACCACCGGTTTTACCAGTACCGGTCTGTGCCGCAACCATCAGGTCGCGACCTTGCAACACGGCGGGAATGGCCCGCTGTTGCACGGGGGTAGGCTGGGTATAGCCCGCTGCCTCGATGGCGCGGACTAAAGCCTCGGAGAGACCGAGGGAAGCAAAGGACATGAGTAATCCTGTTCTGTTGGAGCTTAAGCTCAAGGGATGTCTTGCCTGGCGCGAATGGCGTGTAAAGACAACGCGATCCCGTCCGGTCCTGCCGGGTCTTCAGTGCATTCCGTGACGTCTGCGCTTGATGAAAATTGCGCTGTTGGCGTGAACGGATGACGATTGCAAGACCGGGCGTCCGGGCGTAAGCCTGGCGGGAAGGCTGGAGTATAACAGAGCGAGCGCAATACGCCGCTTTCCTGCTGCCCAACGGTGTATGAGGCCGCGATCCCCCGGAAATTACCGGTCGGACCGCGGTGCCGCAGCCGTTTTCAGCGTGGCAGTTGCAGGTTGTTCCACACCGCCAGGCTCGGTTCTGCCTGGTTCAGCGTGTAGAAATGCAGGCCGGGGGCGCCGCCTTGCAGCAGTCGTTCGCACATCTGCGTGATGACTTCTTCGCCAAACGCCTGGATGCTTTGCACGTCATCGCCGTAGGCTTCCAGCTGTTTGCGGATCCAGCGCGGGATTTCCGCACCGCAGGCATCCGAGAAACGCGCCAGCTTGCTGTAGTTGGTGATCGGCATGATGCCCGGCACGATCGGAATGCTGACGCCCATCTTCTCGACCCGCTCGACGAAGTTGAAATAGCTGTCGGCGTTGAAGAAGTACTGCGTGATCGCACTGTCGGCGCCGGCGTTGGCCTTGTTGACGAAGTGCTTGAGGTCGTCTTCGAAATTGCGCGCCTGCGGATGCATTTCCGGGTAGGCGGCGACTTCGATGTGGAAATGGCTGCCGCTTTCCTGGCGAATGAAGCTCACCAGGTCATTCGCGTGACGCAGCTCACCGCTGGCCATGCCCATGCCGGAAGGCAGGTCGCCGCGCAGTGCCACGATGCGTTTGATGCCCGCATCCTTGTACTGCGTCAACAGGTTGCGCAGGTCGTCCTTGCTGTCGCCCACGCAGGACAAATGCGGTGCAGCAGGGACTTTGATCTCGTTTTCCAGCTGCAGCACGGTATTGAGCGTGCGGTCGCGGGTCGAGCCACCGGCACCATAGGTGCAGGAGAAAAAATCGGGGTTGTACGTAGCGAGCTGACGAGCAACGGTCAGCAGCTTTTCATGTCCAGCGTCGGTCTTGGTAGGAAAGAACTCGAAGCTGAAGCGGCGTTCTTGAGACATGGAGCCGATCTCGTTGTAGGAGCGAACTTGTTCGCGAAAAGGCCGGAACGGCCTTCAGATACTGAGCATCACCGGGGCAGCGAGTGCTGCCGGTGATGGCTGATCACGCTCGATCCGCTTCTGCGTAAGAAGCGGACCGAGCCTGCTCAATCAGTAGCGATACGCGTGCGGCTTGAACGGACCTTCGACGGTCACGCCGATGTAATCGGCCTGGGTCTTGGTCAGCTTGGTCACAACGCCGCCGAAGCCGCGGACCATTTCCAGGGCCACTTCTTCGTCGAGTTTCTTCGGCAGCACTTCAACGGTCAGACGCTCGGCTTTCTTGGCCGGTGCCAGGTCGGCGTACTTCTGCTCGAAGAGGAAGATCTGCGCCAGAACCTGGTTGGCGAACGAGCCATCCATGATGCGGCTTGGGTGGCCAGTGGCGTTACCCAGGTTTACCAGACGGCCTTCGGCCAGCAGGATCAGGTAGTCGTCGTTCTGTGCGTCGAACGAGCCTGGGCCGGTACGATGGATCTTGTGAACCTGTGGCTTCACTTCTTCCCATGCCCAGTTCTTGCGCATGAAAGCGGTGTCGATTTCGTTGTCGAAGTGACCGATGTTGCACACCACAGCGCGCTTTTTCAGCGCCTTGAGCATGTTGGAGTCGCAAACGTTGACGTTACCGGTGGTGGTCACGATCAGGTCGATCTTGCCCAACAGTGCCTTGTCGATGCTCGCTTCGGTGCCGTCGTTCTCACCGTCGATGAACGGCGAAACCAGCTCGAAACCGTCCATGCAGGCCTGCATGGCGCAGATCGGGTCGACTTCGGTCACTTTGACGATCATGCCTTCCTGACGCAGGGACTGGGCCGAGCCCTTGCCCACGTCACCGTAGCCGATCACCAGCGCCTGCTTGCCGGACAGCAAGTGGTCGGTGCCGCGCTTGATGGCGTCGTTCAGGCTGTGACGGCAGCCGTACTTGTTGTCGTTCTTGCTCTTGGTCACCGAGTCATTGACGTTGATGGCCGGGATTTTCAGCTCACCCTTGGCCAGCATGTCCAGCAGGCGGTGAACGCCAGTGGTGGTTTCTTCGGTGACGCCGTGGATCTTGTCCAGCATCGCCGGGTATTTCTTGTGGATGATCTCGGTCAGGTCGCCGCCATCGTCGAGGATCATGTTGGCGTCCCATGGCTGGCCATCCTTGAGGATGGTCTGCTCGATGCACCACTCGTATTCTTCTTCGGTTTCGCCTTTCCAGGCGAACACAGGAATGCCGGCAGCAGCGATGGCCGCAGCAGCCTGGTCCTGAGTGGAGAAAATGTTGCACGACGACCAGCGAACTTCGGCACCCAGGGCAACCAGGGTTTCGATCAGTACGGCGGTCTGAATGGTCATGTGGATGCAGCCGAGAATCTTCGCGCCTTTCAGCGGCTGATCACCAGCGTATTTGCGACGCAGACCCATCAGGGCAGGCATTTCGGATTCGGCGATGATGGTTTCGCGGCGACCCCAGGCGGCCAGGGAAATATCGGCAACCTTGTAGTCATTGAATTCTGCGGGCGTCATTACAGCACTCATTGAGAGTCTCCATTCCATAAAAATGCGAATGGGCGCCGTTGTGCGTTTAAGGTTTGCCGGTCGAGGATCGTCCTGGCAAACAACGCCCCATCCGAGCCTGACAGGGAAAACCTGCTGCAGCGCCCCTCGGACAGGTGGCGGGAACGGTATCAAGCGTAGATGACCGTTTTGAAACGTTTGGCAGTATAGCGGTGCTCGCGATTCTACCCAAGGCTTTCTGTCGGTTTAAAGGCCATCCAATTGCCATCTGTCTGTAATAGGGTCGATGCACAGTCGCTATCACGCAGGCATGGGCGCGGGTCGCCGGCTCTGCCATCATGCAGCTATCCATCGGCCAGACGCTCAGGAGTGACCATGAATTTCCACACCCGCAAGTGGGTAAAGCCCGAAGACCTCAACCCCAACGGCACGTTGTTCGGCGGCAGCCTGCTGCGCTGGATCGATGAAGAGGCGGCGATCTACGCGATCGTTCAACTGGGTAATCAGCGGGTGGTCACCAAGTACATCTCTGAAATCAACTTCGTCAGTGCCTCGCGCCAGGGCGACATCATCGAACTGGGTATCACCGCCACGGATTTCGGTCGTACCTCGATCACCCTAAAATGCCAGGTGCGCAACAAGATCACCCGCAAGAGCATTCTGACCGTCGACAAGATTGTCTTCGTCAACCTCGACGAAGACGGTCAGCCTGCGCCGCATGGGCGGACTGAAATCCGCTACATCAAGGACCAGTTCGACGTAGAGGACTGATACCTCTTCAAGATCGGACGCGGAGCGTCCAGAACGGCATGCGACGCGGAGCGTCGCACGATAGTGTTTTCCCGGGCACGACAGTTACAGAATGATCGTTCCTCACGCTCCGCGTGGGAATGCCGTTCACGACGCTCCGCGTCGTCCATCCTGCTGGTTTCAGCCCCTGGCTTGTAACTCGCGCAACCACGCCAGACCCACGCTGGTATCGCCTTTCGGACGGTATTCGCAGCCGATCCAGCCGCTGTAGCCCAGTTCGTCGATGACGTTGAACAGGTGCTCGCAGTTCAGTTCGCCCAGGTCCGGCTCATGGCGATCCGGTACCCCGGCGATCTGAATATGACCAATGCCTGCAAAGTCGCGACGCAGCTTGCTGGTCAGGTCACCTTCGACGATCTGGCAGTGGTAGCAGTCGAACTGCACCTTCAGGTTGTCGGCACCCACCAGCTTGCAGATGTTCTGTGCCTGATCCTGACGGTTGAGGAAGAAGCCCGGCATGTCGCGGGTGTTGATCGGCTCGATCAGAATCGTGACCCCTGCGCCCTTGGCTTGCTCAGCCGCGAACGCGAGGTTTTCCAGATAGACCGCCTGATGACGCTCACGCAAGCTTTCATCGGCCAGCAAGCCAGCCATGACATGCACTCGGTCATTGCCCAGCACCTGCGCATATTCCAAGGCCTGCTCGATACCGCTGCGAAATTCCGCTTCACGGCCCGGCAGCGTTGCAATGCCTCGCTCGCCTGCCTCCCAGTCGCCCGGCGGAGCGTTGAACAGCGCCTGCACCAGACCGTTGTCGTTCAGGCGCTGCTTGAGTTCCTGAGTGCCGTAGGCGTAAGGGAACAGGTACTCGACCGCGCCGAAACCATCGGCAGCGGCTGCGGCGAAGCGCTCAAGAAAATCATGCTGCGGGTACAGCATGCTGAGGTTGGCGGCAAAACGAGGCATGTTAACTCCAGTCTTCAAAGGGTCAGACGAATGGCCAAAGCAGCAGGGTGATCACGAAGCCCAGTGTGCCGAGCAGCGTGACCAGTACGGTCCAGGTGCGCAAGCCGTCGGCGACGTTGAGGCCCGCCAGCTTGGTGAACATCCAGTAACCGGCATCGTTGATGTGCGACATGGCCAGACCGCCACCGCCCATGGCCAGACACAGCAGGGCCAGGTGGTTGGCGCTCAGGTCCAGCGTGGCGATCAGCGGGCTGAGAATGCCTGCAGTAGTGACCAGTGCAACGGTGGTCGAGCCCTGGACGGCGCGCAGCAGGAGGGTCAGCAGGAAGCCCAGCGCGAGTACCGGCAGACCGGTGTTGCGCAGCGCCTCGGAGACCACGGCACCAATGCCGGTGTCGACCAGCACCTTGCCGAATACGCCACCGGCGCCGGCAATCAGGATCACCATCGCCACACCCGGCAAGGCCGAGCCGATCACATCGGACACCTGAGTACGGCTCCAGCCGCGACGTGAGCCCAGCAGCCAGGCGCACAGCAGGGTATCGATCAGCAGCGCAACCAAGGGGGCACCCAGTACGGTCAGCACTGCGCGCAGCGTGGACGTGGCTGGCAGCATGGTGGTGGCCAGTGTGCCCATCAGAATCAGCACGATCGGCAGCAGGATCAGCGCGATGATCAGTCCGAAACCCGGTGCGGGCGCAGGCGGCAGCTTGCTTGCCAAGCTGCTGGCGCTTTCTTCGACGCCCATTGTTCGGGTTTCGGTCGCTTCGCGCGCAGCGGAATAATCGTTACGGGCCCAGGCTTCCAGGTCTTCGTTGGTGACGTGCGGGCCATAGACTTCGGCGCGGATGTCATCGGTCATCGGGTAGGTCTTGCGGGTCATGCGGCCCGCGACGAAGTAGCCGATCATGCACAGCACGGCAACGATCGGAATACCCAGCATCAGCACCCGGCCCAGGTCCGCGCC
This sequence comes from Pseudomonas sp. NFACC10-1, assembly GCF_900119195.1. NCBI lineage: Bacteria > Pseudomonadati > Pseudomonadota > Gammaproteobacteria > Pseudomonadales > Pseudomonadaceae > Pseudomonas > Pseudomonas sp. NFACC10-1. Next base: position 263,244 of record NZ_FPJB01000002.1, on the reverse strand, counting down.
CAACTGGCTGGCAGCGGCAACAGCGCCAGGGTGCGGCGGCAGAAACGCATGCACGGCGAGCAGTGCGGCGCACATCGGTAGCGCGAAAATCAGCAGCGGTTTGCGTGCCGCACGCGCCACACCGTAAGCCAGCGGCATGAGGATGATCACGCCGACCTCGAAGAACACCGGAATACCGACCATGAAACCCGCAACGGTCAGCGCCAGAGGCGTGCGCTTGTTGCCGAAGCGGTTGATCAGGGTCTTGGCCAGTGCTTCGGCCCCGCCGGACAGCTCGATGATGCGCCCGATCATCGCGCCCAGCGCGATGATGATCGCGATATGGCCGAGCGTCTTGCCCATGCCACCTTCGATGGTGGCAACCAGATCGGCCGGTTTAACACCGGCGACCAGCGCCACGATAATGCTGACCAGCATCAGGGCGACGAAGGGCTGGAATTTGTACTTGAGCACCAGAAACAACAGCAGTGCGATGCCCGCACCGGCCACGACCATCAACATGAGCGGCGTCATGGCCGTGCACTCCGGTCAATGGTGGTAAAGACTGACAACGAAACAGCGGGGTAGGGGTGAGTCATGCTCTCGATTCCTGTTGTTATTGTTTTTCGACCGGGAGGCGCAATGCGCTCCCCGATCACCGTGTGCTCGTTACCACCTGGCGCCGAACACCTGACGCAGCTCTTCAAGCGCCGCCGGGTCCAGCGGTGCAGGTTTGGGGTTGCTCATCAGCCACAGACGCGCAGTCTCTTCCAGCTCCTCCAGGGCATAGCAGGCCTTGGCCACCGAGCTTTCCCAGACCACTGGACCGAGGCGCTCCAGCATCACGCCGCGCACGCTGTTGGCCAGTTCCGCCACGCGCTCGGCGACTTTCGGTGAGCCGGGACGTTCGTAAGGGATCAAGGGGATATGCCCGACCTTCATGACCTGATACGGCGTCAGCGGCGGCAGAATGTCGTCCTCCTGCCACACTCCGGCCAGGGTCAGGGCGACCAGATGCGTCGAGTGCGTATGCACCACGCCGCCGACCTGCGGGTTGCGGTCGTAGACTTCGCGGTGCAGGGCCAGGGTCTTGGACGGCTTGCTGCCGGACACCCATTCACCGGCCAGATTGACCTTGGCGATATCGGCCGGGTCCATGCGGCCCAGGCAGGCGTCGGTCGGGGTAATCAGCCAGCCGTCGTCGAGTCGTGCGCTGATGTTGCCGGCGCTGCCCACCGTATAGCCACGGCCATACAGCAGACGGCCGACGTCGCAGATTTCCTGACGCAGTGCGTTTTCGTCGATCATCAGGCCGCCCCCGCCAGTTGCTTGAGCGCCTTGGCGAAGAAGTCGCGCGCACCGAAATTGCCGGATTTGAGGGCCAGAGCCAGCGGTTGTGCGCCGCTGCTCACCGTGGCCGGAACGCCCGGATCGATCTGTGCGCCGATCTGCAGCAACTGCACGCCCAGTGCCTGAACCACGGCACCGGAAGTTTCGCCACCGGCAACCACGAAACGCCGTACGCCTGCGTCCAGCAGCCCTTTGGCGATTTCGCCGAGTGCGGCTTCGACCATGGCTCCGGAGCGTTCGACGCCCAGTTCTTTCTGCACGGCTTTGACTTCATCCGGTGTGCTGGTGGCGTAGATCAATACGGTCTGCCCGGCATCTCTGGCAAAGGCCAGCGCCTGCTCGACCACTGGCTTGCCAGCGGCCAGGTCCAGCGGATTGATGCGCAGCGCAGGGCGATCGGCTTCCAGCCAGGCCGCAACCTGACCGTTGGTGGCGACCGATGCGCTACCCGCCAGTACCACTTCGCCGCCACTGATGGCGACCTGCTTGGCGGCATCGATATCGCGCAGCTTGCCTGCCTTGCGGAAGTTACCCGGCAGGCCCAGCGCCAGCCCCGAGCCACCGGTCAGCAGCGGCAAGTCGGCGCAGGCTTCGCCCAGGGTGTACAGATCGGCATCCGACAGGGCATCGGCGATCGCCATGCTCACACCTTCGGCGCGCAGCTCGGCAATTCTGTTGCGCACGCCTTCGACGCCCTGGGCAATGCTGTCATAGCGCAACAGGCCGACCTTGTGGCGGGTCTGCGCTTGCAGCACACGCACCAGATTGGCGTCGGTCATGGGCGTCAGCGGGTGGTTCTGCATGCCCGATTCACTGAGTAACTGGTCCTGTACGAACAGATGACCACGGAAAATCGTGCGGCCGTTTTCCGGGAAGGCCGGGCAGGCGAGGGTGAAATCGCTGCCCAGTTGCTCCAGCAGTGCTTCGCTGACCTGGCCGATGTTGCCCGCGGCGGTGGAATCGAAGGTCGAGCAGTATTTGAAGAAGATCTGCTCGCAGCCGCGCTCGCGCAGCCACTCCAGAGCCGCCAGGGATTCAGCCACCGCGTCGGCGCTGGGCGTGGTACGCGATTTCAGCGCGATGACAATCGCGTCGGCGTCGAGACCGGCAGCCATCTCGGCGCTGGGGATGCCAATGCTCTGCACGGTGCGCATGCCGCCCCGCACCAGCATGTTGGCCAGGTCGGTGGCGCCGGTGAAGTCATCGGCAATGCAGCCCAGCAGCGGGCGAGCGTTATTCAGGCTCATCAGTCGCTCCTCAGGCTTTTTCTGGCTTGGCTTTCGGCAACTCGATGCCCGGGAAAATCTTGATCACGGCCGAGTCATCCTCGCGACCGAAGCCGGCGCTGGATGCCTGCATGAACATCTGGTGCGCGGTGGCCGAGAGCGGCAGCGGGAATTTGCTGCTGCGTGCGGTATCCAGCACCAGACCCAGGTCCTTGACGAAGATGTCCACGGCCGACAGCGGCGTGTAATCGGCATTGAGGATGTGCGGCACGCGGTTTTTGAACATCCACGAGTTACCGGCACTGTTGGTGATCACTTCATACAGCGCATCAGCATCGACACCTTCGCGCAGGCCGAGGGCCATGGCTTCGGCACTGGCGGCGATGTGTACACCCGCGAGCAACTGATTGATGATTTTGACTTTCGAACCCAGACCGTGGACGTCGCCCAGGCGATAGACCTTGCCGGCCATGCCGTTGAGGATGGCTTCTGCCTTGGCGTAGGACTCGGCAGGGCCGGAGGTCATCATGGTCATCTGACCTGCGGCAGCCTTGGCGGCACCGCCGGAGATAGGCGCATCGAGGTACAGCAGGTTCTGTGCGGCCAGACGCTCGCCCAGTTCGACGGCGAAGGTGGGCGCGACGGTGGCGCAACCGATGACCAGGCAGCCTGGACGCAGGGCGGCAATGGCGCCGTTTTCGCCAAACAGCACGGTTTCGGTCTGCTCGGCGTTGACTACGACTGTGATGATCACATCGCAGGCAGCGGCCATGCTGGCCGGAGAATCACAGGCAACCCCGCCTTCCTGGGCGAATGCTTCGGTCACGCTGGTGCGCACATCACAGGCATGCACAGTGAAGCCGCTACGCAGCAACGAGCGGGCAATGCCCAGACCCATCGCACCCAGGCCGATAACGCCAACGTTTTTGCCAGTCATGCAGTAATCCTCGAAGTCAGTGCCGATGCCTGTGAAGCCGACATTCGGACGTTATTGTTCTGATCTGTGAATTTGATAGTGAATCAATGAGTAAATAATGTGAAGTATTTTTATTTTTCACAAAAATTAACATCGATAGGCTTTTTCCATCGCGCACAAAAAAGCCCCTGTGCGGGGCTTGATTGATAACGATGATGTCCGGCGTGCTGCGCCGCCTTTCACGAATCAGAATTTTGGCACTGGCGCGCTCGTGGCGTTTCTCAGTGAGCCGCTTTCCTGACGCACGACTTCTTTGGGCTTGTACGCGCAATAACCGGGGCGCGGCCCGACTTTCGGGTGGTTGCGGCAGGTGTCCGGGCGCTTGTCATAGATTGTGCACAGGCGGCTTTTGCGGTCCAGGTACAGGCAGTCGTTGTTGCTCATGCGCTGCAGGGTGAAGATCTCGGACTTCTGGTTGTAGCGCTCGACGATGCCTTCTTTCTGCAGACGCTTGGCGATGTTCTTGGCCGGGTCGCCGCGTTCGAACTCATCGACGATGCCGATGCGGATCAGGTCCTTGATCTTCACTTCTACCGGCAACGTGCAGCAACTGGAGACGCAGCCCCCGCACATGTGGCTGGAGTATTTGGCCCAGGTGTCGATGCGATCGAGTTCTGCGGCGGCGATCAAGGTGGGTTTCATTTCAGGTCAGGCTTCCGGGTGTATCGGGGCGCGCGATCATACCGGTCTGCAGCGATTTGCAGAAATCAAAAATTGCCGAGGCGACTGTCGGTCAGGTGTGGAGAGGCGGTTGGTTGCAGCGTCCACGCCTGCCGAGCGCAGTCGGTCAGCAGGCGCGGTGTCTCAGAAGCAACTCAGGACTTGAGCTTGTCGTCGGCCCTGAACATGCTGCGGATGCCACGAACGGCCTGGCGGATGCGGTCCTGGTTCTCGATCAGGGCGAAGCGCACATGATCGTCGCCGTACTCACCGAAACCGATGCCCGGCGAGACACACACCTTGGCTTCGGCCAGCAGCTTCTTGGCGAACTCCAGCGAACCCAGGTGCGCATAAGCCTGTGGAATCTTCGCCCAGACGTACATAGAGGCCTTGGGGTTCTCGACCATCCAGCCCAGCTCGTGCAAGCCCTTGACCAGCACGTTGCGGCGCTGGCGATACTGCTCGGCAATGTCGAGCACGCACTGCTGATCGCCTTCCAGCGCGGCAATCGCCGCCACCTGCAGTGGCGTGAAGGTACCGTAGTCGTGGTAACTCTTGATCCGCGCCAGTGCATTCACCAGTTCGGGGTTGCCGACCATGAAGCCAATCCGCCAGCCCGCCATGTTGTAGCTCTTGGACAAGGTGAAGAACTCCACGGCAATGTCCTTGGCGCCCGGCACCTGCATGATCGACGGGGCTTTCCAGCCATCGTAGACGATGTCGGCGTACGCCAGGTCATGCACCACCAGCACGTCGTACTGTTTGGCCAGAGCCACCACGCGCTCGAAGAAATCCAGCTCCACACATTGCGCAGTCGGGTTGGACGGAAAGCCCAGAATCATCATCTTCGGCTTGGGAATCGAGCCGCGAATGGCTTTTTCCAGCTCGTCGAAGAAGTCCACGCCTGGCACCAGCGGCACCGATCGCACCTGGGCGCCGGCAATCACGGCACCGTAGATGTGGATCGGGTAACTGGGGTTGGGCACCAGCACCGTGTCGCCCTGATCCAGCGTGGCGAGCATCAGGTGGGCCAGGCCTTCCTTGGAACCAATGGTCACGATCGCTTCGCTTTCAGGGTCGATGTCGACCTCGTAGCGCTTCTTGTACCAGTTGGAAATCGCCCGACGCAGGCGTGGAATGCCGCGCGAGGTGGAGTAGCCGTGGGTGTCTTCGCGCTGGGCGACGGTGATCAGTTTTTCGACAATGTGCGGCGGTGTGGCCCCGTCGGGGTTGCCCATGCTCAGGTCGATAATGTCCTCACCGCGACGACGAGCAGCCATTTTCAGCTCGGCGGTGATGTTGAACACGTAAGGGGGGAGTCGATCGATGCGCGCAAAGCGGCGCGGCGAACCTTGGTCTGCCATGAGTATCTCGCGTACGTAAGCGCCCGGAACCGTCCGAGCGACGTGGCCACATGAGGCGGCCTGTCGAGGAAGATAGATGGGCTGACAGCCTTTTGTCCATCGGGATTTGCAACGCCGTGCCAAGACCGATATTCGGACCCCACCAAACCACCCGGCGGTGTAGAATCGGCGCTATTCATCGCCAGTCATCCCCGGCGGGTTTATGAGCTCAGGCCGAATACACGGTGATCCCGTGGTGTTCGGTTTCTTCGCTGCCTGCGGTCACTGCCGCTCGTCCGCGACGTCAATAGAAGCTCACTCCCTTCCTGATCAGCCTTATTTTTGCCGGAGTGTTTCAATGCCTGATTACCGCTCGAAAACGTCCACCCACGGCCGTAACATGGCCGGCGCCCGTGCCCTGTGGCGCGCCACGGGCATGAAGGACGAAGACTTCAAGAAACCGATCATCGCCATCGCCAACTCCTTCACCCAGTTCGTACCCGGCCACGTCCACCTCAAGGACATGGGCCAGCTGGTCGCGCGTGAAGTCGAGCGCGCCGGTGGCGTGGCCAAGGAATTCAACACCATTGCGGTCGACGATGGCATCGCCATGGGTCACGACGGGATGCTCTATTCGCTGCCGAGCCGCGAGATCATTGCCGACTCGGTCGAGTACATGGTCAATGCGCATTGCGCCGACGCCATCGTGTGCATTTCCAACTGCGACAAGATCACCCCGGGCATGCTGATGGCGTCGTTGCGCCTGAACATTCCGGTGATCTTCGTCTCCGGTGGGCCAATGGAAGCGGGCAAGACCAAGCTGGCCAGCCATGGCCTGGATCTGGTCGATGCGATGGTCATCGCCGCCGACTCGACAGCCAGTGACGAAAAAGTCGCCGAGTACGAGCGCAGCGCCTGTCCGACCTGCGGGTCGTGTTCCGGCATGTTCACCGCCAACTCGATGAACTGCCTGACCGAAGCACTGGGTCTGGCCCTGCCGGGCAACGGTTCCGCACTCGCCACCCACAGCGACCGCGAGCAACTGTTCCTGCAGGCCGGCCGCACCATCGTTGACCTGTGCCGTCAGTACTACAAGGAAAACGATGACTCGGTGTTGCCGCGCAACATCGCCAACTTCAAGGCGTTCGAGAACGCCATGACGCTGGACATCGCCATGGGCGGTTCGACCAACACCATCCTGCACTTGCTGGCCGCTGCTCAGGAAGCCGAGATCGACTTCGACCTGCGCCACATCGACCGCCTGTCGCGCAAGGTGCCGCAGCTGTGCAAGGTCGCGCCGAACATCCAGAAGTACCACATGGAAGACGTGCACCGCGCGGGCGGGATCTTCAGCATCCTCGGCGAGCTGGCTCGTGGCGGCCTGCTGCACACCGACCTGCCGACCGTACACAGCAAGACCCTGGCTGAAGGCATCGCCAAATGGGACATCACCCAGACTGACGACGAGGCCGTGCACACCTTCTTCAAGGCAGGCCCGGCGGGCATCCCGACGCAGACCGCGTTCAGCCAGTCGACCCGCTGGGACAGCCTGGATGCTGACCGTGAAAACGGCTGCATCCGTAGCGTCCAGCACGCCTATTCGCAAGAAGGTGGCCTGGCCGTGCTGTACGGCAACATCGCACTGGACGGCTGCGTGGTGAAAACCGCTGGCGTCGACGAGTCGATCCACGTCTTCGAAGGCAACGCGAAGATCTTCGAAAGCCAGGACAGCGCGGTGCGCGGGATTCTCGCTGACGAAGTCAAAGCGGGCGACATTGTCATCATCCGCTACGAAGGCCCGAAAGGCGGCCCGGGCATGCAGGAAATGCTCTACCCGACGTCCTACCTGAAGTCCAAGGGGCTGGGCAAGGATTGCGCACTGCTGACTGATGGCCGCTTCTCGGGCGGTACGTCCGGCCTGTCCATCGGCCACGCCTCACCGGAAGCTGCGGCAGGCGGAGCGATCGGTCTGGTGCGCGACGGTGACAAGGTGCTGATCGACATCCCCAATCGCTCGATCAACCTGCTGATCGACGATGCCGAGATGGCCGAGCGTCGCACCGAACAGGACAAGAAAGGCTGGAAACCTGTCGAGTCGCGTCCACGCAAAGTGACCACCGCCCTCAAGGCCTACGCCCTGCTGGCGACCAGCGCTGACAAGGGCGCGGTGCGTGACAAGGCGTTGCTGGACAAACTGGTGCCTTGATCTGCATCGGCAACACTAAAAAGCCCGGCAGAGATGCCGGGCTTTTTGCTGCGTTTGAAAAAGCAGCGCTTACTTGCGGTCCGCAATTACCCCGATCAGCACCAGCACCACCAACAGCACCGGCGCCAGGCTGTAGTTGTTGAACTGGCTGAGGCCGCGCACTACCCAAGGCGTGGCATAGATCAGCGCCGCGCCGCTGCCCACGGCGCACAGCAGGGCGATGAGCGGGATGCGCAGAGCGCCTGTGATGCCGCTGATTCGCTGTTCCAGCCAGCCTTTGATGTCCGAGCCGAACAGCACCAGCAGGCAGCCCACCAGCGCGAGCGCGATTTCCGAGAGATTGCTGCGGCTCCAGCGCGAGACGGTGGCGAGCAAATCGAGTACGAAATCCATGCAGGGTCCTTAGATCAGAAAGTATTGCAGCAGGTCGTTGAGGAACAGCTGGCCTTGTGGCGTGGCGATCAGGCGTGTCGGGTCCTGGTGCAGCAACCCCTTTTGTTCAGCCTGTCGACGCGCCTCGGCCAGCGAATCGAGGCTTAGACCGGTTCTTTCGCGAAATAACGCAGCGTCCACACCATTTGTCAGTCGCAGTGCGTTCATCAGGAATTCGAACGGCAATTCATCCAGCGGCAACAGCTTGGAACCGGCCTGAAACGGCTTGTCCGGGTTCAGGTAATCCTTGGGCAGCCGGGTTTTCCAGGTGCGCATGATGCGCCCGTCCGGGTGGCTCAGCTTGCCGTGTGCACCTGCGCCGATGCCGATGAAATCACCGAACGCCCAATAGTTGAGGTTATGCCGCGCCGGTTTTCCGGGCTGTGCATAAGCCGACACTTCGTATTGCGCGTAGCCATGAGTGGCCAGCAACTGCTGTCCGGTTTCCTGAATGTCCCAAAGAATGTCGTCTTCGGGCAGCACCGGTGGCTGATTCCAGAACACCGTGTTGGGCTCCAGGGTCAGTTGATACCAGGACAGGTGGGTCGGCGCGAGGGCAATGGCCTGGCGCAGATCGGCCAGCGCCTCGTCCTGGGACTGATCCGGCAGGCCGTGCATCAGGTCCAGGTTGAAGTTGTCGAAACCGGCCTGACGCGCCATATCGGCGGCACGAATTGCTTCGTCGCCGTTGTGAATGCGGCCCAGCGCCTTGAGTTTGGATTCCTGAAAGCTCTGAATGCCGATCGACAGTCGATTGATGCCCAGGCCGCGATAGGCGCTGAACTTGACCTGCTCGAAGGTGCCCGGGTTGGCTTCCAGCGTGATCTCGATATCGCTGGCAAAGCGGATGCGCTGTTCGACGCCCTGCAGCAGGCGCCCCAGCGCATCGGCGCTGAACAGGCTCGGCGTACCGCCACCAAAGAAGATCGATTGCAGCTCGCGGCCGTAGACGTGCGGCAGGTCCAGGTCCAGGTCGGCGAGCAGGGCGTCGACGTATTCCTGTTCCGGCAGCACCGGGCTGGCAGTGTGCGAGTTGAAGTCGCAGTACGGGCATTTGCGCACGCACCACGGAATATGGATGTACAGCGACAACGGCGGCAGGTGCGGCAGTGCAGGGCGCGGGCTATCTGACGAGAAGCCGCTCTCGCCGAGAAACAGCGGCTGCGCAGGCGAATCGTGGGTCATTGCAGACCCAGGCGTTGCCGCAACAGGACCATCGCGCGGGCGCGGTGGCTGAGCTGGTTCTTCTCGGTCGGGCCCAGTTCGGCACTCGAGCAGTTGCGCTCCGGCACCCAGAACAGCGGGTCATAGCCGAAGCCGTGTTCACCGCTGGCGGCGTGCAGGATGCGCCCGTGCCACAGCCCTTCACAGAGGATCGGCAATGGATCGTCGGCGTGGCGTACCAGCGCCAATACGCAGACGAACTGTGCACCACGCTGGTCGTCCGGCACGTCTTTGAGCGCTTCCAGCAGCTTGGCGTTGTTGGCGGCATCGCCCTGGCCATCGGCGTAGCGTGCGGAATAGATACCCGGCGCACCGCCGAGAAAGTCCACCGCCAGCCCTGAGTCGTCGGCCAGCGCAGGCAGACCGGACAGACGCGCGGCGTTGCGTGCCTTGAGGATTGCATTCTCGACGAATGACAGGCCGGTTTCTTCCGGCTCCACCAGACTGAACTCGCTGACCGAGCGCAGCGTTACACTGCCGCCGAGCATGGCTTGGAGTTCCTTGAGTTTGCCGCCATTGTGGCTGGCCAGTACGAGTTGTGTGAGGTTCATGGTTGGCCTGTCGTGGTGCTTGGAAACGGTCGGTTAAACGGCAATCCTGTGGTCCGTCAGCCCAGGGCTGGTGACGCGGTAGATGCCGATCTCGCCGAGCAGATTGGGCCAGAGTTTGCTGGCCCAGCCATGACGATGCTGCTGATCGACCGCCAGCCTGTCGAGCACCTGCGCATCGCGCTCGCGGCACAGCTCTTCGAAGTCGCCGAAGGTGCAGAAGTGAATGTTCGGCGTGTTGTACCAGGTATACGGCAGGAATTCGGACACCGGCATGCGGCCCTTGCTCGCCAGGTACCAGCGGCAGCGCCAGTGACCGAAGTTCGGGAAGGTGATGATGCACTGGCGACCGACGCGCAGCATCTCGTCGAGGATTCGGTCCGGGTAATGCACCGCTTGCAGGGCCTGGGTCATGACCACGACGTCGAAGCTGTTGCTGGCAAAGTTGCCCAGCCCCTTGTCGAGGTCCTGCTCGATGACGTTGATGCCCTTGGCGACACACTCGGCAATGTTGGCGGCGTCGTTTTCCAGCCCGTAGCCGGTGACCTGCTTGTGGTCACGCAGCCAGGTCAGCAATTCGCCGTCGCCACAACCCAGGTCGAGCACGCGGCTGCCCGCGGGAATCCATTCCTGAATGATTTCCAGATCGGCTCTCATGGCGTCCTCACAACGAAATTCGGTTCATGTAATTACCGAAAGCCTGCAAGTAGCGCGGAATCGGGATCAGAAAGGCGTCGTGGCCCTGCGGTGCGTCGATTTCCAGGTAGCAGACGTCCTTGCGCGCGGCCATCAGCGCGTCCACCAGTTCCCGCGAGCGGGCTGGCGAGAAGCGCCAGTCGGTGGTGAACGACATCACGCAGAATTTGGCGGTGGCGTTGGCGAATGTCTTGGCCAAGTCGTCGTTGAAGTTCGCCGCAGGATCGAAGTAATCCAGTGCCTTGGTCATCAACAGGTAGGTATTGGCGTCGAAACGCCCGGAAAACTCCTCACCCTGATAGCGCAGGTAGCTCTCGACCTGGAACTCGACGCTGTGGAAATCGTAGTTGAGTTTTTCGCTCTTCAGGCCACGGCCGAATTTCTCGCCCATCGAGTCATCCGACAGGTAGGTGATGTGCCCGACCATCCGCGCGAGCATCAGGCCGCGTTTAGGGATCACTCCGCGTTCCTGGAACGAACCACCGTGGAATTCGGGGTCGGTGAGAATGGCCTGGCGCGCCACCTCGTTGAATGCGATGTTCTGTGCCGACAGCTTGGGCGCCGAGGCGATCGCCAGGCAATGGCGCACGCGATCCGGGTAGCTGATGGTCCATTGCAGTGCCTGCATGCCACCCAGACTGCCGCCAATGACCGCTGCCCAGGTGTCGATACCCAGCAGATCCGCCAGCCGGGCCTGGCTGTTGACCCAGTCTTCCACGGTCACCACCGGGAAATTGGCACCGAACGGCTTGCCGGTGTCCGGGTCAATGCTGCTCGGCCCAGTGGAGCCATTGCAGCCGCCCAGATTGTTAAGGCTGACGACGAAGAACTTGTTGGTGTCGATAGGCTTGCCGGGACCGATACAGCTGTCCCACCAACCGGGTTTGCGGTCATCGGCACTGTGGAAGCCTGCGGCATGGTGGTGCCCGGACAGCGCATGACAGATCAGCACGGCATTGCTGCGTGCGGCGTTGAGTTGACCGTAGGTTTCGTAAATCAGGTCATAGGCTGGCAACGAACGACCACAGGCCAGCGCCAGAGGCTCGCTGAAATGCGCCGTTTGCGGTGTGACCAGTCCGACAGAATCGTGAGGGAATACCGTGGGCATCGACCCTGCTCTCGCATAAATGAGGCGTAAGTCTAAAGACCGCGGGGTGCAGCGGCAATAAGGGATGTTGTGAGACGTAAATCAACGGCACGATAGTTACGAGGTGATCGTTCCTCACGCTCCAGCGCGGGAATGCCTAGGGTGACGCTCCGCGTCACAGATCTGCGCCGTGCCGCATGCTCCGGAGAGGACGCGTAGCGTCCAGAACGGCATGCCCACGCGGAGCATGGGCACGATAGGCGTTCTTTCGAACGTCACGCTCCAGCGCGGGAACCTCTAGCGCGGGAACAAGAGTGCTTACATCAACAGCCGCAGCACATCCGGCATGCCGCTCATGGCGGCGAGGTTGTTGATGACCAGCATGTCCAGCAGCTTGAGCACCAGGAATGCGAGGATCGGCGAGATGTCCAGGCCGCCCAGGTTCGGGACGATCCTGCGGAACGGTGCCAGTGCCGGTTCGCAGATCTGGTTGACCAGTTCCGCGCCAGGGTTGTGGCTGCCCGGTGCGACCCACGACAGAATCACGCTGATGATCAGGGCAAAGAAGAATATCTTCAGGAACAGCGCGGTCACGCCGATGATCGACCACAGCAGCAGGTGCAGCGGGTCGCCCGTGGTGCCGAACATCAGCAGCAGGGTCAGGGCCATCAGGATCATCTGCACGATGATCGCCAGCACCAGCGACGACATGTCCAGCCCGAACAGGCTGGGGATGATGCGTCGCAGCGGCTTGAGCAGCGGCTGGGTGGCGCGCACGATGAACTGGCACAGCGGGTTGTAGAAGTTGGCCCGTACCAGTTGCAGGACGAAGCGCAACAGCACGATCAGCAGGTAAAGACTGCCAAGCGTCTGCAGGACGTAAATTGCAGCGGTGTTCAATCCGATCATCGATCTGCTCCAGAAAACCCGAAAATTATTTGCCCAGTTGTTCAGCCAGCTCGGCTGCACGATGGTCTGCGGCGGTCAGTGCCGTTTCCACCAGTGCCTCGAAGCCGCCCGCCTGAAATGCCTTGATGGCCGCCTCAGTGGTCCCGCCCGGCGATGTAACGCGACGACGCAGTTCGCCAGCGCCTGCATCACTGCCAGTCGCGATCAAGGCCGAGCCCAGCGCTGTCTGCAGGGTCAGCTTTTTAGCAATGTCCTCCGGCAGACCCAGTTTCACGCCTGCCGCAGTCATCGCTTCCATCATCAGAAAGAAATACGCCGGGCCACTGCCGGACACTGCCGTGACAGCGTCCATGTGTTTTTCCTGCTCGACCCAGACCGCGATGCCGACTGCGGCCAGCAACGCCTCGGCCTGCTCACGCTGCTCTGGCGTGACGTTGTCGGTCGCGTACAACCCGCTGGCACCCTGACGCAGCAGTGAGGGCGTATTGGGCATGCAGCGCACCACCGGCTGCTCACCCAGCCATTGCGTCAGGCTGGCGCAGGTGATGCCGGCCGCGACCGAAACAATCAGCTGGTGAGGTTCGAGACTGGGCTTCAAGGCCTGGCAGACGTTTTTCATCATCTGCGGCTTGACCGCCAGTACCACCACGTCGGCGCCATTGATCGCGTCGGCGTTGTCGGCGAATACCTGGATGCCGTGATCGTTGGCGATGCGCTCGCGGGTTTCGGCACCCGGCGCACTGGCACTGATCAGTGCCGCCTCCACGCCCTGGGCGCGCAGGCCGCCGATCAGGCTGGCGGCCATGTTTCCGGCACCAACGAAGGCAATACGGGTCTTGCTCATGAAGGGGTCCTTGTGAAGAGGTTATGGCTGGCCATAGTCGCGGGCGCCAAAAAGAGCGGTGCCGATGCGCACCCAGGTCGCGCCTTGTGCAACGGCGGCTTCCAGGTCGTGGCTCATGCCCATGGAAAGTGTGTCGAGCGGCAGGTGCAATTGCTCCTGCAGCGTGCGCACTGCGGCGAAGGATGCGTTCTGCGCCGCAGGATCGTCTGTAGGCTCGGGGATGGCCATCAGGCCGCGCAACCTGAGTCGCGGCAGGGCGCTGATGGCAGCGGCCAGCGCAGGCAGGTCCTGAGGCGTACAGCCCGATTTGCTGGCTTCGCCACTGACGTTCACCTGAATGCAGATGTTCAGCGGTTCAAGCCCTTCGGGGCGTTGCTCGGACAGGCGTTGAGCGATTTTCAGGCGGTCCACGGAATGTACCCAGTCGAAGTTCTCGGCGATAGCTCGCGTCTTGTTCGATTGAATGGGGCCAATGAAGTGCCAGCACAAGGGCAGGTCGCTCAGTTCGAGCTGTTTGCCCAGTGCTTCCTGTAAATAATTTTCGCCAAAATCGCGCAAACCTGCGGTGTAAGCTTCACGCAGGTCACTGGCGGGCTTGGTTTTACTCACCGCCAGCAGGCCGACGGACGCCGGATCGCGCTCAGCAGCAAGCGCTGCGTCGCGAATTCGCTGTTCGAGCGTTGAAATGTTCGCTGCTATCGTGGACATTGATTTGCGCCAGCAGGGCTAAAGTCTGCGGCATTCTATGTGATTGAGGAGCTGTATGGATATTACCGAGCTGCTGGCCTTCAGTGCCAAACAGGGCGCGTCGGATTTGCACCTCTCTGCAGGTCTGCCGCCAATGATCCGCGTCGACGGCGATGTACGGCGTATCAACCTGCCTCCGCTGGACGCGAAGGAGGTCAAGGCGCTGATCTACGACATCATGAACGACAAGCAACGCCAGGACTTCGAAGAACGGCTGGAAACCGACTTTTCCTTCGAAGTGCCGGGCGTGGCGCGGTTTCGGGTCAACGCTTTCAACCAGAACCGCGGTGCTGGCGCGGTCTTCCGGACCATCCCTTCGAAAATCCTGAGCATGGAAGACTTGGGCATGGGCAGTGTGTTTCGGAAGATTACCGACGTGGCGCGTGGCCTGATTCTGGTCACCGGTCCGACCGGCTCAGGCAAGTCGACCACCCTGGCGGCGATGATCGACTACCTGAATAACAACAAGCATCACCACATTCTGACCATCGAGGACCCGATCGAATTCGTCCACGAGTCGAAGAAGTGCCTGGTCAACCAGCGCGAGGTGCACCGCGACACACTGGGCTTCTCGGAGGCGCTGCGCTCGGCGTTGCGTGAAGACCCGGACGTGATTCTGGTCGGGGAGATGCGTGACCTGGAGACCATCCGCCTGGCGCTGACCGCGGCTGAAACCGGCCACCTGGTATTCGGCACGCTGCACACCACATCAGCAGCCAAGACCATCGACCGGATCGTCGATGTGTTTCCGGCTCAGGAAAAATCGATGATTCGCTCGATGCTCTCCGAATCGCTGCACGCCGTGGTTTCGCAGGCGTTGCTCAAGAAGGTCGGCGGCGGACGCGTGGCGGCGCACGAAATCATGATGGGCACCCCGGCGATCCGTAACCTGATCCGCGAGGACAAGGTGGCGCAGATGTATTCGTCGATCCAGACGGGCGGCTCGATGGGCATGCAGACGCTGGACATGTGCCTGGCCGATCTGGTGAAGAAGGGGCTGATCACCCGTGAAAGCGCGCGCGAACGTGCCAAGGTGCCGGATAACTTCTGATCGCAGGGAGGCTGCAGGAACGAAAAAGGGGTCTTGAAAGCGTTCAAGACCCCTTTTTTTCAGATGCGGCTTGCGGACCGCGGATTCACATCAGGATCAGCGCTGAACCACACGCATCTGTCCGGGTTGCTTGGGCAGCACGCGCTTGGCGATCTTGTAGTGACTGTTCCAATACGGTTTGTTCAGCGTATCGACAGTTACGGCCTTGCCACGGCGCGGCGCATGAACGAACTTGTTGTCGCCCAGGTAAATGGCGACGTGGTTGATGTTGCGGCTCTTGATATTGAAGAACAGCAGGTCACCGGGTTTCAGATCCTTGCGATCCACCGTCTGACCATGACCCTGGGCCATGGCATTGGAGGTGCGTGGCAGGTCGACCTCACGGACATCCGTGTAGGCGTATTTGACCAGTCCGCTGCAGTCCAGGCCTTTGCCGGGCGTGGTGCCGCCCCAGCGATAAGGCGTGCCCACAGCCTGCAAGGCGCGTTTTACAACGGCGCTGCCTTGCTTGGCAGGGGCAGAAGCCTGCAAGGCCGCGATTTTTTTGGCGTTCTTGCGTGAAAGCGGCTTCTGGACGGCGCTGGTAGCGCCGTACTGAGTTCGGGTGGTGGTGGCTTCCTTGGGTGCATTGCGAGTCGCGAGTGCCGGTGAAGAGTGGCTTTTGGCGGTGTAGCCCGTGAAGCTCGCAGGAAGTTGTTGCTCACGATTGGTGGCGTGGGCGGCCAGTGGCATAAATAGGCAAATGGTTAGCCATGTCTTGAAAAAAGGACGCATTCGGCAGGGCTCATGGTGGTCAGCGCGCAACTTTATAACAGCTTTTTCAAAAAAACTGACCCCATTTGTCGAGCGCATCACAGTGGCATCATTGCATTTTATGCGACAGACTCTTTCTTTTTTCGGGCTAATCCCTTTAGCGACAAGGGCTTGGCGGCATTAAACCGCCTCATGTGCCATACGTCGGAATAGGGAAACCAAGTCACAATTTTGTTATGTATTTTTTTCTATCAGCGCAAAGAGGGCAAAAATGAACGCCTATCGTTCAGACACACACAGCAAGGTCATGGGTTACCTGATGTGGATTTTCGGCTTCCTGGGAGCGCATCGCTTCTACTACGGCAAACCGGTCACCGGGACCATCTGGTTCTTCACGTTCGGTCTGTTTGGCATTGGCTGGCTGATTGACCTGTTCCTGATCCCGTCGATGGACCGTGACGCCGACCTGCGCTTTACCCCCGGCTCCACCGACTACAGCGTGGCGTGGGTGCTGCTGACCTTCCTCGGCCTGTTCGGCGTGCACCGCATGTACCAGGGCAAGTGGATTACCGGGATTATCTACCTGTTTACCGGCGGGCTGTTTCTGGTGGGCATCCTCTATGACTTCTGGACATTGAATGACCAGATCTCGATGAGGAACGCCCGACGCGGGTAAAGCTTGGGCAGAGGGGCTGACGCAGAGCCCGGCTCGCTCCCACAGTGATGCAACGAGGAATGTGGGAGCGAGAGCCCAGAGCGGGCTCAACGGCTGTAGCTGATCCGTCCATCCACCAGTGTGTAGCGTACCGAGCCCGGCAGACAGTGGCCGATGAAGGGGCAGTTTTCGCCTTTTGACAGCCAGGTCTCGCCGGCAACCGTCGAGGCGGCAGGGTCGAACAGGACGATGTCGGCCGGCGCTCCTGCGCTCAGCTTGCCGGCTGGCAGGCGCAGCGCGGCGGCAGGGCCGCTGCTCAGGCGGGCAATCAGGGTCGGCAGGTCCAGCAGACCGTCATCCACCAGGGTCATGGCCAGCGGCAGCAGCAGTTCGACGCTGCTGATGCCCGGCTCCGTAGCGCCAAACGGCGCCAGCTTGGCATCGCGTTCGTGCGGCTGGTGATGGCTGGAAATCGCCTGAATGACACCGCTCTTCACCGCTTCACGCAGACCATCGCGGTCAGCGCGGGTGCGCAGCGGCGGCTGGACGTGATAGAGGCTGGAGAAGTCGATCAGCGCCTCGTCAGTCAGAATCAACTGATACAACGCCACATCCGCCGTCACCGGCAGACCGCGCGCCTGTGCCTGGGCGATCAGCGCCGCGCCACGGGCGCTGGTCAGCTGGCTGAAGTGCGCACGTACACCGCTCTGTTCGACCAGCAACAGGTCGCGAGCCATCGCTACGGTTTCGGCCGTCTCGGGAATGCCCGCCAGACCCAGGAAACTGGCCGTCGGGCCATCGTGTGCCAGACCGCCTTCGGCCAGATCACGATCCTGCGAGTTGAAAATCACCGTCAGGTCGAAGGTCGCCGCATATTCCAGTGCCCGGCACAGCGTGCGGGTGTTGCTGAAGCTGCTCAGACCATTGCCGAAGGCCACGCAACCTGCGTCGCGCAGGGCGATCAGTTCTGCCAGCTGTTCGCCTTCCAGGCCCTTGCTCAGCGCCCCGATGGGGAACACCTTGCTGAACCCGGCCTCACGGGCGCGGTCGAGGATCAGCTCGGCCACTGCCGAGGTGTCGAGCACCGGTTTGGTACGTGGCGGGCAGCACAGGCTGGTCACGCCGCCTGCCACCGCTGCGCGGGTTTCGCTGGCGATGCTGCCCTTGCGACTGTAGCCAGGTTCGCGCAAGGACACATTGAGGTCGACAAGGCCCGGTGCTGCGACCAGCCCGGTAGCGTCGATGGTCTGAGTGGGCTCGAAACCCGCCGGGGCCGAACCGATGGCGCTGAGTTTGCCTGCTTCAAGGTGCAGGTCAGTGATTTGATCCAGCCCGCTGACCGGGTCGATGACGCGAGCGCCGAGGATGCTGAGCTTCACTGGGCGTTCTCCTGTTCGAATTGGCGTTGTGCGTTTTGTCCGCTCATGGCCATGGACAGCACCGCCATGCGGATCGCGATACCGTAAGTCACTTGATTGAGAATCACCGAATGCGCGCCGTCGGCCACTGCCGATTCGATTTCCACGCCTCGGTTGATCGGGCCGGGGTGCATCACAATCGCATCCGGCTTCGCAGCCGCCAGGCGCGCGGTGGTCAGGCCGAACAGGCGGTAGAACTCGCCTTCGCTGGGCAGCAGGCCGCCGGTCATGCGTTCACGCTGCAGGCGCAGCATGATGACCACGTCCACGTCCTTCAAACCTTCGTTGAGGTCGGTGTAGACCTTGACCCCGTATTGCTCGACGCCTACCGGCAGCAGGGTTTTCGGCCCGATCACGCGGATATCCGGGCAGCCCAGCGCCTTGAGCGCAAGCATATTGGAGCGTGCGACCCGTGAATGCAGGATGTCACCGACGATGGCCACCGACAGGTTCTCGAAACCGCCCTTGTGACGGCGGATGGTCAGCATGTCGAGCATGCCCTGGGTCGGGTGGGCATGGCGTCCGTCGCCGCCGTTGATGATCGCGACGTCCGGGCATACGTGTTCGGCAATGAAGTGCGCCGCACCCGAGTCGGCGTGGCGCACGACGAACATGTCGGCGGCCATCGCTTCGAGGTTGCGCAAGGTGTCGAACAGCGTTTCCCCCTTGCTGGTGGACGAGGTCGAGACGTTCAGCGTGATCACGTCGGCTGACAGGCGCTGGGCCGCCAGCTCAAAAGTGGTCCGGGTGCGCGTGGAGTTCTCGAAGAACACGTTGCACACCGTCTTGCCGCGCAACAATGGGACTTTCTTGACCGCCCGGGCGCCGACTTCGAGGAACGAGTCGGCCGTGTCGAGAATTTCGGTGAGCAGCTCGCGGGGCAAGCCGTCCAGAGACAGGAAATGGCGCAGCTGGCCCAGGTGGTTGAGCTGCAGCGGGCGCTTGGCGTCGAGAGGCGTCATCGCAATGGACTCTTAAAGGGCGGTGGAGAGGTCTTGAAGTTCGAGTGCCAGCGGCTCGGGGCCGGACAGCTTGATGCGTTCATTCGGTGCCAGCGCCAGGGTGGCGCCGACCACGTTCGGACGCACCGGCAGTTCACCGGCGTCCAGGTCCAGCAGGCAGACCAGCGTGACACTGGCCGGGCGGCCGTAATCGAACAGTTCGTTGAGTGCGGCACGGACAGTACGGCCGCTCATCAGCACGTCATCGATCAGCACCAGGTGCTGGCCTTCGATCTCGAACGGCAGTTCAGAAGGGCGCACCTGAGGGTGCAGGCCGTTCTGGCTGAAATCATCGCGATAGAACGAAACGTCCAGCGTGCCCAGCGGAGCGGGGTTGTTCAGTGCCTTGAGCAGCGTCTGGGCAACCCAGACACCGCCAGTGCGGATGCCGATGAAACGAGGGTCGCTGATGCCGCGCTTGCTCAGGTGAGCGTTCAGGTCAGTGGCCATCTGACGAATCAGTTCGGCGGGATCGGGCAGGCTCATGGTTGCTCCTTAGAGGCTCGGGCAGCGTCCTTCCCAGACTGTGTAAAAACTACTGCGCTTGGCAATACTGCGTTAAAAACAGGCGAAAAATGCTCATTTAGAACACCTGAAGTCGGTCGCGACCCCGGCCGTTTTCGCCTGTTTTTGCCTTGTCTTGCCTTTGCTCGTGACGTTTTTACACAGTCTGGTCCGTGGCGCGATGCTCAAGCGATAACGTGGAATCCGGGTATCTCGAAGCGATAAAGGCAGAAAAAGTCACACATTCAACAGTTCGGGGTGCTCGTCCAGCCAGCCTTGCAGCAATAGCGCAGCGGCAATGGCATCCACCGGATTGTCGCGATAGCTGCCCTTCTGGCCGCCGCGCGCCATGCGCTCGCCCTTGGCTTCGAAGGTGGTCAGGCGTTCATCATGGGTGTAGACCGTTACACCAAAGCGTCCGTTGAGCTTGCGCGAGAATTTTTCCGCGCGCGCGCTCATGTCGCTGGGCGTGCCGTCCATGTTCAACGGCAGACCCACCACGATCGCATCAGGTTTCCACTCGTTGATCAGCGCCTGGACCTTGTCCCAGTCCGGCACGCCATTCTGCGCCTTGAGCGTGCAGAGTTCACGTGCCTGGCCGGTAATCGCCTGGCCGACCGCAACGCCGATCTGTTTGGTGCCGTAATCAATGCCCAGCAGCAGCCGTAAGGCGGCCATCAAGCGTGCCCTGCCTGGGTCGAGATCAGGTTGAGATTGATGCCCAGACGTCTGGCGGCGGCGTCCAGACGCTGCTCGCTGTCCACATCGAACAGGATGGCCGGGTCGAACGAACAGGTCAGCCAGGCATTGTCGGCCATTTCAGCATCCAGTTGACCGGCATCCCATCCCGCATAACCCAGGGTGATCACATTTTGATCAGGTCCGTAGCCATCGGCGATGGAGAACAGCACATCCTGAGAAGTCGACAAGGAAATTCCGCCCGGAAGATTGACCGTCGCCTGAAAGGTCTGGCCGCTGGGATGCAGGACAAAGCCGCGATCGGTCTGCACCGGCCCGCCGGTATGAATGACGATGTCCTGGCAGTGTCTCGGTGCCGGAAGCTCCGGTCGCAGTTGTTCGAGTACATCGGCCAGGGTCAGGCTTTGCGGGCGGTTGATCACCAGCCCCATGGCGCCATTGGCGTTGTGCTCGACAATGTAGGTCAAGGTCTGAGCAAAGTTCTCATCGTGCATGTGAGGCATGGCGATGAGGAACTGATGCTTGAGATAACTCGGAGAGACTTTTTTCATGAGCCCTAGTTTGGCGTTGCCTTGCGCGGCTGACAACTGACACGTGTGGGTGTCGAGCGTCAGCGGGCAAAAAGTTCAGTTGCTTGACAGCTTGTCTCCGCGTGCAAATTTCCAGGTGCGGATGATCTCCAGTCGATCAATATCCGCCAGATCGCCGGTGAACGGCGCAAAAGGCGCCGCCAGACGCACGATTCGTTGTGCGGCCTGATCCAGCAAAGGCTGCCCTGAAGATTCAAGCACCAGCACTTCATACAACGAGCCGTCCCGATTGATTGACACAAGAAGTCGCAAATTACCGTAGATCTGCTTGCGTCGTGCTTCCTCAGGATAGTTCAGGTTTCCGACCCGCTCGACCTTCTTGCGCCAGTCATCCTTGTACCAGGCGCCTTTGTCGCGCATGGTCGACGCCGCATTGAGGCGGTGGATCTTCGGGCGCTTGGCGTAAAGCTGCTGTTCGGTCGACAGTTCGGCTTCCAGGCTGGCGATTTCGTTGCTCAGTTCCGAGCTGTCGAAGGTCGGTGCAGCCTTGGTGGCGGGCTCGGGCTTGACCTCATCGCGTTTGGCAACGGTTTTCTGCTGGCTGGGCGCGGTGGTCGCGACGGCGGTCTTCGGCGCTTCCTGTTTGACCACCGGCTTGCTGGCCGGGGGCGGCGTGACCTTGTTGACCTTGGTGTCCTGATAGGGCGCCAGTTCAGTGGTCTTGAGCGTTTCGGCCTTGTCCAGGGTGCCGCTGCCCTGCTGATCGTCTTGCGCCAGAAAGTCAGCCTGCTTGGGCTTTTCTTCGCTTTTGAAGGTGGCCAGGGTGATTTCCAGCGTCTGCGAGATCTGCTCCGGCTTTACATAGGTGAACCCCACGCCAAGGATCACCGCGAGGTGAATCAGCGCCGCGATCATCATGGTAAAGCCCAGGCGATCGGCAGGACGCACACCGGCGTTGGCGAGTTCCAGGGGGAGGTCGTTGTTGGCCATGGATGTCATTGGCGGTTCAGCATCTCGTCAGCCTGCATGTCAAAATCCGTGTCGTGTTACAGGTGGCGCATGATAACGCAATGTGCCGCGCCGCTCTGCTGCGGATCGGACGAAGGGAATCGATCTGACGCCGTGGCGCACGGTGTTGACCGTGGCCGGCGGCGTCAGTGGCTGATCAGCCCTTGCGTGCTTGCAGCTTCTTCTCGATCGCGTCCATCAGCAGGCCACCAATGTTGGTGCCGAAGGCGTTGTCGATCTCGCGGATGCAGGTCGGGCTGGTGACGTTGATTTCGGTCAGGTGCTCACCGATCACGTCGAGGCCGACGAACAGCAGGCCTTTTTCACGCAGGGTCGGGCCGATCTGTTCGGCGATCCAGCGGTCCTTGTCGCTCAACGGACGGGCCTCGCCACGCCCGCCTGCCGCCAGGTTGCCACGCGTTTCGCCGGCTGCCGGGATGCGCGCCAGGCAATACGGGACCGGTTCGCCATCGACCATCAGAATGCGTTTGTCGCCGTCCTTGATGGCGGGCAGGTAGCCCTGCGCCATGATTTGCTGCGTGCCGTGGGCGGTCAGGGTTTCAAGGATCACTGACAGGTTCGGATCGCCCGCACGATGGCGGAAGATCGACGCACCGCCCATGCCGTCCAGCGGCTTGAGGATCACGTCGCCGTGCTGTTCGGCGAATTCACGGATGATGTCCGCGCGGCGGCTGACCAGTGTCGGCGGTGTGCACTGCGGGAACAGCGTGGCGAACAGCTTCTCGTTGCAGTCACGCAGGCTCTGCGGCTTGTTGACCACCAGGACGCCGGCACGCTCGGCCTGCTCCAGCAGGTAGGTGGCGTAGACGAACTCCATGTCGAACGGCGGATCCTTGCGCATCAGGATCACGTCCAGATCGTCAAGACCTGCGTCGACTTCGGCTTCGAACTCGAACCACTTGGCCGGATCGGCAAACACCTTGAGCGGCTTCATGCGTGCGCGGGCCTGGCCGGCGTTCTGATACAGGTCTTTCTGTTCCATATAGAACAGTGACCAGCCGCGTTCCTGGGCGGCAAGCAGCATGGCCAGCGAGCTGTCCTTTTTATAGGAAATGCGCTCAATGGGGTCCATGACAATCCCTAGGCGAACGCTCATGGGCAATATCCTCTGATCGGTAAGGGCCGCAACGGCCGTAAAATTGGCATCAGGGTGGCGCTCCGATTGCTCCCGGTCAAGGGGCAGGCCTGCCGCGATGCGCCAAGGTGCACTTTATGGATTGCGTCTGGAGAGTGTGCTAAAAAGGCTCGGCATCCGGTCTTCGGTCCCAGTGGGTCAACGAAGCGATACCGTCAGGCTCCCAGTGCCTCGCAGAATGCGCAAAAATTCGCTGCGGCGATGGAAGAGCAGCTATGGAACAACACGCCTCCGCCCTGAAAGTCATGGTCATCGATGATTCGAAGACCATCCGCCGCACCGCCGAAACACTGCTCAAGAACGCAGGCTGTGAAGTCATCACTGCGATAGACGGTTTCGACGCGCTGGCCAAGATTGCCGATAACCACCCGCGAATCATATTCGTCGATATCATGATGCCGCGTCTGGACGGTTATCAGACCTGCGCGCTGATCAAGAACAACCGGGCATTCAAGTCGACGCCGGTCATCATGCTGTCCTCCAAGGACGGCCTGTTCGACAAGGCCAAGGGGCGGATTGTCGGTTCCGATCAGTTTTTGACCAAGCCTTTCAGCAAGGAAGAACTGCTCAGCGCGATCAAGGCTCATGTGCCGGGCTTCGTTGCAGCAGAACAACACATACCATGACGCCCGCGCCTGATGTAGCGCGCTCGTAATCTGACGGGGAACACCCATGGCTCGAATATTGATCGTCGATGACTCGCCGACTGAAATGTACAAACTCACCGGCATGCTGGAAAAGCACGGTCATGAAGTGCTCAAGGCCGAAAACGGCGCTGATGGCGTGGCCCTGGCCCGTCAGGAAAAGCCCGATGCCGTGCTGATGGACATCGTCATGCCGGGGCTCAACGGCTTTCAGGCCACGCGTCAGCTGACCAAGGATGCCGACACCAGCATGATCCCGGTGATCATGATTACCACCAAGGATCAGGAGACCGACAAGGTCTGGGGCAAACGTCAGGGCGCACGCGATTACCTGACCAAGCCGGTGGACGAAGAAACCCTGATGAAAACCCTGAATGCGGTGCTGGCCGGCTGATTGCCGGAATCGCCATGGCCGAGCCGCGCACCGCTTTTGAACTGCTTCTGGATATGGATCGACGCTGTCGTTCGCTGGCGGCGGGCCTGCCGCTGCAGGAAGCCCATCAGCAGGACTGGGTCGGTATCGGCTTTCGCATGGGCGAGCAACGGTTTGTAGCGCCGATCGGCGAGATCGCCGAAATCCTTCACGAACCCCATCATGCGGTAATGCCCGGTGTGAAGTTCTGGGTGGCGGGTATCGCCAACCTGCGCGGTCGCTTGTTGCCACTCATGGATCTGTGCGGGTTTTTCGGCCACGAACTGGTGCCGGTGCGCAAACAGCGACGGGTGCTGGTGGTCGAGCACCATGATGTATTTGCCGGTCTGCTGGTCGATGAAGTGTTCGGCATGCAACGTTTCAGTCAGTTGAGCCTCATACCCCAGACCCCGCAGGACATGGATCAGCGTATGGTGCCGTTCCTGCGCGGGCAGTTTATCCGCGAACAGGCGTGGCAGATCTTCAGCCCGTGGGCGCTGGTGCAGTCTGCGGAGTTCATGGACCTGGCTTCCTAGCATGTCGGGCCTGGTGTGTTTCACAATTGATCCAGGCGGGGGCCTGATTAATGAGTAGTACAGACCGGTCAAGGGAAGGCGCAAGAAGCCGGACGCAGATTATTCTGCTGTTCGTGGCGCTTATCGTTTTCATCATGTTGCTGTTCGCCAACTTCGCTTACCTCAACACTCAGTCCAACTACGACAAACAGTACATCGGGCATGCCGGTGAGCTGCGCGTCCTGTCGCAACGCATCGCGAAAAACGCCACCGAAGCGGCTGCCGGCAAAACCCAGGCGTTCAAGTTGCTGGCCGATGCGCGCAATGATTTCGACGTGCGCTGGGGCTATCTGAGAAAGGGCGACCCGGCCACCGGATTGCCTGCGGCCCCCGACCTGATACGCGACGAATTGCGCACCGTGCAACGTGACTGGGAAGGGCTGCGCAAGAGCACCGACGTGATTCTGGCCAGCGAACAGACCGTTCTGTCGCTGCATCAGGTGGCGGCAACGCTGGCCGAAACCATTCCGCAATTGCAGGCCGAATACGAGAAAGTCGTCGAGAGCCTGCTGCAAAGCCGTGCGCCCGCCGCACAGGTGGTGGTTGCGCAACGCCAGGCGCTGCTCGCAGAACGAATTCTCGGCTCGGTCAACACCGTGCTGGCCGGTGATGAAACGGCTGTGCAGGCCGCCGACGCCTTTGGCCGCGATGCCAGCCAGTTTGGTCGGGTGCTCAACGGCATGCTGGAGGGCAACGCCACGCTGCGCATATCCCAGGTCGAGGACCGCGATGCGCGCGCGCGGCTGGCGGAGATCGCCGAGCTGTTCGAATTCGTCTCCGGCTCGGTGGACGAGATTCTCGAAACCTCGCCCGAGCTGTATCAGGTGCGCGAGGCCTCGGGCAACATCTTCAACACCTCACAGACCCTGCTGGATGAAACCTCGGTACTCGCCAACAGCCTGGAAAACCTTGCCAAGCGCCGCACCATGAACACCGTCGGCGGCTATGTGCTGGGCTTGCTGGCGCTGGCGTCGATCATCCTCATCGGTTTGGTCATGGTGCGCGAGACCAATCGCCAGTTGCGCGAAACTGCGCAGAAGAGCGAACGCAACCAGACGGCGATCATGCGTCTGCTGGACGAGATCGAGAACCTCGCCGATGGCGACCTGACGGTCACGGCCTCGGTGACCGAGGACTTCACCGGGGCGATTGCCGACTCCATCAATTACTCCATCGACCAGTTGCGCGAGCTGGTGGTGACCATCAACCTGACTGCCGAGCAGGTAGCGGCTGCGGTGACCGAAACCCAGGCGACGGCCATGCAATTGTCGGCTGCTTCAGAGCACCAGGCGTTGCAGATCAGTGCGGCGTCGACAGCGATCAACGACATGGCGGCGTCCATCGATCAGGTTTCGACCAACGCCTCGGAGTCCTCGGCCGTGGCGGAGCGCTCCGTGACGATAGCCAATAAAGGCAACGAGGTGGTGCAAAACACCATTCATGGCATGGACAACATTCGCGAGCAGATTCAGGACACCTCCAAACGCATCAAGCGTCTGGGCGAGTCGTCACAGGAGATTGGCGACATCGTCAGCCTGATTGACGACATTGCCGACCAGACCAATATTCTGGCCCTCAACGCCGCCATTCAGGCGTCGATGGCCGGTGATGCCGGGCGAGGGTTTGCCGTGGTAGCCGACGAAGTACAACGGCTGGCCGAGCGTTCGTCGTCTGCGACCAAGCAGATCGAAACGCTGGTCCGGGCCATCCAGAACGACACCAACGAGGCGGTTATCTCCATGGAGCAGACCACCAGCGAAGTGGTGCGCGGTGCCCGGCTGGCGCAGGACGCCGGGGTGGCGCTGGGCGAAATCGAAGGGGTGTCCAGAGTGCTGGCCGAGCTGATCGAAAGTATCACCGATGCCGCCCACCAACAGGCCGAGTCTGCCGGGCAGATTTCGCAGATCATGACCGTCATTCAGCAGACCACTTCGCAGACCACCTCGGGCACATCGGCCACCGCCGAAAGCATCGGCAACCTGGCGAAAATGGCCAGCGAAATGCGGCGCTCGGTATCGGGCTTTGCCCTGCCGTCATCGAAGAAAGCCGGATGATGTACCGCACATGAACAACCTTGATTGGGTAACGGACGGTACTCGTCATGGCTGATCGTCACGATTACGTAGCTCTTGAGTGGCTGAAGGGCGAGATCGCCGAAACGCTGCGCCAGGCCCGACAGGCGCTGGACCCGTTCATCGAAGACCCGACCAACGCTGCAGCGATGGCCGAGTGCCTGAACCTGGTGCATCAGGTTCACGGCAGCCTGCAGATGATCGAGTTCTACGGCGCCGCGTTGCTGGCCGAGGAAATCGAGCAACTGGCGCTGGCGGTCCAGCAGAACCGCGTCAGCCATCCGATCGAGTCCGAGCAACTGTTGATCCAGGCCATGAGTCAGTTGCCGGTTTACCTGGAGCGCATTCATTCCGCGCGCCGCGACCTGCCGCTGGTGGTCTTGCCATTGCTCAATGACCTGCGCAGTGCGCGGGGCGAAAGTCTGCTCTCGGAAACCAGCCTGTTCGCCCCGCAACTGGTCGTCGTGCCGCCGCTTGATGACGAGGAGCTGGCGCGGCGCAATACCCCGGAATTGCCCAACCTGCTGCGCAAGTTGCGCCAGACCCTGCAGGCGGCGCTGGCCGGCCTGATGCGTGAGCAGGGTGTGCAGACCCAGCTCGGCTACATGGCCAAGGTGTTTGCCCGGCTTGAACAGTTGTGCGAAGACGCGCCGCTCGGTGCGCTCTGGCGGATCGCCTCGGCACTGGTCGAAACCATGCTCAACGGCAACTTCACCAACAGCCCGGCGCTGCGCAGTCTGCTGAAGGACGCCGACAAGGAACTCAAGCGTCTGGCCGAGCAGGGCGTCACCGGCATCAACCAGCCCGCCCCCGAAGAGCTGTTGAAAAGCCTGCTGTTCTATATCGCCAAGTCCGACAGCCTGGCGCCGAAGATGCTCGACCTCAAGGACCAGTACGCGCTGGCCGATGCCTTGCCCGGCAACGATGTGGTCAATGAAGAGCGCGCCCGCATGGCCGGTCCGGACCGTGACGCCATGCGTTCGGTGATCGTGGCCTTGTGTGAAGGGCTGGTCAGGGTCAAGGAGCGGCTCGACGTGTTCGTGCGCGGCGACCGTCAGCATGTCAGCGAGCTCAACGCGCTGCTGCCGCCGTTGCGGCAGATTGCCGATACCCTGGCGGTGCTGGGTTTCGGCCAGCCGCGCAAGGTGATCATCGATCAGTTGTCTGTGGTGCTCGGTCTGGCGCAGGGGCAGCGCGAGCCCAGCGACGCTGCGCTGATGGATGTCGCGGGTGCCTTGCTCTACGTCGAATCGACCCTTGCCGGCATGGCCGGCAGTCACGAGCAGGTCAGCCGCGAGGAAAGCCGCCTGCCGACTACCGACCTGACGCAGATTCATCAACTGGTGATTCGCGAAGCCCGCACGGTGTTGCAGCAGGCCAAGGACGTGATCCTCGATTACATCGACGGCGAGTGGGACCGGCAGCGGCTCGATCCGCTGTGCGCGCTGATCGTGCAGGTACGGGGTGCGCTGGCGATGATCCCGCTGGCCCGTGCTGCCAGCCTGCTGGCCGCTTGTAACGAATACATTCAGGAACACCTGCTGGTGGACGAAACCCGTCCCACCTGGGTTCAGCTCGATTGCCTGGCCGACACCATCACCGGCATCGAGTATTACCTGGAGCGCATGCTCGAAGACCATCAGGCGCCTGGCGACCAGGTGCTCGACATGGCCCAGCAAAGCCTGGCACGGCTGGGCTATACGCCCGCTGCGGACACTCTCGAAGTGCCGTTGCTCGAAGAGATCATCACTCAGGACGAGTTGCTGGAGCTGGATGACCGCAAGGCGCTGGTCAGCCCCACGCAGACTATTGCCCAGGTCCTCGCCAGCCCGGTCTCGGCCGTCAACCCTCCCGCCCGTAACGTACCCACCAGCCTGTTGCCGCCCGCGGCCGGAGAAGAGGCGGTGGACGACGAGTTGCGCGATGTGTTTCTCGAAGAGGCCGACGAGGTGCTCGACGCGCTGCGCGAGTACCTGCCGCGCTGGTTCACCTCGCTTGGCAGCGACGGCCATTGGGACAGCACGGCGCTGACCGAGGTACGCCGTGCGTTTCATACGCTCAAGGGCAGCGGCCGGATGGTGCGTGCACTGATCCTCAGCGAACTGGCCTGGGCGGTGGAAAACCTGCTCAACCGGGTGCTGGAAGGCGACGTACTGCCGGGCCTCGAAGTGCAGCAATTGATGAGCGAAGTGCAGGCGCTGCTGCCGTCGGTCATCCGCGACTTTGCCGAAGATGCACAGTGCCAGCGTAACGATGTCGACCTGTTGGCGGCCCGTGCCCATGCGTTGGCCAATGGGCTGGAGCTGCCGACGCTGCAGGTCGCGGATGATCATGAGGCAGGCGAGCCTGTTGCCGCCGAAGCGCTCGATCCACAGTTGCTGGAGATTTTCCGTCAGGAAGCGCTCGGCCATCTGAACACCCTCGGCCGCTTCCTCGACAACGCCGAACAATCAGCGTCGCCGGCGATCAGCGACGCGGTGCTGCGTGCGCTGCATACGCTCAAGGGCAGCGCGCACATGGCCGGGGTGCTGCCGATTGCCGAACTGGCCAGCCCGCTCGATCAACTGGTGCGTGAATACAAGGCCAACCTCATCGATATCGGCTCACCGGAACTCGTCCTGCTGCGCAGCGCCGAGCCGTTGCTGCACAAGGGCCTCGAGCAACTCGACAGCACGCCGCTGGCCGATATTCCGGGTGCCGCGCCGCTGATCGAGGCCGCCCTGGCGATGCTCAACGAGCGCCTCACCGTGGTGCTGCGCGAGTCGGACAGCGGCCTGCGGATCAAGCGCAACCCCACGCTGCTCGCCAGTTTTCTGGCCGAAGGCATGGACATCGTGCTGGATGCGGAAAACCTCCTGCGGCGCTGGCGGCAGCACCCCGGCGAACGTCAGGAACTGAGCGCGCTGCTCGATGAGCTGACCACCCTCGGTCACGGCGCGCATCTGGCCGACCTGCCGCAGGTCGATGAACTGTGCGAAGCCTTGCTCGACCTCTACGGGGCGGTCGAAGAAAGCAGTCTGGCGGTCAGCGAACGGTTTTTCGATGTGGCAGAAAATGCTCACGAAGCGCTGATCAACATGCTTGATCAGGTGGCTGCCGGCCAGGATGTCGAGCCGCGTCCCGAGTGCGTGCGTGCCTTGAACCAGTTGCTGGATCAGGCGCTTGACCCGTCGGCGACCGGGCTGGTCAAGAGCGACGGCCATCGCACGTTGAGCGTTACCGAGCTCAACGCCGCCACCGAGCAACTGGCCAACGAGGCCGGGCACACTGACACTGACGTTGCCGGTCCGGACGACGAAATCGTCGAGATATTTCTGGAGGAAGCCGTCGATATCCTCGACAGTGCCGGTCAAGCGTTGCAGCGCTGGCTGGCCGACCCAGAAAACCCTGCGCCGCTGGCCTCGTTGCAGCGTGACCTGCACACCCTCAAGGGCGGTGCGCGGATGGCTGAGGTGGGCGAGGTGGGCGATCTGGCCCACGAACTGGAAAACCTCTACGAAGGCTTGATCGACCGGCGCTTCAACCATTCGCCGACGCTGGCCGAGCTGCTGCACGAGAGCCACGACCATCTGGCGATTCTGCTCGAGCAACTGTATCGGCAGGAAGCGCTCAGCGACCCTTCGGCCTTGATCGAAGCGCTGCGCAGCTGCCGCACGCTCGAGAGCACCGGGCCCGAGGTGCAGGCCTCGCCGCTGGCCAATGAAGATCTTCCCGAACATGACACCGAGCTGCGTGAAGTCTTCCTCGAGGAAGGTTTCGACATCATGGAAAGCTCCGGCGCGGCATTGGCCCGCTGGCAGGCCGATCCGCATAACATGCTGGAGGTCGAAAACCTGCTGCGCGACCTGCACACCCTCAAGGGCGGCGCGCGGATGGTGGAAATCGCTCCGATAGGCGACCTCGCTCACGAGCTGGAGACGCTTTACGAGGGGCTTTCCACCGGAAGTCTGCAGCCCGCGCCGTTGATGATCGGCCTGTTGCAGAGCGGTCAGGATGTGCTGGCCGACATGCTCGATGCCGTGCGCAATGAAAAACCGTTGCCTGATGCCACCTTGCTGATTGAGAGCATTCGCAGGCTGGCCACCGATGAGCCGGTGGGCGCACCGCTGGCTGCGCAGGACCCGGAAGTCAGTCCGGAGTCAGTCGTCGCCGTGGCCCCGGTCGCCGAAGGGGAGGCCGAGCGCAGCGGCCCGGAAATGGTCAAGGTGCCTGCCGAGCAACTGGAAGACCTGGTCAACCTGGCCGGCGAAACATCCATCTTCCGTGGACGCATCGAACAGCAGATCATTGATTCGCAGATCGCTCTGGTCGAGATGGAAACCACCATCGAGCGGATGCGCGACCAATTGCGTCGTCTCGATATGGAAACCCAGGGGCGCATCCTTAGCCGGGAGCAGGTCCAGGCCGAGCGGCTGGGTTACGAAGAGTTCGACCCGCTGGAAATGGACCGTCATTCGCAGTTACAGCAACTGTCGCGCGCTTTGTTCGAATCGGCGTCCGACCTGATGGACCTCAAGGAAACCCTCGGTGCGCGCGCCCGCGACGCAGAAACGCTGCTGTCGCAACAGGCCAGGGTCAACACCCAGCTCCAGGAAGGCCTGATGCGTACGCGCATGGTGCCGTTCGAGCGATTGGTGCCACGCCTGCGTCGTGTGGTACGCCAAGTGGCGTCGGAACTGCACAAGAAAGTCCATTTCGAA
The DNA here is from genome assembly GCF_900119195.1 of Pseudomonas sp. NFACC10-1. Classification (NCBI taxonomy): domain Bacteria; kingdom Pseudomonadati; phylum Pseudomonadota; class Gammaproteobacteria; order Pseudomonadales; family Pseudomonadaceae; genus Pseudomonas; species Pseudomonas sp. NFACC10-1. The sequence continues at coordinate 231,839 of NZ_FPJB01000002.1, read as the reverse complement.
GTGGGCAATGCCGACGGTGAAATGGACCGCAACGTGCTGGAGCGAATGGTCGCGCCTCTTGAGCACATGCTGCGCAACGCCGTCGATCACGGGCTTGAAAGCACCGAAAAACGCATCGCCGCCGGCAAGCCGGAGCAGGGCCATATCAGTCTGGAACTGATGTACGAAGGCGGCGATATGGTCATCGAACTGAGCGATGATGGCTCTGGCGTTGACCTCGCTGCAGTACGTCGCAAGGCCATCAAGCGCGGCATGATCCATCCGGATGCCGATCTGTCCGACCATGAAGTGTTGCCGTTCATTCTGCAGGCGGGGTTTTCCACCAGCGAGATCATCACCCAGATTTCCGGCCGTGGTGTGGGCATGGATGTGGTGCACGCCGAGGTCAAGCAACTGGGCGGTTCCATGGTCATCGACTCGGTGCCGGGCAAGGGCACGCGCTTCCGTATCCGGCTGCCGATTTCGGTGTCGGTCAACCGGGCGTTGATGGTGACGTGCGGCGAAGAACAGTATGCGGTACCGCTCAATACCGTCGATGGCATCGTGCGTGTCATGGCCAATGAGCTGGACGGCTATTACCAGACCACCCCGCCGCGCTATCAATATGGCGGACGCAGTTACGAGTTGCGCTATCTGGGCGAGTTGCTGGGCAGCAGCCCGCCCAGACTGGCCGGGCAATTGCAGCCGCTGCCGGTGTTGCTGGTGCATCTGCAGGATCAGTGGGTGGCGGTGCAGGTCGATGCGCTGGCAGGCTCGCGCGAGATCGTGGTCAAGAGCCTTGGTACGCAGTTCTCAAGGGTGCAGGGCATTTCCGGTGCGACCATTCTGGGTGACGGCCGCGTGGTGCTGATTCTCGATCTGATGGCGCAGATCCGTACCTTGCAGGGCTTGCCTTTCAGAGGGTTGGCGCCTGCCTACCACGAAGCCGAGCACGCCAGACCGTTGCTGGTGATGGTGGTGGACGATTCGGTGACGGTGCGCAAAGTCACCAGCCGCTTGCTGGAGCGCCACGGCATGCACGTACTGACTGCCAAGGACGGTGTCGATGCCATGACCCTGTTGCAGGAGCACACGCCTGACATCATGCTGCTCGATATCGAAATGCCGCGTATGGACGGCTTTGAAGTGGCCAGCCAGATCCGCCAGGACGAGCAGCTCAAGGAACTGCCTATCATCATGATCACCTCTCGCTCGGGCCAGAAGCATCGCGATCGGGCGATGGCAGTGGGCGTCAACGAATACCTGAGCAAGCCCTATCAGGAAACCGTGTTGCTGGAGAGCATCGCTTACTGGAGCCAGGCGCATGTCTGAAGGCACGTTCCAGACCAGCCGGCTGACCAGTCTGACCGGCCTGCTGCTGCCGTTGAGTGACCGGCATCTGCTGCTGCCTAACGTCGCGGTCGCCGAGTTGATCGATTACCAGGATTGCAGCGCAGAGCCGGGCGCCCCCGAATGGTACCTGGGACCGATCAGCTGGCGCGAACTGACCTTGCCGCTGCTCAGCTTCGAAGCCGCCTGCGGAGGCCGCACCCGTGTCGGCGGTCGAGCCCGGATCGTGGTGCTCAATGCACTGGGCGGACGCAACGATGTCAGGTTCATCGCCCTGCTGACCCAGGGCATCCCGCGCTCGTGCAAGGTCGACAGCCAGTTGAGCTACGTCGACGTTCCGCTGGCCGAACTGGAGCTGGCCGCCGTACAGATCGGCGAAACCGTAGCCCGCATTCCCGACCTCGAAGGCCTGGAGCAATGGCTGGTGGATGCAGGGCTGTCATAGGTAAAGAGGACGCGGAGCGTCCAGAACGGCATGCGACGCGGAGCGCCGCACGATAGTTACAGGATGATCGTTCCTCACGCTCCAGCGTGGGAATGCCGTGCGTGACGCTCCGCGTCACAGATCTGTGCCGCGCCGCATACTCAAGATCGGACGCAGAGCGTCCAGAACGGCATGCGACGCGGAGCGCCGCACGATAGTGTGATGATCGTTCCGCACGCTCCAGCGTGGGAATGCCGTGCGTGACGCTCCGCGTCACAGATCTGCGCCGCGCCGCATACTCAAGATCGGACGCAGAGCGTCCAGAACGGCATGCGACGCGGAGCGCCGCACGATAGTTGAGATTATCGTTCTTCACGCTCCAGCATGGGCACGATAGAGGACAAACGCCTCACGACGAACAGCTGATTTCCAGGTGCTTGCCCCAGTCCGGCGGGCGTTGGGCGTAGCCTTGCATGCCGGGCTGTTCGGTGAAGGGTGTGCAGAGCACCTGATGCAGGCGGCGGACTTCTTCGTAGTCGCCTTTTTCCGCTGCGGCGATGGCGTTCTGCGCCAGGTAGTTGCGCAGGATGTACAGCGGATTGACCGCATGCATGCGGGTTTGACGCTCCTGCTCGGTGCCGTTGTCTTCGCCGGCAATACGCGTCTGATACGCTTCTGCCCAGGCATCGAAGCCCTTGATATCGACAAAGTCGTCACGCAACGTGCGCAACGCCTCGGCGGCTGGCTGGTCACCCAGGCGGCGGAAGAACAGGGTGTAATCCACGCCACTGTTCTGCATCAGCTTCAGCAACTGACTGACCAGTTGTTCGTCCTGCTCCTTGGCAACGGTCAGGCCCAGTCGGCGGCGCATCAGGTCCAGGTAGTGCGCCTGATACAGCGGCAGGAACAAACCGATGGCCTCGCGCAACGCTTCCACGCTGATGAACGGGGTCAGCGCCTGTGCCAGCGCGCTGAGGTTCCATTGCGCGATAGGCACCTGATTGCTGAAGGAGTAGCGACCTTCGTGATCGGAATGGTTGCAGATGAAGTGCTCATCGAAATCGTCCAGAAACGCGAACGGTCCGAAATCGAAGGTAATGCCCAGAATCGACATGTTGTCGGTGTTCATCACGCCATGACAGAAGCCGTAGGCCTGCCACTTGGCAATCAGCTCTGCGTTACGCTCGACGATTTCCCGGAACATCGCCAGATACGGCTCAGGCTGCTCCTGGCAGAGCGGGTAATGCATCGTCAGCACATGCTCGGCGAGGGTCTTCAATTGCTCTGGCTGTTTGGTGTAGAAAAAGTATTCCAGACTGCCGAAGCGCACATGGCTCTGCGCCAGACGCAGCACCATGGCTGCATGTTCCTGGGTTTCGCGCCACACCGGCGTGCTGGAGCTGACCACACACCCCGCGCGGCTGCTGGGGATGCCCAGCGCGTGCAGGGCTTCGGAGGCCAGAAACTCGCGGATCGACGAGCGCAGTACGGCGCGCCCGTCACCCATCCGTGAATACGGTGTGCGGCCTGCGCCCTTGAGGTGCAGGTCCCAGTGCTCGCCGGCGTCGTTGTACACCTCGCCTAGCAACAGCCCGCGACCGTCGCCCAGGCGCGGGTTGTAGGAGCCAAACTGATGCCCGGAATACACCATTGCCCGCGGCTCTGCCTCGGACCACAGCTTGTGGCCGCTGAAGATTTCCGCGAACAGCGGCAGATCGGCCTGTTCAGGCGCCAGGTCCAGCAGTGCCAGCGCTGACTGGCTGGCAACCACAAGCTGCGGCGCATCGATGGGTTCAGGCAGCACGGAAGTGGAGAACGCATCGCCCAGACGGGCAAAGCGGTTGTCGAAAGTGAGTTCGTCGAGTGCTTTCAAAGCGTATCGCCTCCAGAGGGGAATTTCAGGCTTTCAACGAAGCGGCGGCCTGCCTGGCTCGTCGGGCGTGTTGCAACGGTCAGAACCCGTAGACCGGGTCCCTGGGTGGTAGTTCTGGTGATCGGGCCTGCGCCCGGACTACCGGTTCCGGCTTCGCTCGAAGGCGGCCAGAATCGTTCGTTCCGATTGCACCAGATAATCCTCGAGCATGCGCGTCGCCTCATCGGTCTTGCCCGCGTCAAGGCGCCCGAGTACCGCTGCATTCATGTCCAGATAGGGCGAATGCAGCAGCTCCGGGTCGTTGAGCAGCCCGAAGGCCAGGCGCAACTCTGCTGATATCTGCGCATAAAACGCCGCCAGTCGCGGGCTGTCGGACAGCTCGACGATGGCCTTGTGAAACATCATGTTGGCGGTGCCCACGGCAATCCAGTCCTTGGCCTCACGCGCCTGCACGCCGGCCTCGACCGCATTGCGCATGTGCAGCACACCGGGATGCTGTGGATAAGCCTGGGCAATCGCCCCGCATTCGATGAAGCGCCGAATTCGGTAGATATCGATGATTGAAGCCATATCAGGCTTGGCCACGGTGACCCCTCGATTGGGTTCGTGGGTCAGCAGTCCTTCGCGGGTCAGCACTCTGAAGGCTTCTCTGAGGGTGTTACGGGAAATATCCAGACTCTCGGCCAGCGCGGCTTCCGAGAGGCGCTGACCGGGTACCAGCTCGCCCTCGACCAGCATTCTGCGAAGCTCAGTGGTGATCGATTCTCCGAGGGTGCGAGGGAGGGCAGAAGCAGCGTCGTTCATAAAGGGTCCAGAGAAAGAAAAGCCAGGTCGATATTCCACGACAGCTCATTGGCTGGCAAGGACGAAGGTCAGCAGATGCTTCATCAGGTAGCACATCTGAGTCCTCGCGTAACAACATGGTGCACATGGTTGATTCATATCACCTACATTGTTCAACAATATTATCTTTATGGATCTACAACTTGGCGCGTTTGAATGACCTTTGGCATGGTCATTGCTCTGGCAGAATACCCCTCATCTCAGGAATGCCGCCGTGACACAGACTGCCAATGAGTTCACCAAGGCGCGCCGCGCCTCTTTGATCGCCGCGATCTTCATGATGGCGACGTCTGCCATCGGTCCTGGTTTTCTGACCCAGACAGCCACGTTCACCGCGACTCTGGGAGCGGCGTTCGCCTTCGGCATTCTGGCCTCGATCCTGATCGACTTCGTGGTGCAGTTGAATGTCTGGCGCATCGTGACGCTGACCAGAATGCGCGCGGCCGATCTGGCCAACGCAGCGATCCCGGGCAGCGGTTATCTGCTCGCGGTACTGGTCATCTTCGGCGGCCTGGTGTTCAGTCTGGGCAACATCGCCGGTGCGGGCCTGGGCTTGAATGCGTTGACCGGTCTTGACCCCAAATGGGGGGGCGCCTTGAGCGCGCTGATCGCCATCGCGATTTTCTCATCGCACCGCGCCGGCATTGCCATGGACCGCATCATGATGGTGCTGGGCACCCTGAAGGTCTGCCTGATCCTCTTCGCCGCCTTTGCCTCGCATCCGCCGCTGGGCGAGGCTCTGCGCCAGACGATCCTGCCGGACATGGTCGATTTCGCGGCCATCACCACCATTGTCGGCGGCACGGTCGGTGGCTATATCACTTACGCCGGTGCTCACCGCTTGCTGGATCGCGGCACCGTCGGGGTCGAAAACATCGATGTCGTGTCCAAGGCGGCGCTGACCGGTATTCTGGTCACCGGGGTTGTCCGTTACATACTGTTTCTGGCGATCCTCGGCGTGGTCGCCAGCGGCGTCGTCATCGATGTATCCGGCCAGGGCGCAAACCCTGCGGCCCAGGCATTCACCGCTGCCGCTGGCAACTTCGGCCTGATCATGTTCGGCCTGGTGCTCTGGGCGGCCGGCATCAGCAGCGTGATCGGCGCGTCCTATACTTCGATGTCGTTCATCACGGTATTTTCCAAACGCATCACCGAGCGCGTGCGCAACCTGGCAACTGTCGGCTTTATCCTGATCACCGTGGTCGTATACGTCATGTGGGGCAAACCACCGGCCGCGCTGCTGGTCTTTGCCGGGGGCTTCAACGGTTTGATCCTGCCACTGGGCCTGAGCATTTTCATGTACGTCGGCTGGCGCCGGTCCGACATGATGGACGGCTACCACTACCCGCGCTGGCTATTGGTGCTGGGCGTGCTGACCTGTCTGCTGTCGTGGTACATGGCGTTCAAATCGGCGGGAGCCATCTTTGCCTTCATCAATGCAGCCTGATTTCGGAGAATAAAAATGCCTGCAATAGACCTCAACAGTGATCTCGGTGAAAGCTTCGGCGCCTGGAGCATGGGCGACGACGAGGCGATTCTCGATGTGGTCAGCAGCGCCAATGTGGCCTGCGGCTTCCATGCCGGTGACCCGGCCGGGATCCTGCGCACCCTTGAGGCCGCTGCGGCCCGGGGCGTTGCCATCGGCGCACATGTGGCCTACCCGGACCTGGTAGGGTTTGGCCGCCGCAACATGGACATCCCGAGCGACCAACTGACCGCCGACGTCATTTATCAGATCGGCGCGCTTCAGGGCCTTGCCCGCAGCGCCGGGACCCGCGTGAGCTACGTCAAGCCTCACGGCGCGCTGTACAACACCATTGCCGGTGATCAGCGTCAGGCCGCGGCAGTCATTCAGGCGCTGCTGCGCATTGACCCCGCGTTGAAGCTGGTGTGCCTGGCTAATTCCCCGCTGCTCGACTGGGCACGCGACGCCGGGCTTTCCTGCGTCGCCGAAGCGTTCGCCGACCGCGCCTATACCGCTGAAGGCACGCTGGTCTCGCGCTCGCGGCCCGGTGCCGTGCTGCACGACGCCGAACTGATCGCCGAACGCATGCTGCGCCTGGTGCGCGAAGGCATCATCGAGGCTGAAGATGGCCGCGAAATCAGCCTGCAGGCCGATTCGATCTGCGTGCATGGCGACAGCCCGGGCGCGGTGAACATCGCCCGCATCCTGAAAAACCGTTTGCACGATGCAGGCGTCACTGTCCGCGCATTCAATCGAGGTTGATCATGAATTCACTGCAACTCGCCCGCGAGGCAGCCAGCGCCGCCCGTGCCCGTTATCGCCAGGGATTCGTCGCGCCGACCGCCGGCGAAGCGCCCGGTCTGACCCAGTGCAACATGATCACGCTGCCGCGTGAATGGGCGTATGACTTTCTGCTGTTCGCGCAGCGCAACCCGCAAGCCTGCCCGGTGCTGGATGTGACCGAGCCCGGCAGCCACACCACGCTGTTGGCCGAACAGGCTGATCTGCGCACCGACCTGCCGCTGTACCGGGTCTGGCGCGATGGGCAACTGGCCGAAGAGCTGAGTGATGTGAGCCACATCTGGGCGCAGCACACTGATCTGGTCAGCTTTCTGATCGGCTGCAGTTTCACCTTCGAAACCGACCTGATGCACGCCGGCATCGATGTGCGCCACATCAGCGAAGGCTGCAATGTGCCGATGTACCGCAGCAACCGGATCTGCCGCCCGGCCGGCCGCCTGCAGGGCAACATGGTGGTGTCGATGCGCCCGATCGCGGCGGACCGGGTGGCCGAAGCGGCGCGCATCACCGGGCGCTATCCCGGTGTGCACGGCGCGCCGGTACACGTCGGCGAGCCTGGACTGCTCGGCATCGACGACCTGGCGAACCCTGACTTTGGTGATGCGGTGACGATCAGGCCCGGCGAGATTCCGGTGTTCTGGGCCTGCGGTGTGACCCCGCAGGCGGTGGTCATGGCGTCCCGTGTGCCGTTTGCGATTTCTCATGCGCCGGGCCACATGTTCATTACCGATATTCCGGACAGCTACTACCACGTATAGGAGAGGCTCATGCGTTTCTACCCGGCCAACCTGGATGCACTCCTGGTTGAACTGTCGAATCTGGACGAGACCCTGGCCCTGTTCGAATCGTTACAGCAGATGCCCATCGCTGGCGTGGAGGAAATCGTTCCGGCTGCCCGGACGTTGCTGGTGCATTTTCGACCAGCCGCCATCGGCTTCGAAGCCCTCGCCACACAGATCGCCTCGCGGGACATTCGTGGCAAGGCACGCGAGGCGGGCAAACTGATCGAAATACCTGTGCATTACAACGGCGAAGACCTGGCCGATGTCGCCCGAGAGCTGGGCATCAGCGTCGAGGAAGTGATCAAGCGCCACACCGGCAGCGACTACAACGTTGCGTTCTGCGGCTTTGCGCCCGGTTTTGCCTACCTCAGCGGCGGCGCCGGCTTCGTGGTCCCACGACGCAGCACGCCGCGCACGCGTATTCCGGCTGGCGCAGTGGCGCTGGCCGGTGGTTTCAGTGGCATTTATCCACAGGCCAGCCCCGGCGGCTGGCAGATCATCGGGGTGACCCCCTCAACCATGTGGGATCTGGGCCGCGACGAGCCCGCCTTGCTTCAGCCCGGCTACCGCGTGCGTTTCCAGGATGCCGGTCCGCTCCCGGAGACCCGTGTGCAGGTTGCCGCACCTGTCCGGCCGCAGGCGACGACGGTCAACGAGGACTATCTGCAGATCGTAACGCCAGGTCTGCAGACCCTGTTTCAGGACCTGGGTCGTCCAGGTCGGGCAGGGCAGGGTGTGTCCGCATCGGGCGCGCTGGATCGCGGCGCCTTGCGTGCTGCCAACCGCGCGGTGGGCAACGATCCGGCGACGGCGTGCCTGGAAATTCTCATGGGCGGGCTGACCTTCACCTGTCAGGGGCAGACTGTTGTGGCGATTACCGGGGCCCAGGTCAGCGTCGAGGTGCTGACCGCCGAAGGACAAAAGCTGCAGGCGCCGTTGTATGCACCGCTGGCTTTGCAGAGCGGCGATCAGGTGAGCATCGGTTCGCCCAGCGCCGGTCTGCGCAATTATCTGGCGGTTCGTGGCGGTTTCATTCATGAGCCGGTGCTTGGCAGCCTGTCCACTGACACGCTGGCCCAGGTTGGGCCCGCCGCGCTGGCAGCGGGTGACCGGCTGGGCTTCACGCGCAGAACTGGCGGCCTTTCAGTATCGACTGCCGAACAACCGGCCTTCGAGATGCCGCGTAGCGATGACGTCATCACCCTGGATGTGGTCATGGGCCCGCGCAGTGACTGGTTCAGCGCCGAAGCCCAGCAACTGCTGGCGCAACAGACCTGGCGGGTCACGCCGCAATCCAACCGTATCGGTATTCGCCTGGCGGGCGAGCAATCGCTGCAACGTGCCGTCGATGGCGAGTTGCCCAGTGAGGGCACCACGGTCGGCGCCATTCAGGTGCCGCCCAGTGGCCAGCCGGTGCTGTTTCTGGCCGATCACCCGTTGACCGGCGGTTACCCGGTCATCGGCGCAGTCGCCACTTACCACCTCGACAAGGCCGGGCAGATTCCGGTCAATGCCCGCATTCGCTTCAATCCGCTGAGCGCCTTCGAGCCAGTGCGCCCCGCCACTTCAGACGAGACCAAGAACAGATGAAAAAGGTTCTGATTGCCAATCGTGGCGAAATTGCCGTTCGTATTGCCCGTGCCTGCCGTGACTATGGAGTCGCCTCTGTGGCGGTGTACGCCGATGCCGATATCGACGCGCTGCACGTGCGTCAGGCCGATGAAGCCTATGGGTTGCAGGGCGAGCGCCCGACCGACACCTACCTGAATATCGAAAAGCTGCTGGCGGTTGCCGCTCGTGCCGGTGCCGACGCGGTTCACCCCGGCTACGGCTTTCTCTCGGAGCGCGCCGAATTCGCCCGCGCTGTGATCGATGCCGGTCTGATCTGGATCGGCCCCGATCCTGCGACCATCGACGCACTGGGTGACAAGGTCCAGGCCCGGCGTATAGCCCTGAAAGTCGGCGCACCGCTGGTGGCCGGTACTGAAGACCCGGTGAACGATGCCTCCGAGGTGGTCGCGTTTGCCGAGCAGCACGGCCTGCCGATTGCCATCAAGGCAGCCTTTGGCGGCGGTGGTCGCGGCCTGAAAGTCGCCTGGAAGCTCGATGAAGTCAGCGAGTTGTACGAGTCTGCGGTGCGTGAAGCGGTGACCGCGTTCGGTCGTGGCGAGTGCTTCGTCGAACGCTTTCTGGATCGCCCACGGCACATTGAAGCGCAGATCATCGCCGACCGGCATGGCCGGGTGGTTGTGGTCGGCACCCGGGATTGCTCGTTGCAGCGTCGCAACCAGAAGCTGATCGAGGAAGCCCCGGCCCCTTACCTGACCGACGAGCTGCGCCAGCGCATTCACGAGTCGGCCCGCGCGGTCTGCGCCGAAGCGGGCTATGTCGGTGCCGGTACAGTGGAGTTCCTGCTCAGCGGCGATGGCACCCTGTCGTTCCTGGAGGTCAACACGCGCTTGCAGGTCGAACACCCGGTGACGGAAGAAACCAGCGGTGTGGATCTGGTCATCGAACAACTTCGCGTCGCCGACGGCCTGCCGCTGTCGTTCGACGGTACACCTGTGCCGCGCGGCCACAGCTTTGAATTCCGCATCAATGCCGAAGACGCGGGCAACGGCTTTCTGCCGACGCCGGGGTCTATCGCGGTATTCCAGCCGCCATCCGGCCCGGGCGTGCGCCTGGACACCGGCGTGACGGAAGGCTCACGGGTCTCACCGAACTTCGACTCGATGATCGCCAAACTGATTGTCACCGGCGCAACCCGCGAACAGGCCATCAGCCGCGCTCGCCGTGCGTTGGCCGAGTTCAAGGTGGAAGGCGTGGCCACCGTGTTGCCGTTCCATCGGGCGGTCATGGACCATGACGACTTCACTGCGGCCAATACCTTTGCCGTCCACACCCGCTGGATCGAAACCGACTTCGCCGAGCACGTCACCATCGCCCCGCGCAATGCAGAACCGGCCGACCCGGGCGTGCTGCGCACCTTCGTTGAAATCGACGGCAAACGCCACGAACTGGGCCTGCCTGCTGCGCTGCTGGCCGGCATGAGCCTGAACGCTGCCGCACCGGCTGATGCCAGCCAGCCAACTGCCGAAGCCCCGGACCCGCACGCAGTACTGACGCCGGTCGCGGGCAACCTGCATGCCTGGGCGGTTGAAGACGGTGCGACGGTAGAGAAGGGACAGGTGATCGCCATCATGGAGGCGATGAAGATGGAAACATCGATACTGGCACCGTGTGCCGGAACCGTGCAGATCAGCAAGGAGCCTGGGGGGTATCTGGAAGCGAAGGTGGTGATTGGGCGGGTTGAGGCCTGATTTGATTGCTGGTGGGTGTCGACCGCGGTCGACACCCACTGTCAGTCTTCTCAATCCAGCCGCAACTCCGGCGGCTCGGGCGCATCCTTGGTCGCCGGGGTTACGGTGGTGTTCACCGGCTGCAGGGTGGTTTTTCCGGTCGGCGCATTGCCCTTGTCGCTTGGCTCTGCGGGCACCAGTTTGTATTCCAGGCCTTGGGTGTTCTTGAGGTAGATCTCCATCTGGCGGAACGAGATGTTGATGTGCTGCTTCTTGAACTCGCGATTGATGAAGCGGTTGATCTCGTCGAGTACCGGGTTGCGGTCGCCCAGGTCGCGTACGTGCATGCGCAGTTCGTGGTCGAGGGTACTTTCGCCGAAGTTCAGGAAGTAGACGATCGGCTCTGGTTCCTTGAGCACCCGAGGGTTTTCCCGGGCGGCTTGCAGCAGCAGGGAGCGCACCAGGTCCAGGTCCGAGCCGTAATCCACGCCCAGCTTGAGGGTTACGCGGGTAACGGTGTCGGTCAGCGACCAGTTGATGAGCTGGCCGGTGATGAAAGTCTTGTTCGGGACGATGATGTCCTTGCGGTCGAAGTCGGTGATGGTCGTGGCACGGATGCGGATCTTGCTGACCGTCCCCGACAGGGCGCCGATGGTGATGGTGTCGCCGATCCGCACCGGACGTTCGAAGAGGATCATGATGCCGGAGATGAAGTTGGCGAAGATTTCCTGCATGCCGAAGCCTAGACCCACCGACAGCGCTGCGACCAGCCACTGCAATTTGTCCCAGCTCACGCCCAGCGTCGACAGCGTGGTGACGAAGCCGACACCGGCGATGGTGTACGACAGCAGCGTGGTCGTCGCGTAGGCACTGCCCTGCGCGAGGTTCATGCGTGACAGCACCAGCACTTCCAGCAGGCCGGGCAGGTTGCCGGCGAGCACGAAGGTGATGACGATGATCACCCCAGCGCCGAGGAAGTCGCTCAGGCTGATCGGCACCATGCTCATGTTGGCACCGGTGCCGCTGGTGTATTCGTAGAGAATGATGTTATCGAGATAGGCGAACACAGTGATCAGCTCGGCCCAGACCAGGTACAGCGCGCCGACGAATCCGGCCAGCAGGGCCAGGCGAATCAGGCGCAGCGACTGCTGGTTGACCTGTTCGATGTCCAGCTTGGGTTCTTCGACCGGAATGTCGCTGTCGCCGTTTTCTCTGGCTGCCTGACGCTTGGCCAGCGCGCGCTGATAGGCCAGACGCCGGGCGGCCACGCTCAGGCCGCGGACGAACGTCGCCTCGACCATCAGCCAGATCATCATCAGGTACAGAGTGTCGATCAGACGGTCGCTGAGCTTGAGCGCGGTGTAGTAGTAGCCAAAGCAAACCGCCAGGAAGAGCGCGACCGGCAATGCCGTGAACACCACGCCGACGGTTTTGCGGAACAGTGAGGCATTGTGATGCGTGGGGCTTGAGATCAGCAGGCGACCGAGCAGCCAGGTCATCAGGGCGTAACAGGTCAGCACCACGCCGATCCCCAGCACGTCGTCGGCCAGTGCGGCAGGCTGGTGTTCAGCAACGGCCACCACCGCCACCAGGGCCAGAACGACCAGCCCCAGGCGTCGCACCCAGCCACGCAGGAATTCGACCTGCGCTGTTTCCCAGCGGAAGTGCAGTTGCGCAACACCTGACGGGGCGAGCACGCGGTAGGCGGTATAGAACACCAGCCAGGCAAGGGCAATCTGCAGCAAGGCCTCGCCGAGGTTGGCGTTTTGACCGCGGGCGTCGATCTGCAGCGCGTAGCCGCACAGCGCCAGCCCCAGCGCGACGGGCATGGCCAGCAGCACGTTGATCAGCAGTGCCAGCGGCGTCTTCCATTGACTGTCACGTTTGAAGTGACCGATGTCGGCGTGCAGGCGATTGAGCTTCTGGTACAGCGCCTTGCGCCTCCAGGTCAGTATGCCGATCAACAGCAGCAAGGGGAGGAACAGCAGCGGTCGCTGGGTCAGGCCGTCTGACAGTTCGCTGAGGCTGGACGTCCACGGCAGGGTGGCGACCTGCTTTTGCAGGCGCGGCCAGATATTCTGAAACCATTCCACGTCCAGCGGCTTGTTGCTGGGGATCCAGAACATCTGCTCGTCGAGTGTGGCGCGCAGCCCCTGAGCGGTACTGGTCAGCTGCTTCTGGTTCAGCTGTAGCGTGATGGACTCGTTGAGCAACGCGCTCAGCTCGCGATTGAGGCGCTCAAGCAAGTCACTGCGAGTGATGGCCAGGTCCAGCAGCGTCCGGCGCAGTTGCGGGGTGACGTTTTCAGGCGGCTGGGTAGCCAGGAGCTTTTCGACGTAAGCGGTCGGCGTGCTCATCTGTTCGCGTTGCTGGTTGATGTCGAACTGATACAGACGGATGTTGGCGATTTCGTCGGCCAGCCCCTTGTCCAGCTCCAGATGCGGCAACGCCTGCTTCTGCTTGTAGAGAATCTTGGACAGCAGCAGGCTGCCGCTCAGCACGTTGATCTGCTCGCTGAGGGCTTGATCGGTCTGGGTCAGGTTGTCCAGTTGCTGCTTGGTCTTGAGGTTCTGCTGGGTCAGCTCGTTGAGGCGATCGGTGCCGCGCAACAGGTAGTCCGACAGCTTGAGGTTGGCGGCGCTTTCGGTCGCCAGCAGGCTGCTGCCACCGGACTTTTGCGCTTCCAGAGACAGATCGGCGACCGTTTTTTGCGACTGGGCACGACGCTTGTCGTTGATCAGGGTCTGCAGGTCCTGAATTTCCTGCTCCTGACGCGCCACCTTCTCGGTCAGCAAGTCGTGCTGGCTGTTGCCCAGGTCCTGCAACTGGCTGTTGCCGGCCAGTTCCTGACGGCGCAGCAGGTTGAGGGCGTTGATCGAGGCCAGTTCTGCATTGAGCAGGTTGCGCTGGTCGGCGCTCAGGGTCTTGCCGTTGTCCTTGCCATTCTTGAGGATGGCGTTGATCTGCTGAATGCGCGTCTGATTGGCGCTGATTTCAGTCTGGGCGCGCTCAGGCCGGGTCTGCGCGGTAATGGCCAGACTGTTGGCGTCGTTGAGTTCGCTCTGCAGATCACTCTGCTGGGTGCTGCGCTGACTGAGCAGTTGCTCCAGCTGCGGCACGTCGAGGCCGCCATAGCGCTGGGCCACGGGCACCACTTTGCTTTCTTTCAGGCGGGCCAGTTCACGCTGGTTTTCCGAAGTCTGTTTTGGCGCCTGGGCGAGCTGCTGTTTGAGCGCTTCGAGCTTCTGCTCGCTGTCCTGCTTGCTGTTCAGAAACGCCAGTGTCTGCTCAAGGACCTGCTGCAGTGCCTTTTGCTCGGCGTCAGGCAGCTTGCGGTCGGCAATCTTGTCGAGGCTTTGCTGAACAGCGTCGCTGCTGGGCGGGTCGGCGGCGAGCGCCGGGAAAGAAGACAGGCAGAGCGCAAACAGTGCGGCAGCACAAAAGGAACGCAGGGAAAACATAGACACCGGTCGCATGATGATACGTGTGGGTTGGCAGTTTAAAGGAACAGTCCGGGGCCCGGGCGGGTTCCTTCGGGGAATTTGACGCCCACTTTCTGGATCTTGTTCCCGTCCATGACGGCAACGGTCCAAATAGTTCCATTCCATTCAACCTGGTCGCCCACCACCGGCTCGCCACGGTTCTTCTGCACGATGAACTGGCTGAGTGGCATTCCTGGGTCGATGCCGTCGAGTTTCAGGCCATAAAGGGCCGCCACTTCACCCAGCCTTGCGTCGCCTTCGAGCACGAAGTCGCCGAAGAAACGCAGGTCCAGCCCACGCTGCGGTGCCTGGCTGAACAATTTGCCCAGCGCCGGAAGGTCGTGTTCGTGGCCGATCACACACAGCAGATCACCCACTTCCAGTGTCGTACTGCCGGACGGATGGAGCAGTTGCTGGCCGCGGAACAGTGCCGCGATACGCGTGCCTTCCGGCATCTTCAGTTCGCGCAGTGCTGCACCGATGCACCACTTTTCGGCGCCCAGGCGGTAGACGAACAGCTCCCATTCGCTGGTGACGTGTACCTCCAGCGCGGCTCGGGAAATCGGTGCGGGATCAGGCGGAACCGTCACTTTCAGCAATTTGGCCATCCACGGCAGGCTGGTGCCTTGCAGCAACAGCGAAACCAGTACGATAAAGAACGCCAGGTTGAAGTACAGCTGCGCATTGGGCAGGCCGGCCATCAGCGGGAACACCGCGAGGATGATCGGTACCGCGCCGCGCAGGCCGACCCAGGCGATAAAGGCTTTTTCGCGGCCATGGAAGGCCTTGAACGGCAGCAGGCCGACCATCACCGACAGCGGGCGTGCCACCAGAATCATCCACAGCGCCAGGCCCAGCGCCGGAATCGCAATCGGTAGCAGATCGTGTGGCGTGACCAGCAGGCCCAGCACCAGAAACATGCCGATCTGCGCCAGCCAGGCCATGCCATCGAGCATATGCAGGATGCCGTGGCGGCTGCGAATCGGCCGGTTGCCGAGCACCAGACCGCACAGGTAGACCGCGAGAAAACCGCTGCCGTGGATAGCGTTGGTCAGGGCGAAGATCGCCAGGCCGCCGGCAATCACCAGAATTGGGTAGAGGCCGGCCGCCAGATTGATGCGGTTGACCAGTTGCAGCAGGATCCAGCCGCCGCCCAGGCCGATGAAGCTGCCGATACCGAATTCCTGGATCAGGTGCCCCAGCAGCCCCCAGTGCAACCCGGTCTGCCCGCTGGCGAGCATGCCGATCAGGGTAACGGTCAGGAACACCGCCATGGGGTCGTTGCTGCCCGACTCGATCTCGAGGCTGGCGGTAACGCGCTCGTTCAAGCCTTTGCCGCCCAGCAGGGAGAACACCGCCGCGGCGTCTGTGGAGCCGACGATCGCGCCGATCAACAGGCCCTGAATGACGCTGAGATTGAACAGCCAGGCAGCCACCATGCCGGTCAGTACGGTGGTGATCAGCACGCCCACCGTTGCCAGCGACAAGGCAGGCCACAGCGCAACCCGGAAACTGGCCACCCGCGTTCGCAGCCCGCCATCGAGCAGGATCACCGCCAGCGCAAGGTTGCCGACCAGGTAAGCGGTCGCGTAGTTGTCGAAGATGATCCCGCCGCCATCGACGCCTGCCACCATGCCCACCGCGAGGATGATGACCAGAATAGGAATGCCGAGGCGCGACGAAAGAGAACTGACCAGGATGCTTGCGGCTACCAGCAACGCGCCGATCAGGAACAGGCTGTTGATGGTGGTGGCGTCCAAGGGCGGTACTCCGTAGAAAACTGAATTGAAGCGAGAGGGGCGAAAACTGACCATGCAGTCCGCGTGCCAAGGGATTTAACCTGTTGAATTGCTTGGCTGTCAAAGAGCAATTTCGAGCGATTGACCCAGACCGGCATTCCCGGGCTCACGATTGGTTGCAGTCCAGCGGCTGACATATACCTATATACCGCAGACCAGGCCTTCTTGCTCCCTACTGTAGGCGCTCCAACCATCAAGCAGGTTTTTCATCATGGACGATGAGTTTGCAGCACATTACGACTTCGACGATGACAATAGGGATGGCGGTGATGACCCTGACGCAGAGTTCTGGGCGCGGGTGCGCGATGACTATTCGGTCAGCGATTACTTCCGCCTCAACCCGATCGCCCTGCAGTCACCTGCCGCCCTTGCTGCGCGGGATGTGGCCCAGGCATGCCAGTCGAGATGGGGTGTCGAGATCGATCCGGACGACACCCTGATCGTCACGCTGTATATCGAAGACCCTAAGCTCTATCCCGCCCCTCATCGCGCCAATGTCGCTCACTCGATGACGCTGACCGAGGCGCTGCTGCGCAACTGGCAGCAAAAGGGCAATGGCGACTGGTTTGATCACCTCGGGCATTTGCAGCCCCATCATGATGACGGTCTCGACTGTCAGATAGTGGATAAAAAACTGCCGCCCTATGACTGCGTCGCTTATGAAGCGGTGTACCGCAAATCCGATCCGCAGCATTACGATTCGACGACGCAACTTCGCCTGACTGCCGAGGCGTTCAAGCAGTACATCTGGGATCACAACCTGCAAGCCGGTTATCTCGCCTACCTGAATCAGTTCTGGCAGGCGCATGCCAAAGACTACAACCTGATGCTCAAGGCCGGTCTGTTCAGGGCGGCCTGGCTGCAAGCTGAGGAAAACACGCTCAAGGCCGAGCACAAGGACATGGTGCTGGAGGCGCTCGGGCTGCCCGCCGATCAGGGTTGGAAAGAGCTGAGCTTCGACGCTTTTGTCGCCGCGCCGATTTCCACTCGCGTGACGATTTCCGAATTGCAGGTGCATGGCTACAGCGCCGTGGACATCATGGTCATCCGCAGTGCCGATTCGCCAACCGTGCTGCTCTACATCCCCGGCAACTCGTCACCCATTCATACCTTCGCCAACGCCGATGCGCTCAAGGACTGGGTCGCGCTGATGTGCAAGGATCCAGGCAAGCGCCGGTCTTTAGAGGGGCATTTCAGTGCCACGGATGACGTCGATGGCTTTTTCTACAGTGGTGTTGCTACCGCCCTCCGAGGCTTCGCTGTCTACCCGAAGCTGCTGGACGCCGCGACCGGTGCGTGGAACCCGCGCAGACTGGTGCAGTTTGGCGAACCGCTGCAGCCCTGGCCGTTCTCGCACTTCAAGGATCGGGTCAAGGCAAAGTCCGAAACCGATGTGCTGCAAAAAATCCGCAACCACGACGACTACTGGAAAGAGGAAGTCAGCAGTGGCTTGAGCGAGTGTGTGTCTGTTCTCGGCGGCGTCGCCATCGTCTTTCCCGAGCTTATGCCCGTGATTGCGGGACTGTCTCTCGCGCTGGTGGGGCTTGGCGTCGATGCGGCAGTCAATGGTCGCACGCTCGAAGAGCGCCAGGCCGGGCTTGGGCGGATTGCCTTTGGCGTTTTGAACGCGTTGCCGATCCTTGCCGAGGAGGGCACTGCGGTCGAGGCTGGCGCTGAAACCGGACTGATTGATGAGGCGCGAGGCGATTATGAGGTTTTCGACCCCTCAACAACCGACCCGGCTATAGAAGTCGGGCCGCTTCCGGTATTCAGGGAAGAGCCGCCTGCCTTGCGTTCGCTCAATGCCAAAATGCGCCGCCTGTTGCGCGCGCTGGAAGTGACTCAAGACCTGCCGGGACTGGCGTCGGGCGAAGTGGCAGGTATGTATCCGCTGCAAGGCAAAAGTTACATCGAACTGCATGATCAGGCTTTTCGGGTCGAGTGGGTGCCACAGGAAAAACAGTACCGGATTCGCTCTGATTCTGATCCGCGTGTCTGGGGACCCTACGTGAAGACTATTGACACCGGCTATTGGGATCTTGACCTCAAGCTCGGGTTGCGTGGCGGGGAAAGCTTTGACGGCTCGCGATTGCCGCCGGCCAGTGAGGCAGAGAGCGCCGTGGTGGCGGTCGTGCCTGAAGAGCCAGCCGTCGAGATTCAGCGCTGGGGCCCCAAGGTGCAGGTCGAGGTGCCACTGGATCAGATCATGGTCGAGGAAGTACTGAGCCAGGCAAAAGGGACGGTCGTAGAGAAGTACTTCATTCAGATCGGAGGGATCAGGAAGAACGTGTATTACGATGCCGATATTCCATGCTGGCGCACTGATCCGTCTTCAAACGGCCTGGTCTGGCTGGACCGCAACGGAGTCTGGAACAGCGGGTCGGAGGATGCATTCAGGAAGGTGGAGGCAAAACTGCCACAGAGCCGCCGCTTCGAGATCTTTTCTTTCCCCCGCGTGCCCAGGTTGCCTGCAGATGCCGAGCCCATCAGCCGTGTGATTCATCATATATGGCTGGGCGAACGCATGCCGGGCGATAACCTGCTGGAACGGATGCTCGACAACATGCGCACCAGCCCGGACTTGCGCTTCGAACTGCATATCGATATCAACCACCCGACGGCGCATCAGCAATTGCTGGATTACTTCAGCGCACATCCACAGATGCGGATTTCCAGGCTCAAGGAAGAAGCGTTCTTTCCCACGTTCCTGAGTGGTGAAAATGGCGAAGCCTTCAACTATTTCATGCACTCGGATAATCGTAATTATGCGGCCGCTTCGGACATTCTGCGTTATCGACTGATCAACGAATACGGCGGCATTTATCTTGATTGCGATGACACCATTGATGTCCCTTTTGCAGGCATTCCGTTGAAGGCCGGGCCCAATGATGTATTGCTGGGCAGGCGTCTGGATGCGCCGCAATTAAGTTACAACGGGCCGGGTAACAGCCATTTCGCCAGCCACCCGGACAACCCGGTCCTGAAGAGGATTCTGAAAGAAATAAATACGCGTTTCCAGAATGAAAAACAGACCAACAAGGCGTTCTTCAGTACACGCAGACCCTTCATCGACCACAGCAGCGAAGCCTTGCGTAGCGCCTCTAGAGACCGAATGACACCGTACATGACGCGCATTTCCGACCTGACCGGTCCCAAACTCATGTCAGACGTCTTGAGAAAGCTGCGACCTGACTATTTTGATCTGCTGGAGCGTTCCTATTTGCCGGTCGATGAGGTCTTGTCCGTGTTGTACATCGAACACCTGAACGAGGCCGTGGACTTTTATTTTCCATTCAAGGGCAGGGCGAAAATTTCCCCGGGCTCCGAGAATGGTTGGTAAGGCTTCAGTGTTTGCAGCGTCAGGTGAGGGTGATAGATAGTTAGCGCCACCAACACGCTTATGAATGATTACGTGCATGACTTCTCTCTTACAGGAAGACGTCATGGCACCTACCCCCCTGGAAACATCCAAAACCGACCAGCAACTGCTGCGTGCACGTGCGCAGCAGTTCGTTCTCGATTATCCCGATCTTTACGATCTGGCCCATACCGCCGCCAGCAGGATCATTCTTCAGCACACCCAGCGCGTGTTCGCCCCGGAGCAGGTGTATTGGCATCGTTTCAGCAGTGCCAGCAGCAGTCCGCGCACGTTTACCGGCTGGCAGCATTCCGGAACGCCGGAGCAGTCGATGACCTTTATCGAGCTGCTCATGCGGCACTTCAGCGCCCACGATCAGGAAGCCAGCGACGAGCTTTCCTTGTATGGCGGTTTCTATACCGATGGCCCGGATCACGGGGTTTTCGACGAGCGCAATGAGGTGCCCATGCTCCCTCAGGACGTGCTCAAAGACATGTGGACGCTTGATTTCAGCGCGCAGTACACCCGCCGTATGGAGCGTTTCTGGAGCCTGCACAGCGAGAACTTTTGCACCCTGGTCAAGGCACGCTATCTGGTTGCCGCCAGTCACTGTCTGCGCAAGGGCCATCTTTCAGCCGACGATTTCAAGCACGTTACGTGCGTTATCACCGCAGACCCTTTGCAGACCCCTACGCTTAAGGCGTTGCAGAGCCCGCTTCCCTCAACCCCCGGTGTCGCGGTACACACGCTGGATATCGATGGCATCAAGGCCCATGACATGTTGCGTATTGTCACCGCCGCTGGCCGAGAGATCATCTACTGGCCTGATGCCGAGCAGCCTTTCATGGCGTTCGACAGTGAGCGTGCGGTGTACCGCTGGCTCAAGACCCGGTTTATGGACGAGCACGCAGACAAGGCGATAACCCGCCAGTTTCTGCGTGGGGAGGCGTCGCGGACAAAGGACGGTGAGCGGTTCTTTCGTGCGGTGAGCCAGTTGCTCACGCACGATTGGCGTGCCAACGTTCGACTCGTCAATCTGGTGCAGGCGCCTATTGCGGGCGACCCCTTCGTGTATCTGCGAGACGTCGCCCGTCAGGGAATGGCCGCCGATGCGCGTGAACTGCTGACCTCCAATGCTGATCTGCGCAAGCAGATGTGGATCGGCTACCTGGGTGCTTTCATGCAGGCGTTTGGCGGGCTCGCGCCGCTGGGTTGGCCGATCGCCTTGACGCTGGTTGGCGCAAGCCTCGCCAATACCGGTTTGAACATCGATCAGGCGCTCAATGGCAAAACCGTAGCACAGCGCAAGGCGGGCGTGCTGGGCGCGATCATCAACATCATTTATCTGCTGTTCAATCTGCCGCTTTTAATGTCCATACGTGCGGTCCCCCAGCCTGTGCCGGTGGCCGCAACCGAAGGCCAGCCGGTCTCCAGCGAGGTAATTGAAGGCGGCAGCGCGTCGGCCCATGCGCTGGACAATATGGAGGGTAACCTGCTGCTCGACAGCCTTACGCCTTCAGTCGCAGAGGGCCGGTTTCGTGGCATCTACACGCTGGGTAATGGCGAAACCTGGATCAAGCTTGCACAACTGCCTTATCGCGTGATGTTCAACGAATTGCAGCAGTGCTGGTTTATCGTCAACCCGGACAATCCTTTTGCGTTCGCAGGCAGCAAGCCGGTGCGCCTGAGTACCAGCGGGGAGTGGACGTTACTTGACTCGCCTGGTCTGCAGGGCGGTGCCCCGATGGATGTGCAGGTGCCGTCAAGCAGTACATCCGCCGCGACGGGCAAGCCTTATGTGACCGTGCATTCGGCGTTTTGGGACACGTACCTGCAAACGGACCTGTTCAATGAGCAACACTATGCCGAAATGGCCTTGGCCCGGCAGAAAGATGTGATGACGATTTGGGAGCCAGGCCCTGAAGATACGGCCATGTCGGATTCTTCACCCGAAGGCGATGAGGTGTACAAGGACCCTTGGCATGGCAAACATCGGGTTTTCAAGCTTGGTGAGGACGACTACTGCGGCAGAAATATCATGCTTTATACCCAGGACGATTCTGAATTCAATCGGTTCCTGCGTACGGGCGAGAGCAATAAGGCCAATCAGGTGCGACTCATCGAACGACTGGCCGAGGACATTCAGGTGGTGGGGTACAACAATGATGTCGAGTTGTACCGAGGCGGCAGCGGTGATCGCGGGACTTCGGGTGCCGTGTTCCGTAGCGGTCAGATCAAGGTCGGTGATGTGCTGGTGAATACTGATGTCACCTCGTTCAGCGAAAATCCCTACGTGGTCAGCGCCTTCGCCAGCAGTCGGGCCGGTGCACCCGCTAACGCCATGATCGGGCCGGTAACCTTCGATGACACCTCGGTGGTCTTCGTTTTGCCCAAGGGCCGATACCTGCGGGCGACACCGATTGCGCCGTTTTCAGCCTCTCCCGAAGAGGCCGAATCGATCTTTTTGCCCGGCTGCTACTTTCAGATCGACAGCATCGAAGAGGTGAGCGGCGAGTTTTACAGCATTATGAAAATCCAGATGCAGGAGGTCGATCGCGCTCATCCGGGGCGCGGGCTTTACGACATGCGCACGGGCGAGCCCTTCAGTCGGGAGCAGTACGCGCGCAAGCTGGGCGCAGACGCCAGGGTACTGGTCGACCGTTTTTTTCCGCAAAACCCGCTGACTGACCTGTTTAGCCTTCATTGATCAAGCGTGCGCCCGGGTTTATTTAAAACCAGTCGTCGCGCATTGCCAGGCAAGTGTCATCGCGGTTTTCCAGAATGGCCAATTCATGATGGCAGCCCGGTACTTCCCACGTCAGGAAGTATCGGGCGGCTTGCAGCTTGCCTCGGTAAAAGTCGTTGTCGGCCTGATTGCCGCTAATCAAGCCTTCTTCTGCACGGATCGCCTGTTCGAGCCATCGCCAACCTACTACCGTGTGGCCGAATGCCTTGAGGTACAGCGCCGAATTGGCCAGTGTGCTGGTGATTCTGCCCTGGGCCAGATCGGTCAACAGCCCGAGGGTGACGGCCTGCACGCGTGCGACCAGTTGCTGCAGGGGCTGGCGCAATTCGTCGAGTGCTTGATGGGTCTGGGCACGTTCGCAGGTCGCCGAGATAAGGCGCAGCAGTTGCTTGAGGCCGGTGCCGCCATTCTGCGCCAGCTTGCGGCCAAGCAGGTCGAGCGACTGGATGCCGTGAGTGCCTTCATGGATCGCATTGAGGCGGTTATCCCGGTAATACTGCTCGACCGGGTACTCGCGGGTGTAGCCGTGGCCGCCCAGGACTTGAATCGCCAGTTCGTTGGCCTTCAGACAGAACTCCGACGGCCACGACTTGACCACCGGGGTCAGCAGGTCCAGCAGTTCGTGCGCGTGCTTGCGATCGTCTTCGGTTTCGCCGGTCTGCGTGTCATCGAACAGTCGCGAGGCGTAGAGGCACAGGTCAAACGCGCCTTCCACGTAGGCTTTCTGGGTCAGCAGCATGCGCCGCACGTCTGCATGTTCAATGATGGATACTGGCTTGCTGTCCGGGCTTTTACTGTCCGGCAAGCGTCCTTGCGGCCGCTCGCGGGCATACTCCAGTGAGTACAGGTAGCCGGAATAACCCAGCATTGCCGCACCGAGCCCGACGCCAATACGCGCTTCGTTCATCATCTGGAACATGTAATTCAGGCCATGATGAGGTTTGCCCACCAGATAGCCGACACACTCACCGTTATCGCCGAAATTCAGCGCGGTGGAGGTAGTACCTTTCCAGCCCATCTTGTGAAACAGGCCCGCCAGCAGCACATCGTTGCGCTTGCCGAGGCTGCCGTCATCGTTGACCAGAAACTTGGGCACGATGAACAGCGAGATACCTTTGACCCCGCCCGGCGCGTCCGGCAGTTTCGCCAGGACCATGTGCACAATGTTCTCCGACAGCGAATGATCCCCGCAGGAAATGAATATCTTGTTGCCACGCAGCCGATAAGTGCCGTCGCCTGCCGGCTCGGCGCGTGTGCGGATATCTGACAGCGACGAGCCGGCATGTGGCTCGGTGAGCGCCATGGTGCCGAAGAAGCGTCCTTCGATCATCGGTTGCAGAAAACGCTGCTTCTGCTCGTCGTCGGCAAAACTCTCGATCAGATTGGCGGCGCCCATCGTCAGAAACGGATACGACGTGGTGCCGACATTGGCCGCCTGAAAGTGGGCAAAACAGGCTTGCGACAGCAGGGTAGGCAACTGCATGCCGCCTGCGTCGAAATCGCGTGATGCATTGAGAAAGCCGGCCTCGAGAAACGCGTTTATCGCGGGCTTGACCTCAGGAATCAGGATCGCTTCGCCATTTTCATAGCGCGGCTCGTTTTCGTCAGCCTTGCGGTTGTGCGGTGCAAAGTATTTTTCTGCAATGGCGCGCGCCGTTCCCAGCGCCGCATCAAAGGTTTCCCGCGAGTGCTCGGCAAAGCGCTCGCGACGCGTCAGACCTTCGGCGTCCAGCACTTCATACAGCTCGAAAGCCAGATTTCGGGAACTGAGCAGCGACTCGGACATGATGACGTACCTGTTCTTGGAATGGCTCAAGTCTAGGTCGGGTTGAGGGGGGAGGGTAGCAAGATTGATTCGGGTGATGGTCGAGCGTGTGCAGGGGGTATCGAGAGCGGACGCGGAGCGTCCAGAGCATGGGAACGGTCGGTGTCTTTCCGACACCTCACGTTCCGCACGCTCCGGCGTGGGAATGCCGTTCTTGACGCGCTGCGTCATCTGTTACCGAGCGGCATCAGCCGATCGTCATCAGGCTCGCATTGCCACCCGCCGCCGCGGTGTTGACGCTCAATGCCCGCTCGATCACCAGACGTTCCAGCGGCACGTTGGTTTCGCCGTGGGACAGGCCATTGACGCCTACGATGGCACCACTGCGTTGTGCGATCTGCTGGCAGACGGCACGTAGCTGGTCGGAGTCGCCGTGGTGCAGGACGGCGTCGAAGTTGACGTCGTCCTTGGCCCAGTCAGGTACCAGTTTGATGCGCGCCTGAACGTCCTTCGGCAGGCGAGCGCGTAGTGACTTGCTGATGTCGGTCTCCGGCCACACGGCAGAGCTGCCGACCGCCAGTACGGCCGCCAGTTGAATCAGCAGGTCGTTCTCGTCGTCAGCCAGGCAAAGCACGTGCTCACGCGGCAGGATCGCGTAGCTGTTGCGTTCGCCGGTCGGGCCAGCCAACTGGCGAGTGATGCCGCTTTGCGATTGCTCGGCGTATTGACTGCACAGGGTATCCAGATCGCTTTGCTGGTTGCTGGCAGCCCAGGCTTTCAGTGCCTGCAACGGCTTGCCGAAGACTTCACGCAGACGGGTATCCGGTGCAGACAGCGCGTCGCTACGGATGAACGATTTCTCGATAGCATCCTGCGGGCGCGTCGACAGCAGGCGATACAGGTACAACGGGCCGCCTGCTTTGGGACCGGTGCCGGACAGACCTTCGCCGCCGAATGGCTGAACACCCACCACTGCGCCGACGATGTTGCGGTTGACATAGACGTTGCCGGCATTGACGTTGTCGATGACCTTGGCAATGGTTTCGTCGATACGGGTGTGCACGCCCAGGGTCAGGCCATAACCGGAGGCGTTGATCTGATCGATCAGCAGGCCAAGCTCTTTGCGCTTGTAGCGCACCACGTGCAGCACCGGACCGAAGATTTCACGTTGCAGCTCATCGAAGCTTTCCAGCTCGATCAGGGTCGGCATCACATAAGTGCCGCGCTTGAGTTCGGCGCTGTCGGCGATGGCCACCTGGTAAACCGTGCGGCCCTTGTCGCGCATGGCCTGGATGTGTTTTTCGATACCTGCCTTGGCCTCTGCGTCGATGACCGGGCCGATGTCCACGGACAGGCGCTCCGGATTACCGAGGCGGTTCTCGGCCATCGCGCCCTTGAGCATTTCAATGACGCGGTCGGCAGAGTCTTCCTGCAGGCACAGCACGCGCAGTGCCGAGCAGCGTTGACCGGCGCTGTCGAATGCCGAAGACACCACGTCGATCACCACCTGTTCGGTCAGCGCCGAAGAGTCGACAATCATTGCGTTCTGGCCACCGGTTTCGGCGATCAGCGGAATGGGGCGACCCTGCGAGTCGAGGCGACCTGCCACGTTGCGCTGCAGCAGGCGGGCGACCTCGGTCGAGCCGGTGAACATGACACCTTTGACGCGTTCGTCGCCGACCAGCCCGGCGCCTACGGTTTCGCCACGACCGGGCAGCAATTGCACCACGCCTTCCGGGATGCCCGCTTCAAGCAGCAGACGTACGGCCTGCGCGGCGATCAGTGGTGTCTGCTCGGCAGGTTTGGCCAGCACCGGGTTACCTGCGGCCAATGCAGCCGCCACCTGACCACTGAAAATCGCCAGCGGGAAGTTCCACGGGCTGATACAGACCACCGGCCCCAGCGGACGGTGACCGTCGTTGGTGAAGTCGTTGCGCGCCTGCACGGCGTAGTAACGCAGGAAGTCCACGGCTTCGCGCACTTCGGCGATGGCGTTGGCGAAGGTCTTGCCCGCTTCACGGACCAACAGGCCCATCAACGGCTGGATTTCAGCCTCCATCAAGTCAGCGGCACGCTCCAGAATCGCGGCGCGCTCGACAGGCGGAGTGGCCTGCCAGATAGGACCGGCGCTCAAGGCGCACTGGATGGCGTTATCGACATCTTGCAGGGACGCTTCCTGCACATGACCGACCACGTCACGCAGATCCGATGGATTCAATGCAGCACTCAACGTGCCTGCGCTGGCCGGACAGCCCAGCATCGGGGCAGCTTTCCAGTCGTTGTGCGCGGTAGCCAGCAGGGCCGAAGACAGCGACGCCAGACGATGCTCGTTGGCCATGTCGATGCCGCTGGAATTGGCGCGTTCGGTTCCGTAGAGGTCTCGCGGCAGCGGAATGCGTGGATGCGGCAGGCCGAAACCGCCTTCCTGGGTGGCCATGCGTTCGATCTGGCTGACCGGATCGGCGACCAGTTCCTGTATGGAGATCGAGTGGTCGGCAATCCGGTTGACAAACGACGTATTGGCGCCGTTTTCCAGCAGACGACGCACCAGATAGGCCAGCAGTGTTTCATGAGTGCCAACCGGGGCGTACACGCGGCAAGGACGATTCAGTTTGCCGTCGGCGACTTTGCCTACAACCTGTTCATACAACGGCTCGCCCATGCCGTGAAGGCACTGGAACTCATACTGGCCGGGGTAATAATTCTGACCGGCGATCTGGTAGATGGCCGCCAGGGTATGGGCGTTGTGCGTGGCGAATTGCGGATAGATGACTTCCGGTGCCGCGAGCAGCTTGCGCGCGCAGGCGATGTAGGACACGTCGGTGTACACCTTGCGCGTGTACACCGGATAGCCTTCCAGCCCTTCGACCTGGGCGCGCTTGATCTCGCTGTCCCAGTAAGCGCCCTTGACCAGACGGATCATCAGGCGATGGCGGCTGCGGCGCGCCAGATCGATCACGTAATCGATCACATAAGGGCAGCGCTTCTGGTATGCCTGAATCACGAAACCGATACCGTTCCAACCGGTGAGCTGTGGTTCGAAACACAGGCGCTCGAGCAGATCCAGCGACAGCTCCAGGCGATCGGCTTCTTCGGCGTCGATGTTCAGGCCGATGTCGTATTGCTTGGCCAGCAGGGTCAGCGACAGCAGGCGCGGGTACAGCTCATCCATCACCCGCTCGTACTGGGCGCGGCTATAGCGTGGATGCAGTGCCGACAGCTTGATGGAAATCCCCGGACCTTCGTAGATGCCGCGGCCGTGGGAGGCTTTGCCGATGGAGTGGATGGCTTGCTCGTAGGACGCGAGGTACTTCTGCGCGTCATGTTCGGTCAGCGCCGCTTCACCCAGCATGTCGTAGGAATAGCGGAAGCCCTTGGCTTCGAAGCGGCTGGCATTGGCGAGGGCTTCACCGATGGTTTCGCCGGTCACGAACTGCTCGCCCATCAGGCGCATGGCCATGTCGACGCCCTTGCGGATCATCGGTTCGCCACTTTTGCCGATAATGCGGCTCAACGAGGACGTGAGGCCCGCCTCATTGTGAGTGGCAACCAGCCTGCCGGTGAGCAGCAGGCCCCAGGTGGCGGCGTTGACGAACAGCGATGGGCTGTTGCCCAGGTGCGGCTGCCAGTTGCCGTTGCTGATCTTGTCGCGAATCAACGCATCGCGGGTGCCCTTGTCGGGAATACGCAGCAGTGCTTCGGCCAGGCACATCAGCGCAACGCCCTCCTGAGAGGACAGTGAAAACTCCTGCAACAGGCCTTGAACGATGCCCGCGCGACCGCCAGCGCTTTTCTGGTTACGTAGTTTTTCCGCGATCGACGCGGCCATCTTGTTGGTGGCTTCGGCAACCGGGGCGCTCAGGCGGGCCTGCTCGAGCAGCATCGGCACCACTTCCTGCTCGGGGCGGCGGTAGGCGGAGGTGATGGCCGCTCGTAATACAGACTGCGGCTGGATGCTTTCGGCAAAATCCAGAAAGCATTGCAGCCCGGCATCTTCTGCCAGCTCACCGCGGTCTTCGTTGTCCTTTGCGCCGGCGGCACTGTTGAGTTCCAACAGGGTTGCACCACTCTCGAGCTTTTCCAGGTAATTGAAAATCGCCTGCTTGATCAACCAGTGCGGCGTGCGGTCGATGGAGTGGGCTGCGGCTTTCAATCGCTCGCGGGTAGGGTCGTCAAGTTTGACGCCAAGAGTGGTGGTGGCCATGTGTTGTCCTCTTTATAGCCACGCAGAAGTGGCATCGGCTTTGGCGCAGATTAGCGTCGGGACGGGGTGAGGTGCAACCGGGTGCAACCCGATTTGGAGAATATTTTGTGATGTGCCCGGCGAGCGGCTCATAAAAACAGCGCTATGCGCAATGCTGGTGCGCGATTTTTTGTAAATAGTATTTAAAACGCCCTAAAATGGCGCGTAAATGCACCTGCATCAGGTTTTTTGTAACAGGTGCAACTTGCGCGATGAAATGGGTTGCACCTTGTTTGGTTTGTTTAATAGGATTCGTTCCCGCGGTGCAACCGCCAGTCATTGATTGCCGATCCTTGCGGAGCGATCAGTCAACGCGGTGTCGGGTGCAAAAGCAGGGATGTGCCGAATATCGGTCGCTATTCCCTTTGGCATCGGGTGCCAACATAAAAACAATGCCAAGGCAGAACTCATGAGTGTCAGCAACCCTACCTTGATCACGTTCGTGATCTATATAGCGGCAATGGTATTGATCGGCCTGATGGCCTATCGCTCTACCAACAACCTTTCGGATTACATCCTCGGCGGACGCAGCCTGGGCAGCGTGGTGACCGCTCTTTCAGCGGGTGCCTCTGACATGAGCGGCTGGCTGTTGATGGGGTTGCCCGGTGCCATCTATATGTCCGGCCTGTCGGAAAGCTGGATCGCCATCGGTCTTATCATCGGCGCCTACCTGAACTGGCTGTTCGTGGCCGGCCGTCTGCGTGTGCAGACAGAGCACAATGGAGACGCACTGACCCTGCCGGATTACTTCAGCAGCCGTTTCGAAGACAACAGTGGCCTGCTGCGCATCATCTCGGCCATCGTGATTCTGGTGTTTTTCACCATCTATTGCGCCTCGGGCATCGTTGCGGGGGCGCGTCTGTTTGAAAGCACCTTCGGCATGTCCTACGAAACCGCCTTGTGGGCCGGTGCTGCGGCGACCATTGCTTACACTTTCGTCGGTGGTTTCCTCGCAGTGAGCTGGACAGACACCGTGCAGGCCACGCTGATGATTTTCGCGCTGATCCTCACGCCGATCATCGTCCTGCTGGCAACGGGCGGCGTCGACACCACCTTTCTGGCGATTGAAGCGAAAGATCCGACCAGCTTCGACATGTTCAAGAACACGACTTTCATCGGCATCATTTCCCTGCTCGGCTGGGGCCTGGGTTATTTCGGTCAGCCACACATCCTGGCGCGCTTCATGGCGGCCGACTCGGTCAAGTCGATTGCCAGCGCCCGACGCATCTCCATGGCCTGGATGATCCTGTGCCTGGGCGGCACCGTGGCGGTCGGGTTCTTCGGCATTGCCTATTTCTCGGCGCATCCGGATGTTGCCGGGCCGGTGACTGAAAACCCGGAGCGGGTGTTCATCGAGCTGGCCAAGCTGCTGTTCAACCCCTGGATTGCCGGTGTGCTGCTATCGGCCATTCTGGCTGCGGTCATGAGTACGCTGAGCTGCCAGTTGCTGGTGTGCTCCAGTGCGTTGACCGAGGACTTCTACAAGGCTTATCTGCGCAAGGGTGCTTCGCAGATCGAGCTGGTCTGGGTCGGTCGGGCAATGGTGCTGCTGATCGCGATCATTGCCATTCTGCTGGCGGCCAATCCTGAAAACCGCGTGCTGGGCCTGGTGAGTTACGCCTGGGCCGGTTTCGGCGCAGCCTTCGGCCCTGTGGTGCTGATTTCGGTGCTGTGGAAGGGCATGACTCGTAACGGCGCACTTGCCGGAGTCATTGTTGGTGCGGCCACCGTGGTGCTCTGGAAGCAATTCAGTACGATGGGGCTGTATGAAATCATCCCCGGGTTCATTTTCGCCAGCCTCGCCATCGTGGTGTTCAGCCTGATCGGCAAGCCTGCTTCTGCGTCCATGCAGACCCGTTTCCTGGCAGCCGAGCAGGACTTCAAAGCCAATCGCTGACAGTGTCTGACTGAAACAGAAACGGCCCGTTCTTCTTCGTGAAGCGCGGGCCGTTTTGTATGTGGGCTTAAGGCGCGTGCCGCTCAGCTCTGGTTGTGATCGATATCCAGGTTGTAGAACGTCGCCTTGCCGCCCTCCGAGGTGTACCCGGTGTTGTCCTGGGTATACACCCCCGCCTTGAAGTACAGAGGCTTGTCCCGCCAGGTCTCACTGATGCGCGTGCTCCAGTCCTGATCCTTGGCGCTGACCGACAGTTTGCCGCCCTTGCTCAGGTGAATGACGTAATTGAATGTCTCATTCAGCTTCACACCTTCTACGATGGTGTAAACCTTGCTTTCATCGTCGTCATAGCGATTGCGGACTTTTGCAACGATATCGCCAGTTTTGGTGTCTTCCTTGTATTGAAACTCGACTTTCAGGAGCGGCTCCGTGCTCTCGTATGCGTGTATTTGTCCGATGACAACCTTGCCAGTGGAAGGTACTTGGTCGACTTCCAGTTTGGCATTCAGATAGTTGTCGGCATCCGGGTATACCCAATTATGCAACGAGCCATCGGACCACGTTTCTCGAAGTTCGCTGCGGGCATATTTTGCGTTCTCGGTTTTACTTCCGGTGACGGGCGACCAGAACACAATGGAGTCGGTTTTTGATTTGAAATATTTACCGTCATAGCCTTTTACTAACTGAGCGGTTTCGATGGTCTTGGGGGGCGACCCCACAGGGATGCTGAGATTCCACGATCCAAGATCTACCATTTTGTCTCCGTCCGTAAATGTCTTTATATCGCTCATAGAAAAAGCCTCTGGCGCGAGACTTCAGGCGGGTTTTATACGGCTCGTAGGACAATTTGTTAATAAAAAAATGTCGAACGGATGGCGTCAAAGTGCTGTCACTTCTTCTGCAGGGCAGAGTCTGTAAGGGGTGTAGCGAATGACCGTTAGTCGGGTAGATCGAACTTTGACAGTAGGGAACAGGCGCCTTGCTTCTGCTTTTGGCGAGACGAGGCTAGAGTTATTCCAAAGTATGACGGTCGTCCTGAGTCTCAGGCGTCATGCCCACATAGAGAAGCAGCATGGAACGCGTGCCAACCCAGCCAGATGATGGCTCTTCAGTTTTACTCGTTGTAGACGATTACCCGGAAAATCTGGTGACGATGTGTGCTGTTCTGCAAAGAACGGACTGGCACATTGTGACTGCAAGTTCCGGAATCGAAGCATTGACCGTATTGCTCGAGCAGGAAGTCGACCTGGTTTTGCTGGATGTGCAAATGCCGGGCATGGACGGCTTCGAGGTCGCGCGACTGATGCGCGGCAGTCAGCGTACCCGCCTTACGCCGATTATTTTTCTCACCGCCAATGAGCAGACTCAGGATGCGGTGCAGAAGGGTTATGCGAATGGTGCGACGGATTATCTGTTCAAACCGTTCGACCCGAACGTGCTCAAGCCCAAGGTACAGACTTTGCTTGAACAGCAGCGCAATCGCCGTGCGCTGCAACAGCTGTCGCTGGAACTGGAATCGGCTCGTGCGTTCAATGCATCGGTGCTGGCCAATGTCGCCGAAGGCATTCTGGTCGTTGACGAAGCAGGCACCATCAGCTTTGCCAATCCGGCCATCTGTCAGTTGTTGAACACCTCCGTCGATCAGCTTCGCGGCACTCAGGTGCTGGACTACATCATCGAGCCGAAGGAGGGGCACTGGCTGGACTCGGGCTTTTATCAGCACTATCGCAAGTCCGATACCTATCGGGTGCATGACGCCATTCTGCGCACTGCGCAAGGCACACAACTGCCCGTGGCGTTGTCCTGCGCGGCGCTGCCTGCCGAACAGAAGGCAATGGTACTGACGGTTCTCGATATGTCGGTGGTCCGTGATCTTTATCAGCAGCTTGAAAAACAGGCCGTCACCGATGCGTTGACTGGCCTGCTCAATCGCCGCGGGCTTTATCAGGCAGTTGAAAGCATGCTGTTGCGTAACGAGCGGGCTGATAAATACCTGGTCGTGCTGTTCATGGATCTGGATGGCTTCAAGCAGATCAATGATGCGCTTGGCCATGAAGCAGGGGATCAGGTACTGCTCTGGGTCGCCGAGCAGTTCAAGGACAGCATGCGCCCCTATGATGTGCTGGCGCGCATCGGCGGCGACGAATTCACTGTGGTGATCGACGGGCTCGATTACCCCGAGCAGGCGGCCAAGATCGCCGAAAAGCTCATCGAGCGGGTATCCGGAAGACGTCAGGTCGACGGTGTCGAGATCACGCTGGGTGCCAGTGTCGGCATTGCAACCTTCCCGGACTGCGGCTCGAATCTGGACGGTCTGCTGCGCGCGGCAGATATTGCCATGTACGAGGCCAAGCGTGCCGGGCGGCAGCAATACCGGTTCTATGATCAGAACATGAACGGGCGCGCCCGCTCGCGACTGATGCTTGAGGAAAGCGTGCGCACGGCCATCGATGGCCGGGATTTTTCAGTGGTTTACCAGCCTCAGATTCACATGGCGGATGGTCGCCTGCGTGGTTTCGAGGCATTGCTGCGCTGGCAGCATCCTGCGGTCGGAGAGGTCCCGCCTGCGCTGTTCATTCCGCTGCTGGAAGAGACCAGGCTGATCAATCGGCTCGGCGGCTGGATCTTTGATCAGGGCGCCGAGCAGCGTCAGGCATGGAGCCGTATCTTTGCGCCCGACATGGTACTGAGTGTCTGCGTCAGCCCCACGCAATTCTGTCTGCCCAATCTGGCTTCGGAATTGAAGCGCGCCATGGATCGCTTCGAGTTGAAACCGGGGCAGATCGAAGTGGAAATCACTGAAACCGCTCTGGTGAATAACCTCACGCACAGCCATAAACAGCTGAAGTTGTTGCATGACGTCGGTGTGCGCATTGCGCTCGACGACTTTGGTACGGGCGAATGCTCGCTGTCGCATTTGCGCAATCTTCAGCTCGACACTTTGAAGCTGGACAGGCGTTTTGTGGCCAGCATCGCAGGATCAAAGCGCGAAGCGGCAATGGCCAGCAGTATCATCGACCTGAGCCGCAACCTCGATATGCTGGTCATCGCCGAAGGCGTCGAGACGGCTGAGCAATATCAATGGCTGGCCGACAACGGTTGTCAGGTCATTCAGGGCTTTTTGATCGCTCACCCGATGGGCCCGGAAGAGGCGTTGCGCTTTCCCGGGCACTTTGACGTGGCAGGCTTGAGGCAGAAGAGATTGTTGTAGAATGGCGTTTTTCGATCTCATGCAAAGGCCCCATGACTGCATCCAGCCATGCTCCGCTCAAATACCTGCAGGCCTATCCGCAGGCCCTGCAGGACCAGGTGCAGCAGTTGATTGCCGACGATCGCCTGGCGGATTACCTGCAGCAGCGCTACCCCGCGCGGCATCAGATTCAGAGCGACAAGGCCCTCTACGCCTATGCGCTGGCGCTCAAGCAGGATCACCTGCGCAACGCGCCAGCCATCAAGAAGGTTCTGTTCGATAATCGCCTTGACCTGACTCATCGCGCACTGGGCCTGCACACCAAGATATCCAGAGTGCAGGGTGGCAAGCTCAAGGCCAGCAACGAGATTCGCGTAGCAGCGCTGTTCAAGGAAGCGCCGCCGGAGTTTCTGAAAATGATCGTGGTGCACGAGCTGGCCCACTTTCGTGAGTCGGACCATAACAAGGCGTTCTACCAGTTGTGTGAACACATGTTGCCTGGTTATCACCAGCTGGAGTTCGATTTGCGCGTGTACCTGACGTACCGCGATCTGCAGGCCGCACATGCGCCATGCTGAACCAGGCACTGAAAAAGGATTCGACGATGCAGGTCAGCAAGACCAAAAGCAGTTTCTATCGCCGCCTGTACGTGGCGTATCTGATCGATTCACGGGTCGCCAGCAGTGTCCCTGAGCTGATGACGGCAACCGGCATGCCTCGTCGTACCGCTCAGGACACCATCAGTGCGCTTGCCGATCTGGACATTGTGTGCGACTTCGAGCAGCTCGAAGGTGGCCGCAATCACGCCGGCAGCTACCGGATCCGTGACTGGGGCGCCGTTGACAAGGGCTGGATTGCCGACAATCTGCCACGCATCAAGGCTGTGCTGGAGTATCCCTGAGCGGTTTTCAGTCCAGATCGCGACGCATGCCGATATGCGGGATGTCGTCTTCCAGGTAGATCTCGCCCACCGGATTGAAGCCATAGCGGCTGTAATAGCCCTGCAAATGGGCCTGGGCCGATAGGTAGATGGGCTGGTCGGGCCATTTGCGTTCGGCGTTTTCCAGGGCCTGCTCCATCAGTTCATGGCCGATACCCCGACTGCGAATCGACGGCGCGGTCACCACCCGGCCGATGGTCACGTCGCCGCCTTGCTGGATGGGGTCGAGCAAACGCAGGTAGGCGACCAGCTTGTCTTCCTGCCAGGCCATCAGGTGGCAGGTGTCGCCCGTCAGGTCCTGTCCGTCGACGTCCAGATACACGCATTGCTGCTCGACCACAAACACCTCGGCACGCAGTTGCAGCACGGCATAGAGCTGCTGGATGCTCAGCTCGGTGTGATGTTTGCAGATCCATTTGATAGACATGTTGCAGACTCGCAGGGAAACCAGAAGCGAAGTCTAAACGTATCCGGCGACATTCCCAATAAACGCCGTCAACGATATGAATGCTACGTCGGGTGAGCATGTTGCTCCCCCGGCTTGTCTACTGCCTGCTTCAGGTCTTCAATTAAAAACGGCAGGTGCTCTAGGCTCTGTACGAAAAGTGGAACAGGCTCGCCTGACCTTCGCTCGCCGAGTTTTCGTACAGAGCCTAACGCGCGAGCGTTTTCCTGCCGATAGGATTAAATCGGGCACGCCGCCCCTTTCAGGAACCTGAGCATGTCGCAGTTGCTTCGAGCGGTGGGGTTGCTGGTCTTCATGCTGATGGCGCCCGCCAATGCAGCTGAAAAGTTGCGTCTTGTCGCTGACCCCTGGCCGCCTTTTACCGACGCGCTGCTGCTCAACGGCGGGTTGGCAACCGACATCGTCAATACGGCGCTGCGCCGTGCCGGGTACACCACACTGTATGAGCAAGTGCCTTGGGCGCGGGCGATGCTCGGCTTGAGCCAGGGGCGTCATGATGTGCTGATCAATGCCTGGTTCAGCGAGGAGCGCACGAAAATTGGCCAGTTTTCTGCGGAGTACCTGCTCAATCGGGTGCGTTTCATCAAGCGCAAGGAGTCGCCCATTGGCACCCTGACCCATGAGCAATTGCACAAGTACATGATCGCGGTGGTGCGCGGTTACGCTTATGCTCCTGCGTTTGACGACGACACCGAGTTGCAGAAAGTCCCTGTGCAAAACTTCTCCACCGCCATACGCATGCTTGCTGCCGAGCGTGTCGACCTGACCCTGGAAGACGAATACGTCGCTCGCTACAACCTGGCGATGGAACCGGACGAGGTGCGTGACCGGGTCGAGTTTCTACCGGGTTCGTTAAGCGATAACAGCCTGCATATTCTGGTCAGTCTGAAAAATCCGCATCACGAAAAGATCGTCGCTGACTTCGATCGCGAAATTGCCGCCATGAAAGCGGACGGCACCTACGATGAATTGCTCAGACTGCATGGGTTGCAGCAGTCTCCGGAGCTTTGATCAGGTGCGCGGCGAGGGTGCGCAGCGGCGCCAGTTGGCGGCAGATCAGTGCCAGTTGGGCCTGCACCAGCCGCTGGCTCTCGTCCATGTCCTCGGGCAGTTGCTCCAGTTGCGCGGCCAGCCCTTCCTCGACATCGCTCTGTACCGCAACCGGCCTCTTCTCGGCCAGCCCTGCGGCGATTTCGTCGATGCTGGCGGCCAGCGTGGCGCCGACGTTATCGATCAGGTGTTCGCGGACATCGCTCGGCAACTGCGTATCACGGTGCGCGCCGAGACCTGAAAGGTAGCTGAGCAGCGTGTGCGACAGCACCAGAAAGCGGAAGCCGACGTCGGCCTCCTTGCGGAAGTGGCCGGGCTCCATGAGCATATTCGCCAGCGTGGTCGACAGCGCCGCGTCGGCGTTGTGGGCATTGCGCCGCGCCAGTCGGTAGGCCAGGTCGTCACTCTTGCCCTTGGCATACTGTTGCATGATCTGCCGCAGGTAGATGCTGTTGCAGGTCAGGGTATTGGCCAGCACCTTGTTCAGGCGCCGCCCCTGCCAGTCCGGCAGAAACAGGAACACTGCGAGGCCGGCGATAAGGCTGCCCAGCAGGGTATCGAACAGCCGGGGCAGGAACAGGCCGTAACCGTCGCCGACCTGATTGAAGCAGAACAGCACCATCACTGTGATGGCGGCGGTCGACAGGGTGTAGCGCGTTGTCCGGTTGACGAAGAACACCACCCCGGCCAGCACCGCACACATCGATTGCAGAATCGGACTGGTAACCAGATCGAACAGCACCCAGCCGACAGTCAGGCCAATCGCGGTGCCGATGATCCGTTGGCCGAGCTTGAGCCGGGTGGCGCCGTAGCTGGGCTGGCAGACGAACACCGTGGTGAGGATGATCCAGTAGCCCTGTGACGGGTGAATCAGGTGCACCATCGCGTAACCGATGGTTAATGCCAGCGGCAGGCGCAGGGCGTGACGAAACAGCAGCGAGGTCGGGGTCATCTGCAGGCGCAGGCGTGTCCAGACATCCTTGAGGTTGCGCGGCGAGCGGTCCAGCAGGCTGCTGTCGGTGGCATCGGCTACGGCGTCCGGGTTGCTGGCGTCGCTGATCAGACGATCCAGGGTGCCGAGGTTGGCAGCCAGCGCGCGCAGCGAACGCAGCAGGCCGCGCCAGGCAGGGTTGCTCTGGATGCGCAGATGCTCAAGGGATGCGTGCAGGTCTTCCATGGCTTCGGCGAAGCTGGGGTCATACACGAACGGCTGCCGCAGCTGGATGGATTCTGACAGCGCCTGGCAGGCAACGCCCTGTTGACGCAGCAGGCGCTGACAGCGGAACAGCACGTCGCTGTGGAAAAACGCATCGGCCAGTGAGTTGTAGGGGTAATGCGACGAGCTGGCGCGCTCGTGGATGTCCTGAGCGATGAAGTACAGCTTCAGGTAGCGGCTGACTTTGGAGCCGGGCCGGCCGCTGCCGACGCGGTGCAGGATGATTTCCTTGGTGGAGTTCAGCGCAGCAACCACTTTGCCGTTCTGCTGCGCCAGTTCCAGACGACGTGCCTCCACGTTGAGCGTGCGAATCGGTTCAAACAGGGTCGACTTGAGTTTCAGGTACTGGCCCAGCTCACGAAACAGTCGCGCCAGCGCCTGTTGCACCGGCTGGTTGGAAAACAGCATCTGCCACAGCACTGACAGCAGTCCGTACCAGGCCGCGCCCGCCACCAGCAGCATCGGTTCATGCCAGAAGTCCAGCACTTCACCGCCACGTTGATCGACGCCGATCATGGTGTAGACCGAAAGGATCAACGTGCCGTAGGCGATTGCGCCATACCGCTCACCCAGCGCGCCCAGCATGGTCAGGCAGAAGCTGGCCAGCGCCAGCGAGCAGACAAACAGGATGGGGTAGGGGAAGAGCAATTCGACGGCGAGGGCGGCGATGCTGAAACACACCAGGGTCACGGCCAGGGCATTGAGTCGGCCCTGCCAGCTGTCGTCAGTCTCGGCCAGGGCGCAGGCAATAATCCCCAGAAACAGCGGGATCAGTAATGCCATTTCGTTTTGATACCAGCACAGCGCCATGCTGCCGGTCAGTGCGATAAAGACTCGAACGCTATAGCTGAATTTATCCAGCGCCCACAATCGACGGAATGTATGACGGAGAGATTTCGATGCCATGGGTTAGCTTGACGGCCCTGTTCGCAATTGATCGATCGTGCAGGAGGATATGTACAGACCAAATGACTGGCTGTACATCCGCCTCGCAAAATTTATACCGGTTTGTCGTGTCGTGATGTTGCGTATCAGCGACTACGTCACACGTAGTGTGCGGCAGCATAGGCCGACGCCCAGGCCCACTGAAAGTTGAAACCGCCCAGATGACCGCTCACGTCCAGCACTTCGCCCACAAAATAAAGACCGGGGGATTTCAGCGATTCCATGGTCTTGGACGACACTTCGCGGGTGTCTATACCGCCCAGCGTCACTTCGGCCGTGCGATAACCCTCGGTGCCCGCCGGCACCACCTGCCAGCTCGCCAGCTTTTCGGCGATATCGGCCAGCTCGGCGTGGGTGTACTGCTTCATCGGTTT
This sequence comes from Pseudomonas sp. NFACC10-1, assembly GCF_900119195.1. Taxonomy (NCBI): domain Bacteria; kingdom Pseudomonadati; phylum Pseudomonadota; class Gammaproteobacteria; order Pseudomonadales; family Pseudomonadaceae; genus Pseudomonas; species Pseudomonas sp. NFACC10-1. Next base: position 193,552 of record NZ_FPJB01000002.1, on the reverse strand, counting down.
GGAAACGAACCAGTGTTCGGCGATCAGGTTGGCCATCTTCTTGGTGAAAATCTCGCCCAGCAGGGTTTTCAGCTCACTGTTGGGGCGCTCGGCCTGCTGCTGGTTGAGCCAGGCGGGCACGTCGTGATCGGGCAGCAGGTTGATTTCCACCGTGTCACCGGGCTGCCAGAACGAGGAAATCTGCAGGATCGCCGGGCCACTGAGGCCGCGGTGGGTGAACAGGATGTTTTCGCGGAAGCTGGTGTCGTTGCAGCTCACCAGACAATCCACCGAGGTGCCTGACAACTCGGTGCACAGCTCCTTGAGCTGATCGGTGATGGTGAACGGCACCAGCCCGGCGCGGGTCGGCAGCAGCGTGTGGCCGAACTGCTTGCCAATCTGATAGCCAAAACCTGTAGCGCCCAGCGTCGGAATCGACAGCCCGCCCGTGGCAATCACCAGCGACTGGCAGTTCAGGGGGCCCAGCGTGGTCTGCAGGCTGTAGCCGGCGTCGGTCTTTTCGATCTGCTGCACGGAGGTGTCCATGTGCAGGCTGACACCGGCCTCGCGGCACTCTTCCAGAAGCATTTCCAGAATGTCGCTGGACTTGTTGTCGCAAAACAGCTGGCCGAGCTTCTTCTCGTGATAAGGCACGCCATGCTTGGCGACCATCGCGATGAAATCCCATTGGGTGTAGCGGGCCAGGGCCGATTTGCAGAAATGCGGGTTCTGCGACAGGAAGTTGGCCGGCTCGGTGTACATATTGGTGAAGTTGCACCGCCCGCCACCGGACATCAGGATCTTCTTGCCGGGTTTGTTGGCGTGGTCGATCAACATCACCTTGCGCCCGCGAGCGGCAGCGGTGAACGCACACATCAGACCGGCAGCGCCGGCGCCAATGATTACAACGTCAGTAACGGGCACAGCGTGGTTCCTCGATCTTCAGGTCACGATCGTTCCCATGCTCCGCGCCAAGCTATGCACAAGCCTGTTTTTGATTCTGGCCGAAGGCCGTGGGAGCGAACTTGTTCGCGAAAGGGCCGGTATGTTCTCCGAAGATTTATCGTCTGAACTACCATCTTCGCGAACAAGTTCGCTCCTACGCCCTGCGGGCAGAAGCCTGAAAACCGTGTTTTCAGGACCTTCAAGGCCTGTATATGACGCTCGGCGCGGCGTGTAGGGACTACCAGGGTCAACGATAAACTTTACAAAATCCGCACGCGCAGCGACTTGCCCTTGATCTTGCCGTTGTTCAAGCGCTCCAGGGCCTGTTTGGCCATGCTGCGCTCGACGGCAACGTAGGCCTGGAAGTCGAAAATCGCGATCTTGCCGACCTGAGTGCCCGGAATGCCTGCCTCGCCGGTCAGTGCGCCGAGGATATCGCCCGGACGCAGCTTGTCCTTGCGGCCCGAACCGATGCACAGGGTGGTCATGGCGGGCAGCAGCTTGCCGCCTTCCTTGATGCTCAGTCTGTCGTATTGCTGCCAGTTCAACGGCGCTTTCTGCAACTCTTCGATGGCACGCGCGCGTTGGCTTTCCGACGGAGCCACCAGGCTGACCGCGATGCCTTTCTCGCCTGCGCGACCGGTACGGCCGACGCGGTGAATGTGGATTTCCGAATCACGCGCCAGCTCGACGTTGATCACCATGTCCAGCGCGTCGATGTCCAGACCGCGCGCGGCCACGTCAGTGGCGACCAGTACCGAGGTGCTGCGGTTGGCAAACATCGCCAGTACCTGATCACGGTCACGCTGTTCGAGATCGCCATGCAGGCCGACGGCAGACATGCCCTTGGCGGTCAGGTGATCGACCACTTCCTGCACCTGCTGCTTGGTGAAGCAGAACGCCACGCAGGACGTCGGACGGAAATGGCCGAGTACCTTGACCACTGCTTCCAGGCGCTGCTCCGGAGAGATCTCGTAGAAAATCTGCTCGATCTGGCTGTCGGCGTGCAGTGCTTCGACTTTCACGGTCTGTGGATCACGCATGAATTTCGAGGACAACTGCTTGATACCGACCGGGTAGGTCGCCGAGAACAGCAGCGTCTGGCGGCGCTGCGGGGTCTGCTCGATGATGTCGGCGATGGCGTCGTAAAAACCCATGTCCAGCATGCGGTCGGCTTCATCGAGAATCAGCGTGTTCAGGCCGTCCAGGACCAGCGAGCCCTTGCGCAAGTGCTGCTGTATGCGACCCGGAGTACCGACGATGATGTGCGCGCCATGTTCCAGCGAGCCGATCTGCGGGCCGAATGAAACGCCGCCACACAGGGTCAGGACCTTGATGTTGTCCTCGGAACGCGCCAGACGGCGAATTTCCTTGGCCACCTGATCCGCCAGTTCGCGGGTCGGGCACATGACCAATGCCTGGCAACCGAAGAAACGCGGGTTGATAGGGTTGAGCAGGCCGATGCCGAATGCAGCGGTCTTGCCGCTGCCGGTCTTGGCTTGCGCGATCAGGTCCATGCCCTTGAGGATCACCGGCAGGCTCTGCGCCTGAATCGGTGTCATTTCGGCATAACCAAGCGACTCCAGGTTAGCCAGCATGGCAGCAGACAGGGGCAGAGAATTGAAAGCGGTGTTAGTCACGACGGTGAACCTGCAAAACAAAAATGTCGCGTAGTGTATCACCCGCCAGTCAGACCTGGCACCGCGATAAAGGTCGTGGGAGCGAGCTTGCTCGCGAAGGGGTCCGTACAACCCCCGAAGGTGGGTCGTGAGCAATGCGGGTCGCCGCCCCGGTCACTCCCACAGGATCCAGCAATCAGCGCGGAGCATGGGCGCGATAGCCAGACAAAAAAATCCCCGCTGGAGGGCGGGGTTGAGGTTCGAGCGTGGCAGCTCGCAAAGGTGTACAGCAAGGCCCGTCCGGGAACGGGCCTGCAGGGCTTACAGCAGGATTGTGCGGATGTCCGCCAGCAATTCGCTCAAGCGCTTGGTGAAGCGGGCAGCAGCTGCGCCGTTGATCACGCGGTGATCGTAGGACAGCGACAGCGGCAGCATCAGTTTCGGCTGGAAGGCTTTACCGTCCCAGACGGGCTGGATGGTTGCCTTGGAAACACCGAGGATCGCCACTTCCGGCGCGTTGACGATCGGCGTGAAGCCGGTGCCGCCAATGTGGCCAAGGCTGGAGATGGTGAAGCACGCGCCCTGCATGTCGTTCGCAGTCAGTTTCTTGTTGCGCGCCTTTTCCGCCAGTGCGGCGGCTTCGGCAGCCAGTTGCAACAGGCTCTTCTGGTCGACGTCGCGGATGACCGGGACCAGCAGGCCGTCCGGGGTGTCCACGGCAAAGCCGATGTGCACGTACTTCTTGCGAATCACGGCCTTGCCGCTAGGTGCCAGCGAAGCGTTGAAGTCCGGCAGCTCCTTGAGCAGGTGGGCGCAGGATTTGAGCAGCAGTGGCAGAACGGTCAGCTTGACGCCAGCTTTCTCGGCAGCGCCTTTCTGCGCCACACGGAAAGCTTCCAGGTCGGTAATGTCGGCCTGGTCGAATTGCGTGACGTGCGGGATGTTCAGCCAGCTGCGGTGCAGACCGGAAGCGCCGAGTTGCATCAGACGCGTCATCGGCACTTCTTCGATCTCGCCGAAACGGCTGAAATCGACTTCCGGAATTGGCGGGATGCCCGAGCCGCCGCTTGCGCCGCCAGCTGGCGCTTCCTTGGCCTTCTGCATCATGGTTTTGACGTAAGCCTGAACGTCTTCTTTCAGCACACGGCCGTGCGGGCCGGTGGAACTGACCGCGCTCAGCTCGACGCCGAATTCGCGGGCCAGCTGACGAACGGCCGGGCCTGCATGAACCTTGGCGCCGTCTTTGGCCGGAGCCGCTGGAGCAGCCGGCGCAGGTGCCGCCTCTGCCTTGGGAGCAGGGGCGGCAGGAGTCGCGGCTTCAGCCTTGGCAGGGGCCGCAGCGGGTGCGCTGGCGGCAGGCGCGGCACCTTCGACTTTCAGTTTCAGGATCAGGTCGCCGGTACCGACTTCCTGGTCCAGTTTGACTTCGATGCTCTCGACAACGCCTGCGGCCGGAGAAGGGATCTCCATGCTGGCCTTGTCGGATTCCAGGGTAATCAGCGACTGATCGGCCTGGATGCTGTCACCGACCTTGACCATCAGTTCGATGATCTTGGCCTTTCCCGACGAACCGATGTCCGGCACGTGGATGTCCTGAACGCTGGCGCTGGCTGCCGGAGCAGGCGCAGCGGCTGCGGGTGCGGCTTCAGCCGGCTTTTCGGCGGCGGCCGGGGCCGCAGCAGGTTCGGCAGCAGGTGCCGGGGCCGCAGCCGCTTCGCCTTCCACTTCCAGTTCGAACAGCTCGTCGCCTTCTTTCAGGCGGTCGCCCAGCTTGACCTTCATGGTCTTGATGACGCCAGCCTTGGGGGCAGGGATTTCCATGCTCGCCTTGTCCGACTCAAGCGTCAGAATGCTCTGGTCGGCCTCGATGCGATCACCGACCTTGACCATCAATTCAATGACTTCGCCTTCACCGTTGCCGATGTCGGGTACACGAATTAACTCACTCACTATGTCTCTCCTTAGGAGAACCTGTTCACTCACGAATACGCTGGTTCAGTTACAACGAAACAGCGTTGGATGCTCATTTACGGCAAGTAAATTCCGCATCCTCGGCTGTTCACGCTCTGATCAGCGCTCTTGAAGCAGACTCTTAGCAGTCCAGTGGATTGCGTTTTTCAGGATCGATGCCGAACTTGGCGATGGCTTCAGCCACGACCTTGGGTTCGATATCGCCACGATCAGCCAAGGCTTCCAGGGCCGCCAGCACCACGAAGTGACGATCGACTTCAAAGAAGTGACGCAGCTTCTTGCGGCTGTCGCTACGGCCGAAACCGTCGGTGCCCAGGACTTTGTATTCCTTGGTTGGAACCCACTGACGAATCTGATCAGCGAACAGCTTCATGTAATCCGTCGATGCGATGACCGGACCTTTGCGGCCGTTGAGGCACTCCTCGACATAGCTCAGCTGCGGCTTCTGGCCAGGGTGCAGGCGGTTGTTGCGCTCTGCAGCCAGACCGTCGCGACGCAGCTCGTTGAAGCTGGTGACACTCCAGACGTCGGCGCCGATATTGAACTCGTCACGGAGAATCTTCGCCGCTTCGCGAACTTCACGCAGGATGGTGCCCGAGCCCAGCAACTGGACGTGGTGCGCCGCTTCCTTGGTGTCTTCTTCGAGCAGGTACATGCCCTTGACGATGCCTTCTTCCACACCGGCCGGCATGGCTGGCTGGGTGTAGGACTCGTTCATCACGGTCAGGTAGTAGAAAACGTCCTGCTGCTCTTCGAACATCCGGCGCATGCCGTCCTGGATGATCACTGCCAGTTCGTAACCGTAAGTCGGGTCGAAGGTGCGGCAGTTCGGGATGGTCGATGCCAGGATGTGGCTGTGACCGTCTTCGTGCTGCAGGCCTTCGCCGTTCAGCGTGGTACGGCCGGCGGTGCCACCGATCAGGAAGCCACGGGTGCGGCTGTCGCCAGCGGCCCATGCCAGGTCGCCGATGCGCTGGAAACCGAACATCGAGTAGAAGATGTAGAACGGAATCATCGGCTGGTTGTGGCTGGAGTACGAAGTACCGGCAGCGATGAAGGAGGACATGGCGCCCGCTTCGTTGATGCCTTCTTCGAGGATCTGGCCTTTCTTGTCTTCGCGATAGAACATCACTTGTTCTTTATCGACTGGCTCGTAGAGCTGGCCGACCGACGAGTAGATGCCCAGCTGGCGGAACATGCCTTCCATACCGAAGGTACGCGCTTCGTCCGGGATGATCGGCACGATGCGCTGACCGACCTCCTTGTCCTTGACCAACTGCGCCAGGATGCGCACGAAAGCCATGGTGGTGGAAATTTCACGGTCGCCCGAACCGTCAAGGATGGCCTTGAGGGTGTCGAGTGGCGGCGTCGGCAGGTTGAAGCTCTGCGCGCGACGCTGAGGCACGAAGCCACCCAGCGCAGCACGACGCTCGCTCAGGTAACGGGCTTCGGCGCTGCCTTCTTCCGGCTTGTAGAACGGCAGGGCTTCGAGTTCGGAGTCCTTGACCGGGATGTCGAAACGGTCACGGAAGTGACGCAGGCTGTCGACATCGACCTTCTTGGTGTTGTGCGCAGTGTTTTTTGCTTCGCCTGCGCCGGTGCCATAACCCTTGATGGTCTTGGCCAGAACCACGGTCGGTTGACCCTTGTGGTTGACGGCTTCGTGGTAGGCCGCATAAACCTTGTACGGGTCGTGGCCGCCACGGTTGAGTTTCCAGATCTCGTCGTCGGACAGATCGGCAACCATCGCCTTGAGTTCAGGCGAGTTGAAGAAGTGCTCGCGGACGAACGCGCCGTCCTTGGCCTTGTAGTTCTGGTATTCGCCGTCGATGACTTCGTCCATGCGACGTTGCAGGATACCGTCGACGTCCTTGGCCAGCAGTGGGTCCCAGAAACGGCCCCAGATGACTTTGGTGACGTTCCATTGGGCGCCGCGGAACACGCCTTCGAGTTCCTGGATGATCTTGGCGTTGCCGCGAACCGGGCCGTCGAGGCGCTGCAGGTTGCAGTTGACGACGAAGATCAGGTTGTCGAGCTTCTCGCGACCGGCCAGGGCGATGGCGCCCAGCGATTCCGGCTCGTCGGTCTCGCCGTCACCCAGGAAGCACCAGACTTTCTGCTTGCCTTCCGGAATGTAACCGCGGTGCTCCAAGTACTTCATAAAGCGCGCCTGGTAGATCGCCTGGATCGGGCCAAGGCCCATCGATACAGTCGGGAACTGCCAGAAATCCTTCATCAGCCACGGGTGTGGATAAGAGGACAGGCCATTGCCGTCGACTTCCTGACGGAAGTTGTTCATCTGGTCTTCGGTAATGCGGCCTTCGAGGAACGCACGGGCATAGACGCCTGGCGATGCGTGACCCTGGAAGTAGATCAGGTCGCCGCCGTGTTCGTCGGTCGGGGCCTGGAAGAAATAGTTGAAGCCGATGTCGTACAGCGTGGCGCTGGAGGCGAAGCTGGAGATGTGGCCGCCCAGATCCGGGTCGTTCAGGTTGGTTTTGACGACCATGGCCAATGCGTTCCAGCGCACCAGCGAGCGAATGCGGCGTTCCATGAACAGGTCGCCAGGCATGCGTGCTTCGTGGGTGACAGGAATGGTGTTGCGATATGGCGTGGTGATGGCGTACGGCAGCTGCGAACCACTACGGGTGGCCAGCTCGCCCAAACGGGTCATCAGGTAGTGAGCGCGGTCTTCGCCTTCTTTGTCGAGAACCGATTCCAGGGCGTCCAGCCATTCCTGGGTTTCGACGGGATCGAGGTCTTGCATGGCTTGCTCCAGGGCGGAAAGGCTTCCAGAATCGGTTGCCTGAGTTTGCGACTGGCCTTGTGGGCAGACGACATAAATTCTTGGATTACCGGAGGGTGGGATCCGGCGGCGTGTAGTTTTACTACAAATCGACGACGATTTCAGCCCTCCGAGTATCGGACCCAGTAGTAAAACTACAGAGAAGCGTCTTAATCGCTCCTGTTGTCGTGTAGCTTAAAACGTTACTGTTGATCGCTATTGAATATCTTGCAGGGAAAAAGCGGATTTTTATGCTTCTAATTTGATTTTTCCAGCAATTTATAACCTTTGTTCGACAAGCGGTGCTGGCAGACGCGTCTCGCCATAACGACGGACGGGCGTCTGCACGCCGATCAAGGATAGACCATGAGCCTGCCTTTACTGGCCGAATTTCCGGCCATTCTGCTGCCATCGATTACCCGCGCTCGCCAGATGTTTCAGGCCGCGCTCACTGTCCTGTCCGAGGACGCGCAGGCCTCATTCAAGGCCTGGCCCGAGGCGCGGCAGGCAGCATTCGACCGGGTCTGCGCTGCCAGTGATTTTGTAACCGAACAAGTCTGCCGTGATCCGCAGATGCTCCTGCAGCTGGCCGATTCGGGCGAGCTGGAGCGTAGCTTCTCTGCCGGCCAATTGCGCGGGCAGATTGCCGACGCGCTGTCGAGCGCTGCCAGCGATGATGAATTGGGGCGTAATCTACGTCGACAGCGCGCACGCCAGCAAGTACGGATTATCTGGCGCGACCTGACCCGTCAGGCAAACCTGATCGAAACCTGCCGTGACCTGTCGGACATGGCCGATGCGTCGATCGATCTGGCTTACCAGTGGTTGTACCCCCGGCACTGCCAGCAGTTCGGCACCCCGACCGGTCGTCATTCCGGGCAGCCGCAGCACATGGTCATTCTGGGCATGGGCAAGCTCGGTGCGGTCGAACTGAACCTGTCCTCGGACATTGACCTGATCTTCGGCTACCCGGAGGGCGGCGAGACCGTCGGCACCAAGCGTGCGCTGGACAATCAGGAGTTCTTCATTCGTCTGGGCCAGCGGCTGATCAAGGCGCTCGACCCGGTGACCGTCGACGGATTCGTATTCCGGGTCGACATGCGTCTGCGCCCCTACGGTTCGTCCGGCGCCCTGGTGCTCAGCTTCAATGCGCTGGAACAGTATTACCAGGACCAGGGCCGGGATTGGGAACGTTACGCGATGATCAAGGCGCGCGTGGTCGGGGGCGATCAGGCTGCCGGTGCCGAATTGCTGGCGATGCTGCGTCCGTTCGTGTACCGCCGCTATCTGGATTTCTCGGCCATCGAAGCGCTGCGCACCATGAAGCAGCTCATTCAGCAGGAAGTGAAGCGCAAGGGCATGGCGGAAAACATCAAGCTGGGTGCCGGCGGCATTCGTGAGGTGGAGTTCATCGCCCAGGCCTTTCAACTGATTCACGGCGGCCGCGACCTGAGTCTGCAACAGCGGCCGTTGTTCAAGGTGCTGAAAACCCTTGAGGGGCAGGGCTATCTGCCCTCGGCGGTGACCGAAGAGCTGCGCGAGGGCTACGAGTTTCTGCGTTATACCGAGCACGCCATTCAGGCGATTGCCGACCGTCAGACGCAGATGCTCCCGGACAACGAACAGGATCAGGCGCGCGTTGCGCTGATCATGGGCTTCGCTGACTGGGCTGCCTTTCACGAACGGCTGATGCACTGGCGTGGCCGTGTGGCCTGGCACTTCCGCCAGGTCATTGCGGACCCGGACGCCGACCCGGATGATGAGCAGGAAGAAGATGGTGAAGTGGTGGTGGGAGGCGAATGGCTGCCGTTGTGGGAAGAGTCCCAGGACGAAGAGGCCGCAGGTCGCCAACTGTTGCAGGCCGGCTTTGTTGACGCCGAGAAGGCGCTGAAAAATCTGGCCAGCCTGCGCAGCAGCCCCAACCTGCGTTCGATGCAGCGTCTGAGCCGTGAGCGGCTGGACGCGTTCATCCCCCGTCTGCTGGCTCAGGCGGTGGAACATGAGAAGCCCGACCTGGTACTCGAGCGCGTGCTGCCCCTGGTAGAAGCGGTCGCCCGGCGCTCGGCGTACCTGGTGCTGCTCACGGAAAACCCCGACGCGCTGCGACAGCTGCTGACCCTGTGCGCCGCGAGCCCGTGGATTGCCGAGCAGATCGCGCGTTTCCCGTTGTTGCTCGATGAGTTGCTCAATGAGGGACGCCTGTTCAATCCGCCGCTGGCCCCGGAACTGGCGGCCGAGCTGCGCGAGCGGCTGATTCGTATCCCCGAGGACGACCTTGAGCAGCAGATGGAAGCCTTGCGGCATTTCAAGCTGGCGCACAGTCTGCGCGTTGCGGCCTCCGAGATATCCGGCAGCCTGCCGTTGATGAAAGTCAGTGATTACCTGACCTGGCTGGCCGAGGCGATTCTCGATCAGGTGCTCGCGCTGGCCTGGCGCTACAGCGTGGCCCGGCACGGTACGCCTTTACGTCCGGACGGCACGTTGTGCGATCCGGGTTTCGTGATCGTCGGCTACGGCAAGGTCGGCGGCATCGAGCTGGGGCATGGCTCCGATCTGGATCTGGTGTTCATTCATGATGGCGATCTGGAGGCCGAGACCGACGGTGCCAAACCCATCGACACCGCGCAGTTCTTCACCCGGCTGGGGCAGCGGGTGATCCATTTGCTGACCACGCAAACCAACTCCGGTCAGCTGTATGACGTCGACATGCGCCTGCGGCCTTCGGGGGCATCCGGCCTGCTGGTCAGCTCTGTGGGGGCTTTCGCCCGTTATCAGGCCAATGAAGCCTGGACCTGGGAGCATCAGGCGCTGGTTCGTGCGCGGGTCATGACCGGCAGCCGGGATGTGGGCGAGCAATTCGAGAAAGTCCGTGCCGATGTGCTGGGGCGCGAACGTGATCTGGACAAGCTGCGCGCCGAAGTCAGCGAAATGCGCGCCAAGATGCGTGACAACCTCGGTACCCGCGTGACAGCGGCCGGCAGGGCGGCCAATGCCTTCGAGGCGGCGGTGCCATTCGACCTCAAGCAGGACGCCGGAGGTATCGTCGATATCGAATTTATGGTGCAATACGCCGCCTTGGCGTGGTCCAGAGAGCATCCTGCGCTGCTGCAATACACCGACAACATCCGGATTCTCGAAGGGCTTGAAGAAGCCGGACTGCTACCGGATACGGATGCCGGCCTGTTGCGCGAAGCCTATAAGGCGTATCGCTCGGCGGCACATCGCCAGGCCTTGCAGAAGCAGGCGGGCGTGGTCAGCGGCGATCAGTTTCACGCTCAGCGGCGTGAGGTGATGCGGATCTGGACGCAGATGGGGTTGAGCTGAGCCTCACGGCACGCCACATTCCACTGCAACACTCTATAAAGCTATGACAGGGAGGCGACAGGTTGTGTGGGAATGTCACGCAGTCTGATCGGCCTCCCTGATCGTTTCTGGTCGTTTTTGGATAGAACATGAAAATTCTGATCGTTGGGCCTAGCTGGGTCGGTGACATGGTGATGGCACAAACGCTGTTCCAGTGTCTGAAACAGCGTCATCCCGAGTGCGAAATCGACGTGCTGGCCCCTGAATGGAGCCGTCCGATACTGGAGCGCATGCCGGAGGTTCGCGCTGCGCTGAGTTTTCCGCTGGGGCACGGTGCCCTGGAACTGGCGACCCGTCGCCGGATCGGCAAGTCTCTGGCCGGCCAATACGATCAGGCTATCCTGCTGCCCAATTCGCTGAAATCCGCACTGGTGCCGTTTTTCGCCGGCATTCCGAAACGTACCGGCTGGCGCGGCGAGTTTCGCTACGGCCTGCTCAACGACGTGCGGACCCTCGACAAGCAGCGCTACCCGCTGATGATCGAACGTTTCATGGCCCTGGCCTTCGACAAGGGCACCGAGTTGCCGCGTCCTTACCCGCGGCCGAGCCTGCGTATCGACCCGACCACGCGTGATGCCGCACTGAGCAAATTCGGTCTGACCCTGGATCGCCCGGTATTGGCGCTATGCCCCGGCGCGGAGTTCGGTGAGTCCAAGCGCTGGCCCGCCGAGCATTACGCACAGGTCGCCGACGCGAGCATTCGCGAAGGCTGGCAGGTCTGGCTGTTTGGCTCGAAAAAAGATCACCCGGTCGGTGAGAGCATTCGTCAGGAGCTTATTCCCGGCCTGCGCGAGGAGTCCGTCAACCTCAGTGGCGAGACCTCGCTGGCCGAAGCCATTGACCTGCTGTCGTGCGCCGATGCCGTGGTGTCAAACGATTCCGGCCTGATGCACGTGGCCGCAGCGCTGAACCGTCCGCTGGTGGCTGTCTACGGTTCGACCTCGCCGGGCTTCACGCCGCCGCTGGCCGACGCAGTCGAGGTGGTGCGTCTGGGCATCGAGTGCAGCCCGTGCTTTGAGCGCACCTGCCGTTTCGGCCATTACAACTGCATGCGTCTGCTTGAGCCGGACGCCGTGACTCAGGCGCTGAGCCGCCTGAGTAGCACGCCGGTGGAGGTTGCCTGATTTTGCGGGTACTGCTGATCAAGACGTCTTCACTGGGTGATGTGATTCATGCCTTGCCCGCGCTGACCGATGCGGCGCGTGCGCTGCCCGGCATTCGCTTCGACTGGGTGGTCGAGGAGGGCTTCGCGGAGATTCCCGCCTGGCATCCGGCGGTCGCCAGGGTGATCCCGGTGGCGATTCGCCGCTGGCGCAAGCACCTTTGGCAAACCTTCAGGTCCGGGGAATGGCGGCGCTTCAAACAGCAGGTGCGCGAACAGCGCTATGATCTGGTGATCGATGCGCAGGGCCTGTTCAAAAGTGCCTGGCTGACACGCTATGTCGATGCACCGGTGGCCGGTCTGGACCGCGATTCGGCACGCGAGCCGGTCGCCAGTCGCTTTTATGATCGCGCTTTTCCAGTGGCACGCGGGCAGCATGCGGTCGAACGGTTGCGCCAGTTGTTCGCTCAGGCACTGGGTTATTCACAGCCGTCCGGCATGGGCGATTACGGTCTCAAGCCCCTGGCGACTCTGGATGACAATTTGCAGGCCCCGTTCGTGCTGTTCCTGCATGGCACGACCTGGGACACCAAGCACTGGCCTGAGCTGTACTGGCGACAGCTGGCCGAATTGATGGCAGCACGCGGCCTGCAAGTGCAGTTGCCGTGGGGCAACCCGGCAGAGAAGGCCCGCGCCGAGCGCATTGCCGAGGGTCTGAGCAGTGCTCACGTGCTGCCAAAGCTCAATCTGGCAGGCGTTGCGCGGGTGCTGGCCAGCGCGCAGGCGTGCGTCGCGGTAGACACCGGCATCGGGCACCTGGCCGCTGCACTGGATGTGCCGACCATTTCCCTGTTCGGCCCGACCAATCCGGGCCTGACCGGGGCCTACGGCAAGTCGCAGGTGCATCTGGCCAGCGACTACCCGGGCTGCACGCCGTGCCTGCAAAAGAAATGCACGTACCAACCGACCGCCGACGATCAGCGCCGGTTCGACCTTAAGCGCGAGTGGCCGATGTGCTTCACTCGCTTGAATCCCGAGCGAGTAGCGAGCCAATTGGGCGCGCTGTTGCTGGCAAAGGAACCTGGCTGATGCAACTGGCTTTTGTACTCTACAAATACTTCCCGTTCGGCGGCCTGCAACGCGACTTCATGCGCATCGCGCTGGAGTGCCAGCAGCGCGGCCATCAGATCCGTGTGTATACCCTGATCTGGGAAGGCGATGTGCCACCCGGTTTCGAGGTACTGGTGGCGCCGGTCAAGGCGTTCTTCAATCATCGGCGCAATGAAAAGCTCAGCGCCTGGATGGAGGCGGACCTGGCCAAACGCCCGGTGGACCGCCTGATCGGTTTCAACAAGATGCCCGGTCTGGATGTGTATTACGCCGCCGACGGCTGCTTCGAGGACAAGGCGCAGAACCTTCGCAGCCCGCTGTATCGCAAGTGGGGCCGTTATCGCCACTTTGCTGACTACGAGCGCGCGGTGTTCGCCAAGGACTCGAAAACTCAGGTGTTGATGATTTCCGAAGTGCAGCAGCCGCTGTTCATCAAGCATTACGACACCCCGCCGTCGCGCTTCCATTTGCTGCCGCCGGGGATTTCCCAGGATCGCCGCGCGCCGCCGGATGCCCCTGACATTCGTGCAGGCTTTCGCAAGGAATTCGGCCTGGCCGACGATGACCTGCTATTGGTGCAGATCGGCTCTGGTTTCAAGACCAAGGGCGTGGATCGCAGCCTGAAGGCACTCGCGGCTCTGCCCGCCGAGCTCAAGAAACGCACGCGGCTGTTTGTAATCGGTCAGGACGACCCCAAAGTATTCCAATTGCAGAGCGCGGCGCTCGGCCTGGGTGATCAGGTGACCTTCATGAAAGGGCGCAGCGACATTCCGCGTTTTCTGCTGGGCGCCGACCTGCTGATTCATCCGGCCTACAACGAAAACACCGGGACCGTGCTGCTCGAAGCGCTGGTTGCCGGTTTGCCGGTCCTGGTCAGCGCGGTCTGTGGTTACGCTCACTATATAGCCGAGGCCGATTGCGGGCGGGTGCTGGACGAGCCGTTCGAGCAGGCGCAGCTCAATCGCTACCTGTCGGACATGCTTGAGGACGATGCCGCACGCAGCGCGTGGTCGCGCAATGGCCTGACCTTTGCCGACACGGCGGACCTTTACAGCATGCCGCAACACGCTGCGGATGTGATTCTGGCGGAGCACTATTGATGAAGCTGTTCCTTGCTGAGCCGTTCAAGAGCCTGTGGGCGGGGCGCGATGCGTTCGTCGAGGTCGAAGGCCTGAGCGGCGAGGTCTACCGAGAACTGGAAGGGCGCCGCACGCTGCGCACCGAGGTCGACGGGCGCGGTTACTTCGTCAAGATCCACCGCGGCATTGGCTGGGGCGAGATCGCCAAGAACCTGGCAACCGCCAAGCTGCCGGTACTTGGCGCGGGCAAGGAGTGGGACGCCATCGAGCGTCTGCATGAAGTCGGCGTCCCGACCATGACGGCCGTGGCCTATGGTGAACGTGGCAGCAACCCCGCCGCGCAGCACTCGTTCATCGTCACCGAAGAACTGGCACCGACCACCAGCCTCGAAGATGTCAGCCTCAACTGGCGCAACGAGCCGCCCGAGCCGCGTCTGAAGAGAGCCTTCATTACCGAAGTCGCCCGCATGGTCGGCATGATGCACCGCGCAGGCGTCAATCATCGCGACTGCTACATCTGCCATTTTCTGTTGCACACCGACAAGCCGGTGACCGCTGACGATTTCAAACTGTCGGTCATCGACCTGCACCGTGCCCAGACCCGCCGTGCGATCACGCCGCGCTGGCGTAACAAGGACCTGGCCGCGCTGTACTTTTCGGCGCTGGACATTGGCCTTACCCGCCGCGACAAACTGCGTTTTCTCCAGGGCTATTTCCAGAAGCCGTTGCGCGAAATCCTGCTCAAGGAAGCGGCATTGCTGACCTGGCTGGATAAAAAAGCCGACAAGTTGTATCAGCGCAAAGTGCGCTACGGAGATGCACTCTGATGGCGGGCTGGAAGCTCGAGCCCGAGTACGCTTTCCTGGAGCCGGAATTCGGTAGCCTGGACGCCGTGTTTGCCCTGCAGGGCCAGCAGTTGACCCGCGACCCGCTGTCCGACGTCATCCGCGTCGAGCGCGCCGGTGTCTACTACTACGTCAAGCGCTACGTGGGTGCGGGCAAGGGGCTGCGCCGCTATATGGGCAGGCCGAGGGTCAAGTCCGAATGGCAGAACCTCAAGCGCTTCGCCAAATGGGGCATTCCGACTGCAGAGGTGGTGGCCTGGGGGCTGGAGCGCAACGGCGCGGCGTATGATCGCGGCGCACTGATCACGCGTGGCTTGCCGAACACCGAAGACTTGTCGGCACTGGCGCAACGCAAGGATCCGCGACTGACCGACCGCCACTGGGTCGACGCGATCAGCCGCCAGCTGGCTGCCTTCACCCGGATCATGCACGACAACCATTTCACACATAATGATTTGAAATGGCGCAACCTGTTGGTCGATAACGACGGCAAGCTGTTTTTCATCGATTGCCCCAACGGCGCATTCTGGTGGAGCTTCATGCTGCGCTATCGGATCACCAAGGATCTGGCCTGCCTGGACAAGGTCGCCAAGTATCACTTGTCGGCCACCCAGCGCCTGCGCTTCTACCTGCAATACCGCCAGCGAACGCGTTTGAACGCCTCCGACAAAAAACGTATCCGACATATCGTCAGCTTTTTCGAGGGCCGTGAATGAGCGTTTTTATTGCCAGTGCCGACCAGCCTTTACTGGCGCGTCACAACCTGGCTGATTTTGAATCGCTTTGGAACATCAGACTCGATGCGGTCGATGAGCCCAATACCGGGCGCGGCGGCTGGAGCAGTGTGTTCCGCCTCGATCTGGACGGTCAGGGTTTTTACCTCAAGCGTCAGAGCAATTACCTGACTCACACGTTGCATCATCCGTTTGGCGAACCGTCGTTCTCGCGCGAGTTTCGTAACATCAGTCGCTATCGCAAGCTGGGGATTCCGGCACTGCAAGCGGTGTTCTATGGCGAGCGCAAGGTCGACGGCGAGCGCCGGGCGATCCTGATGACGCGTGCGCTGGACGGCTGGACCGATCTCGACGAACTGTTGCAGCAGTGGAACCAGATGGAGGCCGCTCAGCGTCTGGCAATACTGCACGCCTGCGGGCAGCTGGCGCGCACGCTGCACGGCGCCGGACAGGTGCATGGCTGCTTCTATCCCAAGCATATTTTTCTTCAGGCAGCCGGTACGGGGTATCAGGCGCAATTGATCGACCTGGAAAAAACCCGCCCGGTGATCTTCGGCAAGCGTGACCTTGCCCGCGACCTCGAACCGCTGCTGCGCCGCGCGCCGATGTGGAATGAGGCGGATCGGCGCGAGCTGCTGGCGGCTTATCTGCAAGCTACGCCGAACAGCCTGCTGGTTGACGCCTGGAGTGCGCGTCTGGGCAAGCGCGGCGCTCACAAACGAGACATTCAACACCGCGATGATAAAGAGACCCGTTGATGCGTTTGTCTGAACTCAAGACCGCTGGACGTACCCCCGAGTTGCCGATGAGCCTGACGCTGGCCGATGCTGCCGGACCGGCTGAACTGCAATTGCTGACCCTGCTGCGCGTATTGCCGGGGCAGCGCTATGTCGGGGCCGGTGTCTGGCGAGGCCGAACGGTGCTGGCAAAATTGCTGGTGGGCGACAAGGCGGCCCGACACTTTCAGCGTGAGCTGGCCGGGGTACGGCTGCTTGCCGAACAGGGCCTGACCACACCACTGCTGCTGGCCGACGGTTTGCAGGACGGCGAGGGTGGCTGGCTGTTGTTCGAGTTTCTGGAACAGGCACCGAGCCTGGGCGATGCCTGGAACGCTGTTCAGCACCTGCCACCGCTGGCAGACGAGCAGCAAGCGGTGCTCGGCGACGCGCTGTCGGCCATTGCCCGGCAGCACGCTAAAGGCCTGTGGCAGGAAGACCTGCACCTGGACAACCTGCTGCGCCACAACGGGCAGCTGTATTTGATCGATGGCGCCGGGATTCGTGCTGAACAGGCTGGCACGCCGTTGTCCCGGCAAAAAGTGCTGGAAAACCTCGGTGTGTTTTTTGCCCAGTTGCCCAGGTCTTTCGAACCTTTCACCGAAGAGCTGCTGGTGCATTACCTGTTGAGCAATGCCGAGCATGGTTTGCCGATGGAAGCGCTGCAAAAGCAGATCGACAAGGTGCGCAGCTGGCGGCTCAAGGACTTCATGAGCAAGACCGTGCGCGACTGCAGTCTGTTCAGTGTCGAGGACAGCGCTTCGGTGTTCCGCGCCATTCGCCGCGAGGAAGAGCCTGCGATGCTGCCGGTGCTGAGTCAGGCGGATGCCTTGCTCGACAAGGGGCATCTGTACAAGACCGGTGGCGCGGCGAGTGTCGGGCGGGTTGAGGTCAATGGTCGTCAGCTGGTCATCAAGCGCTACAACATCAAGAATTTCAGCCACTGGCTCAAGCGCTTCTGGCGCCCCAGCCGAGCCTGGCATTCATGGCGCGAAGGCAACCGGTTGATGTTCCTTGGCATTGCCACACCCAAACCGCTGGCAGTGCAGGAAAAGCGCTTTCTCGGCTTACGCAGCAAGGCCTGGCTGGTGACCGAGTTCATCGATGGGCCGGACATCATCGAACGCTTCGCTCCCTATGTGGAAAGTGGTGATGCACCAGAGGTCGAACTGTTGGCGCTGGACCGGCTTTTCGCGCAGCTTATCCAGGCGCGCATCAGCCATGGCGATTTCAAGGGGCATAACCTGTTCTGGCACATCGATCGCTGGGCAATGATTGACCTTGACGCCATGCAGCAGCACAGCTCGCAATCGTCATTCTCCGCGGCCTACGCCCGAGACCGGGCTCGCTTCATGCGCAACTGGCCGACGCAGAGCGCGCTGCACCAGGTGCTGGAACAGCGCTTGCCGAAGCTTGTGACAGACTGAGCCCAGCTGACTCTCGTGCCAGCGCAGAGTGCTCACCGGTAGGTGCAGATTATCGTGCCAATGCTACGGCGTTGGCATGCAGTTCCGGACGCTCCGCGTCCTCTGTGTGACGCGGAGCATCGGCATCCTCAGGTGATTCGTGTGAGGTTCATTGCTTCGAGTGCTGCCACCAGTGCATCGATGTCGTCGAAGGGTTTGAGGTGGATGCGCGGCCAGCGCAGACGTTCGATGTACAGTTTGCCTTCGGCATTGCGCAGCACCGGTGTATGGTGAATCCAGGTGTCGCGTGCGCGATGGACGATGGTTTGCAGATTGTCTTCACCCTCCTGTATCAGAAACATTCCAGGCCTGGAAAGGCGTTTCTCGATGCTTGGCAGCCTGACCGGCTGTGAGCGCAGTACCTCCATCTCCACGCGATAATCCGCTTTGATGTAGACCTTTTCATCCGCTATGCCACCCGAGACGAGCTCCCCCGGATCCAGCGTTATTCCCCTCGAATGCCCCGGAGCCACATCGACGACCCGCAGGCCGATCCCGCCTTCCAGTTCGGCAATGCCAGGCACGACGCCCTGATAGGTATTGGAGTGGCTGTTGCCCACCAGCGCGATCCATTTATGCGAGCCCATCACGTCCTGATGCCTGCGGATCGTGCGCGAGGCAAAGTAATTCATCATTTGCTGGCGGGTAATGGACTCTTGATCGGCGATGCCTTTGAGGTGGTAACTGCTTGCGCAATCGATGGCGCGAATCTCCAGACCTTGCTGCCGTGCCCTGATGATCAGCCGTTCGAAGGTGTAGATCCCGGCCGGATCGGTGTGATACCCGCGGTCCAGGGTTTTCAGGTCATGCAGCAAGGTTTTACTCATCTGCCCCGTTTCAAGGAAATGATCCAGATCCGCCTGATGCAGATCGCTCAGCAGGTGCTCCATGTACAGCGTTTTGACGTTCTGCTGCGACAGCAGCGGCAGGTTGTCGATAATCAGCTTTTTGCTGGCGAGCGAAGAGTGTGACTCGCCAATAACCAGGCCTTCGGTATGGCGATACAGGGTTTCAAGCAGTCCGGCAGTGCTTGTCTGCGCTTCGATCGCCGGTAACGTCGGGCGAGGCGGCAGTTGAGCTGCGCTGATCCGGGCGGCGTCCTGTCGTAGTGTCGTGCGCCGCAGGTCGAATGTATTGCGCACAGTGTCGAGTTCGATGTCTTCAAAAAAATACTCCATATCAAGGCCCTTCTTTTCGAAGTTCGCCAGGCCATGCAGCGTTGTTCTGGTCTCCATCGGCATTTCGTAGGTGGCATCGGTCAGCGATTGCTGGATGGCGGTCATCGGCCTGTCAACGCTCCAGTCATCGGGCTCCACGCGTAGCCAGGTATCGTTTTCGTCCAGAACAAACCCGTAATCACCCGTCCAGCGCTCACCCCCGGCAATCGCGGCCGGGTCGCCCAGCTCGCGGATCAGCATGTCATCCAGCGCAGTGGCAGGCGGAAGCGGTTGGGCGGGCAGCGTCGGGTCGGCAAACGCTATGCTGAAGTCATAGTGAGTCGGCGTGTTTTCATGCAGCAGGTCCGCGCTTTGCCTGATGCGTGTCGGTCGTCCGGCGGGTATGTCCTGGACATGCACGCTGACGGCCCCTTGCATTTCAGCGATGCCGGGCACTTGATCGTGGGTCGTGGCAAGCTTCTGGTCGAGCAGTGCTACCCAGCGTCTGGCAGAGGCCGGCTCGATGTCGTGGCTGATAACCTTGTGGCCGAAGAAATTGCTCATTTTCATGGCGGCTGCCGGGTCATCGGCAGCGCTCAGCACCGTATGGCCGAGAAACGGATAGCTGATCGACGAACTGAACGGGCGCACCTCGATCCCGTAACGGTGGGCTGCCTTGATCAGGTGGTAGTAATCGAATTCGGTGCTTGTGTTGTTCAAGGCGCCGCGATTGGTCTCTTGCAGGTAATACTTGAGTTCATGAGAGCCGGAGCGACTCTTTTTACCCAGTTGGCGATACCTGGCCAGCTTGCGAAGGTGTTTGTCGATCAGCAGGTGCTCGATGTACAGCACCTCGACACGCTGCTCTGCGAGCAAGGGCATGTTGAGCAGGAGCAGACGCTTGCTGGCCACCGACTTCGGGGCTTCGCTGAACACCAGCCCGTTAGTGTGACTGAAGATGTGCTTGATGAGTGTGTCGACACTGCCGGGCAGTTCATAGGTGGGCAGGGGCGGCCTGGGTGGAGGCGTGAATCGGGCAAAAAAGGCCTGGGCGTCCTGATAGAGCTTTTCCCGGCGTGCAGTGAAGGCCCGACGCACCTCGGTGAAATACGTTTCGAAATAGACTTCCAGGCCTGCGCCGGTCGGATCGAAGGCTTCCTTGCTGATGACGACATCCAGATGCGCGCGCATGCCGCCAGGCATCTGATAGTCGCTCAGGATATTCAGGGAGCTTGAGCTTGCGCTGGCTTCCTCAGGCAGCGGGCGATAAGTGCCCGGATCGTCCAGCCCGCCGCCGCCCAGGCGCTGCCGTTGGACGACTTGCCACAGGCCCTGGTCATTCAGGCGAACCGGCTGTTTGCCGAAGAAGGCGAACGGATTGGCGGGGTCGATGATCTGCCAGTACCGCCCGTGTGCGTCGTATTGAACCTCAAAGGCCCGGTCTGACAGCTGGATATAGTGTTTTCCATTGATCGCATGCACGCCCTTTGCGTGACCATCAGCGATACGTGGCACGTTATCCAGCGAAATGTCGACGGCCAGGTCGAGGCGCAAACCGGATGGTGCGTGCTGCGCTGCTGGGGGCAGGGGGAGAAGTGGCTGCCAGGCGCCACCGAGTTCGCGTGCAGCGAACTGACCGGTTGCCCGCGGGGGTGCCGAGGCGACAGGGGACGCTTGGAAAACCGCAGCATGCCCGTGGACGTTGGGCGTGCCGAGCAGCAATACCTGCTCTTGCAGCACTACCGGGTACAGATCCTCGTAACGCGGCAGAGAAGGCTGGCGCTGGAACGAACGTAGCACCGGGGTCGAATGCTGACCGCTCTCAAGTTGATGCAACACACCGCCAAGTCCTTTCAGGCCCACCAGCAAATCGCTGCCTGCACCGAGGCCGTTGAGCAGTGCCGACAGCATGTAGCTCGTGGCGCGCTCCCGGTCGCCCGCGCTCAGCGCAACCAGTGCCTGCCCGCTGTCATGCAATGAAATCAGGCTGCCCACCGCAAAGCTTGCCGGCGGAAAGGGCAGGGTCAGGGCCGTGGCAATGATTTCGACACTGACCCAGATCAGCTTCGCCAGCATGTCGTTGCGACCCGTGGTGGTTTCTTCCACATCACGCAACCTGCGCTCCAGCGGCCGGTTGAAACAGGTATCGGCAACGTCTGAGATAAATGCCTTGGGGATGACCGGAGGCTTGTTGGCATTGCCCTTCTGCATGTCCCGCAGGAAGAACGACAGGGTGCGGCGTGCCTTGATGCGGCAGCGATCCTTGTAGTAATCGATCATCCCTTCGCTATCCAGCGAGCTCACGAAGTCGCTGAACAGGCGGAATTCGATACCGTCAGGTGCCTGCGGCGTATAAAGCAGCGCGGCGTGTCGGATCTGCGTTGGCAAAATGACCAGGCAGCCCTGAACGGTTTCGATGTGGGTCAGCAGCGGGCCGGGGATAACCAGTTGATCGACATCGGTCAGGCCCGAGGCGATCAGCGGTTTATCCACATGTATTTGCAGGGGATAGAGCGGGTATCGCTCGCGTGAAGCCGAGTCGCTCAGGTGCGCGTTATCCAGTGATTGCTTGAGCCAGACATACTGCGTGGGCTCGATATGACCTTTCAGAAGGCTGCGCAATGCAGCGGCCTTCACCTGCAGTTGGGTGATCATCACGCTGCATTGGCGGCGGTAGGCGTAGCCATCGTTTTCGCTGTTCAGCAGGGTGTTTCTGATCAGCGCAATGTACTCGTCGGCCAGCCACTGGCCACGCACCGAGCCTGCGACCGCCGCAGGTGACAGTGCGCTCAGGTCGATACCCGGCGGGCCGCTGAACGTGGCGTCGGTGGCTGCCGACGTGCGCAAGGGGTCGATGCTGTCGTTGTAGCCGTTGAGCAGCATGTCGGTGTAGGTCAGCGTTTCGCGCTCGCTGTTGATCACGATCAGGTCAGGGTCTACCGTACCTGCAGGGACGCCCAGCAGTTTGCCGATCTGCTGGCTGGCACGCTGGTGTACGTAATCCTGGAACGACTGAACCCTGGTGTGCGGCTGGGCCTGATAGTTGCCGAGCGCGCCATCGATGGCGTGTTCAAGGGCCAGTAATTCCCGGCGCTGGGCACGGCTGGCGCGCAGGTACCAGTCCGGGGTATGACGGGCCTGCTCTGAGAGCAATACGCGGGTCTGCTCGTCGGTAAAACTGCGCAGTGCCGTCTCGCAGTCGGGGTGCTCGATGAATTGCAGAAAGTCCTTTGCGGGCTGGGGTTTTTCTCTGAGGGCCGTCAGTTGCGCGGCCAGTTCCGGACGCGCTGCGACCGCTACCTGATCAAGCAGCCAGGCCATCATTGCGGGCGATGCGGTCCAGCCGACCACTTCATGCAACAGCTGGGTGTCGGTGTCGAAGGCCTTGAAATACTGCTGCCCGGGTGCCTCGCTGGCGAACATGATCAGCCGTTGCGTCTGGCCTTGGGCATCCTGCTTGCGGAACACCAGTAATCTGGCCATCACGTTACGGTCGTTCAGTTTGATCTGCTGCACGCGTACCGTGGGATCAGGCGCACTCGCCGCCGTGCTGGTCAGCGCTTCAACAATGGCAAAATCATCGGGCTGGATATGCCCCTGCATCTTCGCCGCCCAGCCGAGCGTGGTCATTCGGACCCGCGCCAGTGCGCGCAGCATCCGTTGGTTGTGTTCCTGCTGACAGGCCTCGCGCTGGAAATTGCCAAACACCGCGCGCAGGTCGAGTTCATCAATCACCCCGGCAAGGTAGGTCGGGCTCAATGTCGAGTACGCAGCGTCCAGCGGCTGGCCATCGAGGGTAATAACCGTCTGGTCGAGGAAGTCCGAGCCTGCTGTCTCGTCGCCCGGATGCAGGCCATAGAGCGCCAGTTCGGTCAGTGGCAGCGTCACGTGGTAGGTCTCGCTCGTCGCTGGCAGCGTGCGACGGGTGTCGATGATCAAGGCCCGAGGGTCCAGATCATGACCCAGGTCATTGGCCAGGCGCGCGCGCAACTGCATTTCGGCAAACCGCTCCGGCGACGCTGCGCTGCCCAGCACACTCAGCATTGCGGCATGCGCCGCGTCGTAGCGTTGCAGGTGCCGGGCATAGGTCTGCAGGTCAGCCTCGCTGGCGATCTTCATCCATTCGGGCAAGTTGCGCTGGTACTGACGTTGTCTGTTGGTCAGTTCCCGCAGCTCGAGCATGGCGGCGGGGCCTAGCAGGCCTGGCATGTCGATGGCCTGCTGGATTTGCGACTGACGCGTGAGCCGATCCGCCGTGCCGTGCTGTTCGCAGGCATAACGGATGTCGTTGCGCTGTTTGTTCAGCAGCCTGTCGAACGCGTGAAGGAACGGTGCCGTGGTAACGGGCTGCAATTGCACATCGGCAGCCGTGAACGGTTCCAGGTACAGGTCGGCGTCCTGAGCTATCTCGGCCAGCCAGTCCTGATGCTGTCGTTCCGCGTTGCTGAACAGCGCATCGCGCAGTGTTGGCGTGTTGAGCCACTGCGCAAGGGTTTCGGCCATCATGGGCTGCGTGGCAAAAGCGGTGATACCAAGCCCTGGCAGCATCAATAGTGTGCGCCCCTGACCTTGGGAAATCACCAGCACGCCGGCCATTTCAATCTGTTCGTCATCGTGCAACTGTACCCACACGGTCGAACAGGCGAGCGCCGGGCCTTGCGCCTGCTCGGGCGCCTCGGGCAGGCAGGCCAGGTAGCCACTGTCGAAATCGCGCTCGTGAATCCTGACGTGGACTTCGTCATGCACAGCCCTTTGCAGGGCTGGCAAGAGGCGATCACGGCGGCTTTCACCGGTTTCGCCCGGGGCCGTCCAGTAGTCGTCGATCTGCTGCAACAGGCTGACGATCTCCGGTTCGCGTTCGGACACGTCATCGTTGTCGAGTGCGCTCAGCAAGGCCTCGCCGGCCCTGGGCAGCGCGTCCAGTTCCCTGGCCAGAAGGGTGCGCAGTTCGTCGAGCCTTTTCAGCGCTGCGGACGCTTCAGGCCGGGGATCGCCGGGCGTCGTCGGTACAGGGCTCGGCGTTGAAAGGTTGAAATCCAGAGAGGGTGGTGTTTGTGTCATAACAGGCTTTCCATTGCGCAAGGCGCTGAGGTTTGATCGGCGGCCTCGGGGGCTGCGACTAAAGGCCTCAATTAATCAGATGCAACGGGCAGCAAAGCCGTAGATAAATATGCAGCGTGGCGAAAGAGACGTTTCGTACACCGTCTGGCGGGCCGCCCTCAGTGACATTTCAGCGCGTCGAGCCAATCGTTGGTCATTACGCTATAATCCCGCCCTTTAGCTGCCCTCAGCCCGCTGTGCGGGGGCACACCTTTTCTCGGGCGCCCTGCGCCTGCATGCAGACTAAAGAGGCTAGACACTAGTGGCATTGACGATCCTTGGCCTGTCCGGCGCCCTTAGCCATGATCCTTCCGCAGCGCTTTACATCGACGGCAAGCTGATAGCAGCGGCCGAAGAAGAGCGCTTCGTTCGTGACAAGCACGCAAAGAACCGCATGCCCTACGAGTCGGCGAAGTTCTGTCTGGAACAGGCAGGCATCAAGCCTTCGGATGTCGACGTGGTCGCGATTCCGTTCGCCCCGATCAGCCTGTTCGGCAAGGCCCGCTGGCACTACGCCAAGCGTTACTGGTACGCGCCGGATCGCGCCCTCGATGCGCTGCTGATGGGTAATCGCCGTTACAAGCGCTATCGCAACAAGATTGTCTGGTGCCTCGAGCAACTGGGCTTCGATCCGAAAAAGATCAAGATCGAGCCGGTCGAGCACCATCTGGCCCATGCTTCCAGTGCCTACCATTGTTCCGGTTTCACCGAGAAAACCGCGATCATGGGCATCGACGGCAAGGGCGAGTACGCCACGACCTTCTTCGGCTACGGTGAAAACGGCAAGATCCACAAGATCAAGGAATTCTTCGATCCGGACTCGCTGGGCGGCCTGTACGGCGCGATTACCGAGTTCCTCGGTTTCGAGATGCTCGACGGCGAATTCAAGGTCATGGGCATGGCACCGTACGGCGATGCCAGCAAGTATGATTTTTCGCGTCTGGCGACCTTCGAGAATGGCGAGCTGGTCATCAATACCGAGCTGGCCAACGTCATCGGCCTGCGTCGCTACAAAGAGAACGGCAAGGGCTTCTACTTCTCGCCGAAGCTGATCGAATGGCTCGGCCCGAAACGCGTGGGTGACGTGGCCGACGAACCTTACATTCACTACGCCGCGAGCATGCAGGCGCTGTTCGAAAAGCTCGCGCTGCAGATGATGGATCACTACCTGGGTGACATCCTCAAGGAAACCGGCAAGATCGCCTTCGCCGGTGGCTGTGCGCTGAACGTCAAATTGAACCAGCGCATCATCGCCCGCCCTGAAGTCAAAGAGCTGTTCGTGCAGCCTGCGTCCGGCGATGCCGGTACGGCGGTGGGCGCGGCGGCTTACGTATCGCACGCCCGCGGTGTGCCGGTCGAGAAGATGGAGCACGTCTACCTCGGCCCTGCGTACAGCAACGAAGATGTAATCGCGGCCTGTGCCCGTCACCCGAGCAAGCCGGTCTGGCGCCAGATCGACAACACGCCGGAGCGGATTGCCGAGATCATGGTCAAGGGCAACCCGGTTGCCTGGTTCCAGGGGCGCATGGAGTTCGGTCCGCGCGCACTGGGCGGTCGTTCCATCATCGGTTGCCCAAGCGTCACCGGCGTGGCCGACCGCATCAACCATCAGATCAAGTTCCGTGAGCGCTGGAGGCCTTTCTGCCCGTCGATGCTCGACACCGTGGCCCCGCAGATGATCAAGATCGATCACCCGGCACCGTTCATGACCTTCACCTTCGAAGTGGCCGAAGAGTGGAAAACCCGCGTTCCGGAAGTCGTCCATGAAGACGGCACCTCCCGAGCCCAGGTGCTCAAGCGCGAATACAACCCGCGCTATTACGACATGATGAAAGCGCTGGAAAACCTGACCGGCAATGGCGTGTCCCTGAACACCTCGCTGAACCGCCGTGGCGAACCGATGATCTGCTCGCCGACCGATGCGCTGAACATGTTCTTCGGCTCGGACCTCGAGTACCTGATCATGGAAGACATCCTGGTGGTAAAAGAGGGCGTCGAGGCTTATGACACGCTCGGTTGAACGTCACGTACTGCAGTTCTGTCACGGCTATGACGGGCCGTTTCTGGACTGCGCGCGGCAATACGCCAGCCTGTTCGCCGGCAAGGGCTATCGGGTGACGACGGTGTTTCTGACCGGTGCCGCCGATCCGGATGTCGTCGCTGACTGCGGTTCGGACGAAGTGCTGTTCATGGAATACAGCTCCAGCGCCATTCGTGGCCTGAAGCTGGGCGCCATTCGGGACCTGCGCAAGATTGCCGCGACGCGCTCGTTCAGCTTTTGCATCGCGCACCGTTTCAAGCCGGTGTACATCGCCCTGTTGGCGACGAAGTTGCCGGTGATCGGTGTGCATCATGCGTTCGGCGATTACCACCGGCGCAGTCGCAAGCTGTTCGCCAACCTGTTTCGCAAGCGCCTGAGCCTGCTCGGTGTTTCCGACGCGGTTCGCGACGACATGCGCAGCAGCCTGCCCAAGTGGCCGGCCGAGCGCATTCAGACGTTGTACAACCGGATCGATGTCGAGCAACTGCAGGGCAGTCAGTTTTCCGCTGAAGATGCCCGCGCAGAGCTGGGTCTGTCGGCATCGGCCTGGATTGTCGCCAATGTCGGTCGCCTGCATCCCGACAAGGATCAGGCCACGCTGTTGCGCGGTTTTGCCGAGGCGCTGCCCGATCTTCCCGAGAACAGCCAACTGGTGATTCTCGGCAAGGGTCGCCTGGAAGAAAGCCTCAAGGCCCTGGCGCTGGAGCTGGGCATCGGCCCGCAGGTGCTTTTCCTCGGCCAAGTGCCTGATGCGCGCCGCTACTTCAAGGCATTCGACGTGTTCGCCCTGAGCTCGGACCACGAACCGTTCGGCATGGTCCTGCTGGAAGCGATGGTCGCCGGTGTCCCGCTGGTTGCAACCTCATGCGGCGGTGCCAGGGAAGTGGTCGAAGACGTCGGCCTGCTGTTCCCGCTGGGTGATGTACATAGCCTGGCAAACGGCCTGGTGCATATGGCCGGCCTCGACGCCGAACAACGTCAGGACTGTGCCGAGCGCATGCTGTTGCGCTTGCGCGAGCGGTTTTCCGACCATGCTGTGCGTAATGTTTTCTGGCGTCTGCCACAAGTCTCCAGCCTGACAGCGGGGGCCTGATGCTCAATCGATTCAAAGGCTGGCGCGAGCGTGGCTGGGTGCAGATCGATGCGGCTGCCTACGAGCAGGCCTGGCAGCGGTTTGGCGGAAGCGTCGCCACTCATCCGTTGGTGGTTGCGCGCCTGTCGGCCTTTTCCGGCATCGCTGTGCGTTATCTGGCCTGGGAGCAGGGCGGTGAAGTAAAGGCCGCGATCGCCACCTGGGGTCGCTCGCTGGCGCTGTCCAAGGACGAACTCAAGCGCCATGGCAAAAAAGGGCTGTTCGACCTGGGGAATGCCGAGCTGATTCTGCCGGTGGCCGATGATATCCAGGTGCCGGTCCGCCATCGGGCCCGCTATGTGTCTTCGCTCAACGAAGGCCGCATCAGTACCTTCAAGCCACAGGCCGAATCCCTGGCGATGGCGCGCACGCCTGAAGAGCTGTCCAAGAAATTTCGTTACAACCAGCGTCGTGAGCTTCGCCTGCTCGAAGAAGCTGGCGGTACGGTAAGGCCTGTCAGCGAGTTCAGCAGCACCGAACTGGCGAGTATGTACTGCGATCTGTTTCAGCGTCGCTGGGGCTTCGAAGCGACCGGTGCCCGGCACAAGGCCGAGGTCATCGAGTTGTTGCGCGAACTGCTGATCGGTTCGGTGGTGTTTCTCAACGATGCGCCGATTGCCATTCAACTGGTGTATCGCGTCGAAGCGCCGCAGTGGGTCAGCATCGAGTACGTCAACGGCGGTGTCGATCCCGAAACCCGGGACTTCAGCCCGGGCAGCGTGCTGAGCTTCGTCAATACCCAGTCCGCCTGGGAGAGCGCCCGCGCACTGGGCAAATCACTGCGTTTTTCCTTCGGTCGTGCCGACCGTGAGTACAAGGACCGATGGTGCAACCCCGTTCCGGTGTTCCAGATTTGAGTCGCAAGCAGCAACTACTCAAACGCCATCGCCGTAACAAGCGGCTGGCGT
Organism: Pseudomonas sp. NFACC10-1; assembly: GCF_900119195.1. Lineage (NCBI taxonomy): Bacteria > Pseudomonadati > Pseudomonadota > Gammaproteobacteria > Pseudomonadales > Pseudomonadaceae > Pseudomonas > Pseudomonas sp. NFACC10-1. The sequence continues at coordinate 165,440 of NZ_FPJB01000002.1, read as the reverse complement.
TGCTGGGTGGTCTGTTCCTGTTGATTGCGGTCGGCGTGCTGGTGGCCTGGTGGCTGGCGCCGCTGCTGGCTGTGTGTGCCTGGGTCGCTCATGAGGCCTGGTTTGCCGATCATCTGTTTTATTCGCCGTCTGACGACTATCAGTACACCTTTGCTGCCGACAGCGAAGTGCCGGGCGTCCGCCTGGACGGCGGCACGTTGCTGATCGACCCCGCCTTGCAACTGAATGGCGACGAGACGCTGGTACTGGCGCTGACGGTCAAAAGCACCTGGCTCGGACGTTTTCTCGATCCGGTGGTCGAGTTGCAAGGTCAGGGCCTGAGCGACCGGCAGGCGTTCGAGCGCGGCGTCAGTGGTGTGCGTTATCTGAACCTGACCGGGCTGGGCGAGCCGCTGGCCGCAGGTGTGCTGAAACTGCGCGGGCGTTGCTGCCGTCTGGCCGGTACGCCGCGGCTCTGGCTGTTTCGCCAGCCGGATGCGCGAAAACAGCGTGTCATGGTCATCGCACCGCACGCCGATGATGCCGAACTGGCCGCGTTCGGACTGTACAGCCAGGCCGAGGAGGCGTGGATCATCACGCTGACCGCCGGTGAGATCGAGGCCGAGCATTATCGGCAGATGGGCATGGAGCGCGCCGAAGCTGCGCGCATGAAGGGCCGCTTGCGGGCCTGGGACAGTATCGCCGTGGCGCGCTGGGGCGGGGTGCCCGAGTCGCAGTGTGTGCAGTTGGGCTATTTCTGCCTGCAACTGCCCGCCATGCAGGCTGCGCCGGATATGCCGATTGGCTCGCGGGAGGCGGATCTGACCGATACCCGCCTGTTCCGTCAATTCAATACCCTGCCACTGCCCGGCGACGACGGCCAGCCGACCTGGAACAACCTGCTCGCCGACCTGCGCGCGCTGATTCTCAAGGCCAGGCCGCAGGTTGTGGTGATGCCGCATCCTGCCATCGACCCCCATCCCGATCACATCTGCGCCCAGGCTGCGGTGCGTGAAGCCCTGCTCGGGCTCGAATGGCAGCCGGACGTAGTGCTCGGTTATGCCAACCACCTGCACGACAACGACCGTTGGCCGATGGGCGATGCCTACAGCGGCATCAGCCTGCCACCGGTATTCGATGCCGCGCTGCCGCTGGTGCCGTACAGCCTGCAATTGTCGGTCGCCGCGCAACGCGACAAGGCCATGGCGTTGGGCATGATGCATGACCTGCTGCCGCCGATGCCGTTCAAGCGCCGTGTGCGCCGTGCGCTGCAGCGCGTTCTGGCCGGTCGCCACTGGCCGGCCGAGGGCGAAAACGAATTCTTCCGCAAAGCGGTGCGACGACACGAGTTGTTCTGGTGCAGCCGTGATCTCTGATTCAGCAGGCGCAGTACTGCAAGGAAAACCATGAAAGTTCTACTGCTGGTCCAGAAAGAGCAGCGTGCGATTCTGGACCGTCTCTATGACGGCATCGCCGCACACTGTGAATGCGAAGTGCGCTGGCTGAGCTCTGCGGAGCAACGCAACCTGCGTGGCTATTTCCGCCGTGAGGTGGACGTCAGCCGCTATGACCGGATCGTGTTTTTCCTGCGTTTCAAGCAGGAAGTGCGTCAGGTCGGCTTCATCCGCACGATTCCCAATCTGGTCATCCTCGAACACGATGCCTACCAGAACTACATTCCGTGCAAATACACCGGCAAGTTCAGCGCGCACTACCGCAAGCTGCCCTGGGCGCGGGTGATCTGTTCGGGGTTCATGGTCAGCGAGCGTCTGCGTCAGGAAGGCTTCGATGCGGTGTTCGTGCCCAAGGGCTATGACCAGAGCCTGCTGCAGTTGCAGGCACGCGAGCGTGACATCGAACTGGCCTTCGTGGGCAGCACCAACAGCGTGGCCTACAGCGGCCGCAAGGCGTTGCTGGACGAGTTGGGCCAGGTCGAGAATCTGCTCGTCACGCGGACCAAGTCCGGCGAAGAGTATTGCGACACCCTGAACCGCATCCGTTTTTTCGTCAGTGCCGACGTGGGCATGGGCGAGTACATGATCAAGAATTTCGAGGCGATGGCGTGCGGCTGCGTGCTGCTTGCCTTCGATCAGGGCGCTGAAGAAAACCGCGCGCTGGGCTTTGTTGACATGCACAACATCGTGCTCTATCGCGACATTCCCGAACTTCGCGAAAAGCTGGCGAAATTGCGCGATAACGTCACACTGGCCAGTGAAATATCCCGTAATGGGCAGACTTTGGTCGAGGAACGCTTTACATTCCATGCCCTTGGAAAAGCCATCGTGGACGCCATGCGTGCGCCACTGCGCAGCATGCCGGCGGCGAATTGGGTCGACCGCCTGCGGTCACGATTGGGATGGTAGGGAATTATGAATATTCAATGATTGGGAACGAATGATGGTATTCAGCGAAAACAGCGACATTACGCTGGTTGTCACCAGTTGTGGTCGATTCGACCTGTTGAAGCGCACTCTGGAAACGTTCGACCATTTCAACACTGCGCCCATACGCCATGTGCTGATTACCGAAGATTCCGGCGATGCCCGGGTCCAGGCGTGCATTCCCGAGCACTGGCACCCGCATACGCGCTTCATCATCAACAACCCCAAGCTGGGGCAGATGCGCTCTGTCGATGCGGCCTATTCGCTGATCGAAACGTCCTGGGTGTTCCATTGCGAAGACGACTGGGATTTCTACCGTCCGCACTTCATCGAAGAGTCGATGACGCTGCTGGAACACGACCCTCAGGCCTTGCAGGTCTGGTTGCGCAGCTACAATCATGATCTGCGTATCCACAGCCCTTACGTTTACCTGAACGAGCGTGAAGTGGTCGAGGGTATCCCGTTTTACAAACTGGGCTCGCACAAGCCGGAATGGCAGGGTTTTTCCTTCAATCCGGGGCTGCGCCGGCTGGCTGATTACCTGCAGCATGCGCCTTATGCCGAACACGGTGGCGAGAAGAAACTTTCACAATTATTCGCCGCGCAAAACCGTTACGCTCTGATTCTGGAAAATGATGCCGTGTTGCACACCGGGTTTGGTGAGCACGTGGAGGTGCCGCAGGAGCGGCTTGACAAACAGCGTCGCAAACGTCGGGATCGCATCAAGCTGATCGTCGCAGTGCTCGCTGGCCTAGTAGCAGGTTGGTTGCTTAATAATGTCAGTTGACCCGATAAGAGTACCCGGCAACAAAGTACAGCAGTACTTTACGGCTGCCATCGTCATCTTCCTGCTGAGTTTCATCCTCAACCCCTCAGCCAAGATCACCAACAATCTGTTTTATGCATTCACGGCGCTGCCGGGCTTGTTCTTCCTGATCAAGTACCGCGGCGCTGGCGTGTTTGCCAAGCCCCTGGGCATCGCCTGGGCGGTGTTCATGGCCTGTTTTCTGGTCCCCGCGCTACAGGCGCAGGAGTTCCAGTATTACAAGCACATCGTTTACGTCAGCCTGTTTGTCTTCATCGTGGCCGGGATCACCGACAACGGTTTCTTCAGGCGCGGTGTATTCGTGCGCAGCATGTTCTGGGCGCTGTGCCTGTACATCCTGCTCAGCAGCATTCACAGCTGGGTGACCGGGCAGTTCGAGTTCGGCCAGCGTGTGGCGATTCTGCCGGGGCGAATGCAGAACGTGATCTACTCCAGTGCCTGGCTGGTCTGCAGCCTGGCGTTGGCCATGCCGCTGTGGGCAAGAGAGCGGCGCTGGGTCGAGGCCGTCTGCGCCGTTCTTGTCACGCTGGTGATAACCGCCTTTGTCGTGCAGACGCGCACTGCGCTGGTGGGTTGCGCGGTTCTGTTCGCCGTCTGCACCGCCTATGCGCTGTACCGTTTTCCACTGCGCACGATAGTCGCCTTGTTGGCGCTGGGCGTCGTGGCGGCGGCAGCCTTCTGGTTCGTCAAGGATGAACAGTGGGTCGCCCTGCTGATGGTCAGAGGGGATTCCTACCGCATCGAGCTGTTTGAAATCATGACCGGTGAATGGCGTCGCTGCGGCTGGGTGCTCGGCTGTGGTGTCGATTTCTACACGACCCAGACCCTGACGGGCGGCATACCGATCCAGCACCCGCACAATATTTTCGTGTCGCTGGGGCTGTATACCGGTGCCGCTTCGCTGGTGATGTTTCTGGTCGTGATGGCGATGACACTGTGGGACGCGGTGCGCAACGGCGATGCCTGGGGTCTCTACCTGGTGTGTGCGCTGGTCATGCTTAACTTCGACGGCGGCCAGCTGGTCGGCAACCCAGACGAGCTCTGGGTGCTGGTGCTGCTACCGGCGACCATGGTGCTCGGGCGAGTGGTGCAGACGCATCGGCTCAGGCAGCAGCAGTAGCATCAAAAAATGGCCGCTTCGAAAGCGGCCATTTTTCATGGGGCAGGTTTATTGAACAGCCTGGGCCAGTTCAGAGGTGTCGCACAGGGTCTGCGCGCTCATGTAGCCATCGAGGAAAGCCGGGTTGCCGTTGTCCAGCAGCCATTGGCGGTCTTCCTGATAACGCAGCATGTGTTTGAAGTTGCGCAAGCGAAGGCTTTTGCGCAAGGCGCGGCGATAGGTTTTCATGTCGGCGATGTCAATCAGGCCGAGGCTGCCTTCCGGCGTGAGGATCACGTTGCCAAGATGGGCCGAGCGAAAGTAGATGCCCTTTTCATGCAGCCCGGCAATGAAGCTTCCCAGTTGCCTGCGCAGCTTGTCGTCGGCCACCGCACTGCCCAGCAGCTGACGCAGGGTGAAGCCAGCCAGCGGATCATAATGCACGGCATCGCGCTCGATCTCGGCGATGCGGCTGACCGAGCGTATGCGCGGGCAGGGAATGCCGCGTTTGATCAGCGTTTCACAGTTGTCTGCGAAGCGCTGCGCGTAGGGGTACCAGGCTGCGGAGCTGACAATGCGTTTGCGCCGAAACAACTTCAACATGGAGCCGTCACGCAGACGGAGTACTTTGTCGCCCGTGCCGTCGGCTTCAAGCACTTCGGCACCTTGAACCAGTTCAAGGTAATGGGCGTGGTCAAACGCTTGCATCGATACTCCGGTTTTTACGCCCCAGGGGTTACTGGTCGCCATACAGAAGCCAGACGTGCAGGCTTCAGGCAGCGATCAGAACCCCCGGGGAATGGACGAGCCGCCTATGTTACCGCAGCAGGCAGCCGCGAAAACTGCTGTGATACAATTCGGCCTCTTTTTAACACGACGGATTCTCATGACAACCTCCGAATCGTCCACAACCTCCAGCGTGAAAATCTATTTCCGCCTGTTGTCTTATGTGCGTCCGTATGTGGGCATTTTCCTGCTCAGCATCATTGGTTTCGTGATCTTCGCCTCGACCCAGCCGATGCTCGCCGGCATCCTGAAATATTTCGTCGACGGCCTGACCAATCCCGAAGCGGTGCTGTTTCCCAATGTCCCTTATCTGCGCGAGTTGCAGCTGTTGCAGGCCGTGCCGCTGCTGATCGTGCTGATCGCCGCATGGCAGGGGCTGGGCTCGTTTCTGGGCAACTATTTCCTGGCCAAGGTTTCCCTCGGGCTGGTGCATGATTTGCGCGTAGAGCTGTTCAACAAGCTGCTGGTGCTGCCCAATCGCTACTTCGACACGACCAATTCCGGCCATCTGATCTCGCGCATCACCTTCAACGTCACGATGGTGACCGGCGCTGCCACCGATGCCATCAAGGTGGTGATTCGCGAAGGCCTGACCGTGGTGTTCCTGTTCATCTATCTGCTGATGATGAACTGGAAGCTGACGCTGGTGATGCTCGCAATTCTGCCGTTGATTGCCGTCATGGTCGGCACCGCGAGCAAGAAATTCCGCAAGCAGAGCAAGAAGATCCAGGTGGCGATGGGCGATGTCACGCATGTTGCCTCGGAAACCATTCAGGGCTATCGCGTAGTCCGCAGCTTCGGTGGCGAGTCCTACGAGCAGGCGCGCTTTGCCCAGGCCAGCAACAGCAACACCAAAAAGCAACTGCGCATGACCAAGACCGGCGCCATCTACACGCCGATGCTGCAACTGGTGATCTACAGCGCCATGGCGGTGCTGATGTTCCTGGTGCTGTTCCTGCGTGGCGACGCGACTGCGGGTGATCTGGTTGCCTATATCACCGCTGCGGGCCTGCTGCCCAAGCCGATTCGTCAGCTGTCGGAAGTCAGTTCGACGATCCAGAAAGGTGTCGCTGGTGCCGAGAGCATTTTCGAACAGCTGGATGTGGAAGAGGAAGTCGATACCGGCACCATCGAGCGTGATCGCGTGACCGGCCACCTCGAGGTGAAGAACCTCAGCTTCTTCTACCCGCAGACTGCGCGTCAGGTGTTGAACGACATCAGTTTCTCCGCTGCGCCGGGGCAGATGATTGCCCTGGTAGGGCGTTCCGGCAGCGGCAAGTCAACCCTGGCCAACCTGATCCCGCGTTTCTACGGGCATGACATGGGCAACATCCTGCTCGATGGCGTTGAAATCAACGATTATCGCTTGCGTAACCTGCGCAGGCACATTGCTCAGGTCAATCAGAACGTCACGCTGTTCAACGACACGATTGCCAACAACATTGCCTACGGCGATCTGGCTGGCGCGCCGCGTGCCGACATCGAAGCGGCTGCCGCTGATGCGTATGCCAAGGAATTCATCGACCAGTTGCCGCAGGGTTTCGATACCCAGGTGGGCGAAAACGGGGTGCTGCTGTCCGGCGGTCAACGCCAGCGTCTGGCCATTGCCCGCGCGCTGCTCAAGAACGCTCCTTTGCTGATTCTCGACGAAGCCACCTCGGCGCTGGACACCGAGTCCGAGCGGCACATTCAGGCGGCGCTGGATCACGTCATGAAGGGCCGTACCACGCTGGTCATCGCCCACCGCCTTTCGACCATCGAGAAGGCCGACCTGATTCTGGTCATGGATGCCGGGCAGATCGTCGAGCGCGGTACGCACTCTGAGCTGCTGGCGCAGAACGGCTATTACGCCCGCCTGCATGCCATGGGGCTGGACGAGCCTTCGCCTGTCGGCGCTGTCTGACCTGACGTTCACCGGGCGGACCCAGGCGGTCCGCCTGCCTTTTGGGTGGCGTGATTCAACAGCCTGTCGGTTGCAAACCCCTGTGCTAAGATTCCGCCCCTGTCCATTTTTCAAGTACGGGTTGTTCCATGAAGCTATCCATGCCGCGCTTTGATCAGGCCCCTGTCCTGGTGGTTGGCGATGTCATGCTCGACAGATACTGGCATGGTGGTACCTCGCGTATTTCCCCCGAAGCGCCAGTGCCGGTGGTCAAGGTCGATCAGATCGAGGACCGTCCGGGCGGTGCTGCCAACGTGGCCTTGAATATCGCTGCGCTGGGCGCCCCCGCTTCGCTGGTCGGTGTGACGGGGGATGACGAGGCGGCTGAAAGTCTGACCAACAGCCTGAAGGCTGCTGGTGTGCTGGCGCGCTTTCAGCGCATCGCCGATCAGCCGACCATCGTCAAACTGCGTGTCATGAGTCGCCACCAGCAATTGTTGCGCATCGATTTCGAAGAACCGTTCAGGACCGACCCGCTGGCCCTGAGCGCAGAGGTTTACAGCTTGCTGGACGGCATCAAGGTGCTGGTCCTGTCCGACTACGGCAAGGGCGCACTGAAAAACCATCAGGCGCTGATTCAGGCCGCCCGCAAGCGCGGCATTCCGGTGCTGGCCGATCCCAAGGGCAAGGATTTCGCGATCTATCGCGGCGCGAGCCTGATCACGCCGAACCTCAGCGAATTCGAGGCCATCGTCGGTCATTGTGTCGATGAGGCACAACTGGTCACCAAGGGTGCGCAGTTGATGCAAGAGCTCGATCTCGGCGCGCTGCTGGTGACCCGTGGCGAACATGGCATGACCCTGTTGCGTCCTGATCAGCAGGCGCTGCACCTGCCGGCCCGTGCCCGCGAAGTGTTCGATGTGACCGGCGCTGGTGATACGGTGATCTCTACCCTGGCGGCAGCGATTGCTGCCGGCGAGGAGCTGCCACATGCGGTGGCGCTGGCCAATCTGGCGGCGGGCATCGTGGTCGGTAAGCTGGGCACGGCGGCCATCAGCGCCCCGGAGCTGCGCCGCGCGATTCAGCGCGAAGAGGGCTCCGAGCGCGGCGTGCTGGGGCTGGAGCAACTGCTGCTGGCGGTCGATGATGCGCGCGCGCACAAGGAAAAGATCGTCTTCACCAATGGCTGCTTCGACATTCTCCACGCAGGTCATGTGACCTACCTGGAGCAGGCGCGTGCCTTGGGTGATCGCCTGATCGTTGCGGTCAACGACGATGCGTCTGTCAGCCGCCTGAAAGGGCCGGGCCGACCGATCAACAGCGTTGACCGGCGCATGGCGGTGCTGGCAGGTCTGGGGGCCGTGGACTGGGTGATCAGCTTCCCGGAAGGAACCCCGGAAAACCTGCTGACCCACGTCAAGCCCGACGTGCTGGTCAAGGGCGGTGATTACGGTGTCGATCAGGTGGTCGGTGCCGATATCGTTCAGGCTTACGGCGGCGAGGTACGTGTGCTGGGGCTGGTGGAAAACAGCTCCACCACCGCGATTGTCGAGAAGATTCGCGCCCAGTAACCGCAACGTTGCCGTTTGAATGCCGGCGCGCTCAAGGTTTCAGTGCCTTGCAGCCGCTGGCCGACTTACTTGCTCAGGCTGCCACGCGCCATCTGCAGCAGCTCCCGGGCCTTGCCGGTCAGGCGTTTGAGCCCTGACTTCTTCGCCGGTGGGGCCATGCCCTGCTGACGCAGCCAGTCCTTCCAGCGAATCCGCTCTTCACGCACCACCCAGCCATCCTGCGCAGCGAAGCTCTCGGCCAGGTACAGCCCTCTCGTGCCGGCCGGACTCAGCTTGTCACGCTTGAGCGTGTACAGCTCGGGCAGAGGGGCGCCGTTCTCCAGCGGCATCAGGTACAGGTCAGGTTTGCTACGGTTGAGGCGGGCGACCAGTTGATCGTTTTCCAGAGCTTCGTCGACATGGAAAAGGCTGACCGGGCGCGCTTCCTTGGGGATTTCCAGGCGCATGTCGTAAATCAGCTGCAAGGACGCCGTGGGCAAATGCACATAGGCCCGTGGACGTTCCAGCAGGGTCAGGCTGCCGGTTCGCACCGGTCTCGCGGCGCCGGAGAGGGGGCTCAGGCGAAAGGGCATGGCCTCGCGATAATGCAACGCGGCGGCGTAGGGCGCAGGCAGCCAGGTCTCCTTGAACAGCCCGCTGAGCCAGCCCTGCGGTGTTTCGATCAGGCACTCTTCGGCCACTTCCTGAATCGCGGTGTGCAGCGGCAGCGTCAGCTCATGGGCCGGGACATAACCCGAGATCAGCTTGAGCACGACGTCGCCGCGATCCTGACGACGCTGGCGGACCAGCACCCAGTAGTCGCGGTTCTGCCAACTGACGGTCAGGCGAACGGAGACCCCCAGATTGGCCAGCTCGGTGGCGAAATGTTCGGTGTCCGGCACGTCGATCTTGCGCCGTCGCTGCAAGGTCTGCGCGAAGTTCATCGGCATGCCGACGCTCTGGTAGCTCAGGCTTTCTGCAGTGGCCTCGACAAACAGCGGCAGGGTCTTGAAGTTGCTGGGATTCTTCCGGATCAGTGTTCGCGGCATAACGGCTCCTTCTTGCGTTGGGGTCGGCCGCCTTAATCAGGCTTGACGGCAAATCACGGCAGCGGCAGTTGCAACGTTGTGTGCCAGGTGCAACGGGTTGATGGTGCCGACAATAGCACTGGCAACCGCCGGATGTTCAAACAGTAGCTGGAAACTGGCGTGGACCGGATCCATGCCGGGTGTCAGGCAGACATGACCACTGGCCAGTGCCTTCTTCACCAGAATGCCTTTGCCATGAGCCTGCGCGTAATCCAGAACCGGCTTTTCATCCTGTTCGTTGAGATTGTAAGTGACCATTGCGCAGTCACCCTCACGCAGCGCCAGCAGGCCGCCTTCGACGGTCTTGCCGGAAAAGCCGAAGCCGCGAATCTTGCCTTCGCGCTTGAGATCAGCGAGTGTCTGGTACACCTCGGCGTCGTTGAGAATCGCCAGATCGTTGCCGTCCGAATGCACCAGGACCAGATCGAGAAAGTCGGTTTCAAGACGTTTCAGGCTGCGCTCGACCGATGTGCGTGTATGGGTGGCGCTGAAGTCATGGCTCGACTGGCCGTTGACGAACTCCTCGCCAACCTTGCTGACGATCACCCAGTCCTGGCGCTGACCGCGCAGCAGCGGTCCCAGGCGCTCTTCGCTGGTGCCATAGGCAGGTGCCGTGTCGATCAGGTTGATGCCCATGTCGCGGGCCATGCGCAGCAGCATCTGCGCCTGCTGGTCATCGGGAATCTTGAAGCCGCTGGGGTATTTGACGCCCTGGTCGCGCCCCAGTTTGACGGTGCCCAGCCCCAGCGGCGATACGTTCAGGCCGGTACTGCCCAGCGGGCGATGCAGATCGTGCAGGGTTTTCAGGCTCATGGCAGCAGCTCATCCCAGACAGGTATGGCCATTGGAGGCCGTGGCACATCGCTCAGCGGAGCTTGCGGGGTCGGGTGGATACCGTCTCTGGACAGCTGCGACAGGACTCGGTCGGCGAAGTCCGGAGCCAGGGCCAGCTTGGTCGGCCAGCCGATCATCAGACGTTGTTGGCTGTCGAGGAAGGCGTTGTCCGGGCGCACCAGTCCTGATTGAGCAGGCTCGGCACGATCAACACGCAGGGTCGCCCACTGCGCCTGACTCAGATCGACCCACGGCAGCAGCGCCTCGAGCTCTTTGCGCGCAACGGCGATCTGCTCGTCCGGTTGGCGCGCCACACCATCGGCTTCGGCCAGGTCGCCGCCCAGATACCACACCCACTGGCCATCTGCTGCCGGATGCGTGGTCACGGTGATGCGTGGCTTTGGCCCGCCGCCCAGGCAGTGAGCGAACAGCGGCTTCAGGGTCGGCCCCTTGACCAGCACCATGTGCAACGGGCGGCGCTGCATCTGCGGTTGCGATACGCCAAGCGCGTTCAGCAGGTCGGCATTACCGCCGCCGGCACTGAGTACGATGCGCTGCGCATGGATATCGCGACCGTCGACGCGCAGACCGATCAGTTCATCGCCCTCGAAGAGCGGCTCGATGTGCTGACCGGCCAGCAGGCTGTCACCGGCCAGTTCGGCGAGACGCCCGATCAGACTGGGTACATCGACCACCAGCTCGGCAAGCCGATAGACCTTGCCTTTGAATTTGGGGTTTTGCAGGGCTGGCGGCAGTTGCTCGCCCTTGACCTGATCCACGCGACCGCGCACGGCCTTGCTGGCGAAGAAACTGGTGAGATTGCCGGCGATGGTGCCTGGCGACCACAGGTAATGGGCCTCGGACAGCAGGCGTACCCCGGAAAGATCCAGCTCGCCCTTGCCATCGAGGGCCTCACGCCAGCGACGCGGCATGTCGGCAATGGCTTCGGAGGCGCCGGACAGCGCGCCGTGCAGCGCGTACTTGGCGCCGCCGTGGATGATCCCCTGAGACTTGAGGCTTTGCCCGCCACCCAGGCTGGCGCTTTCTACCAGCACTGTCGAGAACCCTTGACGACGCAACCGGGCATTGAGCCAGAGACCGGCGACGCCAGCCCCGACAATCAGCACGTCAGTGGAAATAACCGATGGCATGAGCACCTCAGTGAGCGAAAAGTACGAGCATTATAAAGGATCGGGTTTTCAATGCCCGGCGGTTTTCGAGAACAGCTGAATGACCGCCACGCCTGCCACGATCATGCCCATGCCCAGCAGCGCGGGCAGGTCGAGTTTCTGGCCGTAGATGAAGAACGCGGCGATGCTGACCATGACGATGCCCATGCCCGACCAGATGGCGTAAGTGATGCCCACCGGGATCGTGCGCATTACCAGAATCAGCATCCAGAACGCGATCGCATAGCCGGTAATCAGCAGCAACAGGGGCAGCGGGGTGCTCAATCCCTTCACGGCTTTCATGGACGTGGTAGCGATGACTTCCGCGCAAACGGCGATAGCCAGTAGGTAATAAGCGTTCATGGTGCATTCCTTTTCGTCAGGCTGCGCATTCTAGCGGCTTGTGATGGCGGGCTGATAAACTCCGCGCCCATGAATAGAACTCTTTATACCGTACTGTTTCATCTCGGCCTGCCGCTGGTTGCCCTGCGTCTGTGGTTGCGTGCGCGCAAGGCTCCGGCGTATCGCCAGCGCATCGGCGAGCGCTTCGCTCGCGGCTTGCCGGTCATGCAGCGGGGCGGTATCTGGGTGCATGCGGTGTCGGTGGGTGAAAGCATCGCCGCAGCGCCCATGATTCGGTCGCTGCTGGTGCAATATCCGCAGTTGCCGATCACTGTGACTTGCATGACGCCCACAGGTTCGGAGCGAATCAAGGCGCTGTTCGCCAGTGAGCCGCGAATTCAGCATTGCTACCTGCCCTACGACCTGCCGTGGGCGGCTGCTGGTTTTCTCGATCAGGTACAGCCACGGCTGGGGATCATCATGGAAACCGAGCTGTGGCCCAACCACATCCATCAGTGTTCCCTGCGCGGGATTCCTGTGGTGCTTGCCAACGCCCGGCTGTCGGAGCGTTCGGCGCGGGGTTACGCACGCTTTGCCGGGCTGACGCGACCGATGCTGGCGGAAATGGCCTGGTTTGCGGTGCAGACTGAAGCTGAGGCGCAGCGCTTTCGTGATCTGGGCGCGCGTCCCGAGTGCGTGGCGGTGACCGGCTCGATCAAGTTCGACCTGAGCATCGACCCGCAGCTTCTGCAGCGTGCCGCCCACCAGCGCGAACAATGGCAGACCACGCAGCGGCCTGTCTGGATCGCGGCCAGCACACATGCGGGCGAGGATGAAAGCGTGCTGGCGGCTCATCGCACGTTACTGACCAGTCACCCCGATGCGCTGCTGATTCTGGTGCCGCGTCACCCCGAGCGTTTCGACAGTGTGCATGCGTTGTGTCAGCAGCAGGGCTTTGCGACGGTAAGGCGCTCATCCGCGCAGGCTGTCACGTCTGACGTCTCGGTGCTGATGGGCGATACCATGGGGGAATTGCTGTTTCTCTATGCACTGGCTGACATCGCTTTCGTTGGCGGCAGCCTGGTGCCCAATGGCGGACACAACCTGCTGGAGCCTGCGGCACTGGCCAAGCCGGTGCTCAGCGGCCCGCACCTGTTCAACTTCCTCGAGATCGCCGCCATGCTGCGCAAGGCCGGTGCGTTGCAAGAGGTCAACGATGCAGCAGCGCTGGCCATCGCCGTGCAGGGTCTTTTCGACCAGCCGCAGCAGGCGCGCAACATGGCCGATGCCGGGCTTGAGGTGATGAAGGCCAATCAGGGCGCACTGCAACGCCTGCTCGACGGGATCGGGCGGTTGATGGGCAGGCGCTGAGTCGGAGGACGCGGAGCGTCCAGAACTACATGCCGACGCAGAGCGTCGGCACGATAGTTGAGCTCGTCCAGACGCCTATCGTTCCTCACGCTCCAGCGTGGGAATGCATTTCGTGACGCTCTGCGTCACCTGTCAGCGCTTTGCAGGTCGCTCGAAGTTCTTCTGCGCGGCAGTCGCCAGGTCCGGCGGCAGGAAGTCCTTGTCCGGGTTGTAGTCGGCCTTCAGGTAGCGCGACAGGTCCTGCAGGTCGCCCGGGTTCAGGGTGCCTGCTGCCTGCTTGAGACGCAGGTTGTCGAGGATGTAGTCGTAACGCGTGTTGTTGTAGTCACGCACCGAGGCATACAGCTGGCGTTGCGCATCCAGCACGTCGACGATGTTGCGGGTGCCGACCTGATAACCGATTTCCGTGGCTTCCAGCGCGCTCTGGTTGGAGATGATCGACTGCTTGCGGGCCTGGACCTGCTCCACATCGGTATTCACCGCGCGATGCAGGTTGCGCGTGTTTTCCACCACCTGACGACGCAGGCTTTCACGGCGTTGCTCGCTCTGGCTCAGGCGCGCATAGGCTTCGCGTACCTGTGAACTGGTCAGGCCGCCGCTGTAGATAGGGATATTCAGCTGCACGCCGATGCTGCGCTGCTCGACGTCGCCGCCGTAGTTGCGGCCGGTGTAGTTGGGGTTGCTGAAACCCAGTGCATCGTTATCGCCACGCTGATAGGTCGCCACGGCATCGAGCGTCGGCGCGTGCCCGGCCTTGCGCTGACGCAGGGTTTCTTCGGCGGCACTGACTGCGTAGTTGCTGGCCAGCAGATTGAGGTTCTGCTGCGCGGCAGTATCGACCCAGGCCTTGGCGTCATTGGGCGTCGGCGCCAGCACCGGCAGGGTATGTACGATGCCTTCGATCGAGTTGTATTCGCGGTTGGTCAGCGTCACCAGCGCCTGAAAGGCGTCGTCGACCTGACGCTGGGCAATCAGTCGGCTGGCGCGTGACGTGTCATAGCTGGCCTGCGCCTGCAGCACATCGGTCTTGTCCGACAGGCCGACATCGAAGCGCTCGTTGGCCTGATCCAGCTGGCGCTTGAAGGCCGCTTCCTCGGCTTTGGTCGAGGCCAGATTGTCCTGTGCACGCAATACGCTGAAATAGCTTTGCGCCGATTGCAGGATCAGATTCTGCTCGGTAGCCGACAGTTCCAGTGCTGCCTGTTCGTTGCTCGCTTCGGCAGCCTGCAACTGGAACCAGCGGTCAGCTCGGAAGATCGGCTGGCTCAGCGTGGCCTGATAGAGGTTGCCGCTGCGGGTGGCCACGGCTCTGGGCTGATCGATGCTGGTGCGGGTGCTGCTGTTCTGGGCGCTGCCGGAAATATTCGGCAGCAAACCGGCGCGGGCCTGCGGCACGGCTTCCTTGCGCGCATCGTAATCGGCGCGCGAGGCTGCGAGGTCGGCGTTGTTGTCCACAGCCTGCTGATAAACGCTCAACAGCCCTGTCTGCGTTGGCATTGGCAATTCGGCTGCCCAGGTCAACCCGCTGGACGCAAACGAAACAGCCACGGCCAACGAAAGTTTGCGCAACATGAGGCATTCCCTGTTCATGAAGAAAATAATTACAGTTCGGGTTGAAGAGAAACCGGGCTAGGGAGTGTAGAGCCAGACGCTTTTGGCAACAATCGTCGATTTGCGCCATTTATCGAGCCCCGTGCAAATAGGCTGGCGTTGCGACGGCACCCCGTCATAGACTGGCGGCGTTCTTGTCGGGGTGCCTTGCTATGAGGCTGAGATCGGTTAAACCGGATCCCGTTGAACCTGATCAGGTTAGCGCCTGCGTAGGGAACAAGATTTCTCGTCTCCCGGCGAGTCCTCTTGAGTGCCGTCCGGGGTCGATTGTTCAAATAATGAACAGTTTCGCCTCCTTTCGATACTCAGCACCAGCACTGGTGCACCCGTCCGTCATGTCAGGTCACTCCGACAATAAATCCGCAACTGGATGTCTGGAGAGCCGTGATGAGTATAAAAGCAAAAAACGCAGCCCATTTGAGCGAGTCGGCGCAGGTCGATTCCGGATCGGTACAGCCGTTTACCCGTTCGCAGAAAATCTACGTTCAGGGCTCGCGCCCGGACATCCGCGTGCCCATGCGCGAAATCACCCTGGACGTCACCCCGACCGACTTTGGCGGCGAGATCAACGCCCCGGTCACGGTCTATGACACCTCCGGCCCCTACACCGACCCCAATGTGATCATCGACGTGCGCAAAGGCCTGGCCGACGTGCGTTCGCCATGGATCGACTCGCGCAATGACACCGAGCGTCTGCCGGGCCTGAGTTCCAGCTTCGGCCAGCAACGCCTGAGCGATGCCGAACTCACCGCGTTGCGCTTTGCCCATGTGCGCAACCCGCGCCGGGCCAAGGCCGGCGCCAACGTCAGCCAGATGCACTACGCGCGTCAGGGCATCATCACCGCCGAGATGGAATACGTCGCCATCCGCGAGAACATGAAGCTTCAGGAAGCCCGCGCCGCAGGTCTGCTGACCCAGCAACATGCCGGGCACAGCTTTGGCGCGAGCATCCCGAAGGAAATCACTGCCGAGTTCGTGCGCGAAGAGATTGCCCGGGGCCGCGCGATCATCCCGGCCAACATCAACCACGTCGAGCTTGAGCCGATGATCATTGGCCGCAACTTCCTGGTGAAGATCAACGGCAACATCGGCAACAGCGCATTGGGTTCTTCCATCGAAGAAGAAGTCGCCAAGCTGACCTGGGGTATCCGCTGGGGCTCGGACACGGTCATGGACCTGTCCACTGGCAAGCACATTCACGAAACCCGCGAGTGGATCATCCGCAATTCGCCGGTGCCGATCGGTACGGTGCCGATCTATCAGGCGCTGGAAAAGGTGGGCGGTGCAGCCGAGGACCTGACCTGGGAGCTGTTTCGCGACACGTTGATCGAGCAGGCCGAGCAGGGCGTTGATTACTTCACCATCCACGCCGGTGTGTTGCTGCGTTACGTGCCGCTGACCGCCAAGCGTGTCACCGGTATCGTCAGCCGTGGCGGTTCGATCATGGCCAAATGGTGCCTGGCGCACCACAAGGAAAACTTCCTTTACACCCATTTCGAAGACATCTGCGAAATCATGAAGGCCTACGACGTCAGCTTCTCGCTGGGCGACGGCCTGCGTCCGGGTTCGATTGCCGATGCCAACGATGCGGCGCAGTTCGGTGAGCTGGAAACGCTGGGCGAACTGACCAGGATCGCCTGGAAGCATGATGTGCAGACCATGATCGAAGGCCCCGGCCATGTGCCGATGCAGTTGATCAAGGAGAACATGGACAAGCAACTGGAGTGCTGCGACGAAGCGCCGTTCTACACACTGGGCCCGCTGACCACCGACATCGCGCCGGGTTACGACCACATCACCTCGGGCATCGGTGCCGCCATGATCGGCTGGTTCGGCTGCGCCATGCTGTGTTACGTCACGCCCAAGGAGCATCTGGGGCTGCCGAACAAGGATGATGTCAAAACCGGGATCATCACCTACAAGATCGCGGCTCATGCGGCGGATCTTGCCAAAGGCCATCCGGGTGCGCAGATCCGCGACAACGCCTTGAGCAAAGCGCGTTTCGAGTTCCGCTGGGAAGACCAGTTCAACCTCGGCCTGGACCCGGACACCGCGCGTTCGTACCACGACGAAACCCTGCCCAAGGATTCGGCCAAGGTCGCGCATTTCTGCTCCATGTGCGGGCCTAAATTCTGCTCGATGAAGATCACTCAGGAAGTCCGCGAGTACGCCGCCAATCAGCGCATCGAGGCGGTAGACGTCGATGTTGCTAAAGGCCTGGCCGAGCAGGCCGAGCGCTTCAAGCAGGAAGGCAGCCAGTTGTACAAGAGGGTGTAGGTGGCGACAGGTGCACGACAGAGCACCGCTAGCGGTTATCGCTACGCTCCAGCATTGGGCTTTACGACTCGGAGCGTCGCACGATAGTTGAGATTATCGTTCCGCACGCGCCAGCGTGGGAATGAAGTTCTCGACGCTCTGCGTCGTCAAGAGGATGCGGAGCGTCCAGAACGGCATGCGACGCAGAGCGCCGCACGATAATTGCGATGATCCCACGCTCTGCGTGGTGGCGCTGTTCTGGAAGCTCCGCGTCCGATCCCGAATCACCGATCAACACCCCATACGAGACACAAACGTGAACACACCCGGCACCTATTCTCCTGACACCCCTGTACCCGCCAGCCAGCGGGTGTTCGGCGCGCGGGATCTGTTTTCCCTGTGGTTTTCCCTCGGCATCGGTCTGATGGTGTTGCAGACCGGGGCCTTGCTGGCGCCGGGGCTGGGCATGTCCGGCTCGATGCTGGCGATTTTCCTCGGCACGCTGGTGGGCGTCTTGCTGCTCGCCAGCGTTGGTGTGATCGGCAGCGATACCGGCCTGTCGTCCATGGCCGCGCTCAAGCTCAGCCTGGGCAGCAAGGGCGCGTCGCTGCCAGCGGTATTGAACCTGCTGCAACTGATCGGTTGGGGCTCGTTCGAGATCATCGTCATGCGCGACGCAGCCAGTCTGCTCGGCGCGCGGGCTTTTGCAGAGGGCAGCCCGTGGAGCAGTCCGCTGCTCTGGACGCTGTTATTCGGCGCACTGGCCACGCTGCTGGCAGTCAGCGGGCCATTGACCTTCGTGCGCCGTTTTCTGCGCAAGTGGGGCCTGTGGATACTGCTGACGGCGTGTGCATGGCTGACCTGGAATCTGCTGGCCAAGGCTGATCTGACCGCGCTGTGGGCAACCTCCGGCGATGGTTCGTTGCCGTTTGCCTCGGGGTTCGACATTGCCATCGCCATGCCGCTGTCCTGGCTGCCGCTGATTGCCGACTACTCACGTTTCGGGCAACGCGCGAAAAGCGTCTTCGGCGGTACGGCTGCAGGCTTTTTCATCGGCAACTTCTGGCTGATGAGCCTGGGCGTCGCCTACACCCTGGCGTTCGCCCCGAGCGGCGAGGCCAATGCTTTGCTGCTGGCACTGGCCGGCGCAGGTCTGGGGATCCCGCTGCTGCTGATTCTGCTGGACGAAACGGAAAACGCGTTCGCCGATATTCACTCGGCTGCGGTCTCCAGTGCTCTGCTGTCACGCATCAAGGTCGAGCATCTGGCGTTGGTGATTGGCGTGATCTGTACGCTGATTGCCTGTCTGGCACCGCTGGCGCAGTATCAGAACTTTCTGTTATTGATCGGCTCGGTATTCGCGCCACTGTTCGGCGTCGTGCTGGTTGACCATTTCATTCTGCGTGGTCGCAGTGGTCAGGCAGCGGAGGGCGGTTTGCGCTGGATGAGCCTGCTGGCGTGGCTCGGCGGGCTCAGCACCTATCATCTGCTGGCCAATCTTTATCCCGAAGTGGGCGCAACACTGCCAGCGCTCATTGTCGCTGGCGTGTTGCAGCTGCTGATCGGCGGTGCGATCAGCCGCGGCCGGGGAACAGTTCCGGCTTGAGGATGCCATTTAGCTGAGGATAAGGAATCTTCAGCTCGATGTGGCCCATCGAATACGGCGCGATGGTATCGACCGAGTACTTGAGGATCACTGCGCCGTAGGTCAGCGCAATATGCGGCGTGCGCTTGAACGGCCAGGTCTTCATGAACTCGCTGTCTTCATTCATCTTGGTCGATACCAGCCAGCCCTGGTGGGCCAGTTGGGCTTTCTGCCAGAACTCGCTTTCCTTGCCCGGGATGATCATGTCAGCCAGGGTCAGGACTTTCTGCTGCTGACGCGAATAGTTGATGAACGCCCGGCCAGGGTTGCCGTGGGCACCGCCGGTATCCAGATAGCTGGACAGTTCGACCACTACGATACCGTCATGCTGTTCGCGTACCTTGGCCTGCAGATAGCTGCTGTTGCGACCCTGGGCCTGGCTCAGGAACTTTTCCTGATAGGCTTTGATCGACGCAGGCGGCGATGCGCTGCTGTCGGCAACGGTCAGTTGCAGCAACGTCTTCTGAACGATGGCGTCCAGTCGCGGCTCATCTGGGAAGTGCACGGTATCGATGTTTACCAACGGGCAGTCGGCCGTGGTGCAGCCCGGCTTGATCAGCTCGGAAGCATCGCGCTGGACTTGCAGCGGTGTGCGCATGTTGGGCGTGAAGAGGCTTTGGCAGGCGCCGAGCAACAGGGCCAGGCAAGCCAGTGAAGTGATCCTCAATAACGACATGTTGATCCTTGGCAGTGTCAGTAAAGGCGGTTGCGTTGTACGTATGCAGGCTGGTTGGACTGTAAACAACGTCTTCGGTTCGATCATGGCAGATTAGAATTGTTTTAAGCCCCGGCCGTCTACCCTGCATGTTCAAGGGGGCTGCATCTGACTGCCGATGCGCGTTAGGATGGCCCGATGTCAAAAACGGCGGCAAGCGAGAAACCCATGACCCAGACCACACGATCTGCACCAAGCGCTTTTGAAACCACAAAGCGTGAAAACTGCTTCAAGGGCTTCTATAAGCTGGACAAGCTGCATGTGCGCCACGAATTGTTCGCGGGCGGGATGAGCAAGGAAATCAGCCGCGAACTGTTCGTTCGCCACGACGCCGTCTGCGTGCTGCCTTATGACGCCAAACGTGACGAAGTCGTGCTCATCGAGCAGTTCCGCGTAGGCGCCATGAAAAAGACCAACAACCCTTGGCTGATCGAGCTGGTCGCAGGTCTGATCGACAAGGATGAACAGCCGGAAGAAGTTGCTCATCGCGAGGCAGAAGAGGAAGCTGGGCTGAAGTTCGAGGCATTGTGGCCAATCACCAAATACTTCCCCTCGCCGGGTGGCAGCGACGAGTTCGTTCACCTGTTTCTGGGGCGTTGCAGCAGTGAAGGGGCGGGCGGATTGCACGGGCTCGAGGCCGAAGGTGAAGACATCCGGGTAACAGTCTGGTCATTCGATGACGCATTGCAGGCGATGAAAGACGGAACAATCAAGAACGCATCGACGATCATCGCCTTGCAATGGCTGGCGCTGAATCGTGCAGAGATAAGGGGTTTATGGTCGTGAATCCAGTGCGCGAACGCTACCGTGTCGATCTTGCCGGACTGCAGGCTGCGTGCGAGGCCAACTACGCGCGCCTGATGCGCCTGCTGCCCGACATGCGCAACGAACAGCGCTCCCGCCGCGTCGCCGTTACCCAGGGTGATCAGATGCTGGGCGTGCTGGCAGTCGAAGTGTTGCTTGACTGCCCGTACACCACTACCTTGCAGGTCTGCCAGGAGCACAGCCTGCCCTGGCTGCCGGTGCCCAAGCTCGAAGTACAGGTCTACCACGACGCCCGCATGGCCGAAGTCATCGGCGCCGAACATGCGCGGCGCTTCCGGGGCATCTATCCCTACCCCAACGCCGACATGCACCAACCGGATGAAAAAGCCCAGCTCAATCTGTTCTTGGGCGAATGGCTGAGCCACTGCCTGGCGTGTGGGCATGAGTTTGAGGCCGTGCGCTGATCCATTCGCAATTCTGAATTTTTTATCTCAACCGGCCTCATGACTTGTTTATTCAGTTGTAAATGACTTTGGCCGTCAGTGTTTATGCCTCAGGCATGTAGGTCGTGTCTGAATATATTCAAAGCGAGCAGCCTGTCCTTGAATTTGAAATTCCATGGCTTACATTCGTCATCACTTTCATTTACAGGCATAACGAATGAGCTATTTAGGGAGCCATCTGAATCATTGTCGGGCTGTGCCTTTCAACGGGTACGACACATGGCTTGTAGTAGTAAGCGGTGACGGTCCTAATATCTGTGGGCATGCCTTGTTGAAAGCGGGAGAGTTTTATTTTCATATTGCCGGGTTGGCCGAACGGCCGTACTTCATGAGTGAAACTGATTACGGACGTTATCTCAATGAATCCTCGAAAACAGAGCTGTTCCGTCGAAGAGTACTTCTGAACAAACCCGATGTGGCGCAGCGCAAGCTTGAGGAGCTTAGCGCCAAGCCGTGGCACTGGTTTGGCATCCCCAATAATTGTGTTTCTTATGTCGAAGAGATTTTCAATGCTGGCGGCTCTCGGGAATCCATGATTACCAATTGTCCAGTGAGATGGCGATGATTATCTATCGGGCTTTGATTGGTGGTTTCACTGGACTCATCTTCGGCCTTCTCCTATATGTCGGACTGATAACCCTGACAGGCAGCGCTCTGCGTTGGGAACACTTTCTATATACGGCCATTACCGGAGTGGTCATCGGTATTCTGTATTTGAGGCTCATGCCGTGGATCGTTCATCTGGCTGGATTGGCAGGAATGATTCTTGGCGTTGTACTGGAGCTTTTGTTGGCGGGATATATCTGGCCTGGAATGCCTTATGAGCGGGTGCTGAGCCATCTCTTGGGTGCGGGACTGGCAGGCATGGTGTCGGCCGGACTTATTGCTTCGATTGTGCTCAAGCACCGAGCGAATCAGCAAATGTGACCAAATGCTCGTCTGCACGCACTTTCCCGGTTTACCCGCCCGTTGCCACATCACATAATCGCGCTGAATCCTCTCTGGGAGACGGTCTTGCCGAGCGCAGCCCTTTCATCGTCAGTTTTGCTGGTGCAGATATCCGATAGCCACTTGTTCGCCGAGGCGGACGAGGCGTTGTTGGGCATGAGCACGCGGGACAGTCTGGAAAAAGTCGTTGATCAGGTGCTGGCCGAGCAGCCGCACATTGATCTTGTGGTCGCCAGCGGCGATATCTCGCAGGACGGCAGTGTCGAGTCTTACGAAGCGTTTCGTCGGATAAGCGGGCGGATCGACGCGCCTGCGCGCTGGTTCGCCGGTAATCACGACGAACTGCCGCAGATGGAGCAGGTTGCGCAGCCTAATGGGTTGCTCGACCCAGTGGTGGATATCGGCCAGTGGCGGGTGACGCTGCTGGATTCGGCAGTGCCCGGTTCGGTGCCTGGTTTTCTCGCGGCTACGCAATTGCAGTTGCTGGAGCAGGCGCTGAGTGAAGCGCCTGAGCGGCATCACCTGATCTGCCTGCACCATCACCCGGTGGCAATTGGTTGTGAGTGGATGGCGCCGATCGGCTTGCGCAATGCCGATGCATTGTTTGCCGTGCTCGATCGTTTTCCGCAGGTTCGCGCGATACTGTGGGGCCATGTGCATCAGGAATTCGATCAGATGCGTAACGGCGTGCGCCTGCTGGCGTCGCCTTCGACCTGCATTCAGTTCGCCCCGGGCAGTGTGGATTTCAAGGTCGACACCGCAGCGCCGGGCTATCGCTGGCTACGACTGCATGACGATGGGCGGCTGGAAACGGCTGTTTCCCGAGTGGTCGGCCTGGAGTTCGAGGTCGATTACGGCGGCACCGGTTATTGATTGGGCTGGCGGATACGTTTCCGGTGAGGTGTTGTAGCGTAAGTCCCTGTAAACTACACGGCTTTGCCTTGCACTCGGGAGCGACAGCGTGACGAGCGACACACCTTCACTGCTATACATCCATGGCTTGAACAGCTCGGCCCTGTCGAGAAAGGCCTGTCAGTTGAGTGCGCTGATGAAGTCTCTGGGTCTGGCTGATCGTCTGCAAGTCCCTGAACTGCATCACCATCCGCGCCAGGCCATGCTCCAGCTTGAAGCGGCTATCACGGCGCTTGGACGGCCATTACTGGTCGGCAGCTCCCTCGGCGGCTACTATGCGACTCATTTGGCGCAGCGGCACGGCCTCAAGGCGGTGCTGATCAACCCGGCAGTCAATCCGCATCAGCTGTTCGACGGGTTTCTCGGCGTGCAACAGAACCTGTACACCGGCGAGCAGTGGCAGTTGACCGAAGACCATATTCGGGCGCTGGCCGAGCTGGAAGTACCCGCGCCGCAGGACCCGCAGCAGTTTCAGGTGTGGCTGCAGACCGGTGACGAGACGCTCGATTATCGTCGCGCCGAGAAGTTTTACCGGGCCTGTGCCTTGCGCATTCAGGCGGGCGGCGACCACAGTTTTCAGGGCTTTGCCGAGCGCATGCCGGCACTGCTGACGTTTGCCGGATTTGCTCCCGATCTGTTGCAGAAGATCGACCTGTCGGCGCTGTAAGTGCGGCAGGTGATGGATGCCCGGTCACATGAATGCAAGAACATTGAACCCCCGAAATTCCATGAAAGATTGATAACGAGAACCCATGGCCAATCCCAGCGCTAGCTCTTATAACGCAGACGCCATCGAAGTCCTCTCGGGCCTCGATCCGGTTCGCAAACGTCCGGGCATGTACACCGACACCTCGCGGCCCAACCACCTGGCTCAGGAAGTCATCGACAACAGCGTCGACGAAGCCCTGGCCGGTCACGCGCGTTCGGTACAGGTCATCCTTCATGCCGACAATTCGCTCGAAGTGTCGGACGACGGCCGCGGCATGCCGGTGGACATCCACCCGGAAGAAGGCGTGTCCGGCGTCGAGCTGATCCTCACCAAGCTTCACGCAGGCGGCAAGTTCTCCAACAAGAACTATCAGTTCTCCGGCGGCCTGCACGGCGTGGGCATTTCCGTCGTCAACGCGCTGTCCACCCAGGTTCGGGTGCGGGTCAAGCGTGATGGCAACGAATATGAAATGACCTTCGCTGACGGCTACAAGGCCACCGAGCTGGCGGTCGTCGGCACTGTCGGCAAGCGCAACACCGGGACCAGCGTCTATTTCGCCCCCGATCCGAAGTATTTCGATACGCCGAAGTTTTCCGTCAGCCGTCTCAAGCATGTGCTCAAGGCCAAGGCGGTTCTGTGCCCGGGCCTGCTGGTCAGCTTCGAAGACAAATCCAGCGGCGAGAAAGTCGAGTGGCATTACGAAGACGGCCTGCGCTCCTACCTGCAGGACTCGGTCACCGAATTCCTGCGCCTGCCGGACGAGCCGTTCTGCGGCAGCTTCACCGGTAACAAGGAAGCGGTCGACTGGGCGCTGCTCTGGCTGCCCGAAGGGGGCGACAGCGTTCAGGAAAGTTACGTCAACCTGATCCCGACTGCGCAGGGCGGCACCCACGTGAACGGCTTGCGCCAAGGCCTGCTGGATGCCATGCGCGAGTTCTGCGAGTTCCGCAACCTGTTACCGCGTGGTGTGAAGCTGGCCCCGGAAGACGTCTGGGAACGCATTGCCTTCGTCCTGTCGATGAAAATGCAGGAGCCGCAGTTCTCCGGGCAGACCAAAGAACGTCTGTCGTCCCGTGAAGCGGCGGCCTTCGTCTCCGGTGTGGTCAAGGACGCATTCAGCCTGTGGCTCAACACGCACTCCGAACTGGGGTTGCAACTGGCCGATCTGGCGATCAACAACGCCGGTCGGCGCCTCAAGGCGAGCAAAAAGGTCGAGCGCAAGCGCATCACTCAAGGGCCGGCGTTGCCGGGCAAGCTGGCCGACTGTGCCGGGCAGGACCCGGCGCGCTCCGAACTGTTTCTGGTCGAGGGTGATTCTGCCGGTGGTTCCGCCAAACAGGCGCGCGACAAGGAATTCCAGGCGATCCTGCCGCTGCGCGGCAAAATCCTTAACACCTGGGAAGTGGACGGCGGCGAAGTGCTTGCCAGTCAGGAAGTCCACAACATTGCCGTGGCCATCGGGGTTGACCCGGGCGCAGCCGATATCAGCCAGTTGCGTTACGGCAAGATCTGCATCCTGGCTGACGCTGACTCGGACGGTCTGCACATTGCAACGCTGCTGTGTGCGTTGTTTGTGCAGCACTTCCGCCCGCTGGTCGACGCCGGGCATGTGTATGTCGCCATGCCGCCGCTGTACCGGATCGACCTGGGCAAGGAAATCTACTACGCGCTGGACGAAGCCGAGCGTGACGGGATTCTGGACCGTCTGGTCGCTGAAAAGAAACGTGGCAAGCCGCAGGTCACCCGATTCAAGGGCCTGGGTGAGATGAACCCGCCGCAGTTGCGCGAAACCACCATGGACCCGAACACCCGTCGTCTGGTGCAGCTCACGCTGGATGATTTCGCCGCCACCTCGGAAATGATGGACATGCTGCTGGCGAAGAAGCGTGCAGGTGATCGCAAGTCCTGGCTCGAGTCGAAGGGCAACCTTGCCGAGGTTCTGACTTGATACGAGCCTGGCTCGCCGCCCTGATCCTGGTTGCCACGCCGGTTGTCGCTGCGCCACTCGAGGCCCTGAAGCTGCAATCCGAGCACCCGGTAGACGACATGGCCGGTGGCAATCTGTCAGGTCTGGCGATGTGCAACGGCCAACTGTGGACCGTGTCCGACCGTGACGATCATGTGCTGTACAGCCTGGATGTGTCGCAAGACACCTGGAAGGCTCAGTCACATCACATTGACGCACCTGCGCCACAAAGCTATCTGCCGTTGAAGTTGCGTTTCATGGCGGGTCTTTCCGCGCTGATACGCGGTGGCAGTCTGGATTTCGAAGGTGTCAGCTGTGACGCCGCGGGCAATCGCTACCTGGTCAGCGAGGCCTACGGCACGGTGCTCAAGGTTCCGGTCAGCGGTAAACCGGTCTGGCTGGATTTGCCGCAAGCGCTGGTGGATCAGGCGCGCGCTCAGGGCATGTTGCAGCGCTTCAACGCGATTTTCGAAGGGATTGCCGTGAGTCCTGCGGGCGACCGTCTCTGGCTGGCGGCCGAACGCGAGAAGCGTGGCTTGCTGGTGGTGCAACGCGACAAGCAGCAGTGGACCTGCGGGCAAAGCTGCGTGCTGCTGTCCGAGTCCGGTCTGGACGCGTTGCCGCCGGAGCAGGGCAGCAAAAAGGTGTCCACGGATTTTTCCGATGTGTCGCTGTACAACGGCAAGCTGTTCACGCTGGAACGCGCGGTGTACCGCATCTGTCGGCGTGATCTTGAGACAGGGCAGGTCGAGCGTTGCTGGTCGTTCGCCAAAGAGGCGATGGTGCCGTCGCGTCGTTACGATCAACCCTACGGCCTGACCGAGGCACTGGTGGTCGACGAGAAGGGCGCATGGATCGGCATCGACAATAACTTCGGTGCACGCGCCGACGGTGAGAAACGCCCGATCGTCTGGCGCTTCGCTGCACCTGAGGCGGGCTGGAGTGCTGGGCAATGAGCGACGTGCAGCCCGGCAAGCGCGCCGGTAAGGTGCTGATGATCGTGGCCTGGGCGGCCGGTCTGTTTCTCGCGACGCGCTTTTTCGGCGATTGGGAAGACCGGCAGCAGAACCCCAACACCGTGGTCACCTCGCAACACGGTGACGGCTATATAGAGGTGCAGCTGGCAGGCAATCGTCAGGGGCACTTCGTCACGACCGGCCAGATCAACGGCCGGACAGTGGAATTCATGATCGACACCGGGGCGACCGATGTGGCCGTACCCGGTGACATGGCTGACCGCCTGGGGCTCAAACGTGGCTATCCGGTCACGGTCAGCACGGCCAATGGCAACAGTCAGGGTTTTCGGACCACGCTTGACCGCTTGCAGCTGGGCGATATCGTCCTGACCAATGTGCGTGCCTTGGTGGCACCCGGTCTGGACGGTGAGCAGGTGCTGCTCGGTATGAGTGCAATGAAACAACTCGAATTCACACAGCGTGGCGGCAATTTGCTGTTGCGCCAGTCAACGAAATGATGAGGCCCGCATGAGCGACTCCCTTGACCTCAGCCTGGATGGTGTAGAACGCCGATCATTGGCTGACTTCACCGAACAGGCCTACCTCAACTACTCCATGTACGTGATCATGGACCGTGCCTTGCCGCATATCGGTGACGGCCTGAAGCCTGTTCAGCGACGTATCATCTACGCGATGAGCGAACTGGGCCTGGGTGCTGACGCCAAGCACAAGAAGTCGGCGCGTACCGTCGGCGACGTGCTCGGCAAGTTCCACCCGCACGGTGACTCGGCCTGTTACGAGGCGATGGTGCTGATGGCGCAACCGTTCAGCTACCGCTACACGCTGGTAGACGGGCAGGGCAACTGGGGTGCGCCGGATGATCCCAAATCCTTTGCGGCCATGCGCTACACCGAGGCGCGCCTGTCGCGTTACTCGGAAGTCCTGCTCAGCGAGCTGGGCCAGGGCACTGCTGACTGGGTGCCGAACTTCGACGGCACCCTGGATGAACCTGCGGTGTTGCCGGCACGTTTGCCGAACATCCTGCTCAATGGCACCACCGGCATCGCCGTCGGTATGGCCACCGATGTGCCGCCGCATAACCTGCGCGAAGTCGCCAGTGCCTGCGTTCGTCTGCTGGACGACCCCAAGGCCACGGTTCCCGAGCTGTGCGAGCACATTCTGGGGCCGGACTATCCGACCGAAGCGGAAATCATCACGCCGCGTGCCGACCTGCTGAAAATCTACGAGACCGGGCGTGGCTCGGTGCGTATGCGCGCGGTTTACCGCATCGAAGATGGCGACATTATCGTCACTTCACTGCCGCATCAGGTATCCGGTGCCAAGGTGCTGGAACAGATCGCCGCGCAGATGCAGGCCAAGAAGCTGCCGATGGTTGCCGACCTGCGCGATGAGTCGGACCACGAGAACCCTTGCCGTATCGTGATCATCCCGCGCTCCAACCGGGTTGAGCTGGACGAGCTGATGCAGCATCTGTTCGCGACCACCGAGCTGGAATCCAGTTACCGGGTGAACATCAACATCATCGGCCTGGATGGCAAGCCGCAGCTCAAAAACCTCAAGACATTGCTCGGCGAATGGCTGACGTTCCGTATCGGTACGGTGCGTCGCCGTCTGCAATTCCGTCTGGACAAGGTCGAGCACCGTCTGCACCTGTTGGACGGTTTGCTCACGGCGTACCTGAACCTCGATGAAGTGATTCACATCATCCGTACCGCCGAGCACCCGAAGGCGGAGCTGATCGCACGTTTCGATCTGTCGGAAATTCAGGCCGATTACATCCTCGACACCCGTTTGCGTCAGTTGGCGCGTCTGGAAGAGATGAAGCTGCGCAGCGAGCAGGATGCCTTGCGCAAAGAGCAGGCCAAGCTTCTGGCGCTGCTGAGCAGCGAGTCCAAGCTGCGCAAGCTGGTGCGTGCCGAACTGATTGCCGACGCTGAAACCTATGGCGACGACCGTCGTTCGCCCATCGTTGCCCGTGCCGAAGCCAAGGCGCTGTCTGAAAATGAACTAATGCCCACCGAGCCGGTGACTGTCGTCCTGTCGGAAAAAGGCTGGGTACGCTGTGCCAAGGGGCACGACATCGATGCGACCGGGCTTTCCTATAAAGCCGGGGACGGTTTCAAGACCTCGTCCATTGGCCGCTCCAATCAGTTCGCCGTGTTCATCGACTCGACCGGGCGCAGCTATTCGGTTGCCGCCCACACCCTGCCCTCCGCGCGAGGCCAGGGCGAGCCGCTGACGGGCAAGCTGCAACCGCCACCGGGTGCGACCTTCGAGTGCGTATTGTTGCCGGAAGACGATGCGCTGTACGTGATCGCGTCGGATGCCGGTTATGGTTTTGTCGTCAAAGGCGAAGACCTGCAAGCCAAGAACAAGGCGGGCAAGGCGCTGCTGAGCCTGCCGGCCGGGGCGAAAGTCATCCTGCCTCGCCCTGTGCCTGATCGTGAGCAGAACTGGCTGGCAGCCGTAACCACCGAAGGCCGTCTGCTGGTGTTCAAGATCAGCGATCTGCCGCAGTTGGGCAAAGGCAAGGGCAACAAGATCATCGGTATTCCGGGCGAGCGGGTAGCCAGCCGTGAAGAGTATGTGACTGATCTTGCGGTGATCGGGCAAGGCGCTACGCTGGTACTTCAGGCGGGCAAACGAACGCTGTCGCTGAAACCTGAAGACCTCGAACATTACAAGGGCGAGCGTGGCAGACGTGGCAATAAACTGCCAAGGGGCTTCCAGAGGGTCGATGCATTATTGGTGGAAAATAGCTGAAAACATTGATCTGGCACCAAGGTTCTTCGTTTTGCCATGAAGTACGATGCATAATCGCTGGAGTCATGGTGCATATTCACGGATGATATGGGGTCTTGGGGTGCATGCGTGGCTCAGTGCCTGCATGGGTCTTGAAAGTACTAATACTGTGGCCTGTCTCTGGACGGCCACCTGGATGGGATGATGAATTTTCTACGCCTTCCCTTGATCCTGCTGATGACTGGCGTTCTGGGTCTGGCTGGTTGCAGTGTGCGCCAGCCGACCGCGCTTTATCAGCTCGATAGCGGTGAGCCTGGTCAGCCGAAACAGAGTAGTGGTCTGGCAGTATTGCTGGGTCCTGTTTCGGTGGCCGACTATCTGCAACGCGAAACACTGCTGCAACGCCAGCCTGACGGCACCTTGACTGCTTCGTCCGATGGGCGCTGGGCGGGCAACCTGTCTTCGGATATCGACCAGTTGCTCTTGCGTCAGCTGGCCTGGAAGCTGGACAGCCAGCGCGTCGTCATGGCGCCTGCGACGGCCAGCTTCACGCCCGATGTTCAGGTCGTGCTGTCCATCACCCGCCTGGACTCCGGTGCCAAACAGCCCGCGGTACTGGACGCGCAATGGCGACTTCTGGACCGCAAGGGTCACGTCCGGGACAGCCGGCTGGTGCACCTGGAACAAGTCCATGCCGGCAGCTCTGCCGATCAGGTCAAGGCTCAGGGCGTGCTGTTGCAGCGCCTGGCTGATCAGGTCAGCACTGCGATCAAACCGATTTCCTGGCAGGCGCTCGACGAGCCGAAAAAAACGCCTGTCGCCAAGGCCAAAGAGCCGGACAAGCCAAGAATTCCACTGGCGTCCCCTATACGCACCGATCTTGAAGTGTTCCGCTTCTAGGGTCGGCCCAACAAAAAGCCCGCAGCGATGCGGGCTTTTTGTTGGGCGCTCATCTGGTTCTCACACCCCGGCGTTCCTGAAGCGCTGCACAGTCAGGATAGGACGCAGAGCGTCCAGAACGGCATTCCCATGCTGGAGCATGGGCACGATGGTGATCTTGCGGACGCCTATCACGCCATACGCTCCGGAACGGCATACCTGCGCTGGCGCAGGGGTACGATGGTGGTCTTGCGGGCACCTATCGTTCCTCACGCTCCGCGTGGGAATGCAGGTCGTGACGCTCTGCGTCACCTGATTGCGCCGGACCAGGTCGGTCAGGATCGGACGTCGAGTGCCCAGAACGGCGTGCCCATGCAGAGCATGGGCACGAGAGAAGAGTGAGCGGAGGAGAAGATCAGGCCTTGTTGGATTCGTGCATGCGCGCCAACTGGCGTTCGAGCATCGAAGGGTAAGGCTCCATCAGGCGTTCTACGCAGCAGGCACCTTCAGGGCTGGCGATCGGGCGGATGCGGGCGCGTTGACGGATCAACGGGTCGTCGTTGATGCGGCGTTCGACCAGCAGCAGGTTGCGGCTGTGCTGAGACAGCGCCAGTGCATCCTGCGCGGTTTCGGTCAGCAACAGATCGATCTGGCTCAGACCGCTCAAGCCTTCGCCCAGCGTCAGGCCCAGTTGCAGTTGCAAGGTGATGCCGCTGTCGGCCACCTCGATCTGCAAGGCATGGCTGAGTGCGCGCAACAGCTCACCGCAGCAGATCGCGTTGGTCAGGTAGTCATCACCGCTTTCGTGGCTGTGGAACAGCATCAGCGTGCTGCCGTCATTCAGCGTGTGCAGCTCGCTTTCATACAGCGAGGCGGCCTGATCGAGGCAGTCGCGGTAGCGTTGCAGCAATTCGGTCAGGCGTGCGCGCGGCAGGCGGCGCAATTGATCCTGCGCACCCAGTTGCACGGCCAGCACTGCACTGTTGTGCGGTTCGACCGGCGCTACCGAGGCAGCCGCCGGGCGAACGGCTGGCGAGTTGTCCGAGTGGTCGCGCAGATCGGCGAACGGATCCTCCTCATCGTCGTCTTCATCTTCCTCGGCAACGATGCGGCGCTGCACCGGTGGTGCCGGCAGGCGCGGTTTTGCTTCGCTGCTGCGTGCCGAAACCTTCGGTGCGGGCTTCTCTTCCGGCTCCAGATAAGGATCTTCGCTGTCGTCTTCCTCGCCGTCATACTCGGGCTCGGGCAGCGGTTCTGGCTCCGGCACCGGCGGCGCGAACGAGGTGCGCAGCTGGCGCGCCAGATCGCCGATTTCATCCTGGCGATCAGTGGCTGGTGTATACGGGTCAATATCCCGCAGCCAGATACGCATCTGCATCAGTGGCGTGGAGATGTGGCGGCCAAGACGCAGGCTCAGCGCCAGCGCCAGGGCCAGCAGGATACCGGCCAGAATGCCCATGCTCTGCAGGCTGATGGTCATCGGCTGCTGGAACTGCGACATGTCGAGGCTGATGCGCAGATGGCCCGCCATCACGTCCTGGAACGTGATCTTGATTTCATACAGACCCTGAGCTTCCCCCAGCAGACCGTTTTTCGGACGCTGGCCGGCCTCCGCGAGGATGCGGTTATCCACACTGTAGATAGCGGCATGCGCTACCAGCGGGTTCTTGACCAGATTGCCCAGCAGCACGTTGAGACTGAGGATGTCGTTGGACACCAACAGCTCGGTAGCCGAGGTGGCGGTCTGGGTGGTCAGGGCCTGCCCCAGCGCATCGGCCTGTTCATGCATGGCCTGCTTGAACTGCAGGCCCATGACACCGGCGTAGATCACCAGCGCCAAAGCGACCAGGATCACGTTATGGCTGGCAATGCGCAAAGCGATCGGTACACGGCGATGACGCAGGGCACGAAAGATGAGCAGGAAGAAATTATCGGTTTTAACGGGCGTGGGCCGGTTCACAGAGCACGGCTCTTTCGGTGAAGTTGT
Source organism: Pseudomonas sp. NFACC10-1 (assembly GCF_900119195.1). Classification (NCBI taxonomy): domain Bacteria; kingdom Pseudomonadati; phylum Pseudomonadota; class Gammaproteobacteria; order Pseudomonadales; family Pseudomonadaceae; genus Pseudomonas; species Pseudomonas sp. NFACC10-1. The sequence goes on along the minus strand of NZ_FPJB01000002.1, from coordinate 133,518 downwards.
CGCGCAGTATAACGAGCGACCCAGTGGCGGCAAAGCGCTGCCTGTGCCCGGTGGTCACTGAATGTGGTTAGAATGCGGTTTTTTTCCACTGCGGGGGTGCGCCTTGCGCGAAATCGTCCTGATTAACATCACTGGTGTCGACCGTCCCGGTCTCACTGCAGCCATCACCGGCGTCCTCGCCCAGGGTGGCGTGAACATTCTCGATATTGGTCAGGCGGTGATCCACGACACCCTGTCGTTCGGCATCCTGGTTGAAATTCCGGATACCGTGCAGGGATCCTCGGTGCTCAAGGACATCCTGTTCACCGCCTACGAACTGGATCAGCAAGTCCGTTTCACTGCGGTGTCCGAAACCGACTATCAACACTGGGTCGAAGGCCAGGGCAAGGCGCGTCACATCGTTACGCTGCTGACCCGTAAGGTCACGGCCGAGCAATTGCAGTGCGTCAGCGCCATTACTGCCAAGTACGGGCTGAATATCGATCAGATCGATCGGTTGTCCGGTCGTATGCCGCTCGACACCCCGGCCGACAAAGGCAAGGGCTGCATCGAGTTCACCGTGCGCGGCGAGCCTGCCGACCCGAAAGCCATGCAGGCCGAATTTCTCGCGGTTGCCCAGGATCTCAACGTCGATATCGCGTTTCAGCAGGATTCGCTGTTCCGTCGTAACCGGCGCCTGGCGGTGTTCGACATGGATTCGACCCTCATCGAGGCCGAAGTCATCGATGAACTGGCCAAGGCAGCAGGCGTCGGCGAGCAGGTTTCCGAGATTACCGAGCGTGCCATGCGCGGCGAACTGGATTTCAGCGAAAGCTTCAAAGAGCGTCTGGCCCTGCTCAAGGGGCTCGATGTGAGCGTGCTGGATGAAATCGGCGCGTCTCTGCGCTTGACCGAAGGCGCTGAAACGCTGTTCTCCGAACTCAAGCGGCTGGGTTACAAGACGGCGATTCTGTCGGGTGGCTTCACCTATTTCGCCAAGCAGTTGCAAGCAAAGCTGGGCATCGATTACGTCTTTGCCAATGAACTGGAAGTGGTTGACGGCAAGGTCACCGGCGTAGCAGTCGAGCCGATTGTCAATGCGCAGCGCAAGGCCGACCTGTTGCGCGAACTGGCTCACAAGGAAGGGTTGAGCCTGGAGCAGACCATCGCGGTCGGCGACGGTGCCAATGACCTGCCGATGCTGGCGATTGCCGGGCTGGGTGTAGCGTTCCGTGCCAAGCCACTGGTCAAGCAATCGGCCAAACAGGCCATTTCGACGCTGGGACTCGATGGCGTGCTGTATCTGCTGGGTTTCCGCGACCGCGAAGGAAAGCGCTGACGCTCAGGCCGTGGTGGTTTGCCCCTGATTGCGAGGGGCCAATCGCGACGGCTGTCGCAGTGATCGCTACAGCGTGCCCCACAAGGAATCGAATTCCTGATCCGGCCTGGCCTTTTCGGTTTCGGTCGCTTTCGGGGCGTCGTACATCTGATACTCGAACTGATTGTAACTGGCGCTACTGACCTGCCGGTTGCTCAGTGACGCGCGGCGTTCTTCACCGGCGACGTTGATCATCACCTTGTTGCCCTCCTGAAAAGGCAGACGCGGTGCGAGCACGGTGGGCGGTTTTTCCATGGCGCGTACTTCGGGCAGCATCAGGGTTCGCAGGTACTGGCTGTTCTGCTGTTCGCGAATCAGCTGCATGCCGCATGGCTGGGCAAACGGGGCGATCAGTTCGATGCCCATCTGTGTGCCGCCGCTGCGTACCTGGCGGATCCAGCGCACGATGGCAATGCTCCAGCCCTGGCCGGCGTCATCCTGAATACCCACCAGTTCGCCAGCCTGCAACTGCTGAGGCACGTCCTTCTGCCACGCCAGGCAGTATCCGCCCGGGCTGTGGTTGACAATATTCAGGTCGAAGGTCGGAAACGTATGCTGGTTGTTGGAAAGCGAGTCGCTGTCGCCGTCGTTTTTCGGGTATTCGATCTCTTCGTAGGGCAGCAGAACGGATGAAGTCTTGCCGCGCTGAGTGTCGAAGGCAGACGCCCACGGATCGTCCGCGTCATCATTGGCCATCTTCAACGAAAAGCTCGCTGCACTGGTGGCGCTGTTCAACTGCAACAGCTCGCTGAACGACTTCTGGCCAGCGACATAGAAATGCAGCGCGCTCATGCCGATGCACAGTTTCAGCGTGCCCTGACCGGGCGTGCGTTGAAAGGTGCGTTCGGCCACATCACCCCAGGCGACCGCCAGATGTTGCAGCAGGTCGGTGTTGATACCGGTTGGAATCAGCAACGGCGAAGGGGTGCGCTGGTCATCCGGCAGGGCCAGGTACTGATTGATCGCTTCAGCCAGCGCGTAGGTATTGATACCCAGCAGCCGAGGAGATTGTTCGTCGCTGAACAGGGTGCGGTACAGCGGCGGTTTGTCGACCGTCGGGTCCAGAGCGAAGAGGCTGCTTTCAGTGACCGGCAATTGCAGCTTTACCAGAGGGCTCCAGGCCTCCAGCGCATCGGCCAGTTTGCCGATATTCAACTGACGCATCTGGTTGCAGCGTGAGCAACCCATCAGCAGCGCGATCACGTAGGTCTGTTCCACGCTCAGCACTTTGCTGTGATGGGCCAGGGGCTCTTCGACCGGCGTGTTGTGCAACTGGTACTGACGGGCAATCTGGTAGATCTGATGCAGCTCGAGCCACAGGCCGTCCTGAACCGGACAGTAAAGCTGGTTGGCGCGTATCAGTGGCCCGTTGAGACCATGCAGTGCGCGTTGCAGCGCAGTGCTAAACAGCCCGGCCTGGTCTCGGGTATAGCGCGGGGCGACCTGCTGAATGATCTGCTTGTAACCGGTTGCGAGATGGTTTTGCAGCGCCTGGCAGAGGTTGGCCACCTTGCGTGGTCGCTCGTCCAGCACAATGGCCTGATTGAGAAAGTGACGTTCAAGGTGCTTGCAGACGAAGTACACCTCGGGCCGCAGCAATTCAAGCAATTGCAGGCGGTTCTCGCTCGGGGTGATCAACTGGTTCAGCTCGGTCAGCCCTTGATAGAGCTGGCGCGCCATTTCTCCGAGGTTCGCCTTGGGCAATCTGGAGATCCAGCGTTTGAGGTCGCGGGGGTTGGCTTCACTGAATGTCAGGCTCGACTGCGTCGGCGTGGGGGCACGCAATAGCAGAGGGAGGCTAAAATTACTCATGTGACAGGCAAGCTCCAACAACTCACTGGCGCGGACGATGGCTTCAGATGGGGGGCCGAGGTTATCGCGCACCCGCGATGTGCCGAGCATACGCCCATGAAAGTGAGAAGTATCCTACAGCATCGATGTAACGACTTTACCAGTATCGACATCACCCCGCAGCAACTATGGCCTCAGGCCATTACCGTCCGGCGGCACGTTGCATGAGCGCCAATATCCATCATCGGACGCTCATGCAGCGAGGCTCAGACCGCGATCATGCCTGGGCAGGAACAGCCAGTGCCTGTCCCATTTGAACCTTGGAACCCGCCGTCAGTTGTTCGGCCCATTTCACCTGACCTGGACCGAACAGCACGATGGCGGTAGAGCCCAGCTTGAACCGACCCATTTCGGCACCTTTTTCCAGGTGGATCGGCGCGCGCGCCGCTTCGTCGTAGCTGAACGTTTTCAGTTCACGCTTGGGCGGTGTGACCAGCCCGGCCCATACCGTTTCGACAGACGCCACGATCATCGCGCCGACCAGCACCACTGCCATTGGTCCGCGCTCGGTGTCGAACAGGCAGACCACTCGCTCGTTACGGGCGAACAGCTCGGGTACGTTTTCAGCCGTGGTCTGGTTGACCGAGAAGATGCGGCCCGGCACGTAGACCATTTCACGCAGTGTGCCAGCCAGTGGCATGTGGACGCGGTGATAGTCCTTCGGCGACAGGTAGACGGTTGCGAACTCGCCGCCCATGAAGGGCGCAGACAGCTTGGGGTCACCGCCGAGCAGTTCCAGTACGCTGAAGCTGTGGCCCTTGGCCTGGAAGATCCGGCCGTGGTCGATAGGGCCCAACTGGCTGATGGCGCCGTCGGCTGGCGAAAGAATCGCGCCCGGCGTGGTATCGAGCGGGCGGGCGTCGGCTTTCAATGCGCGGGTGAAGAACGCATTGAAGTGCTCGTAGGACGTCAGGTCTTCGACCAGGGCCTGCGACATGTCCACTTGATAACGGCGGGCAAACCACGCGGTGAAAGCGTTTTTGAACCAGCGTACGCGGCATTCGGCAACGCAGCCTGCCAGTCGGGACAGCAGGTGGTGCGGCAGCAGGTACTGGCTGATGATGAACAAGCGGTCTTTCATTGAAGGTCCTGAGGATGAGTGTCCTGAATATTTCTGCGAGGCCTGTCGCGGTTCGCTAGAGCGGACAGGCTCGACGGTTTCGACTGGTGCTGGCTGCGCAGGCGCGACGGGTTGCGCAACCTCGACTGACTCGGCGGGCGCGGCGGCCACTTCCGGAAGTTCTACCGGTGTCTCCGGGTGATTGCCCCATTCACCCCACGAGCCGGCATAGGCCTTGACCCTTGGGTAGCCCAGCGCCTTGGCCGCCAGGTAGGTGAAGCCCGAGCGGTGATGGGTCTGGCAATGCGTAATGATTTCCTTGTCGGGCGTGATGCCCAGGTCGCGAAGGATCTCCGGCATGTCCTGGCGAATACGCAGGTTGCGCGCCTTGTCCATGCCCGCCGTCCACTCGAAATTGACAGCGCCGGGTATATGTCCGCCTTTGGCCGCGACCACTTTTTCGCCCGAATACTCGGTCGGTGCACGAGCATCCCAGATCGCCAGATCGGCGGCGCCCAGACGGCTTTGCAGGTACTCGAGTGTGGCGGTAGGTTCGTCGTGCAGCGTCAGCGTTACCGGGGTATCGGCAGCAGGCGGAACGTCGGTGCTCAGTGGCAGCAATTGCGCTTCCCAGGCCAGCAGTCCCCCGTCCAGATAGTGATAACGGCTGTGGCCGATGACATCCAGCAACCAGATGAAACGCCCGGCCCAGCCGCCGCCTTCGTCATCGTAGACGACATACACGGCATCGGGGTTGTGGCCCAGTTCGCCGAACAATTGCTCAAGACTGGCAGTGTCGGGCAGCAGGCCGGGGGCCGGAGGCTTGCCCAGTTGCGTACGTTTCGGATCGACGAAGCGGGCACCGCGAATGTGCCCGGCTTCGTAGCGAGTGCTGCTGGTCAGATCCACGAGGATCAGTTCCGGGGCGTCTAGACGCTCAAGCAGATCGTTGGGTTCGATGACCAGCGACAAGCCAGTGAATGCGGACATTTGCAGCCTCCGATGAAAGGAAAGGGGCGAATTGTACGCCAGGCCTCATGCTTTGCGATGACTAAAGATGCCCAGTGCCCGTTCAATACATTGCGCGGTTTTTCCGAATGCCTGGACGGAAATTTCCGACAAGGCCCCGCCGCCCTGGTCGGCGACCACCAGCAGCATGACTTTGCCGTTGTTGCTCAGCGAGCGAATCAGCCAGTGCTGACCACTGAACAGGGTTTTCAGCGGCGGGGGCAGCAGGGCGGCAAATTGCGCACTGTTGGCGGGTGTCATGCGTAACTGTGTCGGCTGTGTGAGCAGACGCTGCAGTACGGTGCTTTCCTTGATGAACAACTGCAAGGTTGCGGCGTCCTTCGGCAGCCCGGCAGTCTGATTGACGCGCAGCACCGTTGACGTCTTGTCCAGCATCAGCAGCATGACCCGCTCCATGCCACACGAGATAAATGCATCGCGCGCCGAAGTGGTCAGGTGCATGGCGTTGATGAACGGGCTGGGATCCTGCAGCAGCTCGGCACACTGCTTGCGCCACAGTTGCAGGGCGTCGGCCGATGGCGGCGGTGCAGGTTCATTATCGCGCCTTACGCGGCGTGCGTCCCACGGCCAGATCAGCGATTCAGCCGGGTGCCAGAGGTCTTTTTCCGCATGGATGCGGGCGCTGCTGGCGGCATTCTGGTGCGCCTGTTGCTGTACTTCGCCGATCGACTGTTGCAGGTAAAGGCTGGTCAGCCGTTCCCAGCGCAGGCAGTGCGGGCTGTTCCAGGCATTTTGCGCCGCCAGCGCCAGGCCATTGCCCAGCAACACGGTATTGGCGGGCTGGTTCAGCCAGCGCCGCAGGTTGGGGTCGTCGTCCATGAGTTGTTGCTGGTGCAGTGGGCTGTGTTCTTCGCGGGCGATACGCAGCGCCTTGGCCAGATCGCGTCGCTCGTTGATCAACAGTTTATAGCCGCGCGTGACCCAGATCGGCAGGCGCCAGAACTCGGCGAGTGCCAGGCACAATTCCAGCAGGTTGACGCCGAACAGCTCTTTTTCCACTGCAACGCTGGAATGGCCCTTGTGGATAACCCGCAGCTCCAGTTCTTCGAGCAGCTTCGGATAGGCCAATGCCATCGGCCAGAGCGGTGACAGAAACAGCAGGCTGCCCATGTGGATGTCCTGCCAGAGTCGCGCAAGGCGGCTGGCAAACAGGCCGTTGGCCTGTTGCGTGGCGTGCTGACTGACCAGAATCAGCTGGCGATAGGCCGCAGGAATTTCTTCAGGCGGCTTGGCCGGCAAACGGCCCAGAAGGACTTCGGTGCGCGCCAGACCCAGACGATTGATCGCAATCTCAAGGCTCTCGGCCTGCTCGGTCAAACCGTGCGTGTGGTGATTGGCCTCGCGCATCACGCTCAGCACCAGCGCAGGACTTTCCTGCATCATTTCAGCGATTTCACGCAGTGAGCGACGACTGTCGTTCAAGGCGGAGCGGACGTGTCCATGATTGACGGCAGGGACCGGCAACGCGATACCGTCAAGCAGTTTGACCCAGGCATCCAGCGTCTTCGGAACGAGGTGATGTGCTGCGTGTACTGTCGGCATTCGAGGGCCTGTGCTGCTGATTATCTGAGCTGGAAAACCGCCAGCGTACGGGGCGCTGAGGCCAGTTTCCTCCTTTTATGGAGGCGCATAAATGGGTTTTTCAAAAGAACCGGCTATAGTCTGGCCCAGTTAGGCCGATAAGGAGAAGAAGAGATTCAACAACTTCCGGACTGTCCCTGAACCCGACTCAGTAAAGTATTTTTTCCTATGGCTAAAATCATCGGCATCATTGTCGTTCTCGCAAGTGTCATCGGCGGATATGTGCTGTCCCATGGCAAGGTCATGGCGCTGTTCCAACCGTACGAGGTCTTGATTATCGGCGGTGCTGCACTGGGCGCGTTCCTTCAGGCCAACCCCGGCTACATGTTCATGCACGTGTTCAAGAAGTCGCTGAAGATGTTCGGTTCGCGCTTCACGCATGCCTATTACCTCGAAGTGCTGGGCCTGGTTTATGAAATCCTCAACAAGAGCCGCCGTGAAGGCATGATGGCGATTGAAGGGGATATCGAAGACGCTGCTTCCAGCCCGATCTTCGCCAAATACCCGGGTGTCCTCAAGGATGAACGCATGACTGCGTACATCTGCGACTACCTGCGGATCATGTCGTCCGGCAACATGGCTCCCCACGAGCTGGAAGGTCTGTTCGACATGGAACTGCTGAGCATGAAAGAAGACCTCGAGCATCCATCCCATGCCATTACCGGTATCGCCGACGGTATGCCCGGCTTCGGTATCGTGGCTGCGGTACTGGGTATCGTGGTGACCATGGCGTCGCTGGGTTCCGGCGACAAGGCTGCGATCGGTATGCACGTAGGTGCGGCGCTGGTCGGTACGTTCTTCGGTATTCTCGCGGCTTACGGTTTCTTCGGTCCTCTGGCCACCAGCCTTGCGCATGATGCCAAGGAAGAAATGAACGTTTACGAGGCCATCAAGGCGTCCCTGGTGGCCTCGGCCTCCGGCATGCCGCCTTCGCTGGCTGTCGAGTTCGGCCGCAAGGTTCTCTATCCGCTGCATCGCCCCAGCTTCAGCGAGCTGGAACAAGCGGTTCGCGGTCGCTAAGTCATGGAAAATAATCAGCCGATTATCATCAAGCGCGTAAAGCGCTTTGGTGGCGGACATCATGGCGGTGCCTGGAAAATCGCGTTTGCCGACTTCGCGACGGCGATGATGGCGTTCTTTCTGGTGCTGTGGCTGATGTCGTCCGCCACCCCCGAGCAATTGCTCGCGGTCGCCGGTTATTTCAAGGACCCTGTCGGCTTTTCGGACAGCGGTTCGCCTTATGTGATCGATCTGGGCGGTTCGCCGGAGATGTCGCCGAACCAGACGCTGAACCCCGAGGTAAAGACCACGCCTTCGCCGGACACCGTGCCGCTTGAGGCGGAAACTGCCGAGACCAAGGCTGAAGAGGTAGAGCAGGAGCGTCTGGAGATGCTGCTCCAGGAATTGCAGAACAAGGTCGAGGAAAACCCGCAACTACAAAAATTCAAGGACCAGATTCTGTTCGAGATCACTCAGGACGGCTTGCGTATCCAGATCATGGATGCGGAAAATCGACCGATGTTCGACTCGGGCAGCGCGCGTCTCAAGCCTTATTTCGAAGACATTCTGCTGGCTCTGGCTGACACCATCAAAAGTGTGCCGAACAAGATCAGCATCAGCGGCCATACCGATGCAACGCCTTTCGTGGGCAGCGGCGGGTTCGGCAACTGGGAGCTGTCGGCCAATCGTGCCAATGCTGCACGCCGCGCACTGGTAGCGGGGACCTATCCGGACTCACAGGTGGCCAGGGTGGTAGGGTACGCGTCGTCTGCTCTTTATGATCACCAGAACCCGACCAACCCGGTCAATCGCCGCATCGATATCGTGGTGCTGACCAAAAAAGCCCAGCAGCGTATCGAGGGCGATCAGAACTCCGGCGGCGCGCCAGCCACGCCTGGCGCGCCGGCAGCACCCGCACCAGCCCCGGCGGCACCGGCCGTGCCCGCTGCTTCGGGGGCTTCGACAGCGGCGCCGCCAGACCCGCAGGCCTACGCCCAGCCGCGCGAGATCCGGCAGAAGCTGAATATCTTTGACGATGGCAAGTTGCGGGTCGAGCCAGCCCAGAACTGAGCTGCAACCGATACAAAAACGCCGCGATCATCGCGGCGTTTTTGCGTGTGGCGTTCGGTGCTCAGTAACTGTCTTGCGGCAGGCTGGCAATGATCGAGCGATAGCTGTTCATGCGCTGCTGTTGCACGCGGCCGTCCTCAAGCCCCTTGAGCAGGGCGCAGCCCGGTTCGCGGTCATGCTTGCAGTCACGAAAGCGGCAGGTGCCGATCAGGTCGTTGAACTCGATGAAGCCTGCCTCTACGTCAGCACGACTGACGTGCCCCAGGCCGAACTCACGGATACCCGGCGAGTCGATCAGATCGCCGCCACGCGGGAAGTGGAACAGGCGTGCAGTGGTCGTGGTATGCGTGCCCTGACCGGAAACTTCGGACAGCGGTCCGACCCGAGTGTCGGTTTCCGGCAACAGGCTGTTGACCAGCGAGGACTTGCCGACGCCGGACTGGCCGACGAACACGCTGATGTGCCCGTCAAGCTGGCTTTGCAGGCTCTGCATGCCGTCACCGTGGTGCGCGGACACTTCCAGCACCGGATAACCCAGCGTGCGGTAGACCGCCAGCAGGGCGTTGAGCGCGGGCGCATTCTGCTCGTCGATCAGGTCTGCCTTGTTGAGCAGCAGCAAAGGACGAATCCCGGCATGCTCGGCGGCCACCAGATAACGGTCGATCAGGTTGGCATGCGGCTCGGGCATCGGCGCGAAGACGATCACGATCAGGTCGACGTTGGCAGCCACAGGCTTGAGCTGGCCGCGTGAATCCGGGCGGCGCAGTTCGGTGGTGCGGGGCAGTTGCGCGACAATGACGCCAATGCCCTGATTGCCGGCGCGCCATACGACGCGATCACCGGTCACCAGTGCAGGCAGGTTGGCGCGCAGGTGGCAACGGAAGACCTGACCGGTCACTTCGCCTTCCTGGGCCTCGACTTCGACTTGCACGCCGAAGTGAGCGATGACCAGCCCCGTCTGCTCAGGGCCGAGGTCGCCACCCTCGAGTGTTTCAAGCGTAGCGGACTCGCGTTTTGCCGCGCGGGCAGCACGCTCGCCCTGAATTTTTTCGATGCGCCAGTTTTGACGACGATTGAGTTGGCGTTTGGCCATGGGTGTTCCGATGTGATGTAACCGATGAATTAGGCAGTACGGTGGATCGGCAGGAGTCTAGCACGGCAGGGTGAGCTAAACTGCGCGCCTACGCTGAGGAGTCGACACATGCAGAACAAGCAGAACCTGATCTGGATCGATCTGGAAATGACCGGTCTTGACCCTGATACCGATGTCATTATCGAAATGGCCACGATCATCACCGATAGCGAGCTGAACACTCTGGCTGAAGGCCCGGTGATCGCTGTGCATCAGAGTGACGAGACGTTGGCGAAGATGGATGAGTGGAACACTCGCCAGCACGGCGGTTCGGGCCTGACCCAGCGCGTGCGGGAAAGTACCGTCAGCATGGCTGAAGCCGAGACGCAGACCCTTGAGTTCATCAAGCTGTGGGTCCCCGAGCGCAGTTCGCCGATCTGCGGCAACAGCATCTGCCAGGATCGCCGCTTCCTGTACCGCCACATGCCGACGCTGGAAAACTACTTCCACTACCGCAATCTGGATGTCTCGACCCTCAAGGAACTGGCTGCGCGCTGGTCCCCCGAGCTGAAATTCAAGAAAGGCAGCACCCACCTGGCGCTCGATGACATCCGCGAGTCGATTGCCGAGCTGCGCTTTTATCGTGAGCACTTCATCAAGGCCTGATCGAGACGCGCGTGCAGTGAATAATCTTCGCTGCACTCTTTCAGTGCGTTGGTCGGCTGGTTAGACTGCGCGCCTTTGTCGCAGAGTCGCCGCCATGTTGCTGATGCTTTATCTGATCGCTATCACTGCTGAAGCCATGACGGGAGCCCTGTCTGCGGGGCGGCGCGGGATGGACTGGTTCGGCGTGGTGCTGATCGCCTGCGTCACGGCGCTGGGTGGCGGGTCGGTGCGCGACGTGCTGATCGGTCATTACCCGCTGACCTGGGTCAAGCACCCGGAATACCTGGTCCTGACCAGTGTGGCGGCGCTGGTGACGATCTTCATTGCGCCACTGATGCGCCACCTGCGCTCACTGTTTCTGGTGCTCGACGCATTGGGGCTGGTGGCCTTTACCCTGATCGGCTGCATGACCGCGCTCGAGGCCGGGCACGGTCTGCTGATCGCGTCAGTGTGCGGCGTGATCACCGGGGTCTTCGGTGGCATCCTGCGCGACATCTTTTGCAACGACATCCCGCTGATCTTCTGCCGCGAGCTGTACGCCAGTGTGTCTTTTCTGGCTGCATGGTGTTTTCTGCTGTGTCAGTACCTGCAACTGCCCAACGAACAAGCGGTGCTGATCACCCTGTTCGGCGGCCTGCTGCTGCGCCTGCTGGCGATTCGTTTCCGCTGGGAAATGCCCAAGTTTGTCTACAAGGACGAGCCCTGAGGCGTACGCAGGGCGCAGGCACAATAGTTGAAAAATTATCGTTCCTCACGCTCCAGCGTGGGAATGCCTTTCGTGACGCTCCGCGTCACACGCCTGCAGGTTTAAAGCGGCGCCACGCCATGCCTCTGCAGCGCCCATTCCACATGCTCCCTGACCAGTTCCGAGGGATAGTCGCGCCGTGCGTGCAGGGCTTCGATCACCGGGATGGTGGAGGGCGCGTTGCCCAGCCCCACGGCCAGGTTGCGTAGCCAGCGCTCATAACCCGCCCGGCGCAGTGGTGAACCTTCGGTGCTGCCGAGGAATTTCTCTTCGTCCCACAGGAACAGTTCGGCCAGCCCTGCATTGTCCAGATTGTGGCGCGGCTGAAAGTCGCTCTGCTCGGTTGGCCGGGCGAAGCGGTTCCACGGGCAGACGATCTGGCAATCGTCGCAACCGAACACCCGGTTGCCGATCAGTGGCCGCAGCTCTTCTGGGATCGCGGTCTTCAGCTCGATGGTCAGATAAGAAATGCAGCGTCGCGCGTCCAGCACGTAAGGCCCGATAAACGCCGCCGTCGGACAGATGTCCAGGCAGGCCGTGCAGCGCCCGCAATGCTCGGTTGCATGAGGTGCGTCGACCGGCAACGGGATATCGACAAACAGCTCGCCAAGAAAGAAGAAACTGCCCGCCTTACGGTTGAGCACCAGCGTGTTTTTGCCGATCCAGCCGAGCCCGGCCTGTTCGGCGATGGCTTTTTCCAGCACTGGCGCGCTGTCCACGAAGGCTCGAAAGCCAAACGGCCCTACGGCCTGCTGAATACGCTCGGCCAGTTGCTGCAGGCGCTTGCGGATGAGTTTGTGATAATCACGGCCCAGCGCGTAACGTGAGACGTAGGCTTTTTCCGGCTCGGTCAGGCGCTGCGCCATTTCGGTGTCGCCCGGCAGATAATCCATGCGCAGCGACACCACGCGCAACGTTCCCGGGACCAGCTCATCGGGGTGGGAACGTTTGCTGCCATGGGCTGCCATATAGTCCATTTCCCCGTGATAGCCTGCATCGAGCCAGCGTTGCAGATGCTGTTCGTGCTCTGCCAGGTCCAGGCCGCTGATCCCGACTTCCTGAAAGCCCAGCTCACGCCCCCACGCCTTGATTGAGACGGCAAGGGCGGCGAGATCATCGGAACTAGGAAGTACAGCAGTAATAGCGGACATGCGCAGAGAGAAACCGGGACCAAGGTGCGTATAATTCTGCCAGACATCGGAGCCCATAGACGCATGTTCGACACTAAACCTCATTTACCCGACGCGCTGTACAGTGCTGCGCAGGTCCGCGACCTCGATGCACGGCTGGTTGCTGCAGGCACACCCGGCCTGGAATTGATGCTGCGCGCTGCGCAGGCGTTATGGCATACGATACTTCGGCGCTGGCCGGAGGCGAATGAACTGACCGTATTGACCGGGCGGGGCAACAACGCCGGTGACGGGTATCTGGTGGCTGCCATGGCGCACAAGGCCGGCTGGCAGGTCAGGGTGCTGGCCGTCGGCGATCCGGCCGCACTGACCGGTGATGCTGCTGCGGCGCATGCTGCGGCTTTCGGTATTCATATTCAGGCATGGGCCGGGCAGCCGCTGGCCGGTATCGTACTGGATGCCTTGCTGGGCACCGGTCTCGATGGCGAGGTGCGCGAGCCCTACGTCTCGGCCATCAACGCTATCAACGACAGCGGTCTGCCCGTCGTTGCGGTGGATATTCCATCCGGCTTGAGCGCAGATACTGGCCAGACGCTGGGTGTCGCGGTGCGTGCCGAAGTGACCGTTACGTTCATTGGCCTCAAACTGGGTTTGTTGACGGGCGACGCGGCAGATCTGGTGGGTGAGCTGATGTTCGACGACCTGCGCGCAGCCCCGGCGCTGGTGGCGCAGGCGCCGTTCAGCGCGAAGCGCCTCGATAAACATAACCTGCCGCAACTGGCAGCACGCCCGCGAACCGCCCATAAAGGCATGTTTGGCCGGGTTCTGGTTATCGGTGGCGATCACGGTTTTGGCGGCGCAGCGTTGCTCAGCGCCGAAAGCGCCCTGCGCAGCGGTGCAGGCATGCTGACGCTGGCAACGCGGCCCGAGCATGTTCCGGCCGCTCTGACGCGTATGCCGGAAATCATGAGCGCGGCGATCCACTCGGCCAACCAACTGATGGGCTTGATCGAGCCGGCCAGCGTGTTGGTGGTCGGCCCTGGCCTGGGGCAGGCGGCCTGGGGGCGCAGCCTGCTGTCGGCGGCCGCCAACGCGGATCGTCCGCAGGTGTGGGACGCCGATGCGCTGAATATGCTGTCCGCCGGGCTGGTCAGCCTGCCCAAAGGCAGTGTCATCACCCCGCATCCGGGCGAAGCGGCACGCTTGCTGGGTGTGGGCATCAAGGACGTTCAGGCTGACCGGGCCGCTGCGGTGCGGGCGTTGGCGCGTAAATTCGACACGGTTTGTGTGCTCAAGGGCTCTGGCAGTCTGATTGCCGATGCACACGGGCAACTGGCGTTGTGCGACCGCGGCCATCCGGCCATGGCCACCGCAGGACTGGGTGATGTGCTGGCCGGATTGATCGGCGCGTTGATGGCGCAGCACCTCAAACCTTTCGACGCGGCCTGTCTTGCCGTGTGGCTGCATGCAAGCGCCGGTCATAAAGCCGGTGAGGGCGGTCGCGGGCTGGCTGCCAGCGATATTATTCCTGCCATTCGTCAGTTACTGGAGGAGCTGCAACCGTGTCTGATTTAACGCTGCATGTGGTTGGCGAAGAGGCAATGATGGATTTTGGTGCACGCCTGGCCAAGGTGACAGAAGGCCTTGGTGTCATCTTTCTGGATGGCGATCTGGGCGCTGGAAAAACCACGCTTTCGCGGGGATTGATTCGCGGCTTCGGGCATGTCGGGGCCGTCAAGAGTCCTACTTTCACGCTGGTCGAACCTTACGAAATCGGCGCGATAAAGGTGTTTCACTTTGACCTTTACCGGCTGGTCGATCCGGAAGAGCTCGAGTACATGGGTGTGCGTGATTACTTCGACGGCGACGCACTTTGTCTGATTGAATGGCCCCAGCGTGGTGCAGGCTTTTTGCCAAAGCCCGACCTGACCATTACCATTGGGCCGCACGGAGAAGGTCGTTCCGTGATATTGAGCCCGCTGGGCTCGCGTGGCGAACGTTGGTGTGCCACTTTGGCTTTGGAATTCAAATAGATATGGGGTTAGGTATGCGCATGCGCGCGCTGGTTACTGTAGTTGGTCTGCTGTTGATGGCCCTGGCTGTCGAGGCGGTTGCCGCTACGCAAGTACGAAGTGTCCGCTTATGGCGAGCACCGGACAACACACGTCTGGTATTCGACCTGTCCGGGCCAGTCCAGCACAGCCTGTTTACCCTGACTTCGCCTGACCGTCTGGTGATCGATATCAATGGTGCGACGCTTGGCGGCCCCTTGAACGTACCGACGGCCAATACGCCGATCAGCAGCATGCGTTCTGCGCAGCGCACGCCTACCGACCTGCGCGTAGTCATCGACCTGAAAAAGGGTGTGACCCCGAAGAGCTTCACGTTGGCGCCGAATCAGCAATACGGCAACCGTCTGGTGGTCGACCTGTACGACAACGCCGCCGATGCCAATCCGACACCGGTCATTCCGGATACCGCCGCCAACACCGCTCCTGCTGTCCCGGTCAGCCCGGCCAAGCCTGAAATCAAGCTGACCCCGGTGCCGAACGGCAAGCGCGACATCGTCGTGGTGATCGATGCCGGGCACGGCGGGGAAGACCCCGGTGCCTCGGGCGGTGCCGGTCAGAAAGAGAAAAACGTGGTGCTGTCGATTGCCAAGGAGCTGCAGCGCCAGGTCAATGCCGAGAAAGGCTACCGCGCCGAACTGACGCGGACCGGCGACTACTTTATTCCGCTGCGCAAACGTACCGAGATCGCCCGTTCCAAGGGCGCCGACCTGTTCGTGTCGATCCACGCCGACGCCGCGCCGTCCTCTGCGGCGTTCGGCGCATCGGTGTTCGCCCTGTCCGATCGCGGTGCCACTTCCGAAACCGCACGCTGGCTGGCGGACAGTGAAAACCGTTCCGACCTTATCGGTGGTGCTGGCGCTGTCAGCCTGGATGACAAGGACCGCATGCTCGCGGGTGTGTTGCTGGACTTGTCCATGACCGCTTCGCTTTCTTCGAGCCTGAACGTTGGTCAGAAGGTATTGAGCAATATTGGCCGCGTGACCTCGCTGCACAAGTCACGTGTCGAGCAGGCGGGCTTCATGGTGCTCAAGTCGCCGGATATCCCGTCGATTCTGGTGGAAACCGGCTTTATCTCCAATGCCAACGAGGCCAACAAGCTCGGTTCGGCGTCGCATCAACAGGCGTTGGCGCGTTCGATCACGTCGGGCGTCAAGCAGTTCTTCCAGCAGAACCCGCCGCAGGGCACTTATATCGCTTGGCTGCGTGACAACGGCAAGCTGGCCCAGGGGCCGCGCAATCATGTCGTTCGTTCCGGCGAAACCCTGGCCATGCTCGCTGCGCGCTATGACATGAGCATCGCCACCTTGCGCAGCGCTAACAATCTGAAGTCGGATGAATTGAAGATCGGCCAGGACCTGCGTATCCCAAGTTCCGAGGTGGCGACTCAGTAATGACCGATCTCCTGCTCGACGGCGCCGAAGCCGATAACGCTCAGACTGCCCTGAACGCAGCGCGCATTGAACTGCTCAGTCCGCGTCTGGCCAACCAGATTGCGGCGGGCGAAGTCGTCGAGCGCCCGGCTTCCGTGATCAAGGAGCTGCTGGAAAACAGCCTCGATTCCGGCGCGCGGCGCATTGATGTTGACGTCGAGCAGGCCGGTATCAAATTGTTGAAAGTGCGTGACGATGGCAGCGGTATCTCTTCGGACGATCTGCCATTGGCGCTGGCACGTCACGCGACCAGCAAGATTCGCGACCTGGAAGACCTTGAGCGGGTCATGAGCCTTGGGTTTCGCGGCGAAGCGCTGGCCTCGATCAGTTCCGTAGCGCGCCTGACGCTGACCTCCCGCACCCGCGACGCCGATCAGGCATGGCAGGTCGAAACCGAAGGTCGGGACATGGCGCCGCGCGTGCAGCCAGCCGCGCATCCGGTAGGCACCTCCGTTGAAGTGCGCGACCTGTTCTTCAACACGCCGGCCCGGCGCAAGTTTCTGAAAGCCGAAAAAACCGAATTCGATCATTTGCAGGAAGTCATCAAGCGCATGGCGCTGGCGCGTTTCGACGTGGCCTTCCACCTGCGTCACAACGGCAAGACCGTGCTGAGCCTGCATGAAGCGCATGACGACACCGCCAGGGCGCGACGTGTCTCGGCAATCTGCGGGCCTGGCTTTCTGGAGCAGGCGCTGCCTATCGAGATCGAGCGCAATGGTTTGCATCTGTGGGGCTGGGTCGGGCTGCCGACCTTTTCGCGCAGCCAGGCCGACCTGCAATATTTCTTCGTGAATGGCCGCGCAGTGCGCGACAAGCTGGTCGCCCACGCAGTGCGTCAAGCGTATCGCGACGTGCTGTTCAATGGCCGTCATCCGACCTTCGTGCTGTTCTTCGAGGTCGATCCGGCCGCTGTGGACGTCAACGTTCACCCGACCAAACACGAAGTGCGCTTCCGCGACGGGCGCATGGTGCACGACTTTCTGTATGGCACCCTCTACCGCGCGCTGGGCGATGTGCGCCCTGAAAATCAGCTCGTGCCGGTTGTCGCCGAGATACGCCCGAGCGGGCCTGAAGCGGGCGAATTCGGGCCGCAGGGTGAAATGCGTCTGGCCAACAATGTGCTGGAGCAGCCCCAGGGCGAGTCGTTTGCCCGGCCTGCTGCCGGTGGCGGCGCTGGCAGCGGTTATCAGTATCAATACACGCCTCGGCCCACCGCTGGCGTGCCGGTGGCCGAAGCGCAAAGTGCTTATCGTGAATTCTTCGCGCCGCTGCCCAGTGCTGCGCCCGCGTCGCTGCCTGAATCGCCCGGGGATATTCCGCCGCTGGGTTATGCGCTGGCGCAGCTCAAGGGTATCTACATCCTTGCTGAAAACGCTCACGGCCTGGTGCTGGTGGACATGCACGCCGCTCACGAGCGGATCATGTACGAGCGACTGAAAATAGCCATGGCCAACGAAGGTTTGAGCGGCCAGCCATTGCTGGTGCCCGAGTCCATTGCGGTCAGCCAGCGTGAAGCGGACTGCGCCGAAGAGCATCTTGCGACCTTCCAGCGCCTGGGCTTCGAGCTTCAACGGCTCGGCCCGGAAACCCTGGCGATCCGCCAGATCCCCGCGTTGCTCAAGCAGGCCGAAGCCAACCGGCTGGTCAGCGATGTGCTGGCCGACCTCATGGAATACGGCACCAGCGACCGGGTGCAGGCGCACATGAACGAGTTGCTCGGGACCATGGCCTGCCACGGCGCGATTCGCGCCAATCGGCGTCTGGCCATCCCGGAAATGAACGGCCTGCTGCGTGACATGGAAAACACCGAGCGCAGCGGGCAATGCAACCACGGTCGTCCTACCTGGACCCAGATGGGTCTCAATGATCTGGATAAATTATTCCTGCGCGGTCAATGAATGAACGCTTTACCTCCGGCCATCTTTCTCATGGGGCCTACCGCTGCAGGCAAGACCGACCTTGCGATAGAACTGACCAAAGTGCTGCCCTGCGAGCTGATCAGCGTCGACTCTGCGCTGGTCTATCGCGGCATGGACATCGGTACCGCCAAACCGTCGAAGGCTCAGCTGGCTGAATATCCTCACCGTCTGATCGACATTCTCGACCCGGCGCAAAGCTACTCCGCCGCCGATTTTCGCAGTGACGCCCTGGCGGCCATGGCGGAAATTACTGCGCGCGGAAATATTCCTTTGCTGGTCGGCGGCACTATGTTGTATTTCAAGGCTCTATTGGACGGGCTGGCGGATATGCCGGCGGCCGATGCGCAGGTCAGGGCGCAGCTTGAGGCGGATGCACAGGCCTTCGGCTGGCAGTCATTGCACGATCAACTGGCGGTGGTCGATCCCGTTTCGGCGGCACGTATTCACCCCAATGATCCGCAACGGCTGATCAGGGCACTCGAGGTGTATCGCGTCAGCGGAATGAGCATGACGGCACACCGCGAGCAACAAACTGCGCAAAGTACCGAAGCAGCCGCATCAGGGCACCAGCAATTGCCCTATACTGTTGCGAACCTTGCCATCGCTCCGGCTGATCGCAAGGTGCTGCACCAACGCATCGCGCTACGTTTCGAGCAAATGCTGGATCAGGGGTTTCTGGACGAAGTACTGGCATTGCGCTCAAGAGGTGATCTGCATTCAGGGTTGCCCTCGATAAGAGCTGTCGGTTATCGCCAGGTCTGGGATCACCTGGATGGGAAACTGACGCGGGATGAAATGCAGGAGCGCGGCATCATTGCGACGCGCCAGCTGGCCAAAAGGCAGTTCACCTGGCTACGTAGCTGGGACGACTTGCACTGGCTGGACAGCCTGGCCAGCGACAATCTGTCGCGCGCCTTGAAATACCTGGGATCGGTCTCCATATTGAGCTGAGTCCCTGCAATAGCCGTCTATCCTTGGGGGGTGGCCGGTAAGCCAATCGAATTCGATTTATTATTTTATTGATCCTTAAAGGAGTGCGGCACATGTCAAAAGGGCATTCGCTACAAGACCCTTACCTGAATACCTTGCGTAAAGAGAAGGTCGGGGTATCGATCTATCTGGTCAACGGTATCAAGCTGCAGGGTACGATCGAGTCTTTCGACCAGTTCGTCATTTTGCTGAAGAACACGGTCAGCCAGATGGTCTACAAACACGCTATTTCCACCGTCGTACCGGTTCGCCCGATCCGCCTGCCAAGCGCTACAGACGCTGACGGCGCGGACGCCGAGCCAGGTAACGCCTGATAGGAGTCTGCCTTGTTCTTTGAGCGCCACAGTGGTGGTGAACGTGCAATTCTCGTTCATCTGGATGGTCAGGACCCTGAGGCGCGCGAAGATCCGCAGGAGTTTCAGGAATTGGCCATCTCGGCCGGTGCCGATACCGTTGCGTTTATCAACGTGCCGCGTCATCGGCCTTCGGCCAAGTACCTGATCGGCTCTGGCAAGGTCGAAGAGCTTCGCGATCAGGTCAAGGCCGAACAGGCCGATCTGGTCATCTTCAATCACACCCTCACGCCCAGTCAGGAACGCAACCTCGAACGCGTTTTCGAGTGTCGTGTGCTTGATCGTACCGGTCTGATTCTCGATATCTTTGCGCAACGGGCGCGTACTCACGAAGGCAAGCTGCAGGTCGAACTGGCCCAGCTTGAGCACATGAGTACCCGTCTGGTCCGCGGCTGGACTCACCTTGAGCGACAGAAAGGTGGTATCGGCCTGCGCGGTCCGGGTGAAACCCAGCTCGAAACCGACCGACGTCTATTGCGGGTTCGCCTGCGGCAGATCAAGGGACGGCTGGAGAAGGTTCGCAGTCAGCGGGATCAGGCCCGTCGTGGGCGTCGTCGCGCGGATATTCCATCGGTTTCATTGGTGGGCTATACCAACGCCGGCAAATCGACCCTGTTCAACTCGGTAACCGATTCGGATGTGTTCGCGGCAGACCAACTGTTCGCCACGCTCGATCCGACCCTGCGTCGTCTGCAGCTCGATGACCTGGGACCGATCGTGCTGGCCGATACCGTGGGCTTCATTCGCCATCTGCCACACAAACTGGTCGAGGCCTTTCGCGCGACGCTTGAAGAATCGAGCAACTCCGATTTGCTGCTGCATGTGATCGACTCCCACGAGCCGGATCGCATGTCGCAGATCGAGCAGGTCATGGCCGTGCTCGGCGAGATCGGAGCCGAGGGCTTGCCGATCCTCGAGGTCTATAACAAACTCGATCTGCTTGAAGGCGTAGAGCCTCAGATACAGCGCGATGCCGACGGCAAGCCGCAGCGTGTCTGGGTTTCTGCCCGTGATGGTCGGGGGCTTGATCTGCTCAAGCAGGCTATCGCCGAATTGCTCGGCGACGACCTGTTTGTCGGCACGCTGCTTCTGCCTCAAAGTCTCGCCCGGCTGCGTGCCCAGTTCTTTGAGCTGGGTGCGGTGCAGAGCGAAACGCATGACGAGGAAGGTGCCAGCGTGTTGGCCGTACGACTGCCGCGCGTTGAACTCAATCGACTGGTGAGTCGCGAAGGATTGCAGCCGCTGGAGTTCATCGAGCAACACACTTTGCAATAAAAGCACGAGAAAGCCGTTGTACGGCTTTCCCGAGCATTCTGTAGCATTGGTCGGCGCGCCGCGGGCGCGTCTTTGCTTTATCAGATGGAGAGCGCTATGGCTTGGAATGAGCCGGGTGGCAACTCGAATAATCAAGATCCCTGGGGTGGCAAACGCCGTGGCGGCGACCGCAAGGGACCACCTGATCTCGACGAGGCCTTCCGTAAGCTGCAGGAAAGCCTGAAGGGGTTGTTCGGCGGCGGTAACAAACGCGGCAGCGATGGCGGCAGCAGTGGCAGTGGTGGCGGCTCGGGCAAGGGCGGTGGCTTCGGCCTGCTCGGCATCGGGCTTGTCGTACTGGTCGCTTTCTGGCTTTACAGCGCTATCTATGTGGTTGACGAGCAAGAGCAGGCTGTCGTGCTGCGTTTCGGTCAGTACCACGAGACCGTGGGCCCGGGCCTTAACATCTACTTCCCGCCGTTCGATCGCAAGTACATGGAGAACGTGACTCGCGAGCGTGCCTACAGCAAGCAGGGCCAGATGCTCACCGAAGACGAGAACATCGTCGAAGTGCCGCTGACCGTGCAGTACAAGATCAGCGACCTTCAGGCGTTCGTGCTGAACGTCGACCAGCCTGAAATCAGCCTGCAGCACGCGACTGAAAGCGCGTTGCGCCATGTCGTGGGTTCCACGGCGATGGATCAGGTGCTGACTGAAGGCCGTGAACTGATGGCCAGCGAAATCAAGGAGCGTCTGCAACGTTTCCTCGATACCTACCGTACCGGCATCACCGTCACTCAGGTCAACGTACAGAGCGCTGCCGCGCCGCGTGAAGTTCAGGAAGCCTTCGATGACGTGATCCGCGCCCGTGAAGACGAGCAGCGTGCGCGTAACCAGGCTGAAAGCTATGCCAACGGTGTGATCCCGGAAGCCCGTGGTCAGGCTCAGCGTATTCTCGAAGATGCCAACGGTTACCGCGATGAAGTGGTTTCGCGCGCCAAGGGTGAGGCGGATCGCTTTACCAAGCTGGTTGCCGAGTACCGCAAGGCTCCTGAAGTTACCCGCCAGCGTCTGTATCTGGACACCATGCAGGAAGTCTTCAGCAACACCAGCAAGGTTCTCGTGACCGGCGACAAGGGGCAGAACAATCTGCTTTATCTGCCGCTCGACAAGATGATCGAGAGCAGCCGCAGCAGTAACGGCAATGGCTCCAATTCAGGTACGCCATCGCAGTCGGCCAATGATGCTGCCGCTGCTGCCGCCGCTGCCCGGGCGAATGAAGCTCAGCAGCGTGGTGAAGTACGTACCAGGGAGACTCGCTGATGAGTAACAAATCACTGATCACCCTTATTGTCGGCGTGGTACTGGCGGTCATCGCCTGGAACAGCTTTTACATAGTGTCCCAGACCGAGCGCGCGGTTCTGCTGCAATTCGGTCGTGTGGTCCAGGCTGACGTTCAGCCGGGTCTGCATGTGAAGGTTCCTTACGTGAACCAGGTGCGCAAGTTCGACGGTCGTTTGCTGACCCTCGATGCACCGACCCAGCGCTTCCTGACACTGGAAAAGAAAGCGGTCATGGTCGATGCCTACGCCAAGTGGCGTGTGAAGGATGCGGAGCGTTTTTACACCGCGACTTCCGGCCTCAAGCAGATTGCCGACGAGCGTCTTTCGCGTCGTCTGGAATCCGGCCTGCGTGACCAGTTCGGCAAGCGCACTCTGCACGAAGTCGTGTCGGGTGAGCGAGACGCGCTGATGGCGGACATCACCGGTTCGCTGAACCGCATGGCCGAGAAAGAACTGGGTATCGAAGTGGTCGATGTCCGGGTCAAGGCCATTGATCTGCCGAAGGAAGTGAATCGCAGCGTTTTCGAACGCATGAGCACTGAGCGTGAGCGTGAAGCCCGCGAACACCGTGCCAAGGGTAACGAGCTGGCTGAAGGCATCCGTGCCGACGCCGATCGTCAGCGTCGTGTGCTGCTGGCCGAAGCCTATCGCGAGTCGGAAGAAGCGCGTGGTGATGGTGATGCCCAGGCTGCCGCGATCTACTCCAAGGCGTATGGTCAGGACCAGGAGTTCTACGCGTTCTATCGCAGCCTGCGTGCCTACCGCGAAAGCTTTGCGAACAAGAGCGACGTGATGGTGCTTGATCCGAACAGCGAATTCTTTCGCTACATGGAAAAAGCCAAGCCGTAATTAATCACCCGCCGGGCGGCAAAACCGCCCGGTGGGGTGAACGTACGGTGAAACGTGTGTATCATGCGGCAGCCGGGAAATTCCCGGCTTTTTTGCGTCTGCACGATTGATTGGCCGTATCTGAATCGGAACGCGGCAAGATTTTTCGAGGAAAGTGGTCTGCAAGGCCTGTCTCGGGCATTTGTCGTGCCCGTCATACGGCGCACCACTTTCTGCTTCACTCAAGGTCGGCCTGTAGGCTGGCCGCCTGGATCACAGGGGAATGGCGTAATGGCAACGGTCGACCGCTGGCTGCTACCAGATGGCATCGAAGAAGTACTGCCACCGGAAGCGGCGCGCATTGAAGTAGCGCGCCGTCAGGTGTTGGATCTGTTTCAGAGCTGGGGCTATGAGTTTGTCGTCACCCCGCATATCGAGTATCTCGAGTCGCTGCTGACTGGCGCGGGTTCGGATCTGGATCTGCGTACCTTCAAGGTTATTGACCCGCAATCGGGCCGGCAGATGGGCTTTCGCGCCGACATCACGCCACAGGTTGCACGTATCGATGCTCACACCCTGAAACGTGAAGGCCCGAGCCGTCTGTGCTACGCGGGCAGCGTTCTGCACGCTCAGCCGCGCGCGCTGTCGTCCTCGCGCAGCCCGATACAACTGGGTGCCGAACTTTACGGCGATGCGAGCCCGAGCAGCGATGTTGAAGTCATCAGTCTGATGCTGGCCATGCTGCAACTGGCCGATGTGCCGGATGTGCACATGGACCTCGGGCATGTCGGTATCTATCGCGGTCTGGCGCGGGCCGCCGGCCTGTCGGGTGAAGTCGAGCAGCAGCTGTTCGATGCACTGCAGCGCAAGGCCATCGATGAAGTGATTGCCCTCACCGCCGATCTGCCGCCAGAGCTGGCCGCCATGCTGCGCGCACTGGTTGATCTGTGCGGTGGTCGTGAGGTGCTGGACGCCGCACGCGATCGTCTGGCCGGCGCACCGGCGCCAGTGCTGGCCGCTCTGGACGACCTGCTGTCGATTGCCGAGCGTCTGGCTGCGCGTTTCCCGCAGCTGCCGCTGTACTTTGATCTCGGCGAGCTGCGCGGTTACCACTACCACACCGGTGTGGTGTTCGCGGTGTTCGTGCCGGGCGTGGGCCAGTCGATCGCTCAGGGCGGTCGTTACGATGACATCGGTGCCGACTTCGGTCGTGCCCGTCCGGCGACCGGCTTTTCCACCGACCTGAAAACCCTGGTTACCCTGGGGCAGGCAGAAATCGTCTTACCGTCTGGTGGCATCTGGGTGCCGGACAGTACGGATGCGGCACTCTGGCAGATGGTTTGCCAGTTGCGCAGTGAAGGTCAGCGTGTGGTTCAGGCGTTGCCTGGGCAGCAGGCGAGCGCCGCGCGTGAAGCCGACTGTGACCGGCAATTGATTCAGCATGGCGAGCACTGGCAGGTAATGCCGCTGGCTTCTTGAGTATTCCTGCCGGCCGCCGCCGGCACCAAGTTTGCGTGAATGAGGACAAGTGTTATGGGTAAGAATGTCGTAGTCCTGGGCACTCAATGGGGTGATGAGGGCAAAGGCAAGATCGTTGATCTGCTGACCGAACATGCTACCGCCGTAGTTCGCTATCAGGGTGGCCACAACGCCGGCCACACACTGGTGATCGACGGTGAGAAAACCGTATTGCACCTGATTCCGTCCGGTGTGCTGCGCGAAGGCGTGCAGTGCCTGATCGGTAACGGTGTGGTGGTTGCTCCCGACGCGCTCCTGCGCGAAATCGTCAAGCTGGAAGAGAAAGGCATTCCGGTGCGTGAGCGTCTGCGCATCAGCCCGTCCTGCCCGCTGATCCTGTCGTACCACGTGGCACTCGACCAGGCGCGTGAAAAAGCCCGCGGCGAGTTCAAGATCGGCACCACCGGTCGTGGTATCGGCCCGGCCTACGAAGACAAGGTCGCACGTCGCGGTCTGCGTATTGGCGACCTGTTCCATCGTGAGCGCTTCGCCGCCAAGCTGGGCGAACTGCTCGACTACCACAACTTCGTGCTGGTCAATTACTACAAAGAGCCTGCCATCGACTTCCAGAAGACGCTCGACGAGTGCATGGAATACGCCGACATGCTCAAGCCGCTGATGCTCGACGTCACCGCTGCGCTGCATGAGATGCGTCGCGACGGTAAGGACATCATGTTCGAAGGTGCCCAGGGTTCGCTGCTGGACATCGACCACGGTACCTACCCGTACGTCACCAGTTCCAACACCACGGCGGGCGGCATTGCCACCGGTTCCGGTTTTGGTCCGATGTACCTGGATTACATCCTGGGCATCACCAAGGCCTACACCACGCGCGTGGGTTCGGGTCCTTTCCCGACTGAGCTGTTCGATGACGTCGGTGCCTTCCTGGCCAAGCGTGGTCATGAGTTCGGTGCCACCACCGGTCGTGCACGCCGTTGCGGCTGGTTCGACGCCGTCATCCTGCGTCGCGCCATCGAAATCAACAGCATCTCGGGCCTGTGCCTGACCAAGCTGGACGTGCTCGACGGTCTGGAAACCATCAACATCTGTGTGGGCTACGAGAACGAAGAGGGTGCCGTCATCGACGCGCCTACCGACGCTGACAGCTATCTGGGCCTGCGTCCGGTCTACGAGCAGATGCCAGGCTGGAGCGAATCCACGCTGGGTGCCAAGACCCTCGAAGAGCTGCCTGCTGCCGCTCGCGCTTACATCAAGCGTGTTGAAGAGCTGGTGGGTGCGCCTATCGACATCATTTCGACCGGTCCTGACCGCAACGAAACCATCGTGCTGCGTCATCCGTTCGGCTGATACGTCACCGGGCTGTGCCAAAAAGGGTCGCATGTGCGGCCCTTTTTTATTGTCGCACCGGCGGCAGGGAAGCTCAGAAAAGTGAGACTTGTGTCACGGCACGGCGCTTGCTACAAAGATGACAGAAAAGTGCCATCATTTTAATGGCGCTGAGGGTGGAGGGATTCTCCTGTGTCTGCTGTCTTATCTCTATTGCAAAGCCGTCTGCTGCGCCCGGTCTTCATTGCGCTGGGTATCGCTCTTTTGGTGCAGGTGGTGGTGGCGGTTGCGCTTACCCGGAGCACAGTCACTGCGCTTGAGGCCGATCTCGCCAACCGCCTGGGGGTAGATTCGCAACATCTGTCCTCAGAGCTGGAGTCGGCGAGTAGCGAAGTGACATCGAGCCTCGATGCATTGTCAGCCAGCACTCGACAGCGCCTGAGCGTCGGGCTCTCTACCCGTCTGAAGGAAGAGCAGGCTCAACTGCGTGCCACGCTGGAGAAAGACCTGCGCGAGTCCGCGACGGACATGGCCGAATTGCTGGCTGCCGTTGCTCCGCGTGCCATGTGGGACAACGACACGCCAACGCTTTCCGAGTTCGCACGCCGTGCCCAGCGCAATCCCAACGTACTGTTCGTCGTTTATGACGACGCCGCAGGTGAGCACCTCACGCGTTACATGAACCGTGACAATCCGCTGGTCAAGGCTCTTTTGGTCAAGGGGGAGGGCGAGCGGGCGATGGACAAGGTCCTCAATGCGGCGAAAAGCGACCCTTCGGTGTATTACGTCGAGGCATCCATCAGCCCTAACGGCGTAGAGATCGGCAAGGTGCGCATGGGTGTGTCCACGGCAACGGTCGAAGAGAATCTTACTGCCCTGGACAAGCGTTTCGCGACCCTGATCACCAGTGGTGAACAGTTGGTGTCTGACAGCCTTGCCAGTGCCTCGAAGGACAGCTCTGCCGCGCTACGCACGCGCCTGCAGTCGGCTCAGGCGGCGGGAGCGGCAATGACCGCCAACACGCGTGTGGCGGTTCAGGAAGCTGCCGAAACGCTGCGCTGGAGAATCGGCATGGGTCTGGCCCTGGTCGGCCTGGGTGTATTGTTGTTACTGGCGGTGGTGCTCGGGCGTCGGGTCGTCAGCAAGCTGCATCTGCTGATCGCGGCACTCAATGATCTGGCGGCGGGCGAGGGCGATCTGACCAAGCGCGTCAAGCTGGACAGCAACGACGAGATTGGCGACATGTCGGCGGCCGTCAACCGCTTCATCGACAAGTTGCAGCCTATCGTTCGTGAGGCGGGCGAGGTGGCGCAGCGCACCGGGCAGGAAATCGGTGTCATGAGCGAGCGTAACGCCGGTGCCGATGCGGCGGCCGAATTGCAGCGGGACCAAGTGGCGGCCAGTCTGAAAGCGCTGGAGCAGATGGCCGACGAGGCGCAGTCGGAAAGCCAGGCGATGCAGGCAGCCTTGCGTCAGGTGATCGATATCAAACAAGCGACCGATGAAAACACCCGCACGTCCAATCAGGTCGGCGGTTTGATCGAGGCGCTGGCCGGGCAGGTTGAAACCGGTGCGCAGGTCATTGAGCGTCTGGCGCAGCAAAGCCAGCAGATCGAGGTCGTGCTGGAAGTTATCCACGGTATTGCCGAGCAAACCAACTTGCTCGCACTCAACGCAGCCATTGAAGCCGCACGCGCGGGTGAAACGGGCAGGGGCTTTGCCGTGGTGGCTGACGAAGTGCGGGCGCTGGCCAGCAAGACGCAAAGCTCGACGGGCGATATCCAGGAGCACATCATCGCCCTGCAGCGTGGAGCGAAAGAGGCGGTCGCCGCCATCGGCATCGCCGGACGCCAGGCCAAGGAAGGTCTGGAAGTACTGCGAGACAGTGCCAGGCGCCAGCAGACCGTGCAGGTATCTGTCGAGCAGGTACACGCGGCCATTGGTCTGGCGACCAAGGCGGCTGTACATCAGGCTGAAGGAGCGCAGGCCGTTCGCGGTCGGGTAGAGGTGATTCACGCTCAGGCCGAGAAAGCCGCAAAAGCGGTGGTTGAGACGACCGCTAGCGGCAAAGTGCTAAACGGGCTGGCTGCGCAGTTGAAGTCGAGCCTGGGGCAGTTTCGGGCTTGAGGTATAGAACGTTTTCGGGAAAAGGCCTTCGTTTACACCTTAGTCTGTGAGGCACCCAGCACGATGTCTAGCACGTGCTGACAGCGAAGCGAATAATCGAGCGCTAACTTTCAAGGACGCGAGGTTGGCTGTGTCTGGATAATCGCAGGAAGTTTTTTGAAATGCCTACCTGTCAGTTCTGATAGTAACCCTATGGGCAATGACCCCCTACAGTGAGCAAGAGCTCATGATCGCGAATGAGCACGTTGTACTGTGCTTACCTCAGAGCGCACAGCCAGATATTTAACTTTATTTCTATGGATGGAATGAATATGACTGCCTTATTGGAAAGTCCCCTTGCCCCGGTAGGTGTTGGGGGCGTCTGGAGAACTGATGCGGTTACAGGAGTAAAATATGTTCAGTTAGGCTACCCCGACAAGCCGTCATCGCCCCCCTCGCCGTCGGATATGTCCTACCTTGCAGGGCGGGGGCTCGGAGTCAGGCTGCCGTCGATATGGAACAACTATTACTTGAGTTTTGCTCCTGGCGAGCACGTTCAGATTAATTTCAAGGGTAAGTCTCAGAGTGGAACGCTGATTAGTTGGAGTACGACTTACATAGCGCTATCTGTCGTGGGTGGTGATGTACGCACCGTGACGATTCCGTCTGATATTGTGAAAGCGCTCGCCGGTCAAACGGCGACTGTTCAGTATGTCGTCAGGCCCGCAAGTTCCAACAAGACTGGCAAGGTTCGCACATCGCAATCTCTTGAGTTTCAGATTCGAGGTCTTTATCTGCCGGCGCCCGAACTGTTGGAGGCCGTCAACGACTCTATCGACCCGGATCACATCAGTGCCAAGGCTACAGTCAACTTTGTCACTGTCAGTCTCGATTACCCAGGTATTCAGCTTGGGGACACCGTAAAACTGGTCAGGGAGGGCGTGAACGCCAAGCAGAATGCAATTAACTTTACTGACAAAGACCGCCCCATCAGTGCAAGTAATCTACAGCGGCGTCCAATGAAAATTACCTGGACAGATGCTGATATCAAGCCGCTGGTCAATGGCATCATGAGTATCTACTACAAGGTGTATAGAGAGGGCGTCTGGTATACCTCGCCCAGGCGCAATATCTATGTAGGACCCAGCCTTGCGGGTTTGCCGCCATTTATCAACGAAGTTTCTGATAATCGTCTCGATCCGGACAAAATTGCTGACTCTATCAATGTTCATATTCCTTCCGCTGGAACCTTGGTAAAAGACAAGATCACGCTATTCTGGAGTGACTCGTCAAAACAGAAGACGTTTACCGATGAGGGGCTTGTTACCCAGCAGAATGTCGATGGCGACATGTCATTTGATGTGTATCTGGATAATCCCATTGAATTCAACCGGGGCAAGGTTGTGACGGTTTTTTACCTGCTTGAGCGCGTTCTGCCAGATGGCCGGAAAGTCAGCTTTCGTTCTGCTGACTATCAGTTTTTCGTCGGCAGTCAGAAGGATCAGGAGGCTGCAGATTCCAGGGTTTTGACCGGCGCTGTGGTGGACGGTGTCAAAGATGGCAAGATGGATGCTGCTCTTGCGAGCGTTGGAACAAAACTCACCGTACCTTACGCCGAGACTCAGGTGGGAGACAGTGTTACGGCTTATTGGCAGCCGGTCGAGGGTGGTGGTCCGGTCGCACTGGGTGTTCAGGCTGTTGATGCGGCCAACGTGAATATCGACCTGGTATTCAATGTTCCCGCGGCCTCCGTCAGTACAGCGCTCAACAAAAAGGCCATTGTCTATTACGTTATTGAGCGAAAAGGGCTTGGCGGCAAGACTCAGAAGTTCAGGTCTCAGGAAGAACTGTTTTCGGTAGGCACTCAGGTGGCTGGTCTATTGCTTCCTGCTCCTGAGGTTCCGGCGTCTGTTGACTGGGTTCTTGATCCGATGGCCGTGCAAAATGGCACAACAGTGGTTGTTCAGCCTTACCCCGCCATTGCTGTCGGCGACAAGGTTCGGCTCTTCTGGATTGGTACTGACGGCCCCGGGACGCCAGCGATAGCCGAACAAACTGTCGGCAGTGTGAGCAAGGCATTAGAGTTCGTTATTCCAGCCTCGGCAATTGGTTCCAATACCGGGGCAGAGGTCTGGGTCTATTATCAGGTCACGCGCAACGGGCTGATCAATCCGATAGATTCTGACGACACCATCATTGAGGTCGATACACTTGGTGGGGATAACCTGTCTCTGCCAGTGGTCGGCCAGGCACCCACAGATCTGCTGGATCTGGCCTCGGTAAAAACCGACATCGTGGTGACGCTCAAGAAGTGGCCATTCATGGCAGCCGGTCAACGGGTGTGGTTGCGCCTGGAGGGTACTGCCCAGGATGGTAGTGCGGTGGAGATCAACGTCTGGACAGCCAGAATATTGACCGATGCCGATGCAAAGCAGGACTTGGCTATTACTATCACTCGGGCCCAGTTCGATAATTTGGCAGCGGGCAGTCAGTTGCAGGTATTTGCAAAGGTTACGTTCGATGGTGACTTCAGTGACACCTACGCTGAAGACTTTCCTACGCTGAGTTTGACAATCAAACCGCAAGGCAGCTTGCTGAGTGTCAAGTTTTCAGATGTTTCTTTGAGCGCTGCTTATCCGAAGCCAGGCAGCACTGCTGCAGTGCCGCCCGATTCAAGTCAGTTAATGGTTGTTAGTGGCGGTAAAGGTCCCTATACGTTCGTGTCTGGAGATTCGTCTATCGTCGAGGTCGATGCTAAAGGCCTGCTGATGGCCAGGAAGAACGGATCTGTATATGTTCAGGTGCGAGATTCCCTAGGCCAGGTTGTATACGTAACGGTCACTGTCCAAGGTATTTCCACGTTGGAGTACCTGAATTTCGATACTTACACGGAGTGCAAGAAAATTGCCGACAGCAGAGGTCTTGTCATTCCGGATCTGGCTACTTGGCGCAAGCTCCGTGCCGAGGGTGGCGGAAAGTTGAGTATCGACCTCACGGCAGCGCCTGCGGGGCAGCAGTGGGACAGACGGCTCTGGGCAAGTGATAATGGTAGTCTTCCGTTTACCAGAAAGAGCTATTTCCCGGATGATGACAAGGATAAGGATCTGAGAGACATCGTGATAGGTGGCGATGCAGCCTATGGCTTTGGTTTGAAGATATAAGCTGGATGCGGTCTGCTGAGTTGAAGTAAATGACTTTGCAATTCCCCAAAAAAAAACCGAGCCATTGGCTCGGTTTTTTTGAATTGGTGCCCAGAAGAAGACTCGAACTTCCACGACCTTGCGGTCACCAGCACCTGAAGCTGGCGTGTCTACCAATTTCACCATCTGGGCAGCATCAGCAGCGTCTCCGCCGTTGATGGGGCGCACTATACGGCGATCATTTTGCTCTGTAAACCCCTGTTTTGATTTAATAATCAAAACCTGAAAATGCAAAAACCCGCTTTCGCGGGTTTTTGTGAGGCTTGAGACTGTTGTAGTCTGTTGCCTGAATTGGTGCCCAGAAGAAGACTCGAACTTCCACGACCTTGCGGTCACCAGCACCTGAAGCTGGCGTGTCTACCAATTTCACCATCTGGGCAGTATCGACAGGCATCAACCTGTCGATGGCGCGCACTATACGGAGCGCTTTTTAGGCTGTAAACCCCGGCGATGAAAAAAATTCGAAAAAATTCGCGGGCGGTGTGTTTCGGGTGTTGCAGCGTGGTCAGGGAGGCTTTTTGTCGAGTGGTTTGAGCGTGAAATTTCCCGTTTCATGAGGTCTATGCCAAACTAACCCCTATATATACAAGGTGAAAACTATCTAATGGCCGATTGGCAGTCCCTCGATCCCGAGGCCGCTCGTGAAGCGGAAAAATACGAAAACCCTATTCCCAGCCGCGAGCTGATCTTGCAGCACCTTGCTGAGCGCGGTTCGCCGGCCAGTCGCGAGCAACTGGTCGAAGAGTTCGGCCTGACCACCGAAGATCAATTCGAGGCTCTGCGCCGCCGCCTTCGGGCGATGGAGCGTGACGCCCAGTTGATCTACACCCGTCGCGGCACTTATGCACCGGTAGACAAGCTTGACCTGATCCTGGGTCGCATCTCCGGGCATCGCGATGGCTTCGGCTTTCTGGTTCCAGACGACGGTTCCGATGACCTGTTCATGAGCCCGGCGCAAATGCGTCTGGTATTCGACGGTGACCGGGCGCTGGCGCGTGTTTCCGGCCTTGACCGTCGCGGTCGTCGCGAAGGCGTTATTGTCGAAGTGATCTCGCGTGCTCACGAAACCATCGTTGGTCGCTACTTCGAAGAGAGCGGCATTGGTTTTGTTGTACCCGATAACCCGAAAATCCAGCAGGAAGTGCTGGTGACGCCGGGTCGCAACAACGGCGCCAAGATCGGTCAGTTCGTCGAGGTGAAAATCACCCATTGGCCGACGCCGCGCTTCCAGCCGCAAGGCGACGTGATCGAAGTGGTGGGCAACTACATGGCGCCCGGCATGGAGATCGATGTCGCGCTGCGTACCTACGATATCCCGCATGTTTGGCCCGAAGCTGTCCTGAAGGAGGCTGCCAGGCTCAAGCCGGAAGTCGAAGAGAAGGACAAGGAACACCGCGTCGATCTGCGCCATCTGCCGTTCGTGACCATCGACGGCGAAGACGCTCGTGACTTCGACGATGCGGTCTATTGCGAAGCCAAGCCGGGCAAGCTGCGTTTGTTCTCCGGCGGCTGGAAGCTCTACGTGGCGATTGCCGACGTATCGAGCTACGTGAAGATCGGCTCGGCGCTGGATGCAGAGTCCCAGGTGCGCGGCAACTCGGTGTATTTCCCCGAGCGCGTCGTGCCCATGCTGCCTGAGCAATTGTCCAACGGCCTCTGCTCGCTGAACCCGCATGTCGATCGTCTGGCCATGGTCTGCGAGATGACCATCTCCAAGACCGGCGAGATGACTGACTACGTGTTCTACGAAGGCATCATCCACTCTCACGCTCGCCTGACCTACAACAAGGTCAGCACGATTCTGGAGCAGCCGAAAACCGCTGAAGCCAAAAGCTTGCGTGGTGAATACGGCGATGTGGTGCCGCACCTCAAACAGCTTTATGCCATGTACAAGGTATTGCTGGGCGCGCGTCATGTGCGCGGTGCGATCGATTTCGAAACTCAGGAAACCCGGATCATCTTCGGTTCCGAGCGCAAGATTGCCGAAATCCGTCCGACCACTCGCAATGATGCCCACAAGCTGATCGAGGAATGCATGCTGGCCGCCAACGTGGCCACCGCGCAGTTCCTGAAGAAGCACGAAATTCCTGCGTTGTACCGCGTCCACGATGGTCCGCCGCCGGAGCGCCTGGAAAAACTGCGTGCGTTCCTCGGTGAGTTGGGCCTGACGTTGCATAAAGGCAAGGAAGGTCCGACACCGAAGGATTATCAGGCGCTGCTTGAAACCGTTCGTGATCGTCCTGACTACCACCTGATACAGACCGTGATGCTGCGTTCGTTGAGCCAGGCGGTCTACAGCTCGGACAACAACGGTCACTTCGGTCTGAATTACGAAGCGTACACGCACTTCACATCGCCGATCCGTCGTTATCCGGACCTGCTGACCCATCGTGCGATTCGCAGTGTCATTCGCTCCAAGCAGGATACGCCGCACGTTCGTCGTGCCGGCGCTGCCACGATCCCGAAGGCGCGCATCTACCCATACGACGACGCGCTGCTCGACCAGTTGGGCGAACAATGCTCGATGAGCGAGCGCCGTGCCGACGAGGCTACGCGCGACGTGGTCAACTGGCTCAAGTGCGAATACATGAAGGATCGCGTCGGCGAGTCTTTCCCGGGCGTGATCACCGCTGTAACCGGCTTTGGTCTGTTCGTCGAGCTGACCGACATCTATGTCGAGGGCCTGGTCCACGTGACCGCCTTGCCGGGTGACTACTACCACTTCGATCCGCTGCACCACCGCCTTGCCGGCGAGCGTACCGGGCGTAACTTCCGCTTGGGCGACACCGTTGAAGTGCGCGTCATGCGCGTCGATCTGGATGAGCGCAAGATCGATTTCGAGATATCCGAAGCGGCAGCGGCTGCAAAGCCGACGGCTCGCAAGCGTCGTGGTCATGACACCGCGGCACCTGCTGCCACGACCACGGCCGAGAAGGATAAGGCGCCTGCCAAGTCCGGACGCCGTAGCGCTTCGACCAAGGAAAGCAGCACCGAAGCGTATCGCCCGAGCGATGCCGCCGCGAAAAACGCAGAAGTGCGTAAAAGCCGCGAGCTGAAAAAAGCGCTTCTGGCAGACGCGAAGGGTGGTAGCAAGGCATCGTCGGGAAAGTCTGACAGGTCGGGTTCTGCGCCCTCATCGGGCAAACCGGCCAGCAAGCACCGTAAAGGCTCGTCAAAAACGGGCTCCGCGCCAGCTGCGAAAAGCAGCGGCGCTCGTAAACCCAAGGCCAAGTCATGAGTCATCTGGAAAAAATCTACGGCGTTCACGCCGTAGAAGCGTTACTTCGTCATCATCCAAAACGCGTCAAGCACATCTGGCTGGCCGAGGGTCGTAACGACCCTCGCGTCCAAACCCTGGTCGCACTGGCGGCCGAAAATCGCGTCACCATCGGGCAGGCCGAGCGCCGCGAAATGGATGCCTGGGTCGAAGGCGTGCATCAGGGTGTTGTTGCCGATGTCAGCCCGAGCCAGGTCTGGGGCGAGGCTATGCTCGACGAGCTGCTGGACCGCAGTGAGGGCTCGCCGCTGCTGTTGGTGCTGGACGGCGTGACCGATCCGCACAACCTTGGCGCCTGCCTGCGTACTGCCGATGCGGCAGGTGCGCTGGCGGTCATCGTGCCCAAGGACAAATCCGCAACCCTGACGCCAGCCGTGCGCAAGGTCGCCTGCGGTGCAGCCGAGGTCATTCCGCTCGTGGCAGTAACCAACCTGGCGCGTACCCTGGAAAAACTGCAGCAGCGCGGATTGTGGGTGGTCGGTACTGCGGGCGAGGCCGAGGTCGAGCTGTATCAGCAGGACCTGACCGGGCCGACCATTATCATCATGGGAGCGGAAGGCAAGGGCATGCGTCGCCTGACCCGTGAGCATTGTGATTATCTGGTGCGCCTGCCGATGGCGGGCAGTGTCAGCAGCCTCAACGTGTCGGTCGCGACTGGCGTGTGTCTGTTCGAAGCGCTGCGCCAGCGCAGTGTCAAGGCTGCCGGCAAAAAAGCCTGATTGCGGCTTCTGGCCAGAGTGAGCAGGTCGCGCCATGCGATCTGCTCATTAATTCACCAATTGCCTTGCGCCTCCCCCGACCCTTCTCTACAATTGCGCCCCTTGCTGTCACGGCAGGCGCGCATGTGCCTGTCCCTGAGCAAGACCAACAGTGTCATTCACTCCTTGTCTGACCGCTATTTGAGCGGCAGGCTACAACCCGTAAGGAGCATTCATGCGTCATTACGAAATTATCTTTTTGGTCCACCCGGATCAAAGCGAGCAAGTCGGCGGCATGGTAGAGCGTTACACCAAGCTGATCGAAGAAGACGGCGGCAAAATCCACCGTCTGGAAGATTGGGGCCGTCGTCAACTGGCTTACGCAATCAACAATGTTCACAAGGCTCACTACGTGATGCTGAACGTTGAGTGCACTGGCAAGGCTCTGGCCGAGCTGGAAGACAACTTCCGTTACAACGATGCTGTGATCCGTAACCTGGTCATCCGTCGCGACGAAGCCGTAACCGGCCAGTCCGAGATGCTCAAGGCTGAAGAGAACCGCAGTGAGCGCCGTGAGCGTCGTGACCGTCCTGAGCACTCCGACAGCGCCGATGGCGATGACGGCGACAACAGCGACGTTAGCGATAACGCTGACGAGTAATCCACGGACCTTTTGAGGAGCCAATTACATGGCACGTTTCTTCCGTCGTCGTAAATTCTGCCGCTTCACCGCTGAAGACGTCAAAGAGATCGATTACAAAGATCTCAACACTCTGAAAGCCTACGTATCCGAGACCGGCAAAATCGTTCCAAGCCGTATCACTGGTACCAAAGCACGTTATCAGCGTCAGCTGGCCACCGCTATCAAGCGTGCCCGCTTCCTGGCCCTGCTGGCCTACACCGACAGCCACGGCCGCTGAGACCAGGTAGTCGACAAAACGTAACAAAGGATAGAAAGCATGCGTGCCCTGGCTGAATTCATCATGCGCGGCCGTATGCAGGCCACTCTCGTAGTGGCTGGATGTGCGGCATTGCCGCTGTTGTTCTGGTTGAGTGCTGCCGCAGGGTGCCTTGTGCTCCTGCGACGCGGGTTCAGTGATGCCGTTGGTGTCCTGTCCTGGGCTCTGCTGCCGGCTTTGGTCTGGTGGTATTTCGGTGAACCTCGTACAGCCATGGTGCTGGCGGGTTCACTGAGTTTGGCAATGGTTTTGCGTGCCAGCGAGTCCTGGGTCCGTGTGCTGCTGGTCAGCGTGGCATTGGGTGTGGTGTATGCAGTAATTCTGGGCACGGTTTTTCGCGAGCCTCTGGAAGCAATGTCGCAGGAGTTGCAGAAACATCTGCCGACAATGCTGGCCGGGCTCTACGAGCAGTTGAACGTAGAAGAGCGAGCGCGTCTGGGGGCACTGATTGCACCCGTCCTGAATGGCCTGATAGCGGCTGTGCTGCAAATCGTCAGTGTGCTGTGCCTGATTCTTGGGCGGTACTGGCAAGCGATGTTGTACAACCCTGGTGGTTTCGGGCGTGAATTTCGCGCCGTGAAACTCCCGCTGGTGCCGGCGTTGGTGCTGGTGGTGTGCATGCTGGTGGGGCCGAATTTCGGTCCGCAGATAGCGATGCTTGCACCGCTGTGCAGCGTACCGCTGGTCTTTGCGGGCCTGGCCCTGATTCACGGTCTGGTCGCTGAAAAGCGTCTGTCCAGGTTCTGGCTGGTGGGGATGTACATCACGCTGCTGGTGTTCATGCAGCTGATTTATCCGTTGCTCGTGGTAATTGCCATTGTCGACAGCCTGATTGATTTTCGCGGTCGCCGGAGCTCGAAAGATCCCGGCAATGGTCCTGCGAACGGTGAAGGTTAAAAGTTAAGAGGATTTCCACATGCAACTGATCCTTCTGGAAAAAGTCGCCAACCTGGGCAACCTGGGCGACAAAGTAAACGTTAAGGCCGGCTACGGTCGTAACTACCTGCTGCCTTACGGCAAAGCAACCGCTGCAACCGCTGCCAACGTGGCTGCGTTTGAAGAGCGTCGTGCCGAGCTGGAAAAACTGGCTGCAGACAAGAAAGCATCTGCCGAAACTCGCGCTGCCCAACTGGCTGAGCTGGAAGTGACCATCACTGCCACTGCTGGTGACGAAGGCAAGCTGTTCGGTTCGATCGGCACCCACGACATCGCTGATGCACTGACCGCCTCCGGCGTTGAAGTTGCAAAAAGCGAAGTTCGTCTGCCGAACGGCACTATCCGCAACGTTGGTGAATTCGACGTAGCCGTGCACCTGCACAGCGACGTAGAAGCGACCGTACGCGTTGTCGTAGTGGCTGCTTAAGCAACACGTAATCGTCTGGCGGCATTGACGTCAGAGGATTAACATCGGGCACGATCCTGTTCACAGGTCGTGCCCTTTGTCTTTGTGCCATCCCCATTCTGCAAACCCCGAATTGAAGTGGCCATGAACGATATTTCCGCCCCCGAACAATACGATCTGCAAACCGCTGCCCTGAAAGTGCCGCCGCATTCCATCGAGGCCGAACAGGCTGTACTCGGTGGCTTGATGCTGGACAACAACGCCTGGGAGCGGGTGCTCGATCAAGTTTCCGATGGTGATTTCTATCGACATGACCACCGCCTGATATTCCGCGCCATCGCCCGCTTGGCCGACCAGAACAGCCCGATTGACGTGGTCACGCTGGCTGAACAGCTGGACAAGGAAGGGCAGACCTCGCAGGTAGGCGGCCTGGGCTACCTCAGTGAGCTGGCGAAAAACACGCCTTCTGTCGCCAACATCAAGGCTTATGCGCAGATCGTCCGGGCCCGGGCCACGCTGCGGCAATTGATCGGCATCAGTACCGAAATCGCCGACAGTGCGTTCAACCCCGAAGGCCGGACCGCCGAAGAGATTCTTGACGAGGCTGAACGGCAGATCTTCCAGATCGCCGAAGCGCGCCCCAAGACTGGCGGCCCGGTCAGCGTCAATGACCTGCTGACCAAGGCCATCGACCGTATCGATACCCTGTTCAACAGCGACAACGCCATTACCGGTCTGTCGACCGGGTATACCGATCTCGATGAAAAAACCAGCGGATTGCAACCCGCCGACCTGATCATCGTTGCCGGACGTCCGTCGATGGGTAAGACCACCTTCGCCATGAACCTAGTCGAGAACGCGGTGCTGCGCAGTGACAAGGTGGTGCTGGTCTACTCGCTGGAGATGCCAGGCGAATCGCTGATCATGCGTATGTTGTCGTCGCTGGGGCGCATCGACCAGACCAAGGTGCGGGCCGGCCAGCTTGATGACGATGACTGGCCACGCCTGACATCGGCGGTCAATCTGCTCAATGACCGCAAGCTGTTCATCGACGATACGGCCGGTATCAGCCCGTCTGAAATGCGCGCGCGGACGCGGCGGATCGTGCGTGAGCATGGCGACATCGCCATGATCATGATCGACTACCTGCAGCTGATGCAGATCCCTGGTTCCAGCGGTGATAACCGTACCAACGAGATTTCCGAGATCTCGCGCTCGTTGAAAGCGCTGGCCAAGGAATTCAACTGCCCGGTCATTGCCCTGTCGCAGCTCAACCGCTCTCTTGAGCAGCGCCCCAACAAGCGCCCGATCAACTCCGACCTCCGGGAATCCGGAGCGATCGAGCAGGATGCCGACGTCATCATGTTCGTTTACCGGGACGAGGTGTATCACCCGGAAACCGAGCACAAGGGCATTGCCGAGATCATCATCGGCAAGCAGCGTAACGGCCCCATCGGCACCACGCGTCTGGCGTTCATCGGCAAATACACGCGCTTCGAGAACCTGGCGCCGGGCAGTTACAACTTCGACGACGATTGACTTCGGGTCGACTCCATCAAATCCGACCACCGTGGTCGGACTTGATCAAAAAATGTGCTATATTCCGCGCCCGCGATTTTTCCAACGTGCAAACGTAGGTCCTGAACATGCAATCAGCCAAGCCGTTATTTGACTATCCCAAGTACTGGGCCGAATGTTTCGGACCAGCACCTTTCCTGCCCATGAGCCGGGAAGAAATGGATCTGCTTGGCTGGGATTCCTGCGACAT
The DNA here is from genome assembly GCF_900119195.1 of Pseudomonas sp. NFACC10-1. Lineage (NCBI taxonomy): Bacteria > Pseudomonadati > Pseudomonadota > Gammaproteobacteria > Pseudomonadales > Pseudomonadaceae > Pseudomonas > Pseudomonas sp. NFACC10-1. The sequence continues at coordinate 94,613 of NZ_FPJB01000002.1, read as the reverse complement.
CATCATTGTTACCGGTGATGCGTACGTGGATCACCCGTCCTTCGGCATGGCGATCATCGGTCGTCTGCTCGAATCCCAGGGCTTCCGGGTCGGGATCATCGCGCAGCCCAACTGGCAGTCCAAAGACGACTTCATGAAGCTCGGCGAGCCGAATCTGTTTTTCGGTGTCGCTGCCGGCAACATGGACTCGATGATCAACCGCTATACCGCAGACAAGAAGATTCGCTCCGATGACGCCTATACCCCTGGCGGCATGGCTGGCAAGCGTCCGGACCGCGCAAGTCTGGTCTACAGCCAGCGCTGCAAGGAAGCCTACAAGCATGTACCGATCGTGCTGGGCGGCATCGAGGCTTCGCTGCGCCGAATCGCGCACTATGACTATTGGCAGGACAAGGTTCGCAACTCGATCCTGATTGACGCCTGCGCCGACATCCTGCTGTACGGCAATGCCGAACGCGCGATCGTCGAAGTCGCCCAGCGTCTGTCCTACGGCCACAAGATCGAAGACATCACCGACGTGCGCGGTACGGCGTTCATTCGTCGTGACACGCCGCAGGGCTGGTATGAGGTCGACTCCACGCGTATCGACCGTCCGGGCAAGGTCGACAAGATCATCAACCCGTACGTCAACACCCAGGACACGCAGGCCTGCGCCATCGAGCAGGAAAAAGGCAACGTCGAGGACCCCAACGAAGCCAAGGTGGTGCAGATTCTCGCCAGCCCGCGCATGACCCGCGACAAGACGGTCATCCGCCTGCCATCGGTGGAAAAGGTCCGTAACGACGCTGTGCTGTATGCCCACGCCAACCGCGTGTTGCACCTGGAGACCAACCCGGGCAACGCTCGCGCGCTGGTGCAGAAACATGGCGACGTGGACGTCTGGTTCAACCCGCCGCCCATTCCGATGACCACTGAAGAAATGGACTACGTGTTTGGCATGCCTTACGCGCGCGTCCCGCATCCTGCGTACGGCAAGGAAAAGATCCCTGCCTACGACATGATTCGTTTCTCGGTGAACATCATGCGCGGCTGCTTTGGCGGCTGCACCTTCTGCTCGATCACCGAGCACGAAGGGCGGATTATTCAGAACCGCTCCGAAGAGTCGATCATTCGCGAAATCGAAGAAATCCGCGACAAGGTGCCGGGCTTTACCGGGGTCATTTCCGACCTGGGCGGGCCGACCGCGAACATGTATCGCATCGCCTGCAAAAGCCCGGAGATCGAGTCGGCCTGCCGCAAGCCGTCCTGCGTATTCCCGGGCATCTGCCCGAACCTGAATACCGATCACTCGTCGCTGATCCAGCTGTATCGCAGCGCGCGCGCCTTGCCGGGCGTGAAAAAGATCCTGATCGCCTCCGGCCTGCGCTACGACCTCGCGGTCGAGTCGCCGGAGTACGTCAAGGAACTGGTTACTCACCACGTAGGTGGTTACCTGAAGATCGCCCCGGAACACACCGAGGAAGGTCCGCTCAACCAGATGATGAAGCCGGGCATTGGCAGCTATGACAAGTTCAAGCGCATGTTCGAGAAGTACACCAAGGAAGCCGGCAAGGAGCAGTACCTGATTCCTTACTTCATCGCCGCCCACCCGGGCACCACCGATGAAGACATGATGAACCTGGCGCTGTGGCTCAAGGGCAATGGTTTCCGCGCGGACCAAGTGCAGGCGTTCTACCCGTCGCCGATGGCTACGGCCACCGCCATGTACCACTCGGGCAAGAACCCGCTGCGCAAGGTCACCTACAAGAGTGATGCGGTCACCATCGTGAAAAGCGAAGCGCAGCGTCGTTTGCACAAGGCTTTCCTGCGCTATCACGACCCGAAAGGCTGGCCGATGCTGCGTGAGGCACTGGAACGCATGGGCCGTGCCGACCTGATCGGGCCGGGCAAGGATCAACTGATCCCGTTGCATCAGCCGGCTACTGACAGCTATCAGAGCGCGCGCCGCAAGAACTCGACGCCGGCGGGCAGCCACAAGGTTGCGAAAAATGCCAAGACCACGCTGATCCAGACCCAGCACACCGGCCTGCCGCCACGCGGAAGCGATGGCAGCAAGCCGTGGGACAAGCGTGAAGAGGCCAAGGCTGCCGCCATGGCGCGCAACAAGCAGGCTGCCAAGGAGCGCATGGATGCAGCCAAGGGCAAAGGCACCAAACCGCCCAAGCGCAAGCCAGTAGTGCCACGCTAAGGCGAGGTATCCGCGCAAACGCAGAGCGTCGCACGATAGTTGGTATTATCGTTCCTCGTTCTGTGGGTGTACCTATCATGTGCTCGTGTGCTGATAGTGCCGGAAATGTAGCGTCGGGCAGTGCTGAAAACCCACCTGCAATCCCTTGTGGGAGCGAGCTTGCTCGCGAAAGCGGTGGTTCAGTGATGACGCCTTCGCGAGCAAGCTCGCTCCCACGGGGTGGGAATGCCTTGGGTGAAGCTGCGCGTCTTACACCTGCAACGCGCCGCATGCGTATCCAAACGCCTTCACAATTCTTCACCCCCCACTCAATCCCTCTGCCACACTGTCTGCCTTATTACTGTGCGACCCTTGCACCGTTGGCTTCGGCCGGCACGATTTTGGTGCTGCGCCTGTTCAGGCGGGGAATGCCACTCTCGTTGGCGCACGACTTTGACCGGATGGCATAAGTCTTGCGCGGCTCAATTACCGTTCAGGCTCGCAGGAGGCACGCCGTGTCGATTCATATTGCCTTGCACCATGTCACGCACTATCGCTACGACCGCGCGGTCGAACTGGGTCCGCAGATCGTTCGCCTGCGTCCGGCCGCTCATAGCCGCACACGCGTGCTGTCTTATTCGCTGAAAGTCCTGCCTGAAAACCATTTCATCAACTGGCAGCAGGACCCTCAAGGCAATTACCTCGCGCGTCTGGTCTTCCCGGAAAAGACCGACGAATTCCGTGTCGAAGTCGATCTGGTCGCCGAGATGGCGGTGTTCAATCCGTTCGACTTCTTCCTGGAGCCCTACGCCGAGAATATTCCGTTCACCTACGCCAGCGAAGAGCAGCGCGAGCTGGCGCCGTACCTCGAAAAACTGCCGCTGACCCCGAGATTTCAGGCGTATCTGGACAGCATCAGTCGCGAGCCGATTCCGGCCATCGACTTCCTGGTCGGCCTCAACCAGCGCCTGAGTCAGGACGTCGCTTACCTGATCCGCATGGAACCCGGCGTTCAGACCCCGGAATTCACCCTGGAAAATGCATCGGGCTCGTGCCGCGACTCCGCATGGCTGCTGGTGCAGCTGTTGCGTCATCTGGGCATGGCGGCGCGCTTTGTGTCGGGCTACCTCATTCAGCTCAAGGCCGATGTCGAGGCGCTCGACGGGCCGTCCGGTACGGATGTCGACTTCACCGACCTGCACGCCTGGTGCGAGGTCTATCTGCCGGGCGCAGGCTGGGTCGGGCTGGACGCCACGTCCGGCCTGTTCGCTGGCGAAGGACACATTCCTCTGGCGTGCAGCCCCGAGCCTTCCTCGGCAGCACCGATCAGTGGTCTGGTCGAGCCGTGCGAAACCGATTTCAGCCACGAAATGTCGGTCGAACGCATCTGGGAGGCGCCGCGCGTCACCAAGCCTTACACCGAAGCGCAATGGCAGGACATTCAGGCGCTTGGTCGACAGATCGACGCCGATCTGCTGCGCGACGATGTGCGTCTGACCATGGGCGGCGAGCCGACCTTCGTGTCCATCGACGACCGCGATGGCGCCGAATGGAACACCGCCGCGCTGGGGCCGCGCAAGCGCGAGCTGTCCGCCGAGCTGTTCCAGCGCATGCGCGGGCATTACGCGCCGCTGGGCATCGTGCATTTCGGGCAAGGCAAATGGTATCCAGGTGAGCAGTTGCCGCGCTGGTCGCTGAACTGCTTCTGGCGCAAGGACGGCCAGCCGGTGTGGCGCAATAATGCGCTGATCGCCGATGAAACCCGTGACTACGGTGCTACGGGTGAACTGGCAGGGCGTTTTCTCGCCAGTGTTGCCGAGCGCTTGAAGCTGCCGGCCCGCTTCGTTTTCCCGGCTTACGAAGACAATTTCTATTACTTGTGGCGCGAAGGCGCATTGCCAGTCAACGTCACCGCCGAAGATTCGCGGCTGGGTGACGAGCTGGAGCGGGCCCGTCTGCGCAAGGTCTTCGCTCAGGGGCTGGACAAGATGATCGGTCAGGTTCTGCCGCTGGCTCGCAACGCGGACGGTGACAGCTGGCAGAGTGGCCGCTGGTACTTGCGTGACGAGCATTGCCGTCTGGTGCCGGGGGATTCTGCGCTGGGCTATCGATTGCCGCTGGCGTCGCAGCCTTGGGTCAAGGCGGCGGAATACCCGTTCATTCATCCGACCGACCATAACCAGGACTTCCCCGAACTGGCCGACAGCGACTCGTTGACCTCAGCGCTCAAGTCCACAGACACGGACGCCGAGCGCCCGCCGAAGATCGACGAGTCGGCCGACTGGCTGACCCGCACGGCGCTGTGTGCCGAAGCGCGCGAGGGGCGGCTGTACCTGTTCATGCCGCCGCTGCAAAAGCTTGAGGAATACCTTGAACTGGTGGCGGTGATCGAGGCGACTGCAGAGGAACTGCAGTGCCCGATCCTGCTGGAAGGCTACGAACCGCCGAGCGATCCGCGGCTGTGCAATTTCCGGATCACGCCGGACCCTGGTGTGATCGAGGTCAACGTGCAGCCTTCGGCGAGCTGGGACGAACTGGTCGAGCGCACCGAGTTTCTCTATGAATAGGTTTGCCTCACGCGTCTGACCACCGAGAAGTTCATGATCGACGGCCGTCATACTGGCACCGGCGGGGGCAACCATTTCGTGCTGGGCGGCACAACGCCGGCAGATTCGCCGTTTCTGCGGCGTCCGGACCTGCTGCGCAGCCTGATCAGCTACTGGCACAACCATCCTTCGCTGTCGTACCTGTTTTCCGGCCTGTTCATCGGCCCGACGTCTCAGGCACCGCGCATCGACGAAGCGCGCAATGACTCGCTCTACGAGATGGAAATCGCTTTTGCACAGATGCCGAAGCCAGGCGAGCAGGTTGCGCCGTGGGTGGTGGACCGTCTGCTGCGTAACCTGCTGATTGACGTCACCGGCAATACCCACCGTGCCGAGTTCTGCATTGACAAGCTTTACTCGCCCGATGGCGCAACCGGACGCCTGGGGCTGCTCGAGCTGCGCGCCTTCGAGATGCCGCCGCATGCGCGCATGAGCCTGGCGCAACAGTTGCTGCTGCGCGCGCTGGTGGCGCGCTTCTGGCGTGAACCCTACGCGCCCGCGAAGCTGGCGCGCTGGGGCACGCAACTGCATGACCGCTTCATGCTGCCGCACTTCATCGAGCAGGATTTTGCCGATGTGGTCGCCGACCTTAACGCGGCAGGCTACCCGGTGCAGGCCGACTGGTTCTCCGCGCACCTGGAATTCCGCTTCCCGAAAGTAGGCGATTACGCCGTCAACGGCATCGAGCTGGAGCTGCGTCAGGCGCTTGAGCCCTGGCATGTCCTGGGTGAAGAGGGCTCGGCCGGCGGCGCGGTGCGCTACGTCGATTCATCGCTGGAGCGTCTGCAAGTGCATATCAGCGGGCTGCCACCGCAACGCTACGTGTTGACCTGTAACGGTGTCGCAGTGCCCCTGCAGCCGACCGGACGGGTCGGTGAGTTCGTCGCGGGTGTGCGTTATCGCGCCTGGCAGCCGGCCAATTGCCTGCAACCGACCATTGGCGTGCATGCGCCACTGGTTTTCGATCTGCTCGACACCTGGATGCACCGCTCGCTGGGTGGCTGCGAGTATCATGTCGCCCATCCGGGCGGCCGTAACTACGAAACCTTGCCGGTCAACGCCAACGAAGCGGAAAGCCGTCGCCTGTCACGTTTCTTCCGCATCGGCCACACCCCAGGCAAACTGGACGTTCCGTCGCTCAACATTAACCACGAGCTGCCGATGACGCTGGATATGCGTCTGCATTAAAAAAACAGTGGCTCTGTGCGTCAGATGCACACGGACGTGACATCTGACTGCACTAATCTGAAGTCCTTACGTTGCCTGCCGAGCCTTCCATGCCCGACCTGCTTGACCACTACCCGCTGTCCGAGGGTACTTACCACGAAATGCTCGACGCCGACGGAGCCGTTCGCCCGCACTGGCGTCGTCTGTACGAGCACATGCGGCGCAGCAGCGCGGCGCAACTGATCCAGCGCCAGGCCCTGCTGACCCGGCAGATTCAGGAAAACGGTGTCACCTACAACGTCTATGCCGACCCCAAGGGTGCCGATCGCCCGTGGGAGCTGGACCTGTTGCCGCACATCATTGCGGCGGATGAATGGCAGCACGTGGCGGCAGGGATTGCCCAGCGTGCACGGCTGCTCAACGCAGTGCTCGCGGACCTTTACGGCCCGCAGACGCTGATCGCCAATGGCCTGCTGCCCGCCGAGCTGGTGTTTGGCCACAACAACTTTCTCTGGCCGTGTCAGGGCGTGAAGCCCCCTGAAGGCACGTTCCTGCACATGTACGCCGTCGACCTGGCGCGTACCCCGGACGGACGCTGGTGGGTCACTGCCGACCGTACCCAGGCGCCTTCGGGTGCCGGTTATGCGCTCGAAAACCGCCAAAGCGTCGCGCGCGCCTTGCCGGAGACCTATCGCGACCTGCAGGTCCGGCACCTGTCGGGTTTCTTCGACGCGTTGCAGCAGACGCTGGCCCGTCAGGCGCCCACCAGCAACGAGGCACCGCTGATCGTCCTGCTGACGCCGGGCCGTTTCAACGAAAGCTACTTCGAACATTTGTACCTGGCGCGACAACTGGGCTATCCGCTGGTCGAGGGTGGTGATCTGACGGTGCGCGATGCCACGGTCTACCTGAAAACCCTCAGCGGCTTGCGTCGGGTTCACGCCATCATGCGCCGTCTGGACGATGACTTCTGCGACCCTCTGGAATTGCGTACCGACTCCGCGCTGGGTGTACCGGGGCTGCTTGAGGCCGTGCGTCAGGGCAACGTGCTGGTCGCCAATGCGTTGGGCAGTGGTGTGCTGGAGTCTCCGGGGCTGCTGGGCTTTTTGCCGAAAATCAGTCAATACCTGTTCGGCGAGGATCTGATCCTGCCCTCGGTGGCGACCTGGTGGTGCGGAGAGCCGCCGGTGCTGGCCCAGGCGCTGGAAAAACTGCCGGATCTGTTGATCAAGCCGGCGTTCCCCTCGCAACATTTCGCGCCGGTGTTTGGCCGTGATTTGAATGAGGAGCAGCGTCTGGTCCTTGCCCAGCGCATGCAGTCGCGGCCCTATGCCTACGTCGCGCAGGAGCTGGCGCAGTTGTCCCATGCTCCGGTGCTACAGGCTGATGGCACCGGTTTACAGCCGCGCGCCATTGGCATGCGTGTGTATGCAGTGGCCAGTCTTGATGGCTATCGTGTGCTGCCGGGCGGCTTGACCCGAGTGGCCGCTGAAGCCGACGCCGACGTGGTATCGATGCAGCGTGGCGGGGCGAGCAAGGACACTTGGGTGCTGGGTGAGCGCTCGCACCTCGGCGAGCCGTGGAAAGGCCAGCGTAAGCTGGGTGTCTACGACCTGATTCGTCGCGACCCTTATCTGCCGTCACGGGTGGTGGAAAACCTGTTCTGGTTCGGACGTTACTGCGAGCGCTGTGACGACAGTGCACGCCTGCTGCGTATCATGCTGACGCGCTACGTCGACGACGATGACCCTCTTGCGCTGCAAGCCGCCGTCGCGCTGGCCGAGAGTCTGGGCATGCTGCCCGAGGCGCAGGAAGGCGAAGAGCTGAAGGATCGCCTGCTTGTCGCGCTGATGGGTGACGAGTGGCCGTTCAGCCTGCGCGCCAATTTGCAGCGTTTGCAGTGGGCCGCTTCGCAAGTGCGTGGCAAGTTATCCAAGGAAAACTGGCAGGCGCTGGTCGAGTTGCAGCGCGAAGCCTTGAGTCTGGAAACCGAAGAGCCGGATTTCGGCGAACTGCTGGATTTTCTCAACCGTCTGGTGATGTCGCTGGCAGCGCTCTCCGGTTTTGCGCTGGACGACATGACCCGCGACGAAGGCTGGAGCTTCCTGATGATCGGGCGACGTATCGAGCGCCTGAAGTTTCTCAGTACCAGCCTGTCGGCGTTTTTGCGCGGGCTGGTGGTTTTCGAACAGGCCGGGCTGGAGTGGTTGCTGGAGCTGGGCAACAGCAGCATCACCTATCGCTCGCGCTACATGGCGGTGCCGCATCTGATTCCGGTGCTGGACCTGTTGCTGCTCGACGAGCAGAACCCGCATGCGGTGCTGTTTCAGCTCAAGCTGGTGCAGCGCTCGTTGCGCCGCCTGAACGACGAGTTCGATGCGCCACGCGACAGCAGCCTGACGGTGTTGGCGCAGCGTCTTGCCGCGTTCGACCTGGGCAGCCTGGAGAATCCTTTGTTTGGCCAGAGCAGTATCGACGCCGTACTCGACGGGCTGGCGGACCTGCTGCAGAGCATTGGCGACAGCAGTGGCCTGGCGTCCGATCGCTTGGCGTTGCGCCATTTTGCCCACGTCGATGATGTCAGCCAACGTACGGTGTCTGTCTGATGAGCGCTTTCTACCAGATTTTCCATGACACACATTACAAGTACGACAGCCCGGTCTCGTTGGCCCAGCAACTGGCGCACCTGTGGCCGCGCAGCAGTCCCTGGCAGCGTTGCACCGAGCAGGCGCTGGAGATTCTTCCTGAACCCACCACGCGTCGCGATGAGCTGGATGTATTCGGCAACCCGCTGACCCGTCTGGCCTTCGAGCGTCCACATGATGAATTGCAGGTCAATGCGCGGTTGCGTATCGAGGTGATGGAGAAGCCGTTTCTGGACTTCAATCTGTCGCCGGAATGGGAAGTGACCCGCAGCGCGCTGACATACAGCGCCAAGCCGATGACCGAAGATATTCTGGAGGCCTGCCGCTATCGTTTCGAATCCCCCTACGTTCACCTGAAGCGCTCATTCGTCGAGTTCTCGCAGGTCTGTTTCCCGCCGGGCCGTCCATTGCTGCTGTGTGTGCAGGCCTTGATGGAAAAGATCTTCGAGGAGTTTACCTTCGATGAAGAGGCCACTCAGGTCGCCACGCCGCTGGTGGAAGTGCTGGAGCGGCGGCGAGGCGTGTGTCAGGACTTCGCCCACTTGATGCTGGCGTGTCTACGCTCTCGTGGCCTGGCGGCGCGCTATGTGAGCGGCTATCTGCTGACCCAGCCGCCACCGGGCCAACCCCGGTTGATCGGTGCCGACGCCTCGCACGCCTGGGTCTCGGTATTCTGTCCGGCCTCTGGCTGGGTGGACTTCGACCCTACCAATAATGTGCAGCCTGCGCTGGAGCACATCAGCCTGGCCTGGGGGCGCGATTTCTCTGATGTCTCGCCGTTGCGTGGCGTGATTCTGGGCGGCGGCACGCATGATCCTGAGGTGCGGGTGACGGTGATGCCGGTCAGCGCCTAATTACCTGCTCCCGTGAATCGTTCTTCAGAAGGGCGCTCCGTCGCGAGCGTCCGCGGGACCATTTGACGCACGTTCTTGGAACCCCGGCCCTGATCGGGCACTCTCTTCTTACATCAGTTTTACGTTAATCAAGTCCTGCCCTGGAGATTCAAATGATTCGCAAGCTTGTAGCGATTTCGCTGTTGTCATTGGCCAGTGGTCAATTGCTGGCTGCCGAGTGCTCGGTCACAGTCGATTCGACCGATCAAATGATGTACGACACCAAAGCCATTGAGATCGACAAGAGCTGCAAGGAATTCACCGTCAACCTGACTCACTCCGGCAGCCTGCCGAAGAATGTCATGGGCCATAACTGGGTGCTGGGCAAAAAGGCCGACACCCAGGCAATCGTCACCGACGGCATGGCGGCGGGCATCGACAAGGACTATTTGAAGCCGGACGACAGCCGCGTCATCGCCCACACCAAAGTCATCGGCGCTGGCGAAAAGGACGCGGTGACGTTTGACGTGTCGAAGCTCGACCCGGCACAGGAATACCAGTTCTTCTGCACCTTCCCCGGGCACATCAGCATGATGAAAGGCGCTGTGACCCTGAAGTAACGACAGGTCCCTTGAGGCGTGTGAGGAGCGTCGCACGAGTTGAGATTATCGTTCCTCACGCTCCAGCGTGGGAATGCCTTGGGTGACGCTCTGCGTCACAGATCTGCGCCGCGCCGTACATTCCGGATAGGACGCAGAGCGTCCAGAAAGGCGTACCCACGCGGAGCATGGGCACGATAGTGTTGCGGCTCTCTCGTTCCGCACCCTCTCACGGCGCGTACGGCAATTCGCGTTTGTGCTGAGTCTTGGCGTAGGTTTCGCAAATGATCCGGAACGCTTCTTCGCGCACCGGCTCGCCGTGCAGGAAGGCGTCGATCTCGGCGTAGGTCACGCCGTGCGAGGCTTCGTCCGGTTTGCCGGGTGACAGGTCTTCCAGGTCCGCAGTCGGTACTTTCTCGACCAATGATTCCGGTGCGCCGAAATGGCGGGCGATGGCGCGTACCTGGTTTTTCACCAGACCGCTCAACGGTGCCAGGTCGCATGCGCCGTCGCCGAACTTGGTGAAGAAGCCCATCACCGCTTCGGCCGCGTGATCAGTGCCGATCACCAGCCCATGATAGGCCCCGGCGACGGTGTACTGCGCGACCATGCGCATGCGCGCCTTGGTGTTGCCGAGCACGAAATCCACCGAGGTCGCCGGAAGTCCATCGAACGCCTTCACCTCGGCGGCCAGTGCCTTGACGCTGCTGCCGATGTTGATGGTATGGCGCTCGTCCGGCTCGATGAAATCGACAGAGGCCTGGGCTTCGTGCTCATCGGCCTGCACCACATAAGGCAGGCGCACCGCGATGAAGCGATAAGCATTGTCGCCCGTGCTTTCACGCAGTTCCTTGACCGCACGCTGAGCGAGCAAGCCGGCCGTCAGCGAGTCGACCCCGCCGCTGATACCGAGCACCAGGGTCTTGAGCCGTGCGTTCTGCAGGCACTCCTTGATGAAGTTGACGCGGCGGGCGACCTCGGCCTGCAGCGCGTTCTGGTCCGCGAAAGGTGGCTGGACCTTGAGCTGTTCAGCAATCTGGCGCTGTACGGCGTGCATGATTCACTCCTCGTAAATAGGACAATTCAAGCGGGTTTTTCCGGGCTCGGCAAATCCGGCACCTTGAACACATGCCGCAGGTAGGCGACAAAGTTCGGATCCTTGCACTGCGTCTTGCCGGGCTCGTCAGAGATTTTCGCCACGGCCTGACCGGCGCAAGCCGTCATTTTCAATACCATGTTCATCGGCGCAATGCCGGGGATGTCGGCCGTCAGGTTGGTGCCGATACCGAAGCTGACATTGATGCGTCCGCGCAACGCACGAAAGATATCGAGCGCCTTGGGCAGGTTCAGCCCATCGGAAAACACCAGCGTCTTGCTCATCGGGTCGATACCGAGCTTCTGGTAATGCGAGATGCATTTTTCGGCCCACTTCACCGGGTCGCCCGAATCATGGCGCAAACCGTCGAACAGCTTGGCGAAGTACAGATCGAAGTCGTTCAGGAAGGCATCGGTGGTGATGCAGTCGGTCAGCGCGATCCCCAGCAGGCCGCGGTATTCGCGGACCCAGCAATCGAGCGCGGCGATCTGACTGTCGATCAGACGCGGCCCCAGCTGCTGATGGGCCATGATCCATTCGTGAGCCATGGTGCCCAAGGGTTTCAGGTCCAGCTGACGGGCCAGATGAACGTTGCTGGTGCCGACGAACTGACCTGGAAAGTCGTTTTTCAGGACACCAAGCATTTCTTCCTGCACACGATAGGAAAACCGCCTGCGCGTGCCGAAGTCCGCCACTTTCAGCTCGGCCAGTTCATCTGCCGTGGCATGCGTGGTCAGCCATTCGAACTTGTCATACAGACGATCCCGCGCCTGACTGAGCAGGGTATCCGGGTAACGATGCCGGTTGCGCACTTCGCTGACGATGGCCAGCAGCGGCACTTCAAACAAAATGACATGCAGCCACGGCCCATGCAGGCGAATGCACAGTTCGTCATTCTCGATGGTGGTTTTCACGTAGCGGGTATTGAAGCGGAACAGCCCGAGAAAGCGCAGGAAATCCGGTTTGATGAAGGTGATGCGCTCCAGAAAAGCCAAATGTTCAGGGCTCAGCGACAGCTCGCACAACAGCTCGATCTGGTGCTTGATTTCATCCAGATAGGGGCGAAGGTCCTCCCCGTTGCGGCAACGGAACTCCCACTCGACGTCCACGTTCGGGTAGTTGTGCAGGACGGCCTGCATCATGGTCAGCTTGTAGAAATCGGTATCGAGCAGGCTTTGCACGATGCGATTGGAAAAGGCGCTCTCGCTCATTGAATCAGGCTCTCCAGAGCAGCCGGATAAAGTGGGGCGCGTGACTTCCTGTCTGTCACCATGGAAGGCTCACGGCCGGATGGGTGTGCATTGTCGCCCTTAAGCGGGGGGTTGATCCAACTGTTCCAGCATCCACTGTAGAAAAACCCGGATTTTGGGCACGTCGGCGGTGTGTTCCGGATAGGACAGGTAGTAGGCGCTGTTAGTGCTGGGCAATGCGTAATCCCAGGCAATCACCAGTTTGCCCTCGGCCAGTTCCTCCTCGACCAGAAAGCGTGGCAGCAGCGCAACGCCGCAGCCAACCTGGGCTGCGCGGATGCACATATAGAAGGTTTCAAAGCGCGGCCCGTGATAGCTGTGGTCGGTGTGATAGCCCTGGCTTTCGAACCATTCATGCCAGGCTTCGGGGCGGAAGGCATTCTGCAGCAGGACCAGCTCGCTCAGTTGGGTCGGGTCGCTGAGCGGCTCGTCCGGCAGGCTTTCGGGGGCGCACACCGCCACCAGTTCCTCGCCGAACAGCTTCACGCTTTCTGCACCGGGCGTGGCGGCCTGGCCGAAATAGAACGACACGTCGCAACGGCCTTTGATCAGATCATCGGATTCCTGCTCGTTGATCAGGTCCAGATGAATGTGCGGGTGACGCAAGCGCCAGCCCTTGAGGCGCGGCACCAGCCAGCGGGCGCCGAATGTCGACGGGGTGGAGACGCGCAGTACTTCGGTTTCTCCGCCGTAGGAGCGCAGGAAGTGGGTGGACATCTCAATCTGGGTCAGGATCTTGCGCACTTCGGCCAGGTACAGCGCCCCGGCCGGCGTCAGTTGCAGACGGCGGCGCACGCGCTGGAACAACAGGTGCTGAACCAGCTCTTCGAGTTGCGCGACCTGCTTGCTGACGGCGCTCTGGGTCAGGTTGAGTTCTTCTGCCGCGCGCGTGAAGCTCAGGTGCCGGGTCACTGCCTCAAAGCATTGCAATGCGGCTATCGAGGGCAGATGACGTTTGTTCAGCATGATGACTTCTCTGTTTGCGGCGCGAAGGGGCTGGCGTAAGCAATATGAATTATCGGAATGATATCTCGCTTAAAGGTCGTTTGTCGGGCGCATGCAGGGAGGTTATTACTGGCGCCGCGTGACGCGCTTTTCAGAATCTGACGATGGCTGCAGCAGGTCCCGTTTAATCCGCTAGCCTCAAATGGTGCGTCTCGTAGCGTTCGCGCACCGGGCGTGTGCAATTCGGTGACGTGTGCTGTTACAGGTGGGTTGCCCATCACGGCATGTGCTGGTTGCTACTCGAGTACGCTTGGGTTGCTCTTTTTTCGTCCGGGGTTGCACCTTGCGTGCTCGAAGCAACCAGAGTGCCCCTGTTGCGCGGCGTTGCATGATGGATCGACACGAAGAACACGACATCTCCCTCAACTAAAAAGCGATGGCACGCGCCTTGCTCTGAGCAACTCTGTATCTGTTTGATCATGAAAGTGCCAACTAAAAAAATATCCTCAGGAGCACCACTTATGTCGCATACGTTTTACAGGAAAGGTTTTCTGGCAATCGCAGTGGCTACTGCATTGGGCGTGTCTTCGTTTGCACAGGCGGACGTGAAAATCGGCGTAGCGGGCCCAATGACCGGCGCGAACGCGTCGTTTGGTCAGCAGTACATGAAGGGCGCGCAGGCAGCAGCCGACGCGATCAATGCGGCAGGTGGTGTCAACGGGGAGAAAATAGTACTGGTCGCGGGCGATGACGCCTGTGAGCCCAAGCAGGCCGTGGCGGTTGCCAACCGTCTGGTGGATCAGGAAAAAGTGATTGGTGTCGTCGGTCACTTCTGCTCGTCGTCGACCATCCCTGCTTCGGAGATCTACGGCGACGCTGGCATTATTGCCATTACGCCAGGCTCGACCAACCCGGCCGTGACCGAACGTGGCCTGAAAGAGATGTTCCGCATGTGCGGCCGTGACGACCAGCAGGGTGTCGTTGCGGGTGACTACATCGTCGACGTGCTCAAAGGCAAGAAAGTCGCCGTTATCAACGACAAGGACACTTACGGTAAGGGCCTCGCTGACGCAACGGCCAAGCAACTGACCGCGCGGGGCGTCAAGCCGATCCTCGAAGAGGGTCTGACCCGTGGCGAAAAAGATTTCAGTGCGCTGGTCACGAAGATTCGTTCGGTAGGCGCTGACGTCGTGTACTTCGGTGGTCTGCACCCGGAAGCCGGTCCGCTGGTTCGTCAGATGCGCGAGCAGGGCCTCAAGGACGTCAAGTTCATGTCCGATGATGGCGTCGTGACCGACGAGCTGGTCACCACTGCAGGTGGTGCACAGTACGTCGATGGCGTGTACATGACCTTCGGCGCTGATCCGCGCGCATTGCCGGACAGCAAGGCTGTCGTGGACCAGTTCCGCAAGGCCGGTTACGAGCCTGAAGGCTACACCCTCTACGCGTACGCTTCGGTACAGGCCCTGGCGGCCGGTTTCAATGGTGCCAAGTCCAACAAGGGTGACGCAGCCGCCACGTGGCTCAAGGCCAACCCGGTCAAGACCGTCATGGGCGAGAAAGCCTGGGATGCCAAGGGTGACCTGAAAGTCTCCGACTACGTGGTTTACCAGTGGGACGCCGCCGGCAAGTACAAGCAACTCGAAAAACAGAAGTGAGATAGACCTCGCGTCGGCCCTGCGCGTCAGGCGCTGATCCGATGATGGGCTCGCCCAGGAGCGAGCCTGCATCTCTTTTATCGTTTTCGGACCTGTCGGTCATGCCTCACGAGGGCGTGACTGACAGGGTGCTGAGCTGCCTTTTTGTGTGAGCGTGCGTGATGGATGGAATCTTCCTGCAACAAATGGTCAACGGACTCACCCTCGGGTCTGTCTATGGCCTCATCGCCATCGGCTATACGATGGTCTACGGCATCATCGGCATGATTAACTTCGCCCATGGCGACGTGTACATGATTTCCGCCTACCTGGCCGCCATCGGCCTCGCGGTTCTGTCTTTCTTCGGACTGGAATCCTTTCCGTTCCTGATTCTCGGTACGCTGATCTTCACCATCGTGGTGACCGGTGTTTACGGCTTCGTCATCGAGCGCGTGGCGTACAAGCCACTGCGCAACTCGACCCGTCTGGCGCCGCTGATCAGCGCTATCGGTATTTCCCTGATCCTGCAGAACTACGCACAGATCAGCCAGGGTGCGCGCCAGCAAGGCGTACCTACACTGCTCGAAGGTGCGTGGCGCTTTGAAGTCGGCAGCGGCTTCGTGCAGATCACCTACACCAAGATCTTCATCCTCATTGCCGCCTTCGTCGGCATGGGCGTGCTGACCTACATCATCAAGTACACCAAGCTGGGCCGCATGTGCCGGGCCACCCAGCAAGACCGCAAGATGGCCTCGATTCTCGGCATCAACACCGACCGGGTCATTTCCTATGTGTTCATCATCGGCGCGGCCATGGCGGCGTTGGCCGGTGTGCTGATCACCATGAATTACGGCACGTTCGACTTCTATGCCGGCTTCATCATCGGCATCAAGGCGTTTACTGCCGCCGTGCTGGGCGGGATCGGCTCGTTGCCGGGTGCCATGCTGGGCGGTTTGATCCTGGGGGTTGCCGAGTCGCAGTTCTCCGGTCTGATCAACTCCGATTACAAAGACGTGTTCAGTTTCGGCCTGCTGGTGCTGATCCTGATTTTCCGTCCCCAAGGCCTGCTGGGTCGCCCACTCGTGGCGAAGGTATAAGTATGTCCGTTCCTGTTGCTGTTCCTGTTTCCAAACCTGTCGACATCAAGAAGAGTCTGATCGATGCCGTGGTTGCCGGGTTGCTGGCGCTGATTGTGTTCGGCCCCATCGTCGGGATCGTGCTCGATGGCTACAGCTTCAACCTGCAACCGACCCGCGTGGCCTGGCTGGTGGGCGTGGTCATGATCGGTCGCTTCCTGATCAGTCTGTTTCTGCAGACGCCCAGCGGCCTGCGTGTTTCCCAGAGCTTCGAAAGCTCCGACTCCGGCGTGCATGTGCTCAAACCGGATCATCGATCGCGCCTGTACTGGATCATTCCGCTGCTGATCGTGATTGCCATCGTGTTCCCGATTTTCGCCAACAAGTACATTCTGACCGTGGTCATCCTCGGTCTGATCTACGTGCTGCTGGGCCTGGGGCTGAACATTGTGGTCGGCCTGGCGGGGCTGCTCGATCTTGGCTACGTGGCGTTTTATGCCATCGGTGCCTATGGTCTGGCGCTGGGCTATCAGTATCTGGGGCTGGGCTTCTGGTCGGCGTTACCGCTGGCGGCGATTGCGGCGGCGCTGGCCGGATGCATTCTTGGTTTCCCGGTGCTGCGCATGCATGGTGACTATCTGGCCATCGTGACCCTCGGGTTCGGCGAGATCATTCGTCTGGTGCTGAACAACTGGCTGTCGTTCACCGGCGGCCCGAACGGTGTGCCGGTGCCCGCGCCCACTTTCCTGGGGTTGGAATTCGGCCGACGCGCCAAGGATGGCGGGGTGCCGATCCATGAATATTTCGGCTTCGATTACAACCCTGACCTGAAATTCATCTTCATCTACGCCGTGCTGTTTCTGGTCGTACTGGCGGTGCTGTTCATCAAGCATCGCCTGACCCGCATGCCGATAGGGCGTGCCTGGGAAGCCTTGCGCGAGGACGAGATCGCCTGTCGTTCGATGGGCCTCAATCACGTGCTGGTCAAGCTGTCGGCGTTCACGATTGGCGCATCGACCGCAGGCCTTGCCGGGGTGTTTTTTGCCAGCTATCAGGGCTTCGTCAACCCAACCTCATTCACCTTTTTCGAATCGGCGCTGATTCTGGCGATTGTGGTGCTGGGCGGCATGGGCTCGACCGTCGGTGTGGTGATCGCCGCGTTTGTGCTGACCGTTGCGCCTGAGCTGCTGCGCAGCTTCTCCGAGTACCGCGTGCTGCTGTTCGGGATTCTGATGGTGCTGATGATGATCTGGCGACCACGCGGCCTGATTCGCATCAGCCGCACCGGGGTGAAACCGCGCAAGGGCGCGCTGGTGACTGAGGGGGCTGCGCGATGAGCACTGAAGTGATTCTCTCCGTAGAGCACCTGATGATGCACTTTGGCGGCATCAAGGCCCTCAGCGACGTCAGCCTCAAGGTCCGTCGCAATTCGATTTTCGCCCTGATCGGCCCCAACGGTGCGGGCAAGACTACGGTCTTCAACTGCCTGACCGGTTTCTACAAGGCCACTGGCGGACGCATCGAACTACACACTCGTGGCAAGACCACCAATGTGATCAAGCTATTGGGCGAGCCGTTCCAGGCGACCGACTTCGTGTCGCCGAAAAGCTTCCTCAGCCGGGTGTACTACAAGATGTTCGGCGGCACCCATCTGGTCAACAGGGCAGGGCTGGCGCGCACGTTTCAGAACATTCGCCTGTTCAAGGAAATGTCGGTGGTCGAAAACCTGCTGGTCGCCCAGCACATGTGGGTCAACCGCAGCCTGATCAGCGGGATCCTGAATACCAGGGGCTATCGCAAGGCCGAAGAGGACGCGCTGAATACCGCGTTCTACTGGCTGGAGGTTGTCGACTTGGTGGACTGCGCCAATCGTCTGGCTGGCGAGTTGTCCTACGGGCAGCAACGCCGTCTGGAGATTGCACGAGCCATGTGCACGCGGCCGCAGGTGATCTGCCTGGATGAGCCGGCTGCCGGCCTCAACCCGCAGGAAACCGCGGCGCTCAGCGGCATGATCCGTCTGCTGCGTGACGAGCACGACATGACCATCGTGCTGATCGAGCATGATATGGGCATGGTCATGGGGATTTCCGACGATATTGTGGTGCTCGACCATGGCAACGTGATTGCGATGGGGGGGCCGGAACAGATCCGTAACGATCCGAAGGTGATCGCCGCGTATCTGGGCGCTGATGAAGAGGAGCTGGTATGAGCAAGCCGATCCTCGAACTGAAAGAGATCGATGTGTTTTACGGGCCGATTCAGGCCCTGAAGAAAGTCTCGCTGCACATCAATGAGGGCGAAACGGTGAGCCTGATCGGCTCCAACGGCGCGGGCAAGTCCACGCTGCTGATGTCGATCTTCGGTCAGCCGCGCGCGGCCAGTGGGCAGATCATCTATCAGGGCACCGATATCACCCAGAAGTCCTCGCATTACATCGCCTCCAACGGTATTGCGCAGTCACCGGAGGGGCGGCGGGTCTTTCCCGACATGTCGGTCGAGGAAAACCTGATGATGGGCACCATTCCGATTGGCGACAAGCATTCGGCCGAAGACATGCAGCGCATGTTCGAGCTGTTCCCCAGGCTCAAGGAGCGCCGCAATCAGCGAGCCATGACCATGTCCGGAGGCGAGCAGCAAATGCTCGCCATCGCCCGCGCGCTGATGAGTCGTCCGAAACTGCTGCTGCTCGATGAGCCAAGCCTGGGGCTGGCCCCGATCATCGTCAAACAGATCTTCTCGACCCTGCGTGAACTGGCAGCCACAGGCATGACGATATTCCTGGTCGAGCAGAACGCCAACCATGCGCTCAAGCTGTCCGACCGGGCTTACGTCATGGTCAATGGCGAGATTCGCCTGTCCGGCACCGGGCAGGAATTGCTGGTAAATGAAGAGGTAAGGAACGCTTATCTGGGCGGGCATTGAGTTCGTCAAAACCCTGCCGTTTTCTTCGCGCGCCCCGGATGCTCAAACATCCGGGGCGCGGTCGTATGCAATTGTGGAAAACAATTTTGGCGCGTCTGATAAGTGCGACATAAAACCGCTGCAAATGGTTGTTTTGTCACCGTTTTGACTTGTTCAGGTTTACTGTGGAACCGGCTGTTAATAACTTGGGAGTATTTGCCTGCAGCCCTTTATGCATAAGGCCTGTAGAAGAGTGGTTAAATTTCGCACAGTGGTTTTCAACCGGCCTGATGGGGCGTTTGTCAACAGCATGGGGGCTGGTCGTTCATACAGGTTTTTCAGGTGAAAAGCCTGTGGATAAGTCTGTTAACAAGCCTTGGAAAGACTGCCCCGGACGTTATAGGGTCTGGGCTACAGGCCATCACCGTTTTCTGACGCTTTCCGGCCTCTTGCCAGTGTCGGGCAAAGTCAAGGAAAAAACTTCGCCTGATACGCTGCAGGCCCCGAAACACGTGATGTCCAGCGCCACTGACTTGCCCCCAGAGATTGTGGGTCTGACTGTGGATAAGGTGGGCAAAAGTACCTGCGAGGCCCGTGGCGCAAGGCTTGCTCCGGGTTGGTTGTTTTTTGTACAAATGCACTCGGTTGTTGCATCGATGTCCCGCTGACGGGCATTCTGCTGCCCTTGCCAGAAACTTATTAACAGGCAGCGCTGTTTTTGCGCCATGTCAGGAGAATGAAATGACTTCCACTGTATTCATCACGGGCGCCACTTCCGGTTTTGGCGAGGCGTGTGCCCGCCGTTTCGCCGAGGCGGGCTGGTCGCTGGTGCTGACCGGTCGACGCAAGGACCGTCTGGATGCCTTGAGCGCCGAGCTGTCGAAGCAGACCAAGGTGCATACGCTGGTGCTGGATGTGCGTGACCGCAAGGCGATGGAGAGCGCCATCGCAGATTTGCCTGAAGAGTTCGGCACCATTCGCGGGCTGATCAATAATGCCGGTCTGGCGCTGGGAATCGATCCTGCACCCAAGTGCGATCTGGATGACTGGGACACCATGATCGACACCAACGTCAAAGGTCTGGTCTACACCACGCGTCTGCTGCTGCCACGCCTGATCGCGCATGGTCGCGGCGCGAGCATCGTCAACCTGGGTTCGGTCGCCGGTAACTACCCTTATCCGGGTGGCAACGTCTACGGTGGCACCAAGGCCTTTGTCGGGCAGTTCTCGCTGAACCTGCGCAACGATCTGATCGGCACGGGCGTGAGAGTCACCAACCTTGAGCCAGGGCTGTGCGAGAGCGAGTTTTCGCTGGTACGTTTCGGCGGTGATCAGGCCAAGTACGATGCGACCTACGCAGGTGCCGAGCCGATTCAGCCTCAGGACATCGCCGACACCATCTTCTGGATCATGAACACGCCAGCGCACGTCAACATCAACAGCCTGGAACTGATGCCAGTCAGCCAGACCTGGGCCGGCTTTGCGATTGATCGCAACCGCGGTTGAGTGATGTGCTGATCGGGCCGCGCAGATGCGGTCCGATCAGCTGGGTCTGATCAGCTATCTGCCGGCGTTGGCGGCGGGAATGCGCTGACGAAGCGATTTTCGACGAAATCTGCCAGGCCGATGTAGCAGGTGGCCAAGTGGTAGGGCGTCGTCGACGGCATATCGCTGCGGCTGACCCTGCCATCGGGCTCGACGCACTCGTTCCAGCCCCTGGCATGCAGAAAGCGCTGCTCGAAGGCCGACAGCTGCCGGGTCAAGGCCGCTTCGCAGTCCGGGCGCAGGGCCATCGCCCGCAGGTATTCCGCCTGGGCCCAGATACGCTGGGTGGCATCGCGCACTGTACCATCCAGCGCCAGCATCGCCGTCACAGCCCCGCTGTGAGGATCGACACCTTGCGCCTGAGCGTAGACGAACGCGCGGGTCATGGATTCATGCAGCTCGCGCCCGTGCAGTTCCGGGGACGATTGCAGCAGGAAGAACCATTCGAACTGATGACCTGGCTCGTACCAGTTATCCACAGCGCCCAGAGGCTTCTCCAGCATCACGCCGGTTGCCGTATCGACGAAACGGCGTTGCATGTGGATAACCAGCGCGTCCAGTGCAGCCTGTGTGGCAGGGTCGGCACGCACCGACAGGGTGGCCAGAAAGGCCTCTGCCAGGTGCATCAAGGGGTTTTGCAACGGTCCGGTGCCCAGTATCGACCAGTCTTCATCGAGCTGCGCCTCGTACAGCCCGTCGTTGTCGGCAAAGCGTTCGGCCACAACGTTGAGCGCTGCATTGAGCACCGACTCTGCCAGCGGGTCCTGAGCTTTCGCCCAGTAGTGTGCACAGGCAAAAATAATGAAGGCGTGGGTGTAGAGGTCCTTGCGGCGATCCAGCGGCTTGCCCTGTGGATCGATGCTGTAGAACCAGCCGCCATGCTCGGCATCGTGGAAGTGCTGTTGCAGGGAGCGGAACAATTCACCGGCCCGCGCCCGTGCATCCGGCACTTGTGCGTGATCGATGAGGCTGGAAAACAGAAACAGCTGACGCGCACAGGCCATGGCGCGATAGCGTTGCGGCGGCAGCGGTTGATCTCCGGCGTCGAGTGCTTCGTAAGGCAATGCCAATTGTGCGTTCCAGCCAGGACCCTGCCACAGCGGAACGACGACCTGCATGAAGTGCTGCTGCAAGGCGGCGAACAACGAGGTCAATTCAGGCGTGGAGGCGGAGCGGGTCACATGAGGCATCGGCTGGCATCGCGGCAGTGTCGAAGTGCGCAGCATGTTATCAGGATTGCTGCACGAGGGCGGGTGATGATCGTTCCTCACGCCAGGCGCGTGAGGAACCTCTGGCAGTCAGCCAATCAGCGCCAGTCGCTCATTGATCGCGGCTTCGATCCCTTGGGCATCCAGGCCGCACTCGGTGAGCATCTGCGCAGGCTTGGCATGCTCGACGTAGACATCCGGCAGACCCAGGTGCAATACCGACTTGAGGATATTGGCGCGCGCCAGGAACTCGCTGACCGCAGCACCTGCACCGCCCATGACGGCGTTTTCTTCCAGTGTGACCAGCAACTCGTGGTTGGCGGCAGCTTCGCTGACCAAGGCTTCGTCCAGTGGCTTGACGAAACGCATGTCGATCACCGTTGCATCGAGCTTCTCGGCCACCACCAGCGCCTCGGCCAGTTGCACGCCGAACGCCAGTATCGCAACGCCCTGGCCCTGACGCCGCACAACGCCCTTGCCGATCTCGACCGGGTCAAGACTGTCCTCGATAACCGCGTTAGGGCCGGTGCCGCGTGGGTAGCGTACTGCCGCGGGGCCGGTATGCAGGTAACCGGTGCTGAGCAGCTTGCGCAGTTCGTTTTCATCGCTCGGCGTCATCACCAGCATGCCGGGGATGCAGCGCAGGTACGAGAGGTCGAAGCTGCCTGCGTGAGTCGGGCCGTCTTCACCCACCAGCCCGGCGCGGTCGATGGCGAAAAGCACGTCGAGGTTCTGTACTGCGACGTCGTGGATCAGCTGATCGTAACCACGCTGCAGGAAGGTCGAATAGATCGCCACCACCGGCTTGCTGCCTTCGCACGCCATACCGGCCGCCAGGGTCACTGCGTGTTGCTCGGCAATGGCCACGTCGAAGTAGCGCTCGGGAAAGCGTTCGCTGAACGCAACGAGGTCCGAACCTTCCTTCATCGCCGGTGTGATGCCGACCAGCCGCGAATCAGCGTCGGCCATGTCACAGATCCACTGGCCGAACACACCGGAGTATTTCGGTGCGCTGATCTTTTTCTGCGCGGCAGGCGCATTCAGCGGCTCTAGCTTGGTAATGGCGTGATAGCCGATCGGATCGACTTCGGCCGGCGCAAACCCCTTGCCCTTCTTGGTCACCACATGCAGAAACTGCGGGCCTTTCAGGTCACGCATATTGCGCAGGGTGGCGATCAGGGTCGGCAGGTCGTGGCCGTCGATAGGACCGATGTAATTCCAGCCCAGCTCTTCGAAGAGCGTACCCGGGACCAGCATGCCTTTGGCGTACTCTTCGGTGCGCCGCGCGATTTCCCAGGCACCGGGCAGGCGCGAAAGCACCTTTTTGCTGCCTTCACGCATGCTGCTGTAGGTGCGGCTGGAAAGAATCTTGGCCAGATAATTCGACAGTCCGCCGACATTGCGCGAGATCGACATGTCGTTGTCGTTGAGGATCACCAACATGTCGGCGGCCACTTCCGGCGCGTGGTTCAGCGCTTCGAAGGCCATGCCGGCAGTCAGCGCACCGTCGCCGATCACGGCAATCGATTTGCGCTCGCTGCCCTGCAGGCGCGAGGCAATCGCCATGCCCAGCGCGGCGCTGATCGAGGTGCTGGAGTGCCCGACACCAAAGGTGTCGTACTCGCTTTCGCTGCGACGCGGAAAGGCCGCAACCCCGTCCTTCTGGCGCAGCGTGGACATGCGCGCGCGACGGCCGGTGAGGATCTTGTGCGGATAGGCTTGATGACCCACGTCCCACACCAGACGATCGTCCGGGGTGTCGAAAACGTAATGCAGCGCGATGGTCAGCTCGATGACCCCGAGGCCGGCACCAAAATGCCCTCCGGTCTGGCCAACGGAATACAGCAATTCCAGGCGCAGTTCATCAGCCAGGGTTTCCAGCTCGGCTTCGCCCAGACGGCGCAGGCCGTGCGGGGTGTCGGCTCGGTCGAGCAACGGCGTGACCGGGCGCTCGCGTGGGATCTCTTTGAACGTCGTGGGCATCAGGCGAATCGTTATAAGTAAAAGAGGCGGCAGTTTACCTTATGCATCGCACGCTGCCCATGAAGTGAGTCGGCGGATGACCTGCCGACTGACATGTGTACTCACTGAGACCACCGTGACGCGTGGTTGATTCAGCGGATTTTCCGGTTCGGGTGACAGTGATCAGTGGCGACGTTCGACGATGTAGCGTGCCAGCTGGCGCAACGGCTCTGCGGCGGCATCGAACGGGCTCAGTGCCTGCAGCGCCTGATCACGCAGTTCCAGTGCGTAGTGTTTGGCCGCTTCCAGGCCCAGCAGCGCCGGGTAGGTCGGCTTGTCGCGGGCGATGTCGGCGCCCTGGCGCTTGCCGAGGGTCGCGGTATCGCTTTCGACATCGAGAATGTCGTCCTGAACCTGAAAAGCCAGGCCGATTGCACGCGCGTAGACCTGTAGGGCATCGAGGCGGGGCTGATCGGCGTGACCGCTGGCCAGTGCGCCAAGGCGGACGCTGGCTTCGATCAATGCACCGGTCTTGTGGCGATGCATGTATTCCAGCGCCGCCTGATCGAGCTTCAGCCCCACTGAACCCAGATCGATAGCCTGGCCACCCACCATGCCCGCCGGTCCGGCCGCCGTCGCGAGGGCAGTGACCATCTGCAGACGCGTCTCGGCATCGCGTGACGTCAGGTGAGGGGCGAGCAGGGCGGTGAAGGCCAGGCTTTGCAGGCCGTCACCGGCGAGGATCGCGCAGGCTTCATCGAAGGCCTTGTGTGTGGTTGGCTGGCCGCGACGCAAGTCATCGTCGTCCATTGCCGGCAAATCGTCATGGACCAGCGAGTAGGCATGAATCAGCTCAACGGCACAGGCGGCGCCGTTGGCATCCTCGGCTACACCGCCCAGTGCTTCGCAGGCGGCATACGCGAGCAGCGGGCGTACGCGCTTGCCGCCGTTCATCACGCTGTAGCGCATGGCTTCGTAGAGGCGTTCGAGCTCAGGGCCCGGGGCCTTGAACAGCCCGTCGAGTGCTGCGTTGACGCGAGTCTGGCTTTGCGCTTGATAGCTCGCGATCATTCGGGGAGTTCCGCATCGTCGAACGGCTCTTCGCTGAGCTCGCCATCGCGTTCCAGCAATACCTGAACCTTCTGCTCGGCGTGGGTGAGGGCGCTCTGGCAGTCGCGGGTCAGGCGTACACCTTGCTCGAAGGCGGTCAGGGAGTCTTCCAGCGACAACTCGCCATTCTCCAGCCGCTCTACCAGCGCTTGCAGGTCAGCGAGTGACTGTTCGAAATCCAGTGCAGCTTTCTTGCGGGCCATGAGGGCATTTCCGGTAGAGGTTAAACCGCGCGACACTAGCAGAGCGTTGGCGTCTGGGCAAATTGCGGCGACGGACCTGCGCTCTTCAAGCCGCTGCAGGGGTCAACCTGCCGCGAATCCGTTCTGCAGATCCGCGATCAGGTCTTCCGGGCTTTCCAGGCCGACCTGCAGCCGCAGCATCGGGCCGCTACCGCGCTCGGGACCGTGTTGTTCGACTTCCGTGATCAGGCTTTCAAAACCACCCCAGGAGTAGCCGACGCCGAACAGTTTCAACGCGCCGGTAAAGCGATCCAGCACCTGCCGGTCAACGGTGTTGAATTCAAAACTGAGCAAGCCGTTGCAGCCATGGAAGTCACGCTTCCAGATCGCGTGGCCCGGATCGTCCGGCAACGCGGGATACAGCACGCGGGCAACCTGGGGCTGAGTCTGCAGCCATTGTGCGATCTGCAGCGCGTGACGCTCATGCATGGCCATGCGCGCCGCCAGACTGCGGGCGCCACGCAGCACCAGATAGGCATCGTCGGGGCTGACGGTGTTGCCCACGGCGGTGTTCATGGTTTTCAGGGTATGCCAGTGCGCTTCGGTGGTGCTGACGCTGCCCATCATCACGTCGGAGTGGCCGGCCACGTACTTGGTCAGGGCCATCAGCGAAATGTCCGCGCCCAGTTCCAGCGGCTTGTACAGCACCCCCGAGCCCCAGGAGTTATCCACAGCCAGCAGCAGATTCCTTGCTTTGCACAGCTGTGACAGGGATGGCAGGTCACACATGTCGAATGTCAGCGAGCCGGGCACCTCGGCATAGATCATCCGGGTGTTGGCCTTGATCAGCGATTCCACGTTACTGCCGTCGGCCGCGTAGAAATCGAACGGGATGTCGAAGGCGGTCAGCATGGTTTTCGCCAGCCGCCGAACAGGACCATAGACCGATTCGGTGATCAGGACATGATCGCCAGGGCGTAGAAACGATTGAAACATCTGCGCCACTGCGGCCAGCCCGGTCGGGTACAGGCAGGTGCCGTGTGCACCTTCGAGCTCGGAGATCAGGTCCTGCAAGGCAAACGCAGTCGGGTTGCCGTTGGCGCCGTAAGTCAGCGAGCGCTCCGGTCCTGCGGTGCGAATTTCCGCCTGCCGCAAGCTTTCCAGACTGTCGAACAGCACCGTACTGAGGCGCACGACGGGTGGGTTGACCGCAACCCCCGGCCCGCTGGCAGCACTGCGACCGCGTTGCGACAGGGCGGTGTGGGCACGAGGGTCTTTGTCTTGCGGCATTGGAGGCTCCGGGTGAAAAAGGCTTGCAGGCTGCGGCTCAGGTACCCGCAAGCGTAATGCATCGTGCGCCTGGCAGGTATCACTGATCGTTCAACACAGCACTCGCGTAGAACTCATGCAGTTTCGCTTGCAGTAACTGTCTGTCCGGCAGGCGGGTCTGGTACTCGGCAATCAACGCGGGTGAAAGCGAGCGGTTCAGAGCGTACTCGACGACTTCGTCGTTTTTGCTGGCGCAGAGTAAGACGCCAATGGCCGGGTTTTCATGGGGTTTGCGTTCGTTGCGGTCCAGCGCTTCCAGGTAGAAGTCCAGTTTGCCGAGGTATTCGGGCTCAAAGCGGCCGACCTTGAGCTCAATGGCAACGAGGCAATTGAGGCCTCGATGGAAAAACAGCAGATCCAGAGCAAAGTCCTGGCCGCCGACCTGCAACGCGTACTCGGAGCCGACAAAACAGAAATCGCGGCCTAGCTCGATCAGAAAGTCCCTCAGGCGTTTCAACAAACCGCCATGCAGGTCCGCTTCGGCGTGCCCCGGTGGCAGCTCCAGAAACTCCACCATGTAGGCATCACGGAATATATCCAGTGCGGCCGGCCGGGTTTCCTTGAGCATCGCCGAGGCTTTGGCTGGCTGGGTGACAGTGCGCTCGAATAGAGCGTTCTTGAATTGGCGCTCAAGTTCGCGTTTTGACCACCTTTCCTGAGTTGCCATTTTCAGGTAGAACTCGCGTTCTTCAGGACGCTTGCTCTGGCTGAAAATGATCAGGTTATGTGACCAGGATAATCGTCGCGCCAGTGGCGCGACTTTCTCTTCTGCACGGTAAATCTCATAGAATTGGCGCATGCGAAAAAGGTTGCTGCGTGTGAAACCACGCAGTCCTGGCTGGGTGGTGGCCAGATGCTCGGCAAGCTGGGTGACCACCGCGTCACCCCATTCAGCGTTTTCAAGCTTGCGACTGATGTAAGCGCCGACTTGCCAGTAAAGCTCGATCAATTGCGTGTTCACCGCCTGTGCGGCCTGCTGTCGAGCGCTCCGGATCATGGCGAGCACTTCATCAAAGCGATCATGTACAGGCGTATGCGGTGTGTTGGGAGTACTCATACTGAAAGTACTCCACTGCGTAGCAACCTGATGGGCGATTGCGAGCGAAAGTCTGGAAGAACGGTTGTTCGGCTCATAAAGGCGCGTCCTTGGGCGGTGGTTAAGGTCGGCTACTTTACGTGCAGATCAGGACGTTCTGTTCCAGAGTTTCCTGTGGGTTTGTAGCATCAGGTTTCTGTCCGCGAAGGACTTGACGTGTGCCTTATTTATCCAGATCGGATGCCTGATGCCGCTCCGGAACCTGATCGGCTTCTTCGCCCCAGGTGCGATTGACCTTCTGGCCTTTGATAACGGCCGGGCGTGCGGCGATCTCTTCCGTCCAGCGAATCAGGTTCGGGTATTCGTGTACCGAGAGGAATTCGGCAGCCGAATACACTTTGTTCCGCACCAGCGCGCCATACCATGGCCAGACCGCGATATCGGCAATCGTGTAGGTATCGCCAGCCAGGTAGCGGTGCTCGCCCAGGCGGCGGTTGAGCACATCGAGTTGGCGCTTGGCCTCCATCGCGAAGCGGTTGATGGGGTATTCGAGTTTCTCGGGCGCGTAGGCATAGAAATGCCCGAAACCGCCACCCAGATAAGGCGCGGCGCCCATCTGCCAGAACAGCCAGTTCAGCGTTTCGGTACGGCCTGCCGGGTCGGCCGGCAGGAAGCTGGAAAACTTCTCAGCCAGGTACAGCAGGATAGAGCCGGACTCGAATACCCGAACAGGTGTTTCATGGCTTCGGTCCAGCAATGCCGGGATCTTGGAATTGGGATTGATCTCGACAAAGCCGCTGGAGAACTGATCGCCCTCGGAGATGCGGATCAGCCAAGCATCGTATTCCGCGCCGCTGTGCCCGAGCGCCAGCAGCTCTTCGAGCATGATCGTGACCTTTACACCGTTGGGTGTGGCCAGTGAATAAAGCTGCAGCGGGTGTTTGCCGACCGGCAGCTCCTTGTCGTGCGTGGGGCCGGCGACGGGCCGGTTGATGCTGGCGAACGTGCCGCCCGCTTTTGTTTCCTGGTGCCAGACCTTCGGCGGAGTGTAGGGCGTTTGGGTCATGAGAAGCCTCGCTTGTTCAAGGGTGATCGCTGGACCGGTCGTGTTGCAAAGGACCATTGACGTTATAGATCAACGCGGGTGCAGGGAAGTGCCTTGCGATCGTGAACGAGTGTAGCGAGGGGCTCAGTTCGCTGCCGTTGGTAGCTTGTGGAATATTCCCACAGGAACTAAGGCGGCGTCCTATAGCTGTAGCTGGGTAAAAGAAGAGAACATGTGTTCGCAGCGTGAGGCCATAAGGTTATCCATTTATGATCTTGGTTGTCAAAGTCGCTCTCTCTGATTTACCTATTAATAGCTGGATACCGTATGCCGTCTTTCTGCAGTCCGGGCGTGATGAAGTGGCGTGACCTGATCATCAATCTTGTTTCCAAGGAAATAAAAATCCGTTACATGGGTGCAACGTTGGGTTTTGTCTGGTCGTTGGGTAACCCATTGGTTGTCACGCTCACGTATTACACGGTGTTCACTTATATTCTGCCCAGTAGTCAGGACCGCTTTGCGCTGCACCTGGTGACAGGGGTTGTCCATTGGATGCTTCTGGCACAAATTGTTTCGCAAAGCGGGGAGTGGCTGATCAATAATGGCAACCTCATTCGAAAGTTGCGCTTTCCTCGTCTTTTACTGCCTGTTTCCGGTGCGCTGGCCATCGTCGTTTTCTGGGCTGGCTGCATGGTTGTGTACGCATCGCTATTCGCCATGCTGGGCGGTGTCTTTTCGCGTGCACTGTTGTTTTATCCGATTGTGCTGATCGCATTCATGGCATTGATCATGGGCGTTGGTCTGGCACTCAGCGTCATCCAGGTCACCGTACGGGATGCAAAGCACTTCACCGATGTGTTTCTACCCTTGTTGTTCTGGCTTACACCCATCGTATGGGTGACCTCATCGCTGCCCGACGGTGTCGCCCGCATTGCGGCCTATAACCCGGTAGGCCTGTACTTCAACAGTTTTACCAGCATTCTGCATGCCGGAATCGTTCCCGAGCCCCGTGATTTGCTGCTGTGCGTGTTCATGGGCGCTGCGTCGCTGCTGGTGGGCCTGTTGATGTTCAGGAAGGTGGACCGCGTGGTGGAATATCTATGAGTCGCGTCGTCATCAAGGCAGAAAACCTCACCAAACAGTTTGTTCTGCGCCATAACAGAGGCGGTTTGAAGAAGAAGTTTCTGGGGCTGTTTGACACTCGATATCGTGAGCGTGCCGAAACATTCACGGCAGTCAGTGATGTCTCGTTCACCTTGCACAAAGGTGAGTCGCTTGCACTGGTGGGGCATAACGGTTCAGGTAAAAGTACCTTGTTGCAACTGGTCTCACGCATTCTTGTGCCCACCAGTGGGCGGCTGACCAGTGTGGGGCGAGTAGCACCGCTAATCGAAATAGGAGTGGGTTTTCACCCTGAACTGACCGGCGAGGAAAATATCTACCTCAATGCCAGTCTGTTTGGATTGAGTAACAAGGAAGTGCGTTCGCGCTTCAACGAGATTGTCGATTTTTCCGGGTTGGGAAACTTCATCGATACGCCGGTAAAGAACTATTCGTCAGGCATGTACATGAGGCTGGGTTTTTCAGTCGCCGTTCATGTAGAGCCTCAGATATTACTGGCTGACGAAGTTCTTGCGGTAGGGGACGAAGAGTTCAAGCGCAAATGCCACGAACGAATTCGAATGATGCAGGATGACGGGATGGCCTTGATCCTTGTTACCCACGCAGTAGAAGAAGGTAAAGAGTTTTGCCAGCGTTACTTGACGCTTGAGCGCGGCCGGATGACCGAGCAGGGTTACTACTGATTCATTGTTTCGTGATGCCATGCTTCCAGTCAACTTGGCCATCACTCAATTCACAAAGGTATTTCCATGTTGCAAATTATCGTTCCGATGGCCGGGGCCGGGAGTCGCTTTGCGGTTGCGGGCTACACCGACCCCAAACCGTTGATCCCTGTACATGGTGTACCGATGATCAAGGTCGTGATCGACAACCTGACGCCGAAGTGCCCGCACAGATTCATCTTTATCTGTCAGTCGGAACAGGTCGCACGTTACGGGCTGAGGGAAAGACTGAATGCCTGGGCGCCCGGCTGCGAGATCGTCGAGCTCGGCGGCCTGACCGGGGGCGCTGCGTGCTCGGTGTATGCAGCGCGGCACCTGCTCGACGACAGCCAGCAAGTGATGATTGCCAACAGCGACCAGTACGTCGATGTGGATATAAACGCCTATCTGCAGGCAATGAGCGAGAGCGATGCAGAGGGTTTGATCATGACCATGAAAGCCAACGATCCGAAATGGTCTTTCGTTGGCTTCAGTGCAGCAGGCCTGATCGACCGTGTGGTGGAAAAGGAGGTTATCTCTGACGAGGCCACTGTCGGCATCTATAACTTTCGCCGCGCAGGTCAACTGATATCGGCCATTGAGGCGATGGTCGCGAAAGATCTTCGCGTCAACGGCGAGTTCTATGTCGCACCGGTTTACAACGAGCTCATCGGGCAGGGCGCCAGGGTCATTCATTACAGCATTGGTGCAGAAGGTCATGGCATGTATGGCCTGGGCATCCCGGCAGACCTCAACCAGTTCCTGTCGTTGCCGCTGAGCAGGCAGGCAGCCTCGGGAAAAGAGGCCTGACATGCAGATCATCAGCCATCGCGGCTATTGGCTGCAAAGGCCGCAGCGCAATCTGCCCGAAGCCTTTCATCGATCATTCGACCTTGGCTTCGGCACCGAAACCGATGTCCGTGATGTGGCTGGCCAGTTGGTCATCTCCCACGACATGCCTGCAGGCGGCGAGCTGACGCTGGACGGCCTGCTCGACATCATGGCGGGCCGCAACCTGCCTCTGGCCATCAACGTCAAGGCGGATGGCCTGGCACAGGCTCTCGCTGCAACCTTCGCCCGTTACGGCCATACCAACTGGTTCGCCTTCGATATGGCGGTGCCGGACATGCGGAGTTACCTCAACGCCAACCTCACCACTTACACCCGTCTCAGCGATGTAGAGCCGTCGCCAGCCTGGCTCAAACAGGCTGCAGGCGTCTGGCTTGACGGTTTTGAGGGTGAGTGGTTTTCCAACCAGATCATTGGCGATCTTCTTTCCCTGGGCAAGCAGGTTTGTGTGGTGTCACCCGAATTGCACGGGCGTGGTCATGGCGCCCTGTGGCAGCAATTGCTCGAGTTCAGGTCGCAGGACCGTTTGATGCTGTGTACTGATCTTCCCGCAGACGCAGCCACTTTCTTCACGTGAGGCAATCATGATCAAGGCAGTGATTTTCGATATGGACGGTGTTCTTATCGACGCCAAGGAATGGCATTACAACGCACTCAACAGAGCGCTCAGCCTGTTCGGTTACAACATCAGTCGCCACGAACACCTCACCGCCTACGACGGTCTGCCCACCTCGCGCAAACTCGACATGCTGAGTGTCGAACGCGACCTGCCGGTTGCGTTGCACGCCTTCATCAACGAGATGAAGCAGCAGTACACCATGGAGATTGTTTACGCCCAGTGCAAACCGACCTTTGTGCATCAGTACGCGTTGTCATCACTGAAAACGCTGGGTTACAAGCTGGCAGTGGCGTCCAACTCCATTCGCAACACCGTGGAGGTCATGATGAACAGGGCGGATCTAGACCGATACCTCGATCTGCGGCTCTCCAACGAAGACGTCAAGCATGCCAAACCAGCGCCGGATATCTACACCAAGGCCATCAGCCAACTGGGTCTTCAGCCTGAAGAATGCCTCATCGTCGAGGACAACGAGAATGGCATCAAGGCCGCCAGAGACTCAGGCGCACATGTTCTGGTCGTGGCTGAAACCTGCGATGTAAACCTCAATAACATTCTTGGCAAAGTTGAACAGATCAACTTCGACAAGGCGGCAGTCCTGTGAGCGCGTTGAATATCATTCTTCTGACCGGCAGGCAGACAGAGGCGCCGCATGATGAGGGCGAGTACCCGCACTACCTGTGCGAACACAAAGGCAAGCCGCTGATTCATACGCTGATAGACAACTGCGCAGTACTTCAGCCGCGCAGGATGATCTGCACATTCTCGAACAACGATATCGCCCGGCTGCACCTTCGCAACATGGTCCCGCAAATGCACCCGTCGGCCAGTGTTCTACCGGTCCACAACATCACCCGTGGTGCGGCTTGCACAGCGCTTCTGGCGACCGAAGAAATCGACAACGATGACGAACTGCTGATTCTCAGCGTCAGCGACTTTCTGGATATCCAGCTGCTGGATGCAGTGCGTGCGTTTCGGCAACGTCATGAGGATGCCGGAGTGGTCATCTTCAATTCTCTGCACCCTCGTTATTCATTCGCGCGCCTGGACAGCGACTGCCGGGTTATCGAAGCAGCCGAAAAGAACCCGATCAGCTCAAACGCCATTGCCGGTGTGTACTGGTTCAAGTCCGGCTCGCTATTCGTATCGGCGGCCAAGGAGATGATTCGCAAGGACGCCAGGGTCAACGACAACTTCTACATAGCCCCCGCTCTCAATGAGCTGGTGCTGTTGCAGAAGAAGATCGGCGCCTACCGGATCGAACCCAATCAGTACCGGCCACTGAAAACCGACAGTCAGCTCCACGCTTTCGAAGCAGGAGAGATACGATGAAAACGGCAAGACTGGAAGACATGGTCAAAGGCTGGTTCGTGGGTGGATTCGAACCTGCAGTTTTCAGTACCGAGTCCTGTGAGGTCGGGGTCAAGACCTACAAGGCAGGTGAAAAGGAAGTGGCTCATTACCACAAGGTCGCCACCGAGATAACCGTACTCATTGCCGGGTCGGTCAACATGCGCGATCAGGTCTGGCATGCCGGCGACATCATCGTTCTGGAACCGGGCGATATCACGGCGTTCGAAGCGCTCACCGATGCGACCACCGTTGTCGTGAAGGTGCCGGGTGCGCTTGCTGACAAGTACGTCGTCTGACCATGAAAACGACCCATCTCCAGCACCACCCAAGCCTCGGTTACATAGCGGCGGGCAGTCTGCGCAGCCTCCCGGTGGGGCTACTGCTGCCCCATGAGTGCTCCAGCTTCATCTCGTTCCGCGCGCATCCGTTTCGCAAGCCTGAACGGGTGATCAGGAAACTGCATGCCGCACGGCGTCCGTTGTGCTTGTATGGGGCGGGTAGCTACTGTTTTTATGGTGTTCAGAGTGATTCACCGCTGTCTCCGCTGCTGCTGTGGGACGGTGCGCACTTTCTGAATGTTGGCGAAAAGATCACGGTTATCGAAGACACGCCAATCGAGTGTTATCTGGATCGTGATTACTTCGCGGGATCGCTCAAGGTCATTGCGCGTTCGGCCAACTCGGTCACTTACAGGAAAGTATCCAGGCTGACTGCGGAATCTAACGACGATCTCGACAGCTGGACCTTCGGCATTCCTGTCGGTCCAGGCGACGCCACTGTTCTCAATGCCGTCGTGAAGCGCATTCTGGAAATTGACATCCCGCACAAGGAGATACTGCTGTGCGGCACACCGGGAAGTAATTTCGCCTATTTCGACAAGGTCCGCATCGTGGGGGAGGACATCACTGCCCCGCCCGTGCAGATCTGCAAGAAGAAAAACCGTCTCGCACTGGAGGCCAGACACAGCAATCTGGTGATCCTGCACGACCGCGTCTTTCTGCCAAAACACTTCGGGGAAGTTGTCCGCCGCTTTGGCCCGCGCTATCCGTTGATGACCTTGCAAAGCATGTTCTTCGATAACCGAATCAGCATGCATCCGCGGCGTTACTCGGATTACGGCATGGCTATGGACGAGGTCGCGCAGGGGCTGCTGGGGCTGCACCGTACCAGCGGTAATGCTCAGTCCATTGCGCCGTCAATATTCCCGGACGTCGACCGGACCGGGTTCTGTTTCGCCAGCCCGATGCGCTACAACAGTGACGCCAGCTACCCGACAGGCAGCCTCTACATTTGTCGCAAGGATGTCTGGAATGCCTGCCCGCTGGACGAGTCCCTGCACTGGGTGGAGTACGAAGACATCGAGCATGCGTTGCGAGCGTCGCGCGTGGGTATTCCAAACCGTATCAATCCCTTTGGCATCACTCAGTCGGTGACCTCCCGGGCGCTGCTGGGTGGCAATGCTCCGGTCGAATCCGTTGACGGATGTCTCGGAATATCCGGGCCTTGTTATGTGTCCCTGCTGGAAAAGAAACCTCTTTTGAACCTGTCTGCCGAGACCGCACTGGCCAGATTGCGGCAGTTCGCTGACAAATACCTGGCCAATCCGTCGGCGGTCGTTATTCCAACCGGTCTTGATCACCTCCCTGTTCGAGCCTGGATCGAACTGATCGATAATGTAGTGCAGCAGTCCACGTTCAAAAACGACAGTGAGACGGTCAGAGCGTTTATCAACGACTTCGAGAGGCTCGTGTTGTTCGACCAGCTACCGAGCATGCGTCAGGAGTTTCTGGTCAATCGCTTCCTCACAGACCCTGTGCTGGCCAAACAGACACTGATCACACAGAGCTGCGAGGTGCGCAATATGTTGCGTCAACGCGGCAGGCAGACCTGGTTTGCTCGCCAGCAGGATGATTACTTTCACCACAACCTTCTGTCGCTCCCCGGCATTTTGATTTCGGCCATTCGTGCTTATCGAAACAACGGGAAAAGTTTCTATTTTGAAAGCCTGTGGGCTGCTGTGAAGGCCATCTACAACTCGACTCCCTTTATGTCCTACAGCAAGGGGGCGAAGTGAAGGTATTCGTCGTTTCTCATTTGAGCCCCAGCACCGCCAGCCATCAGTTGATCTGTCAGTTGGCGCGCATTCAGCACGAGCATAGGACGACCGTTCCCGTCCTTGTGATTGATGACCGTTACAACCTGGCCGAACTACCCGCCAGCGATTCATCGACCGAACACGCTTTGTTCAGCCTGGATGATTTTCTTCACTGCAATGCTCTAAGCGGCATCGTGGCAAACAGAGTTGCCCAGCATATGGATAAAGTCGAAAGCGACTGGGTGCTGATCGATTTTGGCCAGCATGACTCTGCTACCTGCATGGACTTCATCCAGAAAATTGCTCGCTACAACTATCTGAGCACCAAGCTGCGAAAGCGAAACCTCGTGATCATGGTGCCCGCCATGCACCTGGGCATTTATTCGCGAACCCTCAATGCGTCGTTCAACAATTTGCCGGCAAGCACAACAGCCTCAGCCCGTTCCGTTCAGATTGGCAGGCTATTCATGGTCACTCGTCTTGAAAGAGTACTGACAAGTCTTCCATTGCTGGCGGGCATCCTGCGTCGAATGCGGCGTGTTGCTCTGCGCGTCTTTCGGCGTGTTGCAAGATCCCATTGACCGATCTGCCGCTAGCCGTCGGTAGCAGGCGCTTCTCATTACAAGGTTAAACACATGCCTCATCTTGTGGCCGTCGACTCCAGAAAAATCAGCGTGGTTATTCAGGGTCCCCTGTATCGCAACCTGAGTTCCAAACGAAATATCTTCGCCTGCATCGCATCGATCCGTACGCACCTGCCAGATGCCGAAATCATCGTTTCGACCTGGCGTCATGAAGATACGTCCGATGTGAAGGCGGACCAGATCGTCATGTCGGATGATCCGGGTGCCTTCGTTGATGACGCCGGTAATCAGATCAACATCAATCGCATGCTGCGGTCGACGCTATGCGGTATTCAAAGCGCTTCAAGACCCTATGTCATGAAAATGCGCGCCGATCACAACCTGACCAGCGCTGCGCTGGCTGTCATAGGTCAGTCCGATGATACCGAGCCGGGGGAGACACAGCTGTTCGACACGCCCATCACCACCACGACGCTATATATTCGCGACCCTGAACGGTTGCCGATGTTGTTCCACATATCGGATCTCGTTCAATTCGGCACGCGCGAAGCAATGCTCGCCATGTGGGAGCAACCACTGTTCGAAAGGGACGCGCTTTTCAACGACAGGCCGTCTCGCAACCCGTTTGGAAACTTCATTGGCTACACGTCCGCGCGCCTGGTGAGCGAGCAGGCACTGATGCTGGGTGTCATGCGCAGGAAGGGCATCGACGCCCGGCTCGCACGACCCTGCGAGGTAGGGCTGAGCAACCTGAAGTTATGGGACAACGTCTTGAGACGCAACTTCAGAGTCCTCAACCACTGCGAGGCTGGCGTCGACTTCCCGGAACGTTTTCTGACCAGCCCCCGCGTACTGACCACACTCTACAAAGCCTCTGCGATAGAGCAATTGCAAAGGCTTGACCCGAAGGGCTACAGGCTGAGAATAGCGCGCATCTGGCTCAATCAATACCTGCTGACCTGCCTGCGCCCCGGCTGGTGGGTGTCCTTTGCGACCATCGTACTGTTCAGCACCTCACCGACTCTCGCCAAGCGCATTCGCTCGTACTGGCGCACGCTGAGGAACGTGGCGCATGCGGAGTCTTATCGGGTTTGAGGGCTGGGCGTGTGTAGGTATCGAAATACGTCACGCGTTACGCAAGCGTTCATCCAGCATATCCAGCAAAGCTTGCTGACTCATCGACGCCTGCTTTGCATAGCACGAGACCAGCAGCTCAAGCGGATGAATTCCGATCCTGGTCGCGAGCTGATCCAGCTTTTCAAGCGTCGGGCTCTTCAACCCGCGTTCGATCTCGGACAGATACGTCCTGCCGCTGACCCCGACAAAATCCTCCTGCGTGAGACCCTTCGCTTCGCGCGCTTCTTTCAGTGCTGCTCCGATTGCGTTGCTCAGATCCATTGCGCACCCCCTTTACAAAAGGAAGGGATTTCGCTTGAATGCACGTTATAGCGCTACACGCTATAGCATTCATTATGCCGAGTGCGCTTTACAAGGATGAGTCGCTGCCACAGCAAAGGAGTAGATGCTTCATGAGTCGTCACAAAGCCTGCGGATCATCGCAACGGCGTCAAGCATCAAGATACCTACCCATCTGCAAAAAAT
The DNA here is from genome assembly GCF_900119195.1 of Pseudomonas sp. NFACC10-1. NCBI lineage: Bacteria > Pseudomonadati > Pseudomonadota > Gammaproteobacteria > Pseudomonadales > Pseudomonadaceae > Pseudomonas > Pseudomonas sp. NFACC10-1. Next base: position 57,349 of record NZ_FPJB01000002.1, on the reverse strand, counting down.
GTCGCGCTCTCCAGCGCCTGCGTTCGCGGATAGGTGTTCTAGCCGAGGCATCCCCAAAGCCCAAGCCCTCGACTGGCCCCCAAATCGTCAGCGCAATGTACGCCTATCTCATGACCAGCTGGGAAGAACTGCCCGAACAGAACAAGCGTGCGCTCGGCTTCGATTCAATCGTGGGCGGTGAAGAGGAAGAGGCAGCGCTGAATCGATTGGCAACGCTGTTTATGGAGTATGCGGATGTTTCCCTGCGCAGGGCGCTGGTGGCGCGGCGGAGGCGGTTGGGGAAGGGCGGTGGGTAGTTTCTGTGAGCAATTGGACAACCAGCAAAGTAATGCCAGCGGCTGATTTGGCGGGAAGCTTCTCAAGCAGATGATATCCACTGCCCAGCCGCAGGAAGAAAGCAGTAGGCATTAAAAAGCCGGCTTGTGGCCGGCTTCTCGTAGGCGGTTCTGATCTATTTTTGATAGACCGCAATCGCCTTCAACAGGTACGCCTCTTGAAGAAGCGCGAATAGACAACAGGGCAAACGGATCACATGCCCCGTTCAAACACCGCATCGCATGACTGCGTCAGGTACTCTGGATGGCGAACAGGATACTGAACTTCGCCTCCCATGCCCAGCCCGAATGCCTTTCAGCCGTAAACACCTCATAACAGCAGCATGGCATTGCGTCGGCTGTTCAGGGTCGACCACCAGAATATCCAGCCCAGAATCCTTATTTTTTCCCTGTCGATGTCTTCGGCGCTGAACAGTTCGTCCGGGTATTCGGCGTCGTTGTGGCTGCGCAGGCGCAGGCCGCCGTTGGGCAGGCGGTAGAGGTAGCGGACGCGCAGGATGCCGCCGTGTTCGAGGGCGTAGATTTCGCCGTCGATGACCTGGGTCAGTTCGCGGTCGACGCCGAGGATCGAGCCGTCCTGGATCTTGTCGGCCATGCTGTTGCCGACCATGGCGACGCACATGCAGTTTTTCGGGTCGATGCCCATGTTCTGCAGGACTTGCAGGGGCAGGCGGATTTTCTGTCCGGGGGCTTCGGCGAGGACGGTCTTGCCGAGGCCTTGGGTGGATTCCGCTTCCATGAAAATCTGGATTTCCACGTCGCCGCGCGACACGTTTCTGGCCTGATGAATGATGACGCGGGTATTGCCGCCGGTGTTTTCATTGGCGCATTCGTTAGGGTGTTTGGGGCCTTCGCCGGTGCGCAGCCAGCGGGCGTTAACGGTCAACAGTTCAGCCACCTCGTCAATCCGCGCCATGGGCACGCCACGCTTGAACCAGTTATTGACGTGTTGCGGCGTGATTTTGCGGTTGGCGGCAAAATCAGTCGCTGTGAGATGGCACTCCCGAAGGAGGATGCGGAGTCGATCACCTGATGTATTCATAGTGGCGAAGTCTACGGGCGTCGTCTGGGCGTTTAAATGAACGAGGTGTTGACGTCGACGTTATCCCAGGGTGGGCGTGGCTATCCGGACTACGGATGGAATGAATGTCGTGTAGGTGGATTCCGTAATAGCGCTTTTGGCGCTAAACGAGGTATTGCGCGTTTACCCCCGCTATACGGGCATTAACGAACTGTTCATTGAATGTCTAAAAGGCGGGCGCATTTTTAAACGTGCGTGCTGCAAAAAAACGGGTGATTTCGTTTCAGCAAGAGAGGTGTGCGGGGAGGTGCAGCGAGGAGGGGGGAGCGTGTTTCAGGGCACGGGTGTTCGCGCCCTGAAACGCCAGATCGGTGATCAGCCTTTGAAGGCCGCAACCGATTTGGTGATCTCGGCGCGGGCAGCGTCAGCGTTGCCCCAACCTTCGATCTTCACCCATTTGCCTTTTTCGAGATCCTTGTAGTTCTCGAAGAAGTGCTTGATTTGCTCCAGCAGCAGCGGCGGCAGATCGGTGTACTCTTTCACGTCGACGTACAGCTGGGACAGCTTGTCGTGTGGCACCGCGATAACTTTGGCATCGCCGCCGCCGTCGTCAGTCATGTGCAGGATGCCTACCGGGCGTGCGCGGATAACCGAGCCTGGAGTAACCGGGTATGGGGTTACCACCAGCACGTCCAGCGGGTCGCCGTCGTCAGCCAGGGTGTTGGGAATGAAACCGTAGTTGGCCGGGTAGAACATTGGGGTGGCCATGAAACGGTCAACGAACAGGCAATCGGAATCTTTGTCGATTTCGTATTTGATCGGCGCGTGGTTGGCCGGGATTTCGATCGCGACGTAGATGTCGTTCGGCAGGTCTTTACCCGCCGGAATCTTGCTGTAGCTCATTGGGCATTGCCCCCCTAGTTGACCAGACAGATTGTGGCGCGAACCGCCATAAAGTGGTCCGGATTATAGGCATATTCTGTTTTGGTTGCCACGCATGGCCTTGGCGGCCGTCAGCTGTCCCGGTAAGCCGGGTCCTGTTGACGCAGCAGGTCGAGCCGCGCCAGGGTGTCCTGGCGGTAGAACGCTTTCAGTTGTTCGTAGACTGCCGGGTAACTGCTGTGCAGCAGATCGGGTGCGCTGAAGAAGTATTCGCTGGTCACGGCGAAGAATTCGGCGGGGTCTTCGGCGGCATAGGGATCGATGGCGGGCTCGGCGTCGGGGTTGTGGTCCAGTTGCCGGTTGAGATCATCGAACGCGCTTTGCATGACGCGAGCCCATTCGGTCACCTGCATATCGCTGTGCAGCGGCGGCAGGCCATTGGCGTCGCCGTTGAGCATGTCGAGCTTGTGCGCCAGTTCATGGATCACCAGGTTGTAGCCATCCCAGTCGCCGCTGCTCAATACGCCGGGCCAGGCCAGAATCACCGGGCCCTGCAGCCAGGCCTCGCCACTGTGCTCGCCATCCCACTCGTGTTCGACGCCGCTGGCATCGCGATGGCGCTGCGGGCTGACGAAGTCGTCGGGGTACAACACGATTTCATGAAAACCCTGATACCAGTTCAGTTCGCCCAGGTTCAGCAGCGGCAGTTGCGCCTGGGCGGCGAGGAACAGCCGTTGTTCGTCATCCAGATCAACGCCCGGCAGTGCGCTGAGGTGTTTGTCATGCAGAAAAAGCACGCAGGCGTCACGCAGTTGCGCGTGTTGCTCACTGCTCAGGCCATCAAGGATCGGCAGACGTGCGCAGACGTTCTGCCATAGTTCTTCAGCAACCGGGTGTCGGGCCAGCGTGCGCTGCCTGCGCCAGTGGCTGAATGACCACATGGTTCAGCGCGCGTCGACCGGACGCGCGGTGCGGCTGCGCACCACGCCGATGACCATCGGCACCAGTGACAGCAGGATGATTGCCAGTACCAGGAAGGTCAGGTTGTGCTTGATGAATGGCACGTTGCCGAAGAAGAAGCCCAGGGTCACCAGACTGCCGACCCACAGCACCGAACCCAGCACGCTGAAGCCCACGAAGCGCGGATAGGACATCCTGCCCACACCGGCTACAAACGGCGCGAAGGTGCGGATAATCGGCAGGAAGCGCGCCAGCGTGACGGTCTTGCCGCCGTGGCGTGCGTAAAAATCCTGGGTGCGCAGCAGGTAGTCGCGGCGGAAGATGCGCGATGACGAATTGCTGAACAGTTTTTCGCCAACCGTGCGGCCAATCACGTAGTTGGTGCTGTCGCCCAGAATCGCTGCGAGCATCAGCAACCCGGCCAGCAGGACCGGGTCCATGCCGCCACCGGCAGCCACGGCGCCAGCGATGAACAGCAGCGAGTCGCCCGGCAGGAAGGGCATGATCACCAGCCCGGTCTCGCAGAAAATCACCAGAAACAGAATCGCGTAAACCCATGTGCCGTAGTTGGTCACCAACAGGTCAAGGTAAACGTCGAGATGCAGAATAAGGTCGAGCGGGTTGAATTCCATTAAAGCACCTGAGGCGAGAACCCTGTCCGGGGTCGCATGCGGAAGAAACGACTGTGCGTATGCGCGGCATTATAGAAGCAGAATGCGCAGAAGGGGCTTCGGAATAAGCGGCGGGGTTGAATGGGGGGGGGGAGCGGTACGTCTTCAGAAGGGATGAACAGGCCGCAACGTTCATCCGGGCTGATGCCATACGCCGGGCTGATTACGCGAATCGACCCGGCGGCTTGGAATGGCATAAGCCTGCATGGGGCCTAATGCGGCGCTGCAGGACCGTCGAGCAGGAAGTTGCCGATGGGTTTTTCTGAATGATCATCAGTGCCGTCTGATTCCAGAATCTGCAGCTCAGCTTCGTCCTTCAGATTGACCCCGGAAATCTGCCGCCTGCAGGCCTCGCGCATCAGGTACAGCAGCCGATGAGCGGCCATGCCGTAGCTCAAGCCTTCCAGGCGCACATTGGAAATACAGTTGCGGTGCGCGTCGTTCAGCCCGACCTTTGGCGCGTAGGTGAAGTACAGGCCCAGACTGTCCGGGGAGCTGAGACCGGGGCGCTCGCCGATCAGAATGACCACCATCTTCGCACCGAGCAGTTCGCCGACCTCATCGGCCACCGCGACGCGGCCCTGTTCGACCATGATCACTGGCGACAGCGACCAGCCCTCGGCACTGGCCTGTTCTTCCAGGCGAATGAGGAAAGGCACCGCATGCCGATGCACCGCCAGGGCGGACAGACCGTCGGCTACCACTACCGCCAGATCAAGACCGCCCGGATGAGCCGCAGCATAGTCACGCAACGTCTGCGCTGATTCGTCATTCAGGCGACGGCCCAGGTCCGGGCGCTGCAGGTAGCTGTCCCGGTCGGTCGCGGCGCTGTGCAGCAACAGGGTTTCACGACCTTTTTCGGTCAGTTGTGCGCTGATCGCGGCATGGTCGAAGGCCAGATGCACCGCGTCGCGTGCCTGCGCATGAGCGGCTTGAAAGTCCAGTTGCGCAGAGGTCGGCAGGCTGGTGCCGGTACGACCCAACGCAATACGCGCGGGGGTCAGGCGGCGCAGTTCCAGCCAGGGATTGGTGGGGGCGGCGCTGTCTTGTAGTTCGTTCATCGGCTCGTCACTCATGCTAGATGCGCCAGCGCCTGACGGAAGGCAGGCGGCAGGCTGTCGCCGAAGCGCACACGACCGTCGGCCTGGGTGAAGATGCCCATTTTCTCCAGCCAGGCTTCGTATTCCGGTGCAGGACGCAGGCCCAGGCTTTGCCTGGCGTACAGCGCGTCGTGGAACGAGGTGGTCTGGTAGTTGAGCATGATGTCGTCGGAGCCGGGAATGCCCATGATGAAGTTGATCCCCGCGACGCCCAGCAATGTCAGCAGAGTGTCCATGTCGTCCTGATCGGCCTCTGCGTGGTTGGTGTAGCAGATGTCACAGCCCATCGGTACGCCCAGCAGTTTGCCGCAGAAGTGATCCTCCAGACCGGCGCGGATGATCTGTTTGCCGTTGTACAGGTACTCGGGGCCGATGAAGCCGACCACGGTGTTGACCAGAAACGGATTGAAATGCCGGGCGACGGCATAGGCGCGGGTCTCGCAGGTCTGCTGGTCGACGCCATGGTGCGCGTTGGCCGACAGCGCGCTGCCTTGCCCGGTCTCGAAATACATCAGGTTTTGCCCGAGGGTGCCGCGGTTCAGGCTCAGGCCCGCTTCATAGCCTTCCTGCAACAGCTTGAGACTGATGCCGAAGCTGGCGTTGGCGGCTTCAGTGCCGGTGATCGACTGAAACACCAGATCGACCGGTACGCCACGGTTGATCACTTCAATCGAGGTGGTGACGTGGGTCAGCACGCAGGATTGCGTAGGGATTTCATAGCGCTGGACAATGGCGTCGAGCATTTCCAGCAGAGCAACGATGGACGAGGTGCTGTCAGTGGCCGGGTTGATGCCGATCATGGCATCGCCGTTACCGTACAGCAGGCCGTCGAGCACGCTGGCGGCAATGCCGGACGGGTCGTCGGTGGGGTGATTGGGTTGCAGGCGTGTCGACAGACGGCCGCGCAGGCCCATGGTGTTACGGAAGCGCGTGACCACGCGGATTTTCTGCGCCACCAGCACCAGATCCTGCACACGCATGATCTTTGAAACGGCAGCGGCCATTTCCGGGGTCAGGCCGGGGGCCAGCGCGCGCAGACTGGTTTCGTCGGCCTTGTCGCTGAGCAGCCAGTCGCGAAAGCCGCCGACTGTCAGATGACTGACCGGGGCAAACGCCAGTTTGTCGTGGGTGTCGATGATCAGCCGGGTAACTTCGTCCTGTTCGTAAGGGATCAGGGCTTCTTCAAGAAAGTGCTTGAGCGGAATGTTCGCCAGCGCCATCTGCGCTGCGACTCGCTCACCGTCGTTCTGCGCCGCGACTTCGGCCAGATAGTCACCGGAGCGCGCAGGACTGGCCTTGGCCATGACTTCTTTGAGGCTGTCGAAGCGGTACGTCTGCGCACCGACAGAATGGGAAAAGCTCGCCATACAGATTCTCCATGACGTCGCGCTGCTTGCGTCGGACGTAGTCTTTCGCTGAAACGGATACGTCCCGGTTCAAACGACTGTGGGAAGCGATGCAAGCAATTAATACTCCATCCTGACCGGGAGTGCGAGTTTGCAACCATGAACGGAGGATTCAGAGCAAAGATGCATCACGCCAGGGCGGTGGGCCAAGGCGCGATGCACAGGGTTGGTGCGCGATGTTTTTGAGATGACTATCGCGCAGTGCGCGGGAGCGATAAACATCTTGAGACGACTATCGTGCCAATGCTCCGCGTTGGCATGCAGTTCGTGACGCTTTGCGTCATATCGCGGGCGGGTGCTAGAAGAAACCCAGCGGGTTGGTGTCGTAGCTCACCAGCAGGTTTTTGGTCTGTTGATAATGCTCAAGCGCGATTTTGTGGGTTTCGCGGCCGACGCCGGATTTCTTGTAGCCACCGAACGCGGCGTGTGCCGGGTACAGGTGGTAGCAGTTGGTCCACACGCGTCCGGCCTTGATCGCCCGGCCCACGCGGTAGGCGCGGTTGATGTCGCGGGTCCACAGGCCTGCGCCCAGACCGAACTCGGTATCGTTGGCGATGGCCACGGCTTCTGCTTCGTCCTTGAAGGTCGTGACGCTGACCACCGGGCCGAAGATTTCTTCCTGGAACACGCGCATTTTATTGTTGCCTTTGAGCAGCGTCGGCTGAATGTAGTAGCCAGTGGACAGGTTGCCCTCCAGCTTCTCCACTTTGCCGCCGGTCAACAGCTCTGCGCCTTCGCCCTTGGCGATGTCCAGGTACGAAAGAATCTTGTCGAATTGTTGCTCGGATGCCTGCGCGCCGACCATGGTGTCGGTGTCCAGCGGGTCGCCGCGCTTGATCTTCTCGACCTTGCGCATCACCGCTTCCATGAACTGCGGATAGATCGACTCCTGCACCAGCGCGCGAGACGGGCAGGTGCAGACTTCGCCCTGATTGAAGAACGCCAGCACCAGGCCTTCGGCGGCCTTGTCGATGAACTCAGGCTCGGCGCTCATGATGTCTTCGAAGAAGATGTTCGGCGACTTGCCGCCCAGTTCCACGGTGGACGGGATGATGTTGTCCGCAGCCAGTTTCATGATGTGTGAGCCGACCGGTGTCGAGCCGGTAAAGGCGATTTTGGCGATGCGTTTGCTGCTGGCCAGCGCTTCACCCGCTTCGCGGCCATAACCCTGCACGATGTTCAGCACGCCGGGAGGCAGCAGGTCGCCGATCAGTTCGATCAGCACGCTGATGCCCAGCGGCGTCTGCTCGGCAGGTTTGAGCACGATACAATTACCGGCAGCCAGCGCAGGGGCGAGTTTCCAGGCGGCCATCAGGAGCGGGAAGTTCCACGGGATGATCTGCCCGACCACGCCCAGCGGCTCATGAATGTGATAGGCCACGGTATTGCCGTCGATTTCGGCGGCGCTGCCTTCCTGCGCACGCAGCACGCCGGCGAAGTAGCGGAAATGGTCGGCAGCCAGCGGAATATCGGCGTTGAGGGTTTCGCGGATTGCCTTGCCGTTGTCCCAGGTTTCGGTGATGGCCAGGACTTCCAGATTGGCTTCGATGCGATCGGCAATCTTCAGCAGGACCAGCGAGCGGGCCTGCACCGAGGTCGAGCCCCAGGCCGCAGCGGCAGCGTGCGCGGCGTCGAGTGCCTTGTCGATGTCTTCGGCGGTGGAGCGCGGAAACTCTGCAATGGCCTTGCCGGTGACCGGCGAGGTGTTGGTGAAATACTGGCCTTTCACCGGTGCGACGAACTCGCCGCCGATGTAGTTACCGTAGCGTTCCTTGAAGTTGACGATAGCGCCTTCGGTACCGGGATGAGCGTAACGCATGGTATGTCTCCTGGTTCTTGTTGTGAGGGAGTCTGTGTCGATTCTGCTTTCGGGTATCTGGCAATAAGCGTTCAAGAATAGGCCATTTGCATTCGGCCGTGGCTAGGACTTTAGGCTTATCTGCCTGGCATTGAAATGGCTTGCGCGCGCGAGACGACGGACAAACTCAGGGTGCCATTTCACCGTCCCTACGTTAACCTGCGCAGATGTTCTGAGAGGTTGGTCATGCATATTCATATCCTTGGTATCTGCGGCACGTTCATGGGGTCTCTGGCGGTGCTCGCCAAAGAGTTGGGGCACCGGGTCACGGGCTCCGACGCCAATGTCTATCCACCGATGAGCACCCAGCTCCAGGCGCAGGGCATCGAGCTGACCCAAGGCTATGATCCCGTGCAACTGATTCCCGCGCCGGACCTGGTAGTGGTCGGCAACGCGCTGTCGCGTGGCAACCCTGCGGTTGAATATGTGCTCAACACCGGTTTGCCGTATGTGTCTGGCCCGCAGTGGCTGGCGGACCATGTGCTGCAAGGCCGCTGGGTACTGGCCGTGGCCGGCACGCACGGCAAGACCACCACCAGCAGCATGCTGGCCTGGGTGCTGGAACACGCGGGCATGAGCCCCGGCTTCCTGATCGGCGGCATCCCGCAGAACTTCGCCGTGTCGGCGCGTCTGGGCGAGACCCCGTTCTTTGTGGTCGAGGCCGATGAGTACGACAGCGCGTTCTTCGACAAACGCTCCAAGTTCGTTCACTACCGCCCACGGACAGCGATCCTCAACAATCTTGAGTTCGATCATGCCGACATCTTCCCCGATCTGCCGGCCATCGAACGCCAGTTTCACCATCTGGTGCGTACTATCCCGAGTGAAGGCCTGGTGATCCATCCGACTACCGAGCCGGCGTTGTCGCGGGTCATCGAGATGGGCTGCTGGACGCCGGTACAGACCACAGGCCAGAACGGTCAGTGGCAGGCACGACTGTTGAGCGAAGACGGCTCGCGCTTTGAAGTGCTGTTCGAAGGCGAGCTTCAAGGCACCGTCGACTGGGACATGACCGGTCAGCACAACGTAGCAAACGCCCTGGCGACGCTGGCAGCCGCTCGCCATGTTGGCGTGGTGCCGCTGCTGGGTGTGCAGGCGCTCAGTGCATTCAAGAGCGTCAAACGGCGTATGGAAAAGGTCGCCGACGTGCGCGGCATCACTATTTATGATGACTTCGCTCATCATCCCACGGCCATCGCCACCACGCTGGACGGCCTGCGCAAAAAGGTCGGTGATGCGTCGATCATTGCAGTCATCGAGCCGCGCTCCAACTCGATGAAGCTTGGCGCGCATCGCGATGGCTTGCGGGAAAGCGTGAGTCAGGCGGATCAGGTGGTCTGGTATGCGCCGCCCAATCTGGGCTGGGACCTGGCGGCAACAGTGGCGGGAGGCACTGTGCCCGCGTTGGTCTGTGATTCCCTCGAGGCAATCATCGCCCAGGTCAAAAGCCAGGCGCAGCCCGGCACGCACATTGTGATCATGAGCAACGGCGGCTTTGGCGGTCTGCATGGCAAACTGGCGGAGGCGTTGCAATGAGCGGCCCGGAGCGCGTCACCGTCGCGATGACCGGTGCATCAGGCGCGCAATATGGCCTGCGCCTGCTGGATTGTCTGGTGCGTGAGGACCGGGAAGTACATTTCCTGATCTCCAAGGCGGCGCAACTGGTGATGGCCACCGAGACCGACGTGCGCCTGCCGCCCAAGGCGATGATGATGCAGGCGTTTCTGACGGAGTACACCGGTGCGTCTGCCGGGCAGATTCGCGTCTATGGACGCGATGACTGGATGTCGCCAGTGGCCTCCGGCTCGGGTGCGCCCAGCGCGATGGTGGTGGTGCCGTGTTCCACCGGTTCGCTGTCGGCGATTGCCACCGGGGCTTGCAACAATCTGATCGAGCGCGCCGCTGACGTCACGCTGAAAGAGCGGCGCCAGTTGATTCTGGTGCCGCGCGAAGCGCCGTATTCCAGCATTCATCTGGAACACATGCTCAAGCTGTCGAATATGGGCGCAGTGATTTTGCCGGCGTCTCCCGGCTTTTATCACCAGCCGCAGACCATCGACGACCTGGTGGACTTTATCGTCGCGCGGATCCTCAACCTGCTGAATATTCCTCAGGACATGTTGCCGCGCTGGGGCGAACACCATATTGGCGGCGATGAATAAGCTGCTGCTGGTAGCGCTTGCGCTGGCGCTGACCGGATGCGCAACGGCACGCACGCTCAATGCGGCCAAACCTGGTGCGCCGGTGGTGTATGCCGGTACGCGGTTGAATATGTACGCGCTGCAGGGTGGTTGCTGTGCCGCCGACCGATTCGGCGCAGACGCTCCCAGCTACCCTGGCCTGGACCTGCCTGGCAGTGCGCTGCTCGACACCCTGCTGCTGCCACTGTCATTGCTGACCGCGGCGGGACTGGGGGTTCAGGCTACAGGCGGGCTTTAGGGGGCGGAGCGACACCTGGGCTATCGGGTAAGGCTCCCTTGGGTGACGCAGAGCGTCACGAACTGCATTCCCACGCGGAGCGCGGGAACGATCAGCGCTGGGCCCCGGCGATCATCACCTACTTGCCCAGCTTGCGCAGCTCATCCGATTCGACGATCCGTTCGCCGTTCTGCTCTTCCAGCGCCAGCCGCCACAGGGCGCGGGCCAGTTGGCAGGCTTCGATGGCGCCGTATTTGCCGGGGATCAGTTTGGCGATAGGTGCCGCCAGTTGCTCGACCCAGCGGGTTTCAGGACGGCTGCCCACCAGCAGGGAAGGGCGGGCGATGGTCAGTTGCGGCCAGCCTTGCGCACGAAGCGCCTGTTCCATTTCGCCTTTGACACGGTTGTAAAAGGTACTGGACGCCGGGTCTGCGCCGACTGCGCTGATCACCAGCAAGTGGCGAGCACCGAGTTCGCGGGCGCGGCTGGCGAACGCCGTGACCATGTCCAGATCGACGGCCTTGAAGGCTTCCTGTGAACCGGCCTGTTTGATCGTGGTGCCCAGGCAACAGAATGCGATGTCCACCCGGCCGGACAGCGTTGGCAGCAAGGTCGCCAGCTCGCCGATCGGGTTTTCCAGGTGCGAGTGCTCGGCCAGCGGCTTGCGGGTCGGTGCCAACACGCGGCTGACGGTCGGCTCGCTGAGCAGCCGGTCCAGCAAATGCTCGCCTGTAAGGCCTGTGGCTCCTGCGAGCAGGATGTGTTGCGGCGTCAGGTACATGTGGCTTCTCCCTTAATACACATAAGCCTAGCGGCTAGTCGAAGTCTTCGCTTCCGTGCGGTTCAACGCCGTACTCAACGCGCGTTCGGCCTGGCTCTTGCGCAACTGCTGCCAGCGCGCCAGGACTCCTTTGGGTGCCCATATCTGCGGTTCGGAGGCTTCGAAGTTGTCTTCGGTCTCACGTTGCGCAACATAGGCCTTCGCTTCGTTGAAAGCGTGTTGCAGGTCATCGGTTTCGACCAATGCCCTGGCAAATAGTGCATCGCCAAAATAAGTGAAGTCCGCTTCTTCCGAGCAGCCGAACGAGACACGGTCGGCGCGCGAGGCGGTCATGATCAGCGTGCGCTCATCTTTCAGGTCGGGAATGAACCCGCCCGAATAACAGGCTGAAATCACCACGACCTTGTCACGGTTCTTCAATGGCGCGAGGGCTGCTGCCAGGGCGTCGGCGGGCAGGTCTGCCAGCGACAGGCGCGGCTGGTCGAGCACCAGTTCATGATCCTGAGTGCCGTGGCTGGTCAGGTAAATGAACACCAGATCTTCCGGGCCGGTGCGCTGGGCGAGTGTCTGCACTGCGCGGGTGATGGTTTCACGCGTCGCCATCGGCCGGTCGTCCATGTGATCGCGATGATTGACCAGGCTGACCTGTCCGACGGCCCCGAAACGCGACTTGAGTAGATTGCTCACGTAGTCCGCCTCGCGCATGAACACGCTCTGCTTGCCGTCGCCACCTACCACGAGCGTGTACAGCTCGGTAGCGGGTGTCGACGCCGGCACGGCTGCCAGTGCCTTGTCCAGCAGCGAACCCTGGACCAGCAGCCCTGCTTCCAGTGGGTCCGGCAGCAATTTGCCTTTGGCATCACGGATCCGCTGACCATTGGCCCAGATGCCGCGCTGCTCCTTGCCATCGGCGGAAATCAGCACACCGTCGCCCTGGTAAGTGTCATCGGCAAACTGGCCGATGTAACGGCTGCCATCGGCCAGCAGCAACTGGCCCTGACCCATGAAGCGCCAGTTGTCGAAATCACCCTGATAGCGGCTGCCGTCAGAGCCGATCAACTCGCCTTTGCCGGTCAGCGCGCCTTCCTTGAATTCACCGCTCCAGACGTCGCCGTCACTGTTTTCGTAGCGACCCTTGCCATCCAGCTGGCTGTTGTGGAAATTACCGACGTATTGATCGCCGTCAGCGCTGGTGAAGCTGCCGGTGCCCTGCAATTGTCCGTCGATGAAATTGCCGCTGTACTGGTTGCCGCTGGCGTCGCTGCGCGAACCCTCGCCATTGGCCTTGCCATTGGCGAACATGCCCTGATGCTGGCTGCCGTCTTCCAGCTCCAGGCGACCGGGCCCGTCGTACACGCCGGCCTTGAACTGGCCACGGTAAAGCACGCCCTTGTCTTTCTGGGTGCCTTCGCCGTCGCGCATGCCAAGCTTGAAGTTGCCGACATAACTCGCGCCAGCGCGGGTGGTCAGGCGGCCCTGGCCATTGAACAGACCTTGCTCGAAGCCACCCTTGTAGACGTCGCCGGTGCTGGAGTGCCATTCGCCCTGACCTTGACGCAGGCCGTTTTCGAACTGACCTGCGTACCAACTGCCGTTGGGGTAATCGATGCGGCCCTGGCCCTGTAGAACGCCATTGACCAGATCGCCCCGGTAGCGTCCGCCGTCGGGCAGGCGGCCGTCTGGCGGCAAAATTGATTCGCCATCACCGCAACCTGCGATCAAGAGTGTCAAAGCCAATGGAGCGAGCGCGCGCATGTGAGATCCCGGAAGAATGATTCAGGGGCGAGCCCGGCTCCGCTTGAGCAGATGTTAGGGGGCACGACCGCAGGGGAGTATGCCGCAGCGGGTCAGCGGGATGAAACAGTCTGTTACGACTGTTTCATGTTTTAAACGCCTTATACGAAACACAGCGTTAAAGGCTCGGCCACAAAAGCGGGTTTTTCCTGACCTTCTATCTCCAGTGTGGCCATTGCCTTGAGCAACCACTGACCGGGTTTTTTCTCGCTTACGCCGGTCAATTGGACCTTGAGGCGCACCCGCGAGTTGACCGTCACCGGTTGAACGAAGCGCACACTGTCCATCCCGTAATTGACCGCCATCTTCAAGCCTTCGGGCAGTACCATGATGCCCTCCATGAGCTTGGGGATCAGCGACAAAGACAGGAAGCCGTGTGCGATAGTCGTGCCGAACGGGGTCTGCGCTGCTTTGACCGGGTCGACATGGATGAACTGGAAATCCCCTGTGGCGTCGGCGAACAGGTTGATACGCTGCTGATCGATGGTCAGCCAGTCTGAATAGACTGCGTCCTTGCCGGTGTATTGTTTGAGCTCTTCGACGGGTACAAAAGGCATGCCGCTCTCCTTGTCTGATGAGGGGGTATGGAGCTGCCCCTGCCCGCATCCGCTGATGCCTGCGGGCGAATGACCAGATCAGCAGAGGGCGGTTGCCCGGTCAAGCAACTGCGGCAATGCGAATACCCACTCATGACCTCTGGCGCAGCGTGTTTATAATGACGCCGATCGTTCGCCGGGTTCGTTTATCTGCTGGAGTCCTCATGCTGTTAAGGGGTTTGACATGGCTGGTGCTGTTCCAATTGCTGGGGACCGCGCTCAACCATCTGTTTCTGTCGATTTTGCCGGGGCCGATCATCGGCCTCGTGCTGTTAATGGGCTATCTGATGTGGCGCGGTGAAGTCAGCGAGCCGATCAGCACTGCTGCCAGCAGTTTGTTGCGCTATCTGCCGTTGCTGCTGGTGCCGCCTGCGGTCGGGGTGATGGTTTACGCGTCGGCGATTGCCGAGGACTTCTGGGCGATCTTCGGCACGCTGACCCTGTCGCTGATGATTTCCGTGACCTTCGTCGGCTGGCTGATGCAGACCCTGATCAAGCGTCAGGCTCAGCGCCGGGAGTTGCCATGAGTCTTGACTGGCACGGTGCATGGCTGTCGGTGATTCATCACCCGCTTTTCGGCATCGCGATCACCCTGGGTGCCTATCAACTGGCGATGGCGGCTTACGAAAGAACCCGCTGGCTGTTTCTGCAGCCCGTGCTGGTCTCGATGGTGGTGGTGATCGGGGTCGTGCTGTTCTGCGACCTTGAGTACACCGAGTACCGCAAAAGCACCGAGATTCTGGGCACGCTGCTGGGGCCTGCAACCGTCGCGCTGGCGGTCCCGCTCTATCTGAATATGCGACGGATCCGCCAGTTGTTCTGGCCGGTCTTGACTACGCTGGTAGTCGGCGGGGTGTTTGCCACCGGCCTGTGCGTGGGCTTCGGGGTGCTGTTTGGTGCCGACCACATGATTCTGATGACCATGGCACCGAAGTCGGTGACATCGCCCATTGCCATGCTGGTCGCCGAGCAGATCGGCGGGGTTGCCGCCCTGGCGGCGGTTTTTGTGTTGATTACTGGCGTATTCGGTGCCATTTTCGGCCCCGGTCTGCTGTCGCTGATCGGGGTGGATAATCCTGCTGCCCGAGGCATGGCGCTGGGGCTCACTGCACATGCGGTAGGCACATCCGTGGCATTGCAGGAGGGCGAGGAATCGGGGGCTTTTGCTGCGTTGGCAATGAGTCTGATGGGCGTTGCGACGGCGTTGTTCCTGCCGCTGGCAATGTCGCTGGCCATTTAAAAGGAGGCTTTTCTATGACGCTGCCATTGTTTCCACTGAACGCTGTGCTGTTTCCGGGGTGCGTGCTTGATCTGCAGCTGTTCGAAGCCCGTTACCTGGACATGATCGGCCGCTGCATGAAGCAGGGGGAAGGGTTCGGTGTGGTGTGTATCACCGAGGGAAGTGAAATCGGCCCAGTGCCGGGCGGCTACTCGCTGATCGGCTGCGAAGCGCTGGTTACCGATTTTCAGCAGCAGGAGAACGGCTTGCTGGGCATTCGGGTCGTCGGCGGGCGTCGCTTCCGCGTCGTTGCCGCTGAGGTTCAGCGCGATCAACTGTTGGTGGCTGAGGTTGAATGGCTGGAAGAGCCCGTGGAGCGCCCGTTGCAGGAGGAAGATGCTGACCTCGTGGCCCTGCTCGAAGCGCTGGCCGAGCATCCGATGGTGGCTTCCTTGAACATGGGCATGTCTGCCGGTGGGCAATACGCGTTGTCCAACCAGCTTGCCTACCTGCTGCCGTTCACCGAAAAAGACAAAGTGGAACTGCTGGAAATCGACGATCCCGAAGAGCGTCTCGACGCGATTCAGGAATTGCTCGATGAAATGCAGGGCGATCTGCAGGCCTGAACCCGGATCGCGCTGTTCATTGCGCAGGGCAGCAAAGTGTCTGGATCGCCATGCCGACGCAGCGCATCGGCACGTCAGTTGCGGTTAGCGCGGTGGATACTGCTCCAGAATTTTCGCCACCGTGGTGCGCATGGCCTGATCGCGTTCGGACGGGCTGCCGGCATTGTCGTTGAGAATGCGCTCGGTGCTTCCACGCCAGACCAGTTTGCCGTCCTTGCCGTCGAACATATCGATCTGCACGGTGCCGACCTTGTAGTCGACGCTGCGGGTTTCGGTGTTCATCGGCCCGTTCCAGTAGCCATAACCACCCCAGGGGTTCCAGCCCCCGCCATAGTTGGTGCTGACCGTCTGCTGACGGTTTTCGACAATCAGCCAGGCCTGCACTTTCAAATCCGGCCGGGCCCCGGCTGTTGCCATGCGCAGACCACGCTGGTCCAGCTGTTCGCCGACCGACTGGCGAAGGCGCTGCTCGGTCAGGTCGCTCTTGAGCCGCGGATCATTGTCAGGCTGATACTGAACGGCGGGCTCCTTCCAGCTCCAGCTGCGATAGCCGCCGAAATCCCGCTGGGCATCGAAGTCGCGATTGATCGAGTTGCTCTGACAGGCCGTCAGCAGCACGGCACAGGTCAGCAGAACGATACGGCGAAACATGGCAGTTCTCCGAAAGGGTTACGAAGGCGGGTAGGCCGCCAGAGCCTGTTGCACGGCCTGGCGCAACGCACTGCTGCGGTCGGCCAGATTATTGCTGGCGCGCGCATCGGCGCTGGCGCTCCATACCGGCTGGTTGCTGCGCGCGTCGATCAGGTTGATCTGCACCACCATGACCTTTTCCTGATAGGTGCGTACCACCGGCACGCTGGCGTAGCCGCCGTAACCGGGCCGGTAACCATCGTAGCGGCCATAGCCCATGCCGCCCCCATAGTAGGGATCGTAATCTTCACGCACCTGACGCAGCCGGGTTTCCTGGCGGGTCGTGGCAGTGACGTACAAGTCTGCCGGCTGATTGCCGCGAGCCGGTCGCAAACCACGCTGGTCCAGACCGTTGCTCACGGCTTCGACCACCTGCGCCGAATCCACCCACGCCGTACCGGGCGGCAGCTGGCCGTTGAGCCAGCCCCAGGACCGATAACGCCCATAGTCCCGCGGCGGCGCAGGGTAGGCGCTCATGTCCAGCGTCCTTGCCGCCTGCGCAGGAGGGGGCGGCATGGGCAGAGAGCTGGCGACATACGGGTTGTCGCTCTGGCAGGCGCTGATCCCGAACAGACTGGTCCCCAGCAGCACGGCAAACAAGGCAGAACGGTGTTTCATGGTGGGCTCCGCAGTGGTGTCAGACCGGACGGCACATCCAGTGAAGGTATCGACCCAGCCCGGCAAAGGCTGGATGACGCCGATGCGCCAGTTCCATTTCCAGCAGATCCGTCAGCTCGGCCCGAGCCTGGAATTCAACCGGCATGTAATCGTGAAATACCCGCACCCCGCTACGGGTTTCGACTTGCCACAGGCCTTCAAGTTGCGTCGCCAGTTCCCGGGGGTCGAGCGGTTGCTGGGGCGTCAGGCTCTGTTTTTCCCCGGCCATGTCATTCTTGCGCATCTTGCGGAAATGGCCCTTCAACAGGTTGCGATAGATCAACGCATCGCGGTTGTAAAACGCCAGTGATAACCAGCCATCGTCCCTGGTCAACTGGCGTAGCACCGGGAGGATGGTATGCGGCTCGGCCAGCCACTCCAGCACCGCGTGGCACAGCACCAGATCATAAGTGTCGCTCAGTAACTCCGGCAGCGCCTGCCACGGAGCCTGAATGAAGGTTGCCGTCTGTCCGGCATCGGCGAAGCGCTGACGTGCGCCTTCGAGCATCGGCTCGGCGGGTTCGGTCAGGGTTACCTGATGACCCTGTTCGGCCAGCCACAGCGACATGTGTCCCAGCCCGGCGCCGATATCCAGTACACGAAGCGGTCGAGCGGGCAGGGTCTCGGTCAGGTCGGCCTGCAGCACCGCCAGACGAATGGCTCCCTTGGCACCGCCATAGATCTTTTCCGCAAAGCGGGTCGCCAACTGGTCGAAATGCCGATCACTCACTTTGCAAATCTCCGCTCGCTGTCAGCCAGCTTGTTACGCACCACCGTGTCCATGTCCAGCCCCAGTTCGCTGCACAGCAGCAACAGGTAGAGGACGATGTCGCCGACTTCCTGGCCGGCGTGCTCCAACTGTTCGGCAGGCAGCTCGCGGGACTGGTCTTCGCGCAGCCATTGGAATATTTCCACCAGCTCGGCCATCTCCACACTGGCAGCCATGGCCAGGTTTTTCGGGCTGTGAAATGGCTTCCAGTCATTCTGGTCGCGGATGCGGTGCAGGCGTTGGGTCAACTCGTCGAGGTTCATCGTGTTCTCCTGAAGACGCATAGCTTCAGGGGGAACGGTTCGCCAGGCAAGTGGGCGTTGAGGTTTGTTCAGCCGTTGATGGGAGCAATGCTCCCGTCAGAGGTGTTCATCCGGCTGTGCGTCACTCGCTGACAGGCTGCCAGCTACCGACCATATGCACGATGCCCTCCTGGCCTTCGACACGGAACTGGCCATGCGAGCCGGCGGCACTGGTCGACAGCGTCACGTCGGCAGGCAGGCGTACAGGCTTCTGGAACTGCACGCTGATCTCGACATTCGAGGCCGGCAAATGCTCGCCCAGCGCCGCGAGCGCACGGGCCTTGAGCCACATCCCGTGGGCGATGGCGCGTGGAAAACCGAACAGCCTGGCGCTGGGGGCGCTGAGGTGAATCGGGTTGTAGTCGCCCGACACCTTGGCGTATTCGCGGCCTATTTGCGCCGACGCCCGCCAGCCTTGCAGCTCGCTGAGCGGTAGCGGCGCGGCTTCGGGATAGCTCACAGGGCTGTCTTCCAGGTGCACAGCGGTGCACAGCATGGTGCTTTCTTCTTCCCACAACAGCCCCATGCCGTCTTCGGCCTGAGTGACCAGGGTGAACGTCGCGCCCTTGGCGTGCGGGCGCAGATCAGTGGCCTGTACGCTGATGTACAACTGGCTCACACCGCCCAGTGGACGATGCGTGCGGGTGCGATTGGCGAGGTGAATCAACCCCAGCAGCGGGAATGGAAAGTCCTCGGAGGTCATCAATTGCATTTGCAGCGGAAACGCCAGCACATGCGGATAGGTCGGAGGCAGCAAGCTGCTTTCTTCGAAGCCGCAGACCTTGCGGTATGCCTCAAGCTTATCGGTATCGACCGCGATCCAGCTGCGCAAGCCCAGATCGGGTAGCTGCATCCCGGTGACCTTGCGCCTGAGCGCAGCCTGGATGAACAGGTTGGACAGGGGCTGCAGGGAATTGAGGTAGCGCCAGTGAGCCGTCATCATCCATCTCCTTGAATTCGATGCGGGTGCTTAAGCCCCGATCACGTTTTGACCACATACACGTAGAACCTGACCGCTCACCGCGCCGCTGCCCGGCTGGCTGAACCACGCCACTGCTTCGGCAACGTCCTGTGGCGAGCCGCCCTGACCCAGCGAACTCATGCGCCGCCCGGCTTCACGCAGGGTGAACGGCATGTGCGCGGTCATTTTCGTTTCGATGAAGCCCGGCGCGACGGCGTTGATGCTGATGCCGCGTGACTTGAGTCCGGGTGCCATGGCCCGTGCAAAACCGATCAGACCGGCCTTGCTGGTGGTGTAGTTGGTTTGCCCGCGATTACCGGCGATACCGCTGATCGAGGCCATGAGCACGATGCGGGCGTTGTCCTTCAAGGCTCCCGCGTCGAGCAGCACTTGAGTCAGCACTTGCGGCGCATTGAGGTTGACCGCCAGTACCGAGTCCCAGAAATCTTCCGGCATGTTGACCAGCGTCTTGTCGCGCGTGATGCCGGCGTTGTGCACCAGTATGTCGACGCCATCGGGCAGGTGTTCGAGCAACTGTGCCGGAGCATCCGCCGAGCAGATATCCAGCGCCAGAGCCTGACCGCCAAGCCGCGAGGCCAGTGCCTCCAGCTCGTTTTTGGTCTGCGGTACATCCAGCAGAATGACCTGCGCACCATCACGTGTCAGGGTTTCGGCTATAGACGCGCCAATGCCGCGTGCAGCACCCGTTACCACTGCCTTGCGTCCGGCCAGCGGGCGGGTCCAGTCCTGTACCTTGCTCGGGCAGGCACTTAGGTGGACAAACTGGCCGGAGATGAACGCAGCCTTGGGCGTGAGGAAAAAGCGCAGGGCGCCCTCCAGTTGATCCTGCGCGTCGTCATCCACTTGCAGCAGTTTGACCGTGGCGCCGTTGCGCACTTCCTTGGCCAGTGAGCGGCTGAAACCTTCGATGGCCTGTTGAGTGCTGGCGGCCAGCGGATCAGCGAGTGTCTCGGGGGATTTACCGAGAATGACCACATGTGCGCAGTGATCGAGATTGCGCAGCAGCGGCTGAAAGAAGTCCCGCAACTGCCTGAGCTGCTCGGTGCGCAGGATCTGGCTGGCGTCGAACACGACTGCTTTCAGGCGCGGCCCCTGGTTGGACACCCACGTCGTGGCACCGGGCATCTCACTGCCGAAACTGTACAGCGAGTCGGTCAGGCGGCTGGCGAACTGGCGGACCTGATCCCCCAGCGGCCCGGCGCTGATCAGCAGCGTCCCTTCGACGGGCCGCAGACGTCCGGCCTGCCAGCGCTCCAGGTGAGTGGGGGCGGGCAGACCGGCGGCCTTCACCAGGCGCCGACCCATGTCGGAGTTGGCGAAATCAATGTAGCGATCTGACGGCATGGAACACTCTCCTGAAGTCGGGGTTCAAAGGAATGGACCACGGTGGCATGACGTTTGTTCTTGCGATCGGCACTGCTCATTCATTCGCTTGAAGAAAGGGAGTTTTCCATGACGCATCCTCGTCGGGTCGCCATCGTCGGCGGTAACCGCATTCCGTTCGCGCGCTCCAATGGCCCTTACGCCACGGCCAGCAATCAGGACATGCTCACGGCTGCTCTGGAAGGGCTGATCGAGCGCTTCAATCTGCACGGGCTGCGCATGGGCGAGGTGGTGACGGGTGCGGTGCTCAAGCACTCCAGAGACTTCAACCTGACCCGCGAATGCGTGCTCGGCTCGCGGCTCTCGGCACAGACCCCGGCCTACGACATTCAGCAAGCGTGCGGTACGGGGCTGGAAGCGGCGTTGCTGGTGGCCAACAAGATCGCTCTGGGGCAGATCGAGTGCGGCATTGCCGGCGGCGTGGACACCACATCCGATGCACCGATCGGCGTCAACGAGGGGCTGCGCAAAATCCTGCTGCAGGTAAACCGCAGCAAGACGCCCGGTGACAAGCTCAAGGCCCTGATGCAGCTGCGTCCACACCACCTCAAACCGGAGCTGCCGCGTAACGGCGAGCCACGTACACGCTTGTCGATGGGTCAACATTGCGAGCTGATGGCGCAGACCTGGGGCATAGAGCGCGGGCCGCAGGATCAACTGGCGCTCGAGAGCCATCTGAAAATGGCGGCAGCCTACGCCGAGGGCTGGCAGGATGATCTGATGACGCCGTATCTGGGGCTGATCCGTGACAACAACCTGCGTCCGGACCTGACGCTTGAAAAACTGGCCAGCCTCAAGCCCGCGTTCGAGCGCAGCGCCAAGGGCACCTTGTCGGCGGGCAATTCGACACCGCTGACCGATGGCGCATCGGTGGTGTTGCTGGCCAGCGAGGAATGGGCTCGCGAGCGGGACCTGCCGGTGCTGGCCTATTGGCGCGATGGCGAAGCTGCGGCGGTGGACTTCGTCAACGGAGCAGAAGGGCTGCTGATGGCACCGGTCTACGCCGTTCCGCGTCTGCTGGCCCGCAATGGCCTGACCCTTCAGGAATTCGATTACTACGAAATTCATGAAGCCTTCGCCGCGCAGGTGCTGTGCACCCTCAAGGCCTGGGAAGACGCCGATTACTGCAAGACCCGTCTGGGGCTGGATGCGCCGTTGGGGTCTATTGATCGCAGCAAACTGAACGTCAAGGGCAGCTCACTGGCTGCCGGCCACCCGTTCGCCGCAACCGGAGGCCGCATCGTCGCCAACCTGGCCAAGCTGCTGGATGCGGCAGGCAGCGGGCGTGGACTGATCTCGATCTGTGCCGCAGGCGGCCAGGGCGTGACGGCAATTCTGGAGCGTTAGGCAAATGGCTGGGGTCATGGGCATAATCCACAACTGAACTACGCAGAGCACTGGCACGATAAGTGTTCTTCCGGGCACCTATCGTTCCTCACGCTCCAGCGTGGGAATGCATGCCGTGACGCTCCGCGTCGCATCCGTGCGCGGGATGATCAATCAGCATTGTTGGCCTGTAACGTTGAGGTAAGGCATGGGGTTCATCATTGGGGTATCGGTACTTCTGATTCTGATCGGCACCGTGCTCTATCTGTTCGACAAAGGCGCGCGGACTCGCTGGCTGAGGCCCTATATCGGGCTGATGCTGATCGGTTTGCTGATCGGCGGGATGGGCTTGCTGGTGGGGCTGGTCTCCGATGAAACGGAGGCTTACTTCCTGCTGGTGGCCAAATGGGTCATCGCGGTGACCGGTATCATGTTCTGCCTGCGACTGATCGTACTGATCGCCAAGCGCTTCATCGCCAGAAATTGAGCGTGTAAACCGCCCATGTGTGACAGGACAACGTGGAAAATCACTTCAAATTTCTGACCCTGCCCAAGACATCGGGCGAGGTCGCCAACGTCTTCATTCACGGCTATTCGTCAGGGCATGATCTGGATGACCGACGCCTGTTGGCCAACAGCATCCCCGGTGCATTGCGCCAGAGTGTGAACATTCTGGCGTTCTGGCCATCCAGCCATTTCACCCAGATGGACAACCGTTCCCGTGGTCTGCTCATGGCTGCTGCCCGTGTGCACCCGCTCGCGGGCGCGGCGGCGTTGGCGGGGGACCGGGTCGTTCACTTCGCGCGCATCCGCAACCGTGCCCGCGACATGGGCAAGGTGCTGTTTGCACAGCTGGATCGCTACCTGTTCGAGCATCATCCCGACGTCAGGCGGGTCAATCTGATCGGTCATTCACTGGGCGGCCGGCTGCTGGTCAGCGCGCTCAAGGACCTTCAGCAGACACCCGAGCACGGGCTGGTGGTGGGCGATGTATTGCTGATGGCCGCTGCCGTGCGTATCGATGCCGCCGAGGCCGAGCTGCTCAAGCAGAGAATCAGCGGACGGCTGATCAATGCGTATTCCACGGAAGATCATGTGCTCTTGCTGAACCTGGGCGAGAAGAGCCTGGGACGCACGCCGGTCGAGCACTTCGAGAACGTGCGCATGCAGGGTTATCGCCATCACCATTACTGGCAGCGCTTGCAGGAAGTGCTGATTGCGACCCGCTTCAGTGGCTGTGAAGGGCTGGAAACCGGCGTTGCGGTGCTACCGACAATGACCCGCGACCCGGTTTTGCAGGACGTCTGGTTGCACAGCGTTCTGGCCCGTTCGCCGGACTACGTGCTGGAGGCGGCCATCAAGCACTTGCGCAGCAGTCGCTGGACGCGCCTCAAGGCCACTGAAGCGGACCGTACGTACGCATTCGTGCGTGAATTCCAGCTGGTCGCCGGGCATTTTCTGATCAATGCCGCCCGGCGTCGCGGCGTGCCCTATACGCGAGTGTTGGGCATGCTGGCGCGGCAATACGGTCTGGGCGACGCGCTGCACCAATGTGCGACGGTGGTTGAAGTGGAAGAGCTGCTGCTCAGGACGTTCTTTCGCCATGCGTTCAACAGCGCGCACCCGCTGGTGCAGATGCCGCGCGCCAGTGTCCGCGCGATGAGCTGGGATATCTATGCCGCGCATGTCGATGCACTGGCCGAGCGCCTGACCGTGGCAGCGTTTTTCAAGACCGCGCAGCCCGACGAGGCGCCCGGCGCGGTCAAGGGCTTGCTGGGTGCAATTCGCCAGGCCCCGGTGCAACGCCTGCTGACGCACTTCGGCACTGCGCTGCGGCCGGGTTATTCCGCACTGATCCCTACCGTGGCGATCGTCTTCTATGCGCGCGTCACACTGGATGATGACGCGCTGATGTAAGCCGCATTCACGCGGCGCGAGCCTCTTCCAGCGCGGCGGCCGAAAGCTCTTGGCGATGGCGACTGGCGTAGCTCTCGGCGATGATCGAGCACACGATCAACTGCATCGGGTGGTAGATCATGATCGGCAACAGAATCAGGCCAAGCCCCGGGCTGCTGCCGAAAATCAGTGCAGCCATCGGCGCACCCGCGGCGAGGGATTTCTTGGTGGCGCAGAACACCGCCGCGACCTTGTCGGCATGATCGAACTTGAGTAGCCGCGCCGTGCGGGTGGTCATCAACAGGATCACCGCCAGCAGCAGCGCGGTGCCGACGAACGCCGTCAGGATCACGCTGTTGCCCTGGCTTTGCCACATGCCGGAGATCATCGAGTTGCAGAACGCCGCGTACACCAGCAGCAGAATCACCAGCTTGTCGATCAGGTTGGTGTACTTCTTGTGACGGGCGAAAAATTTGCCCAGCAACGGCCGCATTAGCTGGCCAAGCACCAGTGGCAGCAGGAGCATGGCGCACAGGTCGAGCAGCGTATCGCCCAGATCGATCCCGCCAGCGCCGGTGCCGACCACCAGGCTGACCAGCCACGGGGTGATGAAAATCCCGATGACGCTGGACATGCTGGCGTTGAGAATCGCTGCCGGGACATTGCCGCCTGCGCTGCCGGTCAGTGCCACCGAAGACGAAATGGTCGAGGGCAGGGCGCACAGGTAGAGAAAACCCAGCATCAGCAGCGCCGGCACATACGAGCCCAGCAGTTTTTGGCACGCCAACCAGATCAGCGGGAACACCACGAAGGTGAAGACCTGGATCATCACGTGCAGGCGCCAGTTGGTCAGGCCTTTCTTGATCTGCTCGCTGGACAGGTTTACCCCATGCAGAAAGAACACCACGAACACGCCGACCTTGATGACGTATTCAGCGTGCATGCTGCCGCCGGTAGCGCCGAAACGTGGGAAGAAGTAGGCGAGCACCGTCGCCAGAACCATGCCCCAGAGGAACCAGTCGGTAGCGACGCGTTTGAAGTGTTTGAGTGATTGCATGCGGGGTCCGTAGAACGTTTGTACACAGAGATGCGTGCAGGCTACTCTGTTGCGCCATAGCCGTCTTGCGACATAAGGCCATAAGATGCCGAGTAACGGACAGATCAATCAGCGGCAGCCTACGGGCGAGCGGCAGATACCGGCATTGGCCGGCCTGCCGCGCCCGCTGTATGCCCGTGCTGAAAGCCTCACTGCCGGTTCGTGGACGCCGCCCCATCGCCACGACTGGGTGCAGTTTTCCTACGCCATCAGTGGGGTTCTGGGGGTGCATACCGCCGAGGGCAGTTTCTTTGCGCCGCCGCAGTGGGGCGTCTGGGTGCCTGCCGGGCTTGAGCATGAGGTGGTGACCTCCATGCGCGCCGAAATGCGCAGCCTGTACATTCGCACGGCAGATTCGGGGTGGGCACCGCAGCGCTGCAGGGTGCTGGAAGTCACGCCACTGGCCCGTGAGCTGATCAAGAGCTTCTGCCTGCTGCCCGTGGATTATCCCGAGCAGGACAGCCATGAGGCGCGGCTGGTGCAGGTCCTGCTGGATCAACTGGCGCAGTTGCCCGAAGTCGGCTTTTCACTGCCGTTGCCGCGTCATCCGCGTTTGCTGGGGCTGTGCAACGAGTTGATCGAGGAGCCGGGTCGGTTGATTACCCTGCACGACTGGGCCGCCCGTCTAGGGACCTCAGAGAAAACCCTGATGCGCCTGTTCCAGCGGGAAACCGGATTGAGCTTTCGCGGCTGGCGGCAGCGGGCACGGTTACTGTCTTCGCTTTCTGCACTGGAAGAGGGCGCCAGTGTGACGCATACCGCGCTGGCCTGCGGTTATGACTCGACGTCAGCATTCATCGCTGCGTTCAAGGGGTTGTTCGGTCACACCCCTGGCGACTTGTTCAAGTAAGGCCGGGATGCCTTGTGCACTAACGAGTGCATCTAATGCGGTTTTTTCTGCTTTTACATGTTTTGTCCCGGAATATCTTCGACCTGCTGTACGGCACGAAAGGTGCTTTAAACCGGGGGATTGCGTGGTTTTTTCTTAAAAAACCTTTCAATCCACAGGGGGTTACCCCTACTCGCTGGCGGAGGATTGCCGTATAACGGCAACAATCGCGTATCTGGCAACAAAGGACCCACAATAAAAGCTGATGAAAACTCCTAAACGCATTGAACCCCTGATCGAAGACGGTCTGGTCGACGAGGTGCTGCGCCCGCTCATGAGTGGTAAAGAGGCAGCTGTTTATGTGGTGCGTTGCGGCAATGAGCTGCG
The DNA here is from genome assembly GCF_900119195.1 of Pseudomonas sp. NFACC10-1. Classification (NCBI taxonomy): domain Bacteria; kingdom Pseudomonadati; phylum Pseudomonadota; class Gammaproteobacteria; order Pseudomonadales; family Pseudomonadaceae; genus Pseudomonas; species Pseudomonas sp. NFACC10-1. Next base: position 31,365 of record NZ_FPJB01000002.1, on the reverse strand, counting down.
GTGTGCCAAGGTTTACAAGGAGGCTAACAAACGCAGTTTCCGTCAGGCGGCCGAGTATCAGGAAGGCCGCAAGGTACGCAACAGCCGACAGGCCCGCGCCATGGCCAAGGGCTCGAAGTTCGGGCGCAAGGAAACCGAAGACGCCTGGCAGAATGCCGAAGTGGCTGCGCTGTTTCGTCTGGCCAGCGCAGGTGTCCGGGTGCCCAAGCCGTACGACTTCCTGGAAGGCGTGCTGCTCATGGAACTGGTGGCCGACGAGTACGGCGATGCAGCGCCGCGTCTGAACGACGTCGTGCTGGAGCCGGATCAGGCGCGCGAGTATCACGCATTCCTGATCGAGCAGATCGTGCTGATGCTGTGTGCCGGTCTGGTGCACGGTGACCTGTCCGAGTTCAACGTGCTGCTGGCGCCGTCCGGCCCGGTCATCATCGACTTGCCGCAAGCGGTCGATGCCGCGGGCAACAACCATGCGTTCAGCATGCTGGAGCGCGACGTCGGCAACATGGCGCTGTACTTCGGCCGCTTCGCGCCGGAGCTCAGAAAGACCAAGTACGCCAAGGAAATGTGGTCGTACTACGAGGCAGGCACCTTGTCGCCCGCCACGGTGTTGACCGGTGAATTCGATGAGCCGGAGGACGAAGCCGATGTGGGCGGCGTACTGCGCGAAATCGAAGCCGCCCGCCTCGACGAAGCCCGCCGCCAGGCAGCTCGCGCGGCAGACGATGCGCCACCAAGCAAATCCACCGAAGAGCCACCACCGCCGTGGATGCAGTAAAGCCCTTTCGCGAGCAGGCGCGCTCCCGCAGGGAGTGCGTGTGGCAGGCGCTCCGTCGAGTGATGCAGTAAGTAAGACCATTGTGGGAGCGAGCTCGCTCGCGAAGGCGATTGATCAGGCGCGCTGTTTTCGGAGCCTGTACGGGCCCTTTCGCGAGCAAGCTCGCTCCCACGGAGCGCGTGCAGGCGCTCCATCGAGTGGATGCGGTGAGACCCTTGTGGAAGTGGCTAGCAGCACCCGCCCGACGCCAGGTCCTTGAGGATCGGGCAGTCAGGGCGGTCGTCGCCTTGGCAATGTTCCACCAGTTCCCGAAGCGTATCGCGCAGGCTCGCCAGTTCTTCGATCTTCTTGTTCAGCTCGACAATGTGTTGCCGGGCCAGCGCCTTGACGTCGGCGCTGGCCCGCTGGCGGTCCTGCCAGAGGGTCAGCAGTTTGCCGACTTCATCCAGCGAAAACCCCAGGTCTCTTGAGCGCTTGATGAACGCCAGCGTGTGCAGATCGTCCGCGCTGTACACGCGATAGCCGCTGTCGCTGCGATGCGCCGCCTGCAACAGGCCGATGGATTCGTAATAGCGGATCATTTTCGCGCTCAAGCCACTGTTTTTCGCCGCTTGACCGATATTCATGGTGCGTCCTCCAGGTCGCGGGGTTTCCAGGTTTTCAGCAGCAGCGCATTGCTCACCACGCTGACGCTCGACAGCGCCATGGCCGCGCCCGCCAGTACCGGATTGAGATAGCCCAGCGCCGCGAGCGGAATGCCGATCAGGTTGTAGACGAACGCCCAGAACAGGTTCTGGCGGATTTTTGCGTAGGTCCTTCGGCTAATGTCGAGGGCTGCCGGAACCAGTCGCGGATCGCCGCGCATCAGGGTGATGCCCGCTGCATGCATGGCGACATCGGTCCCGCCGCCCATCGCGATACCGACATCCGCCGCCGCCAGCGCCGGAGCATCGTTGATGCCGTCACCGACCATCGCGACCACATGATGGCTTTTCAGTTGAGTGACGGTGGCCGCCTTGTCGGCAGGCAGCACTTCGGCATGCACGTCGTGTATCCCCAATGTCCTGGCAACCACTTGGGCACTGCCACGGTTATCGCCAGTCAGCAGATGGCTGGTGATGCCCCGCGCATTCAGTGCTTTGATCGCCTGATCGGTTCCGGGCTTGAGCGTGTCACCAAAGGCAAACATGCCGATCACCTTTGGCTCCGGAGCCTGCTCGATGAGCCAGGACAGCGTACGCCCCTCGGCTTCCCAGATGCGCGCGGACTCGGCCAGATCGCCCATTGGCAGGCCGCTTTCCTCCAGCAAACGTCGATTGCCCAGCGCCAGTTCACGGCCCTGAACGCTGCCAGCGATGCCCCGACCACTCAGGACGCGGCTGTTTTGCGCGGCATCAGGCTTGAGTTGCCATTCATGACACACATCCAGCACTGCTTTGGCCAAGGGGTGTTCACTGCCGCGTTGCAGCGCGCCCGCCAGTTGCAGAAGGTGTTCTTCATTGCCCAGCACCGCGCTCATGTTGGTGATACGCGGCGTGCCCGAGGTCAGCGTGCCGGTTTTGTCGAACACCACGGCATCGACCTCGTGAGCCCGTTCCAGCGCTTCGGCGTCCTTGATCAGAATGCCATAGCGCGCAGCCACGCCGGTCCCGGCCATGATCGCTGTCGGCGTCGCAAGGCCCAGCGAGCAAGGGCAGGCGATCACCAGTACAGCGACGGCATTGATCAGCGCGACTTCAAGCGAGGCACCGACCAGCAGCCAGCCGACCAGCGTGAGCAAGGCAATCACCAGTACGGTCGGCACGAACACCTGGCTGACTTTATCCACCAGTTTCTGGATCGGAGCCTTGCCTGCCTGGGCGTCCTCGACCAGACGAATGATGCGCGCCAGCACCGTTTCTGCGCCCAGCGCTGTGGTCCTGATCAGCAATTGGCCTTCGCCATTGATAGCCCCGCCGGTGACCTTGTCGCCCGGTTGCTTGACCACCGGCAGGCTTTCACCGGTGATCAGCGCTTCGTCGGCATGGCTGCGGCCCTCGACCACTTCGCCGTCCACCGGAAAGCGTTCGCCGGGTTTGACCAGCACCCGATCATCAAGCTGCAGCGCGCTGATAGCGACGTCCTGTTCGAGGCCGTCGACCACCCGCAGGGCGCGCTCCGGGCGCAGTGCTTCAAGGGCACGGATAGCACTGGCGGTCTGACGCTTGGCGCGGCTTTCCAGGTATTTGCCCAGCAGCACCAGCGCGATCACCACCGCCGATGCTTCGAAATACAAATGCGGCGTTGTGCCAAGCGCAGCGTGCAGCCATTGATAGACGCTCAGGCCGTAGCCGGCGCTGGTACCGATGGCGACCAGCAGGTCCATATTGCCGGCACCTGCGCGCACGGCTTTCCAGGCGGCCACGTAAAAGCGTGCGCCAAGGATGAACTGCACCGGCGTCGCCAGCGCAAACTGCATCCACGCGGGCAGCATCCAGTGCACGCCCAGCGGGGTCAGCAGCATCGGCAGGATCAGCGGCAGCGCCAGCGCGATGGCCAGCAGCAAGGCCCAGCGCTCGTTATGCAAGTGACGGGCTTTTTGATCGGCTTCGGCGTGACGATCCTGGCTCAGGGTGGCGCCATAACCGGCGCGGCTGACGGCGTCGATCAGGGTTTGCGGATCGGTGTGCGCTGCGGTGTCTACATGGGCGCGTTCATTGGCCAGGTTGACCGTTACGCTGTTGACCCCCGGCACTTTGGCCAGGGCACGCTCGACCCGACCTGCGCAACTGGCGCAGGTCATGCCGCTGATCGGCAGGTCGAAGGTGGTGGTGTCTTGCATGTGAATCACTCCCTGAGGCTGGCTGCCTGCAAGGATCAACCTTGCCATATGGGCAAGGTCAAGCGCGAATCAATAGTTGAGGTCGGCTTTCTTGAGGTACAGCCCGTTGAGGTCGGTAGCAATGCGGTACTTGAGGATATCCCCGGAGCGCAGCTGAATCTTGGTGCTGCGCGGCGCTTCCATGCCGGGTTCACAGCCCACGACATTGCCGCGCAGGGTGCTCAGCCGCACCGAGACTTCACCTGCCGGCAGGTTGAAGGACACCGAGTCTTCCTGAAACAGCCTGCCGGCCAGGCGGTCCTGAACGTAGATGCCGATCTCGCAGGAAGTCGCGACTTCCAGGCGCTCGCGGGAAATGATCAGGATGCCGTAGTCCTGAGCCGCCTGAGTGGCAGGGGTGATAGCCAGGAAACCGAGAATGCTGAAGAGGCTGACTGCTGACCAGCGCATCGCTGATACTCCTGATGTAAATGTGGCTGACGGTATAGGTGTCGATCACTCAGCTTGGCTCACGATTACGCCGAATGCCAGCCCGGCAGCAATGACAGAAACTTGACCTTGCCATGATGACAAGGTTGAAGATGCTCACTGTTCATCACCGAAGGAGTGACACCATGCAGTTATTCAACGTTCAAGGCATGACCTGCGGGCACTGTGTTCGCGCGGTGACCGAGGCCATCAAGCATGACGATCCGAGCGCCGATGTTCAGGTCGAACTGGCCAGTAAACAGGTCAAGGTGCAAAGCAGTTTGTCGCCCGAGAGGATTGTCAGCCTGATCAGCGAAGAGGGTTATCAGGCGCAGCCGGCATGATCCAGACCCGGGAGATCAAGGCGGTCTCCCGGTCTGTAAACATTGAAAAATTTTGAATTAATTCCCCCGTCCGTCGTTCTCTGCAAGGTAAGCCGGGTAAACTAGCCCGTTGCTCTGCATCCGTTAATGGACACCCGATGAATCTACGAACGATCCTTATCCTTGGCTCATTGAGCGCCTTCGGCCCTCTGGCCATCGACTTCTATCTTCCTGGCTTTCCGGCCATGGCCTCGTATTTCGGGACCGATGAAAAACACGTACAGCTGACCCTGGCGGCCTACTTTCTGGGGCTTTCCCTGGGGCAACTGGCCTATGGTCCGGTGGCTGACCGGTTCGGTCGGCGCATTCCGCTGCTGGTCGGCGTGACCCTGTTCATGCTGGCCTCGGTCGCCTGCGCCTTTGCCCCGAGTCTTGAATGGCTGATCGCTGCACGCTTCGTGCAGGCGCTGGGTGGCTGTGCCGGAATGGTCTTGTCGCGCGCCATCGTCAGCGACAAGTGCAACGCTGTCGAGTCGGCCAAGGTTTTCTCGCAACTGATGCTGGTCATGGGCCTGGCACCGATTCTGGCTCCCATGCTGGGCGGCGTGCTGGTCAGCACCTTTGGCTGGCAATCGATCTTCGTCAGCCTGGCCCTGTTCAGCGGTGCCTGTCTGGCGGCCGTCGCACTGGGGTTGCCGGAAAGCATGCCGGCCACCACGCCGCGCCAGCCGTTGAGCGGCGCGCTGGGCCAGTACCTCAATCTGTTCAAGGACGGCGTGTTCATTGGTCATGCGCTGACCGGTGGCATCGCCATGGCCGGGATGTTCGCCTACGTCGCGGGCTCGCCGTTTGTGTTCATCAAGCTGTATGGCGTGCCTGCCGAGCATTACGGCTGGCTGTTCGGGATGAATGCGGCGGGCTTCATTCTGGTGGCGCAGATCAATGCGCGTATTCTGCGCAAGACCGGTCCGGCGTTTTTGCTGTCGCGCACGGTTTGGATCTATCTGGCTGCGGGGCTGGTGTTGCTGGCGATCAGCTTGCTGCGCACCGAAGCGCTTTGGCCGCTGCTGGTGCCGCTGTTCATTTGTGTGGCGAGTCTTGGGTGCATCATCCCCAATGCATCGGCTTGCGCCATGAATGGCCAGTGGGCGCGCGCGGGCAGTGCGTCGGCGTTGCTGGGATGCCTGCAATTCAGCGTTGCCGCCGTCGCCGCCAGTCTGGTGGGCTTGCTGCATGATGGCACGGCCACGCCAATGGCGCTGGTCATCAGCCTGTGTGGCGTGCTGACTGTGGGCATCTCGGTGCTGACGCGCCGTGCGCAGGCACGGCGCGACGCATCGCTCCAGACCGCCTGATCGCCAAAGCGGTGGTGTCAGTCGCGCCGGGCGTGACTGATACCATCGACTTCACACGGCCCAGGCCTCTGTGGCTCAGAAACCTTCCAGCACGACCTTGCCCTTGGCCTTGCCGCTTTCCAGCAGGGCATGAGCGCGGCGCAGGTTTTCGGCATTGATGGTGCCGAAGTGCTCGCCAAAGGTGGTTTTCAACGTACCGGCGTCGATCAGCTCGGCAACCCGGTTGAGCAGGTTGTGCTGCTCGATCATGTCCTCGGTTTCAAACATCGACCGGGTGTACATGAACTCCCAATGCAGCGACAGGCTCTTGCGCTTGAGTTTCGACACATCCAGCGACTTGGGGTCGTCGATCAGCGCCAGCTTGCCTTGTGGCTTGAGTGCCTCGACGAGCTGATCCAGATGCTGTTCGGTCTGGGTCAGGCTGGCCACATGAGTCACGTGGTTCAGGCCGACGCGCTTGAGTTCTTCGCTCAGCGGCTTGCTGTGATCCAGCACATGGTGCGCGCCCAGTTCGCTGACCCAGCTTTCGGTCTCGGGCCGCGAGGCGGTGCCGATGACTTTCAGCGAGGTCAGTTTGCGCGCCAGTTGGGTGAGGATCGAACCCACGCCACCGGCAGCACCGACGATCAGCAGGCTGTGTGCGCCTTCACCTTTTTGCTGCGGGATCTGCAGTCGCTCGAACAGCAGTTCCCAGGCGGTGATGGCTGTCAACGGCAGCGCCGCCGCATGGGCGAAGCTCAGGGTCTTGGGCATGTGGCCAACGATGCGTTCATCCACCACGTGCAACTCGCTATTGGCACCTGGCCGGGTCAGAGAGCCTGCATAGAACACCTTGTCGCCCGGCTTGAACAGCGTGACCTGGCTGCCGACGGCTTTGACCACTCCGGCCACGTCCCAGCCCAGCACCTTGCCTGCACCGTCCTCAGGCTGGACGTTCTGGCGGATCTTGGTGTCCACCGGGTTGACGGAGATGGCCTTGACCTCGACCAGCAGATCGCGATCGCCAGCCACCGGCTCGGGCAGCTCGATATCCTGCAATGATTTCACGTCGCTGATGGGCAGGGACTGATAGTACGCAATGGCTTTCATGTCAGGGGCCTCTCCGAAAGAAAATGATGAAGAGATCATTGGCTATTTCCAGCAAAGATAAAACCCGCTAAAACGGCAGGCTCTTTCAATTTTATTTTGATAATACGGGGCCTTGATGCTGCGTTTTGATGACTTGCAGTTGTTCGTACGTGCAGCGGATCTGGGCAGCCTTTCTGCCGCAGCGCGGGTCATGGACCTGTCTGCGGCGGTTGCCAGCGCGGCGCTCAAGCGTATCGAACGGCAGTTGGGCGCGCGCTTGCTGGCCCGTTCGACGCGCAGCCTGCGCCTGACTGCCGAAGGCGAGGGGTTTCTGGAATACGCGCGTGCTGCGCTGGGCAGCCTTGAGGAGGGGCGGCGTTTGCTGGCCAGCAGCCAGGACCGTTGCGAGGGCGTGCTGCAACTCTCGGCGCCATCGGACCTGGGGCGCAACGTGCTGTTGCCGTGGCTCGACGAATTTCAACAGCAGCATCCGCAACTGACTGTGCGTCTGCTGCTGGGTGATCGTATTGCCGATCTGTTCCGCCAGCCTGTCGACGTGGCGCTGCGCTACGGCGAGCCGGAAGACTCCAGCCTGGTCGCACTGCCGGTGTTGCCTGACAACCGCCGGGTACTGTGTGCGGCGCCGAGTTACCTGCAGCGTCATGGCGAGCCGCATCAGGTCGAGCAACTGGCGCAGCATAACTGCCTGCTGTTCATGCTCGGTGATCGCGTTCATGACCGTTGGACGCTGAACGACGGCAAGCGCGAAATAAGTCTGACGGTCAGCGGCAACCGGTTCAGCGACGATGCCGACGTGGTGCGCCGCTGGGCGGTTGCGGGCGAAGGTGTGGCATACAAATCCTGGCTGGACGTGGCCGCTGATGTGCGGGCCGGGCACCTGAAAGTGTTGATGCCCGACCTGATCGGGGAGCGGGCGCCATTGAACCTGTTGTGCGCGCATCGGGCGCAACTCAGCAAGCCTGTCATTCTGTTACTGGAAATGCTCAGGTCACGGTGTAAGCAACATGCTGTAAGTCTGTCGTCCGCCAGCGTGTTTTAATCGCCGCGCCCCAGTAGGAAATGGCCTTCGGAAATGTCGGAAAATATAATTTTCGACGGCCGTTCAATAACGCGAAGTTTCGCTGCCGGAACAAAGTTGAAACTGACTGTTGTTGAGTGGATTTGGCATTTTTGTCATAGCCATTACGCTTGTCTTTTTAATCCTCTTTTGAAGTGTCGCTGCAAACCCCTTGAATAGAGGGGTTGCGGTGTATTCGCGGGAATAACTTGATGTTGATGGAGCACGCCATACTTGGGCGATTTTTTGCGTCGTGGTGTACCCACCGTGTGTAAGAGGCGTTTTTCATCCAACGGGGGCGGAGGGCATAGAGTTTATACTTGTCATGACATATAAGAGCCACGTTCAACTCTATCGAGGCGTGATTGCTTTCACCCAGTCATCACCATAGATGAATGTTTCAACAGGGAGTGAACACATGGAATACGGACCTTGCATCAGCCAGATCGCAACCTTGCTGGCTGACCCCAAGCGCAGCGCAATGATCTGGGCACTGATGGATGGTACTGCTCGCCCTGCCGATGAATTGGCAATCCTGGCGGGACTCTCGACTTCTTCTGCCGGCGCCCATCTGGCGCGGCTGACCAGTGGTGGTCTGTTGAAACAGGAGGTCCGCGGCCGCAAGCGCTTCTTTCGCCTAGCTGCGCCGGAAGTGGGGGCGGCGGTCGAGGCCTTGGCCTGTGCTTCGCTGGCCAGTGCTGAACAGATCAATCGTCGCTTTGCCCAGCCTGCGCCGCCCTTGCCGCTGCGCCGCGCAAGAGTCTGCTCCGATCATCTGGGTGGCGAGATGGCTGCCGAGCTTTATCAGCGCCTGCTGGAGGCGGGCTGGATAGAACAGCAGGAGAAGCGCGTCGAAGTTACCAGCAAGGGTGTGGCCAGATTTGCCGAACGCGGTATCTACATTCCCGCACTGGCGCAACGCAAGCGCGAAACGGTGTGTGTCTGTCCGAAATGGAACGATAGCAATCCGCATCTGGGCGGCGCGCTGGGGGCGGGGTTGTTGCAGCTTTTCATTCAGATGGGCTGGCTGCGCACCACTGAAGAGTCCAGCACCTTGCAGGTCTCATCCAGTGGGCAGCGGGAAATCAGCAAGATCGCAGCGGCGGCCTGACGGGAGCGGCAGGTGTGGCGCGCTCCACCACTAACGTACCACCGGTCCGCGTCGGCACGCAGTTCCGGACGCTCCGCGTCCTCTTGCGACGCCGAGCGTCGCGAAAGGCATTCCCACGCGGAGCGTGAGGAACGATGGAGGCGCCTGCCTCACCACTATCGTGCCAATGCTCCGCCTTGGTATGCAGTTCCTGACGCTCTGCGTCCTCTGCGACGCAGAGCATGAGCAGCGATGGATGTAACTCGCTCATTCCCTCTTTAGGGCTTGACCAGTCGTGCATCCAGGCTGTTTTGCGCCAGGCGTTTGGCCTGATCTTCGGTCATGCCCAGGTGGGTGTACAGCGCGTGGAAGTTCTCGGTCACGTAGCCACCGAAGTAGGCCGGGTCGTCCGAGTTGACGGTGACCTTCACGCCACGCTCGAGCATATCGAGGATGTTGTGCTGGGCCATGTCGTCGAACACACAAAGCTTGGTGTTGGACAGCGGGCAGACGGTCAGCGGGATCTGTTCGTCGATGATGCGTTGCATCAGCCGCTCGTCTTCGATGGCGCGAACACCGTGGTCGATGCGCTCTATCTTCAGCAGGTCCAGTGCTTCCCAGATGTATTCCGGCGGACCTTCTTCCCCGGCGTGAGCCACAGTCAGGAAGCCTTCGTTGCGCGCGCGATCGAACACACGCTGGAACTTGCTCGGTGGATGGCCCATCTCCGAGCTGTCGAGGCCCACGGCAACGAACGCATCACGGAACGGCAGCGCCTGATCGAGGGTTTTTTCGGCTTCTTCCTGGGACAGGTGGCGCAGGAAACTCAGGATCAGGCCGCTGTCGACGCCCAGCTTCGACTTGCCATCTTTCAGCGCACCGGTAATCCCGGCCAGTACCACTTCGAACGGGATACCACGGTCGGTGTGGGTTTGCGGATCGAAGAACGGTTCGGTGTGGATAACGTTCTGTGCCTTGCAGCGCAGCAGGTAGGCCCACGTCAGGTCGTAGAAGTCCTGTTCGGTGCGCAATACGTCTGCGCCCCGGTAATACAGATCGAGGAATTCCTGCAGGTTGTTGAAGGCATACGCCTTGCGCAGGGTTTCGACGTCATCCCACGGCAGGGCAATCCTGTTGCGCTCGGCCAGGGCGAACAGCAACTCGGGTTCCAGCGAGCCTTCGAGGTGCAAGTGCAGTTCTGCCTTGGGCAGGGCGTTCAACCAGTCGTACATATTCTTTTCTCATCAGGTGCAGATCCCGGACATTCTACAGATGCACGTCGCTGCGCAGGGTAAAACCTGACTGAACGTTCAACTTGCCTCCTGTTCGCGGCGATAAGCGTAGGTATCCGCGAAGCGCGACAGCAGAAATTCGGCGCAGGTGGTCACCGTATAGCGGGCAGGATGATCGTCGCTCTGGCAACCGGGCAGGCATTCGATGCGCGTGTCGGGGTGCGGTTCGGCGAAGAACGGCATGGAGTAGCGATCGACCCCGAGCGGGCTGATGACCCGATGCGGCGTGGACAGGTAACGATCGTTGCTCCAGCGCGCCATCATATCGCCCAGATTGACCACGAAGGTGCCGTCAAGCGGTGGCGCGTCGATCCATTCGCCGCGCACATCACGCACCTGCAAGCCGCCCGCTGTGTCCTGATACAGCAGAGTGATGCAGCCATAATCGGTATGCGCGCCTGCGCCTTGTTGCTCGGCCGAGGTCGCTGTATCACGCGGCGGGTAATGAATCATGCGCAGTACGCTGACCGGGTCCTTGAAGCGCTGATCGAAGAAATCGCGCTCGATGCCCAGTGCTAGGGTCATGGCGCGCAGCAGGGTTTGCGCCAGCGCCTGCATGTCCAGATAGTGTTGCTCCATCAGCGCTTCCCAGCCGGGAATGTCCGGATGCCGGTTTGGCCCACGCAGCGGTTTGCCCGCCAGCACGTCGGGATGACGGGCATCCAGGTGCAGGCCCATGTCGAAGGTTTCCTTGAGGTCACTCGGCAGGCTGGGGTCCAGTTGTTCGGTGGCGATGGCGCCGTAGCCGCGATGATGGGTGCTTTGGGTGATATCGATCAGGAGCTTTTCAGCTGCCGGCCGGGCGAAGAAGTCCTTTGCCGCCGATTGCACCTGCTCGATGCGTTGCGCGCTGATCGGGTGGCCCTTGATGTAAAAGAAGCCCCATGCCCGACAGGCACTGTCGATTTGCCCGGCAACATCCTGCCAGGCCTGAGTGTCCGTGCCGTAGAGCGGGGCGATGTCGATGACGGGAAGCTGGTCCATTAACCGGTCCTGAAAGGAAGTGTCGGGTGTCGACGATCGTGCCTGGCGCAGCAGGCACGATGGTCAGGCAAGTGGCGGACTGATTACTTGGGCAGCTCGGCCTTGATGCCTTCGACGTAGTAGTTCATCGATGCCAGCTCGGCGTTGGTCGCGACCACACCGTCAGCAATTTTCACGGTGCCGTTCTGGTCCTTGATCGGGCCGGTGAACGGGTGGAATTCGCCGCTTTCAATACTGGCAATGATCTTCTGCGCTTCGGCCTTCACGTCAGCAGGCACCACGTCGCTGATCGGCAATTCGACCGTTCCTTCCTTCAGGCCGCCCCAGTAATCCTGTGGTTTCCAGGTCCCTGCGATGGCGCCTTCGGCGGCCTGAATGTAGTGCGGGCCCCAGTTGTTTACGATAGAGGTCAGCACTGCTTTCGGTCCGAAGTGAGCCATGTCCGAGGCATAACCGACGGCATACACACCGCGACGCTCGGCGGTCTGGATCGGCGCAGGGCTGTCGGTGTGCTGGAACACCACGTCCACGCCCTGATCGATCAACGCATTGGCCGCATCGGCTTCCTTGCCCGGATCGAACCAGGAGTTGACCCACACCACCTTGATCTCGGTGCCCGGGTTGTATTTGTTCAGCGCCAGCTGGATGGCGTCGATGTCGCGCAGCACTTCAGGAATCGGGAACGAAGCGACGTAACCGATCTTCTTGGTCTTGGTCATCTTCGCGGCGATGTAACCGCTCACGTAACGACCTTCATAGGTGCGGGCCAGATAAGTGCCCATGTTCTTGTCCTGCTTGTAGCCGGTCGCGTGCTCGAACTTCACCTTGGGGAACTGCTTGGCGACTTTCAGCGTGGGGTTCATGTAGCCGAACGAGGTACTGAAGATCAGGTCATAACCACCCTTGGCCATGTTGCGGATAACCCGCTCGGCGTCCGCGCCCTCCGGCACGTTTTCCACGTAGCTGCTGGTCACCTTGTCACCCAGCGCCTTGACCATCGCCTGACGGCCCTGTTCATGCTGATAGGTCCAGCCGTGGTCGCCGATGGGGCCGATGTAGACGAATCCGACTTTCAGCGGATCGGCTGCCGAGGCGAGCAGGCTGGAGCCGATGCCGACAACGGCGGCCATGGCACACAGCAGTTTTTTCAGAGGACGACGTGGGTTGGTCAGGTGCATCGGGTCTAGCTCCTTGCGGTCTTGTTGGAGTGCATACCCCGACAATGCAAATAACTGACCAACAGGACAACTTACGATGCTGGCGCGCTTTGCCGCTTGCCTGCCTGTTTCACCATGCAGCGGGAAGGTGCAGACGCTGCAGGTTACGCCGCTAACTGGTGCAGCGCGTGCTGCGCTCGACGATGCACATCGGCGTGCCTGCCACGGGTTCGCGCATGATCTGCACCTGCACATCGAACACCTGGCAGACCAGCTCGGCCGTCAGTACATCACCCGGCGCGCCGCAGGTCACCAGACGTCCACCCTGCATGACCGCCAGGTGGTCGGCGTAGCGGCAGGCCTGATTGATGTCATGCAGCACGGTAATCACCGTCTTGCCTTCGGCGCTCAGCTCACGCATCAGGTCCAGCAGCTCGACCTGATGGCTGATGTCCAGATAGGTGGTCGGCTCGTCGAGCAGGACGATGGCCGCGTCCTGCGCAAGGATCATCGCCAGCCAGGCGCGCTGTCGTTGCCCGCCGGACAGATCCGACAGCGGGCGCTCGGCCAGTGTGTCCAGCTCCATGCGCTGCAAGGCTTGATCGACACTGCGTTGATCGGCGTCACTCAGGCGACCCCACAGACTGTTGTGCGGACTGCGGCCGTACGCCACCAGCTGGCGTACGCTGACGCCTTCCGGAATCGGCAGCACTTGCGGCAGAAAAGCCACCTTGCGCGCCAGCTCGTTGGCCGACAGCTGGCGGTAGGCCGTGCCATCCAGACTGAGACTGCCCGATTGCGGGGTGAGAATTCGGGCGAAGGCCTTGAGCAGGGTGGATTTGCCGCAGCCATTGGGGCCGATCAGCGCAGTGACCTGCGCAGGCGGCGGGCTGAACGACAGGTCTTGCACGATGCGCGTTGCGCCGTAGCCGATGTCGAGTTGCTGCGCCTTCAGAATAGTCATGGGATCAACCTTTGAATCGGGCCAGCAGCCAGAGGAAATACGGAGCGCCAATCACCGCCGTGAGAATCCCGGCCGGAATTTCGCTGGGCGCGATCAGCGTGCGTCCCAGCGTGTCTGCCAGCACCAGTAATAACGCACCCAGCACCATCGAGGCGGGCAGCAGGTACTGATGATGACCGCCGACCAGACGACGGGCCATGTGTGGTGCGACCAGGCCGACGAAGCTCACCGGGCCTATAATGCCCACCCCCAGGCTGGTCAACAGCACGGCACTGCCCATCGACAGCCAGCGCGTACGCGTGAGGCCGGTGCCCAGGCTCTGCGCCGCCTCGTCACCCAGGCCGATCAGGTTCAGTGGTTTGGCCAGCAGCAGGCTGAGCGGGATCAGCAGCAAAAGCGGCGTGGCCAGCAAGACGTGGTGCCAGTTGCGGCTCCACAAACTGCCGGTCAGCGCCAGCAGGGCGGTGTTGATATCCAGCGGGTTGGACAGGATCAGGAACTCGGTGATGCTCGACAGCGTCACCGCAATCGCCACCCCGGACAGCGCGAAACGCACCCCTGAAAACTTCACGCCGGTGTTGTACAGCGCCAGCAGCAGCGCACCCGCTGCGCCGCCCAGACACGCCACAAACGGCAGCGCCGATACCGGTAACTGTGGCAGGCCGATAATCGCAATGGTCAGCGCCAGCCCGGCACCCTGGGTGACGCCGAGGATTTCCGGCGAGGCCAGCGGGTTGCGAATCACGCCTTGCACGATGGCGCCCGCCAGGCCGAACGCGCAGCCGGTCATGATTGCGATCAGGCCGCGTGGCAGGCGGTGATTCCAGACTTCGAAGTCCTTGCTGTCGTGGGCGATCAGGTGATCGAGCACGGCGCCGGGTGTCAGCCACACGGTGCCAGCGCTGAGGCTCAATAGCAGGGCGAGTGCCAGCAGGGTCATCAGCAGCAACAGCCTCGAGCGGGGGTGGTTCATAGCGCACGCCTCGCCAGAAACAGAAAGAACGGCGCGCCGATCAATGCCGTCACTACCCCGGCCGGTGTTTCCACCGGGAAGGCCACGGCGCGGCTGATCAGGTCCGAGGCCAGCACGATGGCCGCGCCCAGGCCGGCGCTGATCGGGATCAGCCAGCGGTAGTCATTGCCCAGCCACTGGCGAGCGATGTTCGGCGCGATCAGGCCGACAAAGGCGATCGGCCCGACTGCACAGACACTGGCGCCAACCAGCAGCAGGCTGACCACGAATACCAGCAGGCGTAACGCACCGATGCGCACGCCCAGCGAACGCGCAGCGTCTTCACCGAGGTTGATCAGGTTCAAGCGCGGCGCACAGGCAATTGCCAGCACCACGCCGATCAGCGTGCACGGCCAGAGCAGTTGCAATTGCGCCGCGCCGACATTGGCCAGCGACCCTGCCAGCCAGTTGAGGACACTTTGCGCCTGCGCTTCGACAAGAATTACGGTGAGACGGGTCAAGGCTGCGCACAGCGCGGCGACGGCTACACCCGCCAGCACCAGTCGGCCCTGAGCCGTGGCGGGTGACCATGCACCGCCAAGACTGAACACGGTGATCCATGCCAGTGCACCGCCGAGGCAGGTCATTAAAAGAGCGCCACCGGGGAAGGGCAGAGCGACCAGACCTGTGGAAAACAGCGCCAGCCCCAACGCTGCGCCCGCCGTGACGCCAAACAATGACGGGGAGGCCAGACGGTTGCGGGTGATGCCCTGCATCAACGCGCCCGCCACGCCCAGGCAGGCACCGACCAGTGCCGCGCACAGGGCGCGTGGCACGCGCAGTTGCGCGACGATGTAAGCGATATTGCCGCCCTCGCGGCCCTGCGTGATCAGCCCGTTCCAGGCATCCACCTGGCGAATGCTGAACGACGACAGGGCGAACAGCGACACCCAGAACAGTCCCAGGCAGGTCGCGGTGATCACGCCCGCCATCAGCCAGCGGCGCATTTACGGGTTCAGCACGGCCTTGCCGCCCTTGAGTACGGCAAGCGCATCGTCGGCGATCTGCTCGGACGCCATGATCCCGCGATTGCGCGCCCAGCTGTCGCCATCCACTTCAGCTACCTGCTTGTTACGTACTGCGCCAAGCACCTGCCACAGCGGCTGCTTGCTCCAGCTGTCGACGATGCTCGGGCGACGATAATGACCGACCAGCAACCAGTTCGGGTCCAATGCCAGCAACTGCTCCAGGCTGACGAATTCGGTGGGCGCGGCGTCTTTGCGTACTTCCGGGACCTTCAGACCGATCGCCTGCAACACGCTGCCCGCATAAGAGTGCGGGCCATGTACCGAGAAGCTGTCTTCGCGGGCGACGCCGAACAGCACGTTGGTGTTGGCCGGAATCTGCTCGGCAACAGTCTTCAGGTGCTGGCGGTTCTCCGCGATCCGCGCCTGCATCTCTGGGCCTTTGCCGAGCGCCACGCCGATCAGCTCGGCAGATTTCAGACTGCCCTGATAATCCTCGCCGCGTGACGGCAGCATCAGCGTCGGTGCCAGGCTGGCGAGGTCGTTGTACAGCGCCTGATGGCGACCGAGGTCGGCAATGATCAGGTCCGGCTTGAGCCGCGCGATCACTTCTATATTGGGTTGCGAGCGCAGGCCCACAGACTGCCATTCGCCGACGGCCTTGCGCACCTTGGGCAGTACGCGGTTGGCATCGCCATCGTCGGCGGCACCGACCGGCGTCACACCGACCGAAGCCAGTCCGTCGAGAAACGAAAACTCCAGCACCACCACGCGCTTGGGGGTGTCAGGCAGGTGAACTTTGTGTTGGCCGTCATCGATGTCGATAGGCGCGGCCTGGGCTGCACTCGCCATCAGGGTCAGCAGGCCGCAAGCCAGCAGATGCGGAAGTCGAAAAGCACGCATGGCAAAGGTCCTTTCTAACAAAACGGAATCAGGAAAAACAGGCGCGCCCTGAAGGCCGCGAAGAAAACGGCGGGCACTATTGTTGAAAACGGCGGGCACTATTTCACATCGTGGCGACGGGATCAAAAGTCATTTACGCGTGGGTGCGGTTCGCATTCGGGCTATTTTATGAAACCTTTTGTCACACAAGCTACTCTGACACGCTTCACTGTTGGCCACCTTCATGTACATCCGCGGCGATGTCGCAAGGTTTGGGGAATAAAAATGGGCGCATTGCTCAAGCAAGAAAAGTTTCTGTTGCTGGCAATCATTGCCATGTTCGTCGCTTATCCACTGGAGCACGTGCTGGTAGGCAACGGTCAGGTCGTGGCGCTGGTGTCCGGGCTGGCGCTGGTCGCGTTCATCATCTGCGCCTCGATGCGCGTTGCCCACCATGCCGAGATGCTGGCGGAAAAGGTCGGCGATCCTTACGGCACGATGATCCTCACACTGTCGGCGGTGACGGTCGAAGTGGTGATCCTGGCGATCATGATGAGCAACGAGCCGTCGCCAACGCTGGTGCGGGACACGATTTATTCGGCGGTGATGCTCGACATCAACGGCATCCTCGGTCTTGCGGCGCTGATGGGCGGTATCAAGCACGGCGAGCAGTCATACAACGATGATTCGGCGCGCACCTACAGCGTGATGATCCTCACCGCGATGGGCGTGTCGATGGTCGTACCCGAGTTCATTCCCAAGGGTGACTGGAAGATCTATTCGGCGTTTACCATCGGCGCGATGATCCTGCTCTACACCCTGTTCCTGCGCATGCAGGTCGGGCCGCACAGTTACTTTTTCAGCTACAGCTATCCGGAAAAGAAGAAGCGTCAGAGCCAGGGTTCCAATACGGCTGAAGAGCATGCAGAGCCGGTCAATCTGACCCGCTCAATTGCCACACTGGTTGTCGGCGTGGTGGTGATCGGCGCGCTGGCCGAAGTGATGTCGAAGACGGTTGACCTGGGCCTGGAAGGCACCGGTGCGCCGCCGGTGATGACCGCTATCCTGGTCGCCGCCATCTCTGCCGCGCCGGAGATCCTCACGGCCCTGCGTGCCGCGCTGGCCAACCGCATGCAGTCGGTGGTCAACATCGCCCTGGGTGCGTCGCTGTCGACCGTGATCCTGACCGTTCCGGTCATGGAAGCCATGGCGCTTTACAGTGGCCAGCCTTTCCAGATGGCCATGACTCCGGTGCAGACCGTGATGATCTTCATCACCCTGCTGGTGTCCGCCATCAACCTCAACGATGGCGAAACCAATGCCATCGAAGGCATGACCCACTTCGTGCTGTTCGCGACGTTCATCATGCTCTCGTGTCTGGGGCTTTAGGGCCTATTGCCTATCGCTCCCACGCTCTGCGTCGCAAGAGGACGCAGAGCGTCCTGAACGGCATGCCGACGCGGAGCGTCGCACGATAGTTGAGATTATCGCCTCGCACGTTCAGCCCCGAATCAACTCCCGCGCGGCCTGGCTGTGATCGGCAATCAACTGCTTGATGTCCAGGCCTTCGACCTGGCCGTCGATCACTCGCCATTGTCCTGCGATCATCACCCGATCGGCACGGTCCGCGCCGCACAGCAGCAGCGCTGACAGCGGATCATGGCTGCCGGAAAAGCGCAGTTCGTCCAGCTTGAACAACGCTAGATCAGCCTGTTTGCCCACCGCCAGTTCACCCAGGTCAGTGCGTCCCAGCAATTGCGCCGACCCCTTGGTGGCCCAGCCCAGCACGAGCTGCGGAGTGATTTTTTCGGCGCCGTAGCGCAGGCGTTGCAGGTAAAGCGCCTGGCGGGTTTCCAGGATCATGTTCGATGCGTCGTTGGACGCCGAACCATCGACCCCAAGCCCCAACGGCGCGCCAGCGGCGAGTAGGTCCAGGGTCGGACAGATGCCGGAGGCCAGGCGCATGTTCGAGCTCGGGCAGTGGCAGACACCCGTACCTGCTGCGCCGAGACGGGCGATTTCGTCGGGGTTGAAGTGGATGCCATGGGCCAGCCAGGTACGCGGTCCCAACCAGCCGACACTGTCCAGATAATCCACGCTGCGCAGGCCGAAGCGTTGCAGGCAGAAGTCTTCTTCGTCGAGGGTTTCGGCCAGGTGGGTGTGCAGGCGTACGTCGAGTTTCTCGGCCATGGCCGCACTCTCGGCCATGATCTGCGGCGTGACCGAAAACGGTGAGCAGGGCGCCAGGGCGATCTGAATCTGCGCGCCGTCACCACGCTCATGGTAGGTCTCGATCAAACGCTGGCTGTCGGCCAGAATCACCTCGCCCTGCTGCACGGTTTGCTGCGGCGGCAAGCCTCCATCCGCTTCGCCCAGGCTCATCGAACCGCGCGTCAGCATCGCGCGCATGCCCAGCTCCCGAACGCTCTGCACCTGAACATCGATAGCGTGTTCAAGCCCGTCGGGAAACAGATAGTGGTGGTCGGCAGCGGTTGTGCACCCGGACAGTAACAGCTCGGCCAGCGCCACCTTGCTGGCGACCGCGAGCTTCTCCGGCGTCAGGCGCGCCCATACCGGGTACAGGGTTTTCAGCCAAGGGAACAAAGGCTGATTGACCACTGGTGCCCAGGCCCGCGTGAGGGTTTGATAGAAGTGATGGTGCGTGTTGATCAACCCCGGCAGCAACACATGCTCACGGGCATCGAACGTCTGAGTGCAGGGCTTTGGCGGGAGCTGCCCGGCGGCCAGCACTTCAGTGATGACGCCGCCTTCGATCACCAGACCGCCACGGGCGTCCAGGTCATTGGCAGTGAACACGGCAAGGGGATTTTTCAACCAGATACGGATCGCAGGCATGGGCCGGCTCCTCTGAAAGACAGGTTCAGGTTAGCCAGCTCAGTGTTGCCCTGTCTGCTGATCCAGGGTCGCCGGGGTCGGGTGCGCCCCGGCGAAGGACGGCGATTCTAGTCGAGCAGCCGATTACCAGGCAATCGTCTTGCCCTGGTAGTCGATGAAGTGATGCCCGCCCTTGCCGGCGTAGGCATTGAGCTGTTCGACAAGCCCAGTGGTGCTGGTCATCACGTCGATGGCGGCATTTTCGCCGCCCATGTCGGTCTTCACCCAGCCCGGATGCATAGACAAAACGGTAGGACGGTTCTCGCCCAGCTCGGTCACAAAGGTATTGGTCATCGAATTGAGTGCAGCCTTGCTGGCCTTGTACAACGCAAGGTTTGCGCCGTCCGGGCAAGTGACGCTGCCCAGCCACGAACTCATGAACGCCAGGACGCCCGTGCCGGGACGAAGTTGATCGACGAAGCGTTCGGCCAGACGAATCGGTGCCACCGCGTTGGTCAGGAACAACTGCCCGAGTTCGGCAGCGGTCGACTTCGCAGCGCTCTGGTGTGCCGCGCCACTGATGCCGGCATTGACGAACAGCACGTCGAACACTTCACCGCGCAGCTTCTGGACCAGCACTTCAAGCGAGGCCGTTTCGTCCAGATCCACCGCTTCGATGCGCACGCCCTCGACCGCTTTCAGGTTTTCAGCGTTTTGCGGATCACGTACGGTGGCGGTGACGTGCCAGCCCTGTTCGGTCAAGCGCTGCACCAGCCCGAGGCCCAGGCCACGCGAAGCACCGATGATCAGGGCGGTTTTCTTGGTAGTGGTCATGAATGATTCCTTGGCAGATTGAGAGACAGACTCCATGGCAGTGCCAGCAAGGCCTCTCGAAAGTTTCGACCTTGCAGCGTACTCCTGCCCATGACCTGTTGGAATCTTCGCGAGCCGAAAACGTTCAGGGGAATCACTGGAACGGCATGCCTGATAGTTTCAGGATTATCGTTCCGCACGCTCCAGCGTGGGAATGCCGTTCATGACGCTCTGCGTCAACCATCTGCGCCGCGAGCTCCCTCAATGCCCCGCCCGCCAAGGCTGGCCCAGCGATACCGGCGCATACAGTCGGGTGCGCAGGGCGTCGCGGGAGAGCAGGACGAGGACGATGATGGTGGCGAGGTAAGGCAGCATCGCCAGCAGGTTGGACGGGATGGCCAAGCCGATGCCTTGCGCGACCAGGTGCAGGATGCTGGCGAGGCCGAACAGGTACGCACCCAGCAGCAGGCGCCACACACGCCAGCTGGCGAAAACCACCAGTGCCAGGGCAATCCAGCCGCGTCCGGCGCTCATGTTTTCTGCCCACATCGGCGTGTAGGCGAGTGACAGATAAGCCCCGGCCAGCCCAGCCATTGCGCCGCCGAACAGCACCGCAAGGGTGCGCACGCGCAATACCGGCAAGCCCATGGCGCTGGCGGCGTCAGGGTTTTCGCCGACGGCCTGAATGATCAGCCCGACGCGGCTTTTCAGCAGCGCCCAGGCGACCAAAGCGAACAAGGCGAAGGACAGGTAGACCAGCAAGTCCTGGGCAAACAGCATGCGGCCGATCAGCGGAATGTCACTGAGCAGCGGGATGGCCACCGGTTCGAAACCGCTCAACGGTTTGCCGACCCAGGCGGCCCCGACAAAGCTGGAAAGGCCAACGCCGAAGATGGTCAGCGCCAGCCCGGTCGCGACCTGATTGGCGTTGAACACCAGTGCCACCAGGGCAAACAGTGCCGACAGCAGCATGCCTGCAAGCATCGCCAGCAGCACACCCAGCCAGAGGTTGCCGGTGTTCAGGGCGACGATGAAACCGATCACTGCGCCAAACAGCATCATGCCTTCCTGACCCAGGTTGATGACGCCGCTTTTTTCGCAGATAAGTTCGCCCAGCGCCACCAGCAGCAAGGGGGTTCCGCAGCGGACCATGGCGTAGAAAATGTTGCTCAACAGGTCGATATCCATCATGCGGCTCCTGTGACGGCTGTCATCTGGCGCTTGGCCCAGTGCAGTTTCAAACGTGGGCGATAGAGAATCAGCACATCACAGGCCAGCAGGAAAAACAGCATCATCCCCTGAAACAACTGCGTGATTGCCAACGGCAGGTTCAAGGTCATTTGCGCGCTTTCTCCGCCCAGATACAGCAGGGCGATCAACAGGCTGGAGAACAGAATGCCGATGGGGTTGAGGCGGCCGAGAAAGGCCACGGTGATCGCGGCATAGCCGTAACCTGGCGAGACCTGCGGCACCAGTTGACCGATCGGCCCGGTCACTTCCGATACGCCGGCCAGCCCGGCCAGCGCGCCACTGATCAACAGTGCGAGCCAGACCAGGCGTTTTTCTCGAAAGCCGACAAACCCGGCAGCACGCTTGTCCAGGCCCAGCACCTTGATCTGAAAACCGACGAAACTGCGTTGCAGCAGCACCCACACCGCGACCAGCGCAAACAGAGCGAAGTACACGCCGATGTGCGCGCGGCCATCCTCCATCAACAGCGGCAGACGGCTGGCGTCGCCGAAGGTCGCTGACTCCGGGAAGTTCATGCCGGCCGGGTCCTTCAGCGGCCCGTGGACGAAGTACAGCAGCAAGTTGAGGGCGATGTAGTTGAGCATGATGCTGGTGAGGATTTCATTGGCGTTGAAGTGCGTGCGCAGCCAGGCGGTCACGCCCGCCCAGGCCGCGCCGGCGAGGGTGCCGGCCAGCAGCACCATGACCAGTGCCCAACGACTCTCCATCTCGATGATATTCACCGCCACGGCACTGCCCGCCAATGCGCCGAGCAGCAACTGGCCTTCCGCCCCGATGTTCCAGATACGCGCCTGATAGGCGACCGCCAGGCCCAGCGCGCAGAGCAGAATCGGCAGGGTCTTGACCATCAATTCCGACAGGCCGTACCAGTCGCTGACCGGCGCGATCAGCAAGGTGTGCAGCGTCACCCAAGGGTTCAGGCCCAGGCCGATGAACAGCAGTGAACCGCAGACCAGGGTCAGCACCGCAGCCAGTAAAGGGGAGCACCACAACATCGCGCGCGATTGCTGGCCGCGCGGTTCCAGAGAAAGCAGCATGTTTTGCTCCGTTAACCAGGCACGTGGGCTTGGGGTTGAGAATGATCGAACTGTCCCGCCATCCAGCCGCCGATTTGCACGGTGCTGGTCTGTTCAGTGGGGGTCAGGTCGGAAAGCTGTCCGCCACTCAGGGCGGCGAGTCGGTCGCTGATCTGGAACAACTCGTCCAGGTCTTCGGAGATCACCAGAATGGCGGCCCCCGCGTCGCGCAAGGCAATCAGCGCCCTATGGATCGCCGCCGCAGCGCCGACATCCACGCCCCAGGTGGGATGCGCGGCAATCAACAGTTTCGGCTTTTGCAGGATTTCCCGACCGAGGATGAATTTCTGCAGGTTGCCGCCCGACAGACTGCGCGCCGGGGCCTGGGCATCCGGGGTCTTGACCGCAAAGCGCCGAATGATTTCGTCAGCCAGTGCGCGCACCTTGCTGCGCTGGATCAGGCCATTGTTCACCAGCCCTTGCTGAAAGGCGGTAAGCAGCGCGTTGTCGGCAAGACTGAGTTCCGGCACTGCGCCATGCCCCAGGCGCTCGGCCGGGACGAATGCCAGGCCACGCTTGCGCCGCGCATCGGGCCGCAGGTTGCCGACCGGGGCATCCTCAAAACGCAGGGTCGCCGCCTGGGCATGGGGTAAGGTCTGTTCGCCGCTGAGCAGCGCCAGCAACTCATCCTGACCATTCCCGGCCACGCCCGCGATACCGACGATTTCGCCGCTGCGTACTTCCAGGCTGAGGTCTTTGAGTGAGCAGCCGAACGGGTCCGGGTTGTGCCAGGACAGTTTGTCGATGCGCAAAAAGGCCGTGCCGCCGCTGACCTTCTCATACTGTGCGGTCAGCCCTTCGGCATCACCGACCATCAAGCGCGCCAGTTCCAGATCGGAGCATTCAGCGGGAATGCAGTGCCCGGAGACCCGCCCGTTGCGCAGTACAGTCGCGCTGTGACACAGCGCGCGCACTTCGCCCAGCTTGTGACTGATGAACAGAATGCTGCAGCCTTCTCGGGCCAGATGCCGCAGAGTCACGAACAGCTCATCGGCTTCCTGAGGCGTCAACACCGACGTGGGCTCGTCGAGGATCAACAGGCGAATGTCCTGCATCAGGCAGCGAATGATCTCGACTTTCTGCCGCTCACCAATCGACAGGCTGTGGACTAGCCTCTGGGGCTCCACTGCCATGCCGTAGCGTTGTGAGACCTCGCGGATGCGCGGTTCGAGTTGCTTGGGCGTGCCCGCCGCTGCGCCCATCGCCAGCGCGATGTTTTGCGCGACGCTGAGGGTTTCGAACAGCGAAAAATGCTGGAACACCATGCCGATGCCCAGGCTTCTGGCCTGTGCCGGATTACGCATGGTCTGCGCCTGGCCTTGCCAGATGATCGTCCCGGCGTCGGGCTGCGTCACGCCGTAGATGATCTTCATCAGCGTGCTTTTGCCCGCACCGTTTTCACCCAGCAGGGCGTGAATCTCTCCGGGCTGAATCGTCAGGTCGACAGCGTCGTTGGCCAGGCAGCCGGGATACCGTTTGGTGATGTGGCGCAGTTGCAGGCGCGCAGCTATCGCGTGGTTTGACATGAAAGGCTCTGAGGCAGAAGTGGGTCGCGTGTGGATAAAGCAAAATCCTGGCCAAGGAGTCAGGATTCGCGTCCGGTGCGCTGAATCAAGGCCAGGCACGGAGTTTTCGGCCCTGCCACCGGCCCTCGCCCATCGAGCGCACACGTTTCAGCACCAGTTCGGGGCGTGCTTGCCTGGCGCGGGCCAATCTGGCCCTTTGATTTGAACAAAAAATGTACAGCGGACGTGGAGGGCGGTGCGCTGAAGCAATGCGCGACCCTTGCACCTGTTATCCACAGGTTCTTCCACAGATACTGTGCGCAAGCCGGTTGAGTGAGAATAATGCGGCGGCGGTTAACATCCAAAGGCACCAAGAAGCGCTAACAGGCTGTTTTTGCACTCTTTATGGATCCACGCCCGGCAATTGCTCAAAAAACGATCATTCGCCTGAAACGCAAGCCCGGCAAGGCTCGCGGTGGAGTGTGCTCAGCTTATCCACAGCCGGATGCACAGTAGATGTGGGCAATTGTGACATGTGGCTCAGAGGCTCCGGCTATTGCTCCGGCGCTGCGTGCAGAAGGATTCTGCCGCGACTCAGATCGGCCAGTTGGCGCTGCAGGGTGTCGGTGTGCTCGGGGCCGATGGCGATGGACATCTGCACACCGTTGGCCATGAAGTGTTCGCTTTCCACCAGACCGTTCAGTTCGCCGAGACGCAGCTTGACCAGCACCAGCTCGCTGAAGCTGCATTCAAGGTGGAACGACGCGCGCTGGATCAGCGGCAGACGCTCGGCCTGCTGCAGGCATTTGTTGGCACCGCCGCCATAGGCGCGGGCCAGGCCGCCGGTCCCCAGTTGAATGCCGCCGTACCAGCGGATCACCAGCACCACGACCTGATCGAACTCCTGCGCTTCGATGGCGGCCAGAATCGGCCTGCCTGCAGTGCCGCCCGGTTCGCCGTCATCGTTGCTGCGATACTGGCCACCGAGCTTCCAGGCCCAGCAATTGTGGGTGGCGTTCAGGTCACTGTGCTGCTCGATGAACGCCTGTGCGTCGGCCGGGCTGGCGATGGGGGCGGCGAGGGTGATGAAGCGGCTCTTGCGGATTTCTTCACGAAACTCGCAAGGGCCGATCAGGGTAAAAGGCATGCGTGTGTCCAGCTGACGTCAGGGCGACGATTCTACAAGGCTGGCGGGGTGAGCCCACAACCTTTGAGAATGATTCGAATGAGATTGTTGCTGGCCTGATCCATGTCCTGGCGAGTCAATCGAGAACGACCGGTGACGCGACAGATCTGCGAGGCGAAGTCGGCATAGTGCTGGGTGCTGCCCCATAGCAGAAAGATCAGGTGCACCGGGTCGACGGGGTCCATCTTGCCGGCGTCGATCCAGGCTTGAAAGACCGCTGCCCGGCCCTGGAACCACAGGCGGTAATCCTGGCTGAAATACTCGCTCATGCATTCGCCGCCGCTGATGATCTCCATGGCGAAGATCCGCGAAGCCTGTGGCTGGCGGCGCGAGAATTCCATCTTGGCGCGAATATAGCGGGCCAGCGCCTCTGCCGGATCGTCTTCGACGCTGAGGTGGTTGAAGGTGCTGTCCCACAAATCGATGATGTTGCTGAGCACTGCGACATACAGGCCGAGTTTGTTGGTGAAGTAGTAATGCAGATTGGCTTTCGGCAGCCCGGCCTTGATCGCGATGGTGTTCATGCTGGTGCCCTTGAAACCGTGGCGGGCAAATTCATCTTCGGCTGCCTGGATGATCGCTTCTTCGTTCTTCTGACGAATACGGCTTGCAGGCTTGGTGACGTGAGCGCTGTGTGCGGGGACTTCAAGGGTCATGGGCAATTCCGGACAGGTCGTAGGGCGCGACGAATGAACAGATAGCGCACCGGCGAGCATCTCGCAAGCGTCGGTGCGGGCGCGGCAAGTAAAGTTATCGTGGTTGCTCCACAGGTTTCGGTTCCGCTGCATCGGCGGTCGGAACGGCGGCGACTTTGCCTTCCGGAATCAGCAGGCACATGACAATGGCCGTGATACCGCCGCTGGTGATGGCCGAATCGAATAGGTTCTGCACCAGTTTCGGCAACTGATGCAGCAGCGCAGGTTGCGCCGCAATACCCAGACCGACACCCAATGAGGTGGCAATGATCAGCATGCTGCGTCGGTCCAGCGGTGACTGGGCCAGAATGCGTACCCCGGCGGCCGCGACGCTGCCGAACATGACCAGCGTTGCGCCGCCGAGCACCGGCTTGGGGATCTGCTGGACGATGGCACCAATGTGCGGAAACAGCCCGAGCACGAACAGCACCGCGCCGATGTACAGCCCGACATAGCGACTGGCAACGCCGGTCAACTGGATCACGCCGTTGTTCTGCGCAAAGGTGGTATTGGGAAATGCGCTGAAGGTTGCGGCGATCATGCAGCTCACGCCATCACCCAGTACACCGCCCTTGAGGCGCGCCAGGTAACTCGGGCCGCTGATGGGCTGGCGCGCGAGCATGCAGTTGGCGGTCAGGTCGCCGACCGTCTCGATACTGCTGATCAGATAAATCAGCGCGACAGGCAGGAAAGCGCTCCAGTCGAAATTGAAGCCGAAGCGGAACGGCACCGGTACGCTGATCAACGGCAGGTCGTGAAGGGGTTGCGGCACCAGTTTGCCGCTGAACCATGCGGCCAGACTGCCCACCGCCAGGCCGATGATGATGGCTGACAAACGTACCCAGGGCGTATTCGATCGATTGAGCACAATGATCACGGCCAGCACGAACGCGCCCAGCGCCAGATTAACCGGGGCGCCGAAGTCCGGTGCGTTGAAGCCTCCGCCCAGGTCTGTCACGCCTACCTTGATCAGGCTCACACCAATCAGCGTGATGACAATACCGGTCACCAGTGGCGTGATGACCCTTCGCAACTGGCCAATGCAGCGACTCAGCGCGATCTGCACCAAGGCACCGAAAAAGCACACGCCGAAGATCATCGCCATGATGTCCTCCGGGCTGCCGCCGCGCTGCTTGACCAGAAAGCCTGCGGACAACACTGCGCCCAGGAAGGCGAAGCTGGTGCCTTGCAGGCAGATCATGCCCGCGCCGATACCGAACGGGCGGCGTGCCTGGATGAAGGTGCCGGTGCCCGAGACCATCAAGGCCATGCTGATCAGGTACGGCATGTACTGTGTCAGGCCAAGGGTCGAGCCGATGATCAGGGGCGGGGTGATGATCCCCACGAAGCTGGCGAGAACGTGCTGGAACGCGGCCAATATCGCCGTCCAGGGTTTGGGGCGGTCGTTCAGGCCGTAGATCAGATCATCGTTGTCGAGTGTTTCAGGCTGCATGGCGAGTTCTCGGACGGGGAAATGCCATGTGCTGGCGTGTCGTTGTTCGGGACTACTGCAAAAAACTGTCCAGTTGCTCAGCTTATTTTTATTTGAGTCCATTTATTTCAATAAATATCAGCCTGATAGCGCTTTCAACGCGCTCTGCAGCGTCGGCGAACCGGCCAGGTGCAGGGCAGAAATGTGTCATCGGGTAGCGGCAAGTGTTTCCAGAAAGCTCTCCAGCACCAAATGAGGGCGCCGGCCTTTGCGGGTGACGGTCACCAGATTGAGGTCGTAGAACTTCGAATCCGGTTTCAATGCGCGCAGCCTGCCTTCCTGCACCCAGGCATTGGCGTAATGATCGGGCAGGTAGCCTATGTAGCGGCCGGTCAGAATCAGGAAGGCGATGCCCTCCCGGTCGGACGCGCTGGCCGTGCAGGTCAGTGCCTGATAGTGGTCCTGGATCTCGTTGGGCAGGCGAAAGGTCGGAGCAATGGCTTCCTGCTTTGCGAGACGTGCGTCATCCAGCGTGGCATTCTCGGCATAAAACAGGGGATGCCCGACCGCGCAATAGAGCAGCGAACGCTCGCTGTACAACGGATGATACTCAAGCCCCGGCAAGGCACTGGCCTGCGGCACGACACCGACATGCAGGCCGCCGTCGAGTACACCGCGCTCGACTTCGGCGGGGGCGATCATGCGGATGTTGATGTGCACGCCCGGCCCGCGCTCTTTCAGCCGGGCCAGGGCATGGGTGATGCGCATGTGAGGGAGGGTGACCAGGTTGTCGGTCAGGCCGATGTTCAGCTCGCCGCGCAGGTTCTGGTGCAGGCCGTTGACCTCTGTCCTGAAACTTTCCAGCGCGCTGAGCAATTGCAACGACGACTGATAGACCTCGCGCCCTTCGTCGGTCAGTGAAAAGCCAGCGCGGCCTCGCTGGCACAGGCGCAGGCCAAGGCGTTGTTCCAGATCACTCATCTGCTGGCTGATCGCTGATCGGCCAATGCCGAGCACGCTTTCAGCCGCAGAAAAGCCACCCGCCTCGACGACGCTTTTGAATAGGCGCAGCAAGCGGATATCAAAATCACTGACCTGCGACACCGGATCGGAACGACGGATATTCATTGTTTAGTGATTACCAAACCAAAGATCATAAAAGGCGGGTTTCATGAACTTTAGCCGCGTGGCACCTTGGCGGCAATGACCTTTCGTTTAGCGCCTGCGAGGCTTGCTCCCATGAATATGTTCGAAGTGTCCGATGTGCCTGTCACCCATCAGTTGAAGCTTGATGCTCATTGGATGCCCTACACCGCGAATCGAAATTTCCAGCGCGACCCGCGCATGGTCGTGGCCGCGCATGGCAGCTATCTGACAGACGACAAGGGGCGCAAGATCTACGATGCACTCTCAGGTCTATGGACATGCGGGGCTGGGCACACTCGCAAGGAAATTCAGGAAGCCGTGTCCCGGCAGCTGGGTGTGCTGGATTACTCACCAGGCTTTCAGTTCGGGCATCCCCTGTCGTTCCAGCTGGCAGAACAGATTACCGACCTGACGCCGGGCAATCTCAACCACGTCTTCTATACCAACTCGGGTTCCGAGTGCGCGGATACGGCGGTGAAGATGGTGCGTGCCTACTGGCGGCTGAAAGGCCAGGCGACCAAGACCAAGATGATCGGTCGGGCACGCGGCTACCACGGTGTGAACGTGGCGGGCACCAGCCTGGGCGGAGTGAATGGCAATCGCAAGATGTTCGGCCAGTTGATGGACGTCGACCACTTGCCGCACACCCTGCTGGCCAGCAATGCGTACTCGAAGGGCATGCCCGAGGCGGGCGGTATCGCGCTGGCTGACGAGATGCTCAAGTTGATCGAGTTGCATGATGCGTCGAACATCGCTGCGGTAATCGTCGAACCCATGGCGGGCTCGGCCGGTGTGATCGTTCCTCCGCAGGGCTATCTCAAGCGCCTGCGTGAAATTTGTGATCAGCACAATATCCTGCTGATCTTCGACGAAGTCATTACCGGCTTCGGTCGTACGGGCTCGATGTTTGGCGCCGACAGTTTCGGTGTCACGCCTGACCTGATGTGCATCGCCAAGCAGATCACCAATGGCGCCATCCCCATGGGCGCGGTAATCGCCAGCAGCGAGATCTATCAAACGTTCATGAATCAGCCAACGCCGGAGTACGCCGTCGAATTCCCTCACGGCTACACCTATTCCGCTCACCCCGTAGCCTGTGCGGCCGGGCTGGCGGCGCTTGAACTGCTGCAGCGGGAGAACCTGGTGCAGCAGGCCGCAGCCGTCGCGCCGCATTTTGAACGTGCGCTGCACGGTATCAAGGGCGCGAAAAACGTGGTCGATATCCGCAATTACGGTCTGGCAGGTGCCATCCAGCTCGCACCGCGTGACGGCGACGCCATCGTGCGGCCCTTCGAGGCAGGCATGAAGCTGTGGAAAGCCGGTTTCTACGTGCGCTTCGGCGGTGACACCCTGCAATTCGGACCGACCTTCAACAGCCAGGCGCAGGATCTGGATCGATTGTTCGATGCCGTCGGCGAAACCCTCAACCTGGTCGACTGACCGCGCTGGCAGGCTCTCTTCTTATATAAGTGCCTTTATCGCATCGGGTGTGAGCTGATTCACGCCCGTTGCCTTTATCCGGAGTTTTCCATGAGCAGCATTCAACACCTGATCCACGGCGAGTTCGTTTCTGCTGAAGGTCGTAGCGCCAATGTCTTCAACCCGTCGACCGGGCAGGTTATCCACACCGTGGCGCTGGCCGATCGCGAAACAGTCCAGAAGGCAATCGACTCGGCCAAGGCTGCCTTTCCGGCGTGGCGCAATACGCCTCCGGCCAAGCGTGCTCAGGTGATGTTCCGTTTCAAGCAACTGCTTGAGCAGAATGAGTCACGTATTGCCCAATTGATCAGTGAAGAGCACGGCAAGACCCTGGAAGATGCGGCGGGCGAGCTGAAGCGTGGTATTGAAAACGTGGAATACGCTTGCGCTGCGCCTGAAGTGCTCAAGGGTGAATACAGCCGCAACGTCGGGCCGAACATCGATGCGTGGTCTGACTTTCAGCCGCTGGGTATCGTTGCCGGTATCACTCCGTTCAACTTCCCGGCCATGGTGCCGCTGTGGATGTACCCGCTGGCCATTGCGTGTGGCAACTGCTTCATCCTCAAGCCTTCGGAGCGCGATCCCAGCTCCACATTGTTGATTGCCGAGCTGCTGCATGAAGCCGGGCTGCCGAAGGGTGTGCTCAACGTGGTTCACGGTGACAAGGTCGCGGTCGATGCGCTGATCGAAGCGCCGGAGGTCAAGGCACTGAGCTTCGTCGGTTCCACACCGATTGCCGAGTACATCTATAAGGAAGGCGCAGCGCGGGGCAAGCGCGTTCAAGCGCTCGGTGGTGCCAAGAATCATGCGGTGTTGATGCCGGATGCCGATCTGGACAACGCCGTGAGTGCCTTGATGGGCGCTGCCTACGGGTCCTGCGGCGAGCGTTGCATGGCGATTTCGGTCGCGGTATGCGTCGGCGATCAGATCGCTGATGCATTGGTGGCCAAACTGGTTCCGCAAATCCAGAGCCTGAAGATCGGTGCGGGCACGACCTGTGGCCTGGATATGGGGCCGCTGGTCACCGGGCAGCATCGCGACAAGGTCGGCGGCTATATAGAGGACGGTGTGCAGGCGGGCGCGACTCTGGTGGTGGACGGGCGCAACCTTCAGGTTGCCGGGCATGAACAGGGCTTCTTCATGGGTGGCTGCCTGTTCGATCGCGTAACGCCAGAGATGCGTATCTATAAAGAAGAGATTTTCGGGCCGGTGCTGTGCATCGTGCGCGTGGACAGCCTTGAGCAGGCCATGCAACTGATCAACGATCACGAATATGGCAACGGCACCTGCATCTTTACCCGCGATGGCGAAGCGGCGCGTCTGTTCTGCGACGAGATTGAAGTGGGGATGGTCGGGGTCAATGTTCCACTGCCGGTACCGGTTGCCTATCACAGCTTTGGTGGCTGGAAGCGTTCCCTGTTCGGCGACCTGCATGCGTACGGTCCCGATGGTGTGCGCTTCTATACCCGTCGCAAGGCAATTACCCAGCGCTGGCCGCAGCGTGCGAGCCACGAAGCGTCGCAATTTGCATTTCCCAGCCTGTAAATTCTGCGGGAGGGAGATCGTCTTTAAAGAGGATCTCCCGTGTTTGCTGGGGCGTAGCAAAGCAGGATGAAGAATTTTGAAATTAACGGTTGACGCCCTCTGTAAGGTGTCTATAATTCGCCCCACTTCCGGCGCAGACGGAAACGAAAAAGCCTTGTAGATCAATAG
>NZ_FPJB01000020.1:0-1627 GCF_900119195.1 Pseudomonas sp. NFACC10-1 | reverse complement strand
TGCACGGCCACCGACTGGCGTGCGGCTGTCAGGGTGTGGCCAGCCACGCCATGAATGTGCGAGTGGTTTAGGATATTTCGTGATCAGGTCATGCAATGGAAGCACAGGAAAACCATATGGAATTGCGTGACATACATTCGATAACACGCTGGGGCATTGTAGGGATTTTAAGTGCGGTTCTGCTTAGCTACAGCGGGCATTGGTGGGGCAACGCGGTCGCTCATGAAAAAGCTGAACTGGCCGCTTATAAATCCGAAGTGATCACTCAGAATGCAGAACAGGAGGCTGCTCGACAGCGAACCTATTCACTGGAGATAAGAGGTGGCGGAATTGGCATCTATGAAGATCATCAGTCTGAAATCTGGGATTTCATAAAAAAGAAAAACAATAATTTTGTCTCTATCTTTTCACGGGATCCCAAGGATTATGACCCCTCACTCGACGCTAGAGAGATCAGCGCAGATATAAAATTACAAGTCGCTTTCAAACATTCAGCGTCTGAATCCGTAGCCTATTGGCCGATTCCAGTCTTCGCGCTTGGCCCACCTAATCCATATGAAAAACCCTACAGAGCCGCAAACCTGATCAACGCCGGTCGCAATGCTGCTACTCTCGGCGTCACGCTATTCCTATGGCAGGACGATGAGAGCACGAGCAATGCTCAAGCCATGATTGAGCGACTTTTCAAGTTCTTCAACGATAATCCGCAGGTCCCACAAGCATTGATCGCAAGTCAGGACGGCGACGTCACACGAAACATTTATCGTAAACGTGGTACCCCCGGCCTGCCCAAAAATGCTCAGGTCGTACCGACCGTGTTCGAAAGCATGACAGGCCTACTTGTCACCCGTTCGGATCGTGTAGACCGGTATATTCGTCCTTATGCGATAAGCGAAAAAGAAGACAATCAAAACAAAAATACCGATCTGGGCAAACTTTGGGCTTTTTATTGGAGCCGTGATAAAGCATTTTCAGACTGGTACGAAAGCGAGGAGAACGCCAAGGGGATTGAAAGCCCCTACGCTCCAGGCACCATGTCCACCGCCTACTGGCAATCCCAACTCCCCACCCTCTGGAAAACCATAAGCAATCGCGGCCCTGGCAACTTCGAGCCCTCCCCCTGGTTGCCGATCCGCTGGGGTCAGCATCAGGTCAAGGAGTTCGACGCTGCGCCGGTGCTTGGCTACCTGCATCGCCCGATCAAGGCGCCCATGCAGGATGAAAACGGCAAGCGTCTGAAACCGGCCTTGCAAGCCAAAGCCTTGCAAGCCGCCTGGGTTAAGGCACTAGACACACTGCCTGAGGGTCAGAAACCTGTGCGGGTGTTCTACGACAGCACCAACAACCCTGAAGCGGAAATTGCCCTCAACAATGCCCTGCACGACCTGAACAAGGACGGCCACGGTCTTGAGCTGGGCAATGTTGAAGAGGGCTACGACATCGGTCGTCGTCTGGGCAATACCGGGGTTAGTGGTGCACTGGTCGAGATCAATCTGGCGACCATCGCCAGTTACAAGGACGGTGGCGTCAGCGCCGTGGTCTACGCCGGCACCGATGGCAGCCTGACCGTACAAATGGTCCGCCCGCCCGATGAAGCCCGCAAAGCGAAGAACAGCCAGAACCGCGG
>NZ_FPJB01000001.1:844973-1047927 GCF_900119195.1 Pseudomonas sp. NFACC10-1 | reverse complement strand
AAATCCGGCACCCATACTCAACGACGTGCTGCAACGTTCGCCAAAACTCCCGCCACGGCCACCAGCCTGTGTCCCTTCCGCGGACCTGACGTCGCCATCGTGCCCGTGCGCTATGCGCTGGATCGCTCCCGCTACGATACCGCTCCCCAGAAGCTGAAACCGCTACTCAAGGGCAGCCGCTGGGCGGTGATGCCGAAGCTGAAAACACGCAGCTATACCCTTCGCCAGCTGTATGACGGTTACGTATATGTCTATGACGAGACTGCCGAAACGTTGCACGAGTACGCGGTGTCAGCCGCCACCGGCAACCTGAGCCGTATTGTGTGGGCCGATACGCAGCTTGGCAGTGACCGGCGAAGCGGTGCCGACGATGGCAAACCCTTCCTGCTCTATCCGCGAAACAACCGGCTTCATATCGCCTTTTCTCCGCTGCAATGGACGTGGCGAACATGCGAACACCTGCGTTCGAACCCGGCAAGCCGCTCTGCATGGATGAAAGCGCTGGATCTGAAACGCTACTGCATGACCATGGCCGAGCCGGATACCTTGCCGTTGAACCGCATTGCCGAAGCGGTGGCGGACATCGACAAGGAGCATGTGGTTGACGATGGCCGCTTTGCAGACTCGACGATTCCTACATCCAAGGCCTCCAGCGAAGAAACCCAGCCGTTGTTTTCGCCAATCGGCGCTGACGTTTTCTGGCAGGGCAGCGTTGAAGACCAGCACAGTTCACTGCTCATTGCCCTTGATGACCCGCTGGCCATTTTCAACGATCTGGGTATGCAACTGGCCGCCGATCAGGCCGCTTATCGCAACTGGCAAGCCGAGTACGAACACAGGATCCAGATCGCCCAGACGGTTACCGCACTGTGTGGCGCTGAAGGTGAACCGGAGAAATTGCCGGCATCGGTGCGCGACAATGCGGCGCTCACCCATCAGTACCTGGGCGAGCTCGAAGCTTACTTCGAGCAGTGCATCCTTGAGGAAGCGCAGATCAGCAGCAGTAACGTTCCCGGCGATTTTCTGCTGATGCCGGACATGTTCAAGAGCCTGGACATGCGCAAATTGATTGAAATGCGTTACGGCAGCGCGCCCTCCGACGAGGCCCTGCAAGCCTGGAAAGATCGCCACAAATGGCGGCGCGAGGTCGATCTGAGCGGTGCGCGCCAATACCTTCAGCAGCACCTGCCAACCGGCGACACACTGCTGCAACAGGTGCGTGACACGCAAAGCGACTTTCGGCAATGGTCGACCCATCTGGGCACGGAACCGCTCAAGCTGTTTGTCGACACCACCCACCCTGAAAGCCTGCTTTATCTGCAAGCGCTCATGCTTAACCTGCAGATCATCTACGCTCAGGACAACGCCGCCAGCACCTGGCTTGCCGAGCAGGAAGCCAACGACAGCAGCCTGTTTGGCACCTTGCGCTACGGCTTCTCACCGGCGCTCAAACACGCGCTGCATCAGGAGGCCAACGCGCTGCTGAACGGCCTTGGCGACGTGACCAACCTGGCCACCCGAATCGGCGAACTCAACGGCACGCTCAATCATCAGGGCTTTGCCGACAAGCCGTGGATGAAGGCGCTGAAACAACCCGTTCAGGACACCTTCAAAGCTCTCGGCCAACTGGCCAGCAGCGCAGGCAAGGCGACGTTCGAAAGCATTCTGCTGGCCTGGGTGCCCATCGACAGCCGCCTGGCGGTGGGCAAGCAGCAGAACATCGTTGCACTGATACGCACGCTGTTGATCGGCCAGATCCTGCTCGATTCGAAGGCGCGTATCGCGATCGATCACAAGATGCTCGCGAAGCTGAAAAACTGGATCAGTGAGTGGCAGGTGCTCAACAAACAGATCAGCGATACCCGTCGCAGCTGGCTCTACCCCACCGCTTACAACCCCCGCAAAAGCATCGCCAGCCACCTGCGCACGCTCGAGCAAAAGCTTCGCCTGCACGAACTGAGCATGCCCGCCCTGCTCGACTTTCAGAACAACGAGTACGCCAGGCAGTTGCAGGATGAGATTCGCCTGTACTTCCAGTCGGGCAAAGCCATCACCAAAGACTGGCTGGCGACCGCCAAACGCTGGCTCGATGGACTGGGAGGGATTGCCGGCTCGATCACCTGGAGCGTGATCATGCTCAACTTCATCAACACCGCCTTCACTTATCGCGACCTTACTCGGGATGGAGACTTCAGTGCCAAGGATATTGGCAAGGTAACGTATGGGCTGGGGTACAGCTTTAACCTGTTGATGGCGGTGTTTGTTGAAGCACCGTGGGCGGTTATCAGTACGGCGAAGCCACTTGTCATTGGCGGCTATAACATAGGCATTCTCGATAAATCGGCGGCTTACTGGAAAGCACGAGGTAATGCGGTTTGGGGGGATGCGATAAGGGGGTTTAGAGGTTCGATGGTGGCGATGGGTGGGTTTGGACTCGCGGCAGTTACGCTTGAAATATTTGATATTGCAGATGACTTTTACGCAGCAAAAACACCAGAAGAAAAGAACGTAATCATTGTAAAAGGCATTTCTGTGTTCACAATGGGAGTGGGCTCAACTTTTCAATTGATGGGAGGATTATCGCCTGCCAGTGCATTCGCGACTGTTGCGATGAGCTCATGGTTCAGTGTGGCGTTGCTCATAATAGGTTCTATTTATCTTTTCACTACGATGACCCTGAATTATTTCAAGCAAGACAGTGTCGGCTGGTGGCTACGCAAGTGCTGTTGGTCCAGAACCCTGGACTATCGCTACGCTGAGACTGCCAAAGGTGAGTATGAAGAAGTTCGCGCACTGATGGAAATTCAATTATCTCCGCAGGTTCATGTCAAAAGCACGGTGCATTATGAAA
Organism: Pseudomonas sp. NFACC10-1; assembly: GCF_900119195.1. Classification (NCBI taxonomy): domain Bacteria; kingdom Pseudomonadati; phylum Pseudomonadota; class Gammaproteobacteria; order Pseudomonadales; family Pseudomonadaceae; genus Pseudomonas; species Pseudomonas sp. NFACC10-1. The sequence goes on along the minus strand of NZ_FPJB01000001.1, from coordinate 1,045,076 downwards.
ACCGTTATCTAGGAAAAGGAGATCACTACAGCGTAGCGGTACAAAATGGTGTTGGAGTACAAGTGCAATTGCCCAACCTGATACGCGGGCAGTCCATACACTTCAACATCGTCAGCAGCAAGCGACCATGGGGAGTGCTACCTGTAGAAAAAATAGACGACCCGCTGCATCAAGCTTTTCTGGACCGCGGGCAATTCAGGAAAGCCGAACAGTTCGGGAAGCTAACCAACACGCCTTCTGGCAAGGCGAGTGATGACCTCACCTACCCTCTCATGCCACCAGAAAATGAAGACCTCATCTGGGAAACCTGGGTGCCACTGAACAAGGACGCAATGTATCTCGAGCTGCAAATCTGGTATCCGGCCAGTCTTTTAAACCTTGGCGAAGACGATAGAAGCTATCTGTTTCAGATGGAGCTTGGCCCAAGAGGCGATACCGCTATTGACGGACTGGCTGCTGTGGAACTTGAAGTGAAGGCATCAAACAGAGCCGGTACGCCGACTCTAGAAGTCGCAGAGGGCACACTTATATGACTCAACAAGAAAAAGTCCCAACTTTGCCACAGGGTAGAGATGTTCTGAACTGGAAAATCAAAACACTTGCAAGATCGCCCAGAGAAATGATGATAACTCAGTCCATATTTATCGCACTCTACCTAACAGGATGCACACTTTACCTGTGGGGAGGCTGGATAATGTTTTCAGATAGTCTCTACTCATTAGTGGGCACTGTATTAGCGCTCGCCGGCGTTCTTGCCTATTTCGTAGGCCTGCTCATCCGCCAAAAAACCATCTTCAACTACACCCTGAAAACCGATGGCGCCACGGTCGAGTATTACCTCCACTACCCCGACTTCGCCTCAAGCTTCTTCAAGGGCATCGCCATTTTCGTCATGTTGGTATTCGGATTCGTCGCCGTCCTGACCGGATCGTTGCTCTTTCTGGTCGGCCCGGTAGCGATGGCCTTCATCGCCGCCATCAAACTGCTGAACTGGGAAAACCCTGTCCACCATCGACAAACCGCCCCCTGGCACCTGCATGAATTTGTCACGGTCGATCACAGACGCCTGATGGTCATCATCCATTGCGACGATATCACCACCGGCTTCGCCGCGCGCTTTCCCAGCAAGGCGTTGATGGACAAGTACCTCGCTTTCCTGCGCGAGGTACTTCCGGCGAACGCTGAATACATCGAAAAAGCCACTAACTGGCATCAGGGCTGACGCGACTCAGGCTTGAGCCGACACACACTGCAAGCCTGAGAAAGCGATCAAACTGCCATTGGCACCGTGAAGCGGAACTCGCTGCCCTCGCCCACCCGGCTTTGCGCAGCCAGTTCACCGCCGTGTGCCTTGATGATGCCTTGCGAGATGTACAGGCCCAGACCGGTGCCGGTCGGGTTGCCTTCCTTGACGGTCCAGTAGCGCTCGAAGATGTGTGGCAACTGCTCGGGAGGGATACCCTCGCCGGAGTCCCGTACGGTGAACACGATTTCAGCGCCGTTGGACATTGCCGCCACACCGATTGTGCCCATTTTCGGGGTGAATTTGATGGCGTTGCCGATCAGGTTGGACAGCACCTGGAAGAGACGCTCCGGGTCGGCCTGGACCTTGAGGTCAGGCTCGGCGTTGAAGGAGATCTCGATGGACTTGTCCATCGCCAGGGGGGCCAGCAAGGTGTAGGCCTCCTCGAATATCTGACTGACTTCCAGCGGCTGCGGCGTAATGGTGTAACGGCCCGCTTCGATTTTCGAGGTGTCGAGCAGGTCTTCGAGCAACACATTCATGCGGCTGGCCGCTTGCTGCATGGTATCGATTGCCGTGGAAATACGTCGCGAGGTGTGTGGCCCATCGGAGCTGAACGACTTCTGCATCATCCCGCACAGCATGGAAATGACCGTCATCGGGTTGCGCAAGTCATGGGACACAACCGCTACCAGCTCGTCGCGGGCGCGAACGGCCTGCTGCTCCCTGCGCACCTGGCGGGCGAGATCATTTTCCAGAGCGGAGCGGCGCAGGTCATTGGCGGCGAACACATCGCCATAGCTCCACTTCGTAGCGATCCCGGTCATCTCGACTTTCCAGATCTCAAACGAGGTGCGCGGCCGAAGACGCATGCCGCCTGCCGAGCTCTCCATATCCAGTGGTTTTTTCGGATTACCGCTCCACTGAACCGTTTCCTTGACCTCGGGGCGAAACCAGATAACGCCGTTGTCGACCGGCTTTGGCAGGCTCATCGCCAATACGCCGCTGGCAATTGGCTGATAGGCCTCGGCAGGCGGATAGACACTGGATAGATGATGACTGGCATACACTGGTTCGCCACCAGCAATCATCCACGCATGCAGTGCACGTACCTCAGAAGGCTCCGGGCAGGTGCCGAAACAATGCGTTTGCCGGTCTTCGATGATGGCGACGCCGCTCGCGCCTACCAGATCCATCAATAACTGTGGTTGCTGCGCCAGACCGTCGAAGACGTTTTCTTCGGACTCGGCCATGGCCAGATTCAATTGCTCGAGCGCCCTGACTTTCGCCTCTCGCTGACGGCTTATTTCCAGCGCTTCCATGGCACTGATCTGCAGGGAAAGCACCTGGCCTATCGCCTGGCAGGCACTGCGCAGTTCGTGAGTCACGTACAGCGGCGTGCGGTTGCCGCAACTGATCAATCCCCACAACTTGCCGCCCTGAATCAGCGAAACACTCATGGATGACAGCACGCCCATGTTCTTCATGTACTGGCAGTGGATCGGTGAAACACTGCGCAACGTCGAAAAACTCAGATCAAGCTGCTCCTGAGTGTCCGGACGCAGTTGAGGCACCAGGGGCACCGGGATGTAATCGGCATCGGGAATAATGCGCAGCCAGTTGCGGCGATACAGTTCGCGCGCCTGCTCGGGAATGTCCGATGCCGGGAAAAACAGTCCGTTGAAAAGCTCCATGGAGGGCGACGACGCTTCAGCGATCACCTGACCATGGCCTTCCTCTTCGAAACGGTAGATCAGCACCCGGTCGTAACCAGTCATTTTCTGGATCTCGCGGACACTGACTTCATACAGGGTCTGCAGATCACTCGCAGCATGCAACTGGCGCAACATGCGGCCCATGTTGCCGGTGCGCTCGGAATAACCGATCGCTTGCGCATCCTTGTCCTGAATCTCCAGTTCCAGAATCAGAACGCCCTGGCTGCGGTGCAGCAAGGCTTCAAACTCGATGCCGTTGATCGACATCAGCAGGCGTTGCGCGTCGATGAACGAGTCATGAGCACTGGCGCTTTTAATCACCTCGGCCCAGCCAGCGCCCAGCACACAGTCCAGCCCCTTGCCGAGCACCTGCTCGGGCACATGGCCCAGCACAGAGTGCACGTTGGCACTGACTTGCAGGATAGTCAGCTCGGGCTCTTGCAACGTGAACAGCAGGCCGTGGGGTTGAATGGCGCCAGGGAACTGAATGGGCTCATCCGCACAATTGGCCAGAAGGACTTCAAAGGCGTCTTTGTCGAGTTGGCTCATAGCAGTACCTCTTGACCCTCGAGCCAGTGCTCGAAACATGCAAATGTGGAGTGCGCTGCAAACGCGGCGGCATCAATAAGAACAACTTCTCGCGGCACGTCGTCCAGATGATTCAGAAACGCCTTCCAGCGAGGTCCGGTGAGGGCACCGTAAACATCGAGAAAGGCCGTTCCACGTTGCTCATCCAGGCCCAAACGCCGGTTTATCTCACGTCGCAACACCTGCCCGCCCAGTGTCGCCCCTTCCAGCACATACATCACACCCAGGCATGCACCGGCAGAATCAACAGTGGGCAACCGTTCGCAGCGGGGCAATTGCCCGATGTCGTGATCGGACAGCCCCAGCGCACGCAGATCCTCGACCAGCACAGGAGTTTTGACCCTCTCGACCGGAATAAGCTCCGCAGGTATCAAGGCACTGCCATGCAGTATCGCTTCAAGCGGTGCATAAAAACCGTAGTAGGCCTGAAGCAGACGGAGGTAAAGAGCGTGATCCAGAGCGGGTGAAAAAAACGGCATGCGTTTTTCAAGCTTGACGTGCAACTGCCTCGTTTCAGCACGCAGTGCATCAAGCAGTTTCGGCGGGTTAACACATGAAAAACTTGCCGGCATCCAGTAAGGCTCTTGAGTGTGCAATGGGCAAAAAACGCATCCGAGCGAAAACAGGCCGCCAAAATACAGATTCAGAGCAAAATCTGACAGTTTTTTCATGTGTTTGCGATGAAATACCGCAATCCATAAAGATAAAAGCCAGCGTGACAGGACGACGGTTTACAACTCCCCGCAAAATACGCGCTCAACTAACGAAGCTAGTCGAAAACCGAGCCCTATATGCGTTTCGTGCGTGCGTGGTTCACAGGCGCAAGCACTTTAACATCATCCAATAAATATGCCATCCTCAGGCAAGCCGCTGACTCGACCAGCGGCTTGCGTAGCAACGCTGACAAAGGCCGGTTCGCTTCGTCAACGCACGTTCTGATACAGCATCATTCGCGAGGTTTCATGCAGACCGCGGGTGAGGTCGCGCAGCCGTTCGAACTCTTGCGGGTTCTTTTCGGCGACGTTGTCCAGCGGCGTGGGTGAAGACAGGTCATGGAGCGTTGGCGAACTGCCGTCGTGCTCCATTTGCAGCAGGTAGTTGCGCGTGACACCGCCGATCAGCGGGAACGTACCTTCGCGCAGTACCAGCGGCACCACACGTTCACCTTCCGGAGCCGCTTGCTGAATGTCACGACCCATGGTGCCGCTGGTGAAGTCCATTCCGGCCATCCCCGCCAGTGTCGGCAGCAGGTCGGCGAGACCGACCGCTTCGTCGACAACGCGTGTGCCCAGCAGGCCGGGGGCGTGAATCAACAGCGGAACGTTGTTGCTCTCCAGGCCCAGTTGCTCGAACGCCGGCGCCATGTGTGGGATCTGGCTGATGCGCGTGTTGTGATCGCCAAACAGCACGAAGATGGTGTTTTCGTAGTAACCGCCCGCCTTGGCCAGTTCCATCAACCGTCCAATGTTGAAATCCAGCAGGCGCACGGCGTTGTACTGCTCCACGCTGCGCGAACCGGCGGCCTGGACCTGCTCCACGGTCTTGTCGCTGACCTGAAAACCATCGTTGTCCTTCGGAATGGTAAACGGCCGGTGATTGCCCGCAGTCTGCACATAGGCAAAGAACGGTTTGTCGGCTGGCAACGCACGCAGGATCCGGTCGCTCTCCTTGAACAGATCCAGGTCGGAAATCCCCCAGACATCCACCTGCGGTGACTTCCAGTCGCGCTCGTCGTACAGCCGTACGTCGTTGATACTGCGACGGATCAAGGCGTTCATGTTGGCCCAGCCGGAATTGCCACCAATCATGTACAGCTTCTCGTACCCCTTGAAGTCATTGATGATGGTGTTTTGCCGTGTGAGCAGCGGATGGCGCGTGGCGGTCTCCTGCCGTGTCACGTCGGGAACACCGGTGATGCTCGCCCAGACCGTTTTCGCAGTGCCGGTCACCGGTACGTAAAAGTGCTTGAAGAACCAGCTTTGGGTGGCCAGATGGTCCAGGTTTGGCGTCGGGTTCAACGGGTTACCGTAGGCACCGACAGCGCTGGTGCCCAGCGATTCGAGCATGACGAACATGACATTCGGCGGCCGCTCGCCCGTCAGCCGGTAGGGCTGCACGGTCTGGTGACGCTTGAAACTCAATCCCTGTACATCTGGCTGCCGGACGCCCAGATAACGCGCGACCCGCTCATAATGCTTGCGCACCTCGGGTTCGTCGAAGTTCGACTGGGAGACCTTGAGCGTGTCGTACAGGAACAGCGCCGGGTTGAGCCCCAGTGCCGCCACCTGGCTGTTGCCTGAGAAGAACGCATCGCTCCAGCGCAACGGTACCGGGTTTTCCAGATTGAGATTCTCGACCCGGCCCAGCAGGCCGAGGAAGGTTGCACAGACCATCAGCGCCGAACCCCAGACCACGGACCCGCGTTTGATCGGTCTGGCCTCACGGTCCAGGGTGGCACGTTCAAGCCTGATCAATGCCCAGCCGAGCACTGCGACAGTAAGCAGCCAGCCGGCAGTGATCCAGAATACTGGATAAGTCTGCCAAAGCATGTCCCGGGAAATCTGCGCATCCTCCAGATAGCGCAGCACGCTGGCGTTGAGCCTGACCCCGAGATAGGCGTAATGGCCGAAGTCGACGATGTAAATCATTGTCAGAATCGCCAGCGCCACGATCAGATAGCCCCGCGCCAGCCAGCGCAGGGCACGCACGCTGATCAGGTTACAACCTGGCATCCAGAGCAGCACCGCGACCGGCAGCAGTATCAGCAGCGCCAGGCGCAGGTCGAAGCGCAAACCGATGCCGAGCGTCTTTGCGACCTCGCCATGCGTGAACAGCGTGCCCGGTTCGATACCGGAAAACCCGTAGAAGAACACGCCCCTCAGCAACGCCGACAGCAGGAACACCACCATGACCGCGCCCAGCCAATAATGCAGGCGTCGCGATTGCAACCAACTCATCGTCATTCCTCTAGACATTGCCGGCAGACAGAGCCGCCGGACGGCGCGTCTCCATTGTGCGGCGATAAACAAACCGGACAGCCAGGACCAGCAAGGCCCCACAGCAGTAAAGGCCAAGCAGCGGGTCGATCAGGTAATCCCAATAATTTTCCGATGGCTTGATGCGGAAAGTGAAGGCCAGCGTCGCTGCGCTGAGCATCACGACGGCCAGCGCATTGCGCATAAAGACCAGCCCCAGCGCGATGACAGCGACAACCATGATCATCGGCCGCGGGTTGTAGCCCCAGCGGTACGGATCGAAATACGTCAGGCCCAGCGTGGCCGGGTATAAAGTCAGTGCCAGCGCAGCGAACACCAACAGCATCAGCCCGCGCCTGGACACTGCCATCGGCCTGAGCACACCCAGTCGCTGCAGGGTCAGCCAGCCCAGCAGCACCAGGCTGCTGATGGCCAGGTCATCGGTCAGGCTGCGGGCATAGGACGCCATCGACAGCCCGTCGATCGAGATCACACTCACTAGCGAGACGGCAGCCAGCAGGCCGCAGCGCCACCATAACGATGCGGTCAAGGGCGCCAGCAGCACAAATAGGGTCCAGGCAAATGCCAGATGAGCCAATCCCAACGCGATCATAAAAGTTGCTCCGCCAGCCAGGCCTCGTTGAAGCTGACATGCTTGATGAAGGTGTTATTCCATGAGTAGACCAGGTGATACAGGCCGTCCGGGCTGCGGATGAAGTACGGGTATTCGTATTCGAAGTCGCAGCCCTGGGGCGAGCAGACGCGCTGGTCCAGATTGCTCAGAAACGCCTCTTCCATCGGTTGACGCAGGGCGCCACTGGAACTGCGGAAGCCCTCGCCGATCACCTCCTTGTATGCTTCGAGGGTAAACGGTGTGCCCAGCGGATCGGGCGACTTGTCGAAATCCATCAGTGGCCTCCAGACGTTCATCTCCTCGTCAGTACCGTACAGACTGAGTTTAAAGCGCCCCTCGCGCAGGTCGTTGAGCGCCACGAGCAGCCCCTTGCCTGGCACACCGACCGCAGCCAGCGAAGAATTGGGGTTGCTCGGGGTCAACGGATACGGCTCGCTCCAGCTCTGCCCGCCGTCTTCGGTGCGGCTGGCCAGCACCCGGTGGAACGTCTCACCGGCATAGCGCAACAAGGCCACGGCGCGCTGCCCGTCCAAAGGCACGACGGTGGGCTGCAGGGAATTGTTGCCACGGCTGATGCGAAACTTGTCGATCACTTCACCGTCGGCGCTCAGGTACAGGTATTCGGCAAACTTGCCGAGAAACTCATGATAGACCGGCAGGCCGATCGAACCGTCGGCATGAAACACCGGCGCGCCGCGCACCAGCGTACTGATGTTCAGAAACGGGGTTGTCACCAGTTGCCACGGCGGCGACCAGCTGGAGCCCATGTCGCTGGAGACCATGGCGTTGACCGTACTGCCCGCCCAGCCGCCGACCGAGACTGAAACGTAGAACAGCCACAGGCGATTGTCCGGAGCCAGGGCGATCACCGGATTGCCCAGTTTGCGAATGTATTTACCAGTGCCCGACTGGGTGGAATCACGGGTCGCCAGCACCTGCTCGCCGCCCCACTCACCACTGGCCGCGTCGAAGCGCGAGGTGCGTATTTCAACGTCGCCCGCGCCCTCGCGAGAACCGGCGAACCACACCGACATCAGGTCGCCACCGGGCAATGCCGTCACGGCTGAGGAATGCACGAAGTCGTCCAGATCGGAAGACGCGAAACGCGAAATGTAGGACGCCTTGGGCGCCACGCTTTCAGCGCCAACCGGCGCGGGGCTGAGCGCGAACGGCGCAATACGGTGCTGTGGATGGCTGAGCCACGCACTGAGAAAAATCGCCACAACAATCAGGCCTGCGCTCCATGCAGCCAGGTTTCGGGAAATAACACGCATCGGGAGGCATCACTGTAAAGAGGAACAAAGGTGTGGTTTCAGCGATGGCGATCTTCGGGCAACGGGCGTCGCTTGCCTGTCAGCATCGACAAGGGCAGGTTGTCACGCACCTGAACGCTTTCGAAGATGGCGGCGGCCATGTGCAGCACCACCAAGGCACACAAAGTGTTGGCGAGAATTTCGTGGATGTCCTGCGGCCAGTCGGCGCCCCACAGGGCATCGACTTCTTCCATCAGAAAACCGGTCAGGCCCATGCCGAAGATCAGCACCATCATGAGTACCATGACCAACGCGCCGAGCGGGGAATGGCCGAGCCGATGCATCGGCCGCCGGTCGATCAGCGAGCGGATGTGCGCACGCAAGCGCGCCGGATGTGGCCAGAAATCGCTCCAGCGTGCGCTGCGCGGCCCGATGAATCCCCACACCACGCGCACCGCCAGCCAGGCAACCGCGTAATAGCCCAGCCAGATGTGCCAGTCGCCACCTGCTTCATTGAAGAAATAATTGGCAACGAAGACACCCGCGATCGAGACATGAAACAGCCTGACCAGCGGGTCCCACAGGCGCAGGGAAACACGGCTCATTACTTGGTCTCGGTCTTCACCGCTTTACCCGTCACCGGATCGTGATAGATCTCGACCTTGCGCTTGTCCTTGTCGAAACCATAGATTTCGTAGCAGTTGCCGTCAGTCACCTTGAACTTGCTGATCTCGTAACCCTGAGCCTTGAGTTGCTCCTGGAATTTGGCCTGATCCTGCCATTGGGACTTGTCAGCCGTGGTGCATTGCGGGCCGGCAAGTGCCAGCGGGCTGGCCAGACACAAGGAAATCAGCAGGACTTTACGCATGACAGATACTCGCAAGCAGTTAAGGAGCGCCTACTGTGCGAAACGAATCTTAGGAAAAGCTTAATACGTAATAGCTCGTAACATCTTCCCGGACACACGGCACTTCGCGCTGCTGCCTGCTGACGGCATCATGGCGCCCTTCCCCACACTCACCGGTCAAAGCCCTATGCGCCTGCTTCTCGTCGAGGATGATCGAGCCATTGGTCAAGGCATCCGCGTGGCCCTGAATACCGAGGGCTATACCCTCGACTGGCTGGAGGACGGGCTGAGCGCGCTGCACGCCCTGCGCAGCGAGCCATTCGACCTGTTGCTGCTCGACCTTGGACTGCCGCGCATGGATGGCCTGGACCTGCTGCGCCAGTTGCGCGCCGAAGCACTTACCTTGCCGGTGCTGATCCTGACCGCACGCGACGGGACTGCCGACCGTATTGCTGGTCTGGATGCCGGCGCGGACGACTACCTGATCAAGCCATTCGACGTCGATGAACTGAAAGCCCGGGTCCGCGCCCTGCTCAGGCGCAGCCAGGGCCGTGCGCAACCGCTGCTGGAACACGCCGGCATCAGCCTCGACCCGGCGTCGCAACAGGTCAGTTTTCAGGGCAGCGAAGTACCGATGACGCCGATGGAATACCAGTTGCTGCATCAACTGATGATCCGTCCCGGCAAGGTGGTCACCCGCGAGCGCTTGTCCAATACCCTGTACGGCTGGCAGGACAAGGTCGAAAGCAACACGCTGGAGGTGCTGATTCACAACCTGCGCAAGAAACTGTCCACCGAGCTGATCCGCACCGTGCGCGGTGTCGGCTACCTGCTGGAGCTCAAGGCATGACCTCGGTACGCGCGCGTATTCTGATCCCGGTACTGATGCTGTTGCTGCTCGGCGACCTGACGATCAGCCTGCTCGCCCTGCGCGACAGCCATCACGAAATCGAAGAAGTCTACGATGCACAACTGGCCCAGAGCGCGCGTCTGCTGCAGGGTGTGCTACGTCAGCGCGCAGCGGGTGAGCAGGATCTCGACAAGCTGTATCAGGCGTTCGATCAGGCCATGAGCCGGGTTGGCACCAGCGGCGTGGCCCACCCCTACGAAACCCGGCTGACCTTTCAGGTCTGGCGTACCTCGGGCGAGCTGCTGGTGCGCTCGGCCGAAGCCCCGCTGCTCAGCGCACCTCCCGCAACCGAAGGCTCCCACGACTTAGTCGAAAACGGGCACGAGTGGTGCGGCTTTCTCCTCGCCGATCCACAGCAGGGTTTTCTGATCTGGGTGGGTGAGCGCGATGACGTACGCCAGGACCTGATTCAGCGCATTGTCAGTCACACGCTGTGGCCGGCGCTGATCGGTGTGCCGCTGCTGGTGGTCGCGATCTGGCTGGCCATCGGCTGGGGCCTGCGCCCGCTGCAATCAATGGCCAGAGTTATCCGCAAGCGCGATGCCGAGAGCCTGGAACCGCTTGATGTAACGCCCCTGCCCAAAGAACTGGAGCCCATGCAGTACGCGCTCAACCGCCTGCTGACCCAGATCGAAAGTGTGCTGGAACGCGAGCGACGCTTCATCGCTGACGCGGCCCACGAATTGCGCACGCCGCTGACCATCCTGCGTATCCACGCGCAGAACGCGCGCCAGGCCGAAACCCCGGAGCAACGCCTGGAAGCGCTGGACTTTCTCGTGCATGGCGTCGACCGCGCCGCCCGCCTGGCCAGTCAGCTATTGACCATGGCACGCCTGGAACCGCGCCTTGAAGTCAGTCAGTTACAGACCTTCGAGCTGAACACGCTGGTACGCGAGGAAATGGCCGAACTCACGCCGCTGGCACTGGAGAAGCGCGTCGATCTGGTATTTGAAGAAGGCGAGGATTGCGTGATCCGCAGCGACCCGGCAGCCATCACCATTGCCCTGCAGAACCTGCTGACCAATGCGCTGAATTTCGCCCCGACCGCCAGCGAGATTCGCGTTGCCCTGCACGCCCAGGAAGATGGCAGCGCGCACCTGTCGGTCGAAGACGCTGGGCCTGGTATCGACGAACAGCAGAAGGCTCGCCTGTTCGAACGCTTCTACAGCCAGGGTCACAGCAACGGCGCAGGACTGGGGCTGGCGATCGTCGACATGATCGTACGCAAACTGGAAAGCAGCCTGCACCTGCGCAACTCGGCGCAGGGCGGACTGTGTGCAGAGCTGCGCATCAAGAGCAGGACGAGCTGAACCCTGCCTGGCTCAAAGCACCACGCGCAGGCATTGCCCGGCGTGATACAGGGTGAAACCCGCGTCGTAGGCCAGACTGCGCAGCGAACTGCCCGAAACCTTTTTACCGCTTGAAAAGCTCACCGGCAGCGCAGCTGCGTCGTTGCTCAGCAGGTAATCGGCAAAGCATTTGCCCACCAGTGTCCCGGTGGTCACCCCCCGGCCATTGAAACCGGTCGCCGCCAGCAAGCCTGGCGCAGGTTCGAAGAGGCGCAGCAAGTGGTCCGGCGTGAAGCCGATGCGCCCGGTCCAGGTGCTCTGCCACTCGACCCGGCCCAGTTGCGGAAAGTAATGCTGCTGGACGCGATCCGCCCACTGACGAATGAACCACAGCGGATAATTGCCGGCGTTACCCAGACTGCCCAGCAGCAGGCGCCCATGAGCGTCGCGACGAATATTGCTGAGCACCGTACGCGTGTCCCACGAACCCTGCCCGCCGCGCAGAATCTGCGCCTGCTCGGCACCGCTGAGTGGCTGCGAAGCGACCTGATAGTAATAACCAGCGAAGATGTGATCCTTGATGTCGGTCCACTCGCCCTCTGTGTAGGCATTGGACGCGATGATTACTTTCTCGGCGCGCACACTGCCCGCAGCAGTAAAGACCTTCCAGCCATCAGCGGTGCGTTGCAAACCGTTGACAGGAGAATCACCGAATACTTGCCCACCCTGCGCTACCACGTTAAGCGCCATGCCCGAGACATAAGCCATCGGGTTCACCGTGCCTGCGCGATGATCGAGCAAGGCGCCGCTTACCTTGTCGGTGCCACAGGCGTCTTCGCAGGGTTTGCCGGTCAGCAATTCAACGTTGGCACCACGCCGTTGCCACTGTGCGGCACGGCTACGCAGATCAGCCAGACCCTTGGCGTTGTGCGCCATGTGCAGGTTGCCGGTGCGGGTGTCCTGACAATCGATGCGGTACTTGTCGATGGTCGCGAACACTAGTGCCGGCGCCGCGCCCAACGCGCCATTCAATCGGCTGGCCTCGACACTGCCCAGTACCTTGTCCAGTTGATCAGGCGCCACCCAGGTCCCGGCATTCACCAGACCGACGTTGCGTCCGGAACCGCCATGCCCGACCTGATGCGCTTCGACCACGCACACCGACTTGCCGCCTTCCAGCAAGCGCAACGCCGCCGACAGACCGGTGAACCCGGCGCCGATGATGCACACGTCGGCGCTCCGCTCACCGCTCAGGGCCGGGCTGACCGGACGTTGCGGAGTCAATTGTTCCCACAGACAGCCTTCAGCAAACTGCACCATCGAAAAGCTCCAGCAATGTCGGCAATAAGCGCCCGGTTCACATCAGTCGAAAACGATGCCCTGAGCCAGCGGCAACTCGCGGGAGTAGTTGACGGTATTAGTCTGCCGGCGCATGTAGGCGCGCCACGAATCGGAGCCGGACTCGCGCCCCCCACCGGTTTCCTTCTCGCCACCAAATGCCCCGCCGATTTCCGCACCGCTGGTGCCGATATTGACGTTGGCAATACCGCAATCGCTGCCCGCGGCACTCTGGAAAGCCTCGGCCTCACGCAGGTCGGTAGTGAAAATGCACGACGACAGGCCCTGCGGCACTTCGTTGTTAAGGCGCAAGGCCTCTTCGAAGTCGTCGTAAACCAGCACGTAGAGAATCGGCGCGAAGGTTTCGTGACGCACGACTTCGCTCTGGCCAGGCATTTCGGCAATGGCCGGCGTGACGTAGTAGCCGTTCGGGTATTTGTCCTGCAACTGACGCTCGCCACCAAACACTTGACCGCCTTCGTCGCGGGCCTTGGTCAGCGCGTTCTGCATGGCCGAAAACGCTTGCTGGTCGATCAGCGGGCCGATCAGATTGCCTTCGCGCGGATCACCGACGCGCACCTTGGCGTAGGCTGCCTTGACGCGGGCGACCACTTCGTCCTTGATCGAGCGGTGCACAATCAGGCGGCGCAACGTGGTGCAACGCTGACCGGCGGTGCCTACCGCACTGAACAGAATGCCGCGCACGGCCAGGTCCAGATCGGCGCTCGGGGCCAGAATCATCGCGTTGTTGCCGCCCAGCTCCAGAATGCTGCGCCCGAAACGGGCGGCGACACGCGGCCCGACTTCACGGCCCATGCGGGTGCTGCCGGTGGCGCTGATCAGTGGCACGCGAGGGTCGTCGACCAGCGCTTCACCGGCGTCACGATCACCGATCACCAGTTGCGCCAGTGCTGCCGGCGCGTCACCGAAAATCTTCAGCGCCTTGTCGAACAGCGCCTGACAGGCCAGTGCCGTCAGCGGAGTCTTTTCCGAAGGCTTCCAGATCACCGGGTTGCCGCAGACCAGCGCCAGCGTGGTGTTCCAGGCCCAGACCGCAACCGGAAAGTTGAACGCGCTGATCACGCCGACCACACCCAGCGGGTGCCAGGTTTCGCGCATGTGATGACCGGGACGCTCGGAGGCGATGGTCAGGCCGTACAACTGACGCGACAGACCGACGGCAAAGTCGCAGATGTCGATCATTTCCTGCACTTCACCCAGACCTTCCTGAGTGATCTTGCCGGCCTCGACCGATACCAGTTCGCCCAGATCAGCCTTGTGCTCACGCAGCACTTCACCAAAGATCCGCACCAGCTCGCCACGCCGTGGGGCCGGTACTGTGCGCCACTTTAGAAACGCATTGTGGGCGCTGTCGATACGCGCCACGACCTGTGCCTTGTCTTCAAGCGTGACCGAGGCAATCCGGCTGCCATCAATCGGGGTGTAAACCGGATAGTCCCCTTGTGTGTGGGCACTGTTCGCCACGCCCAGACGTGCTAATAACTCGGCAACCATGTTGATTCTCCTGTCATGAACCCGGTGGAAATCATCGATGACCTCAGTATCAAGCTACTCAGGGTCGGGCTACAAACGACGTTTTTGAAAAACATGATTCCTTTTAGGAATGAACTCCTGATCGTTAATAGCCATAAAAGCCCTTACATCGGGAATTATTGGAATGACCCGGTGATTTTATTTCGTTTGCGAGCGCGGCCCGATGTTTGTTTGGATAGTGCCATCATGATCACCCGGAGTCAGGGCCAGGCCGATGAGCGAACACATCAGCGAATCCATTTCGTTTGTCCACAACATGACGCTGTCCCACGGCCGCAACGCCGAAGTCTGGGACACCACCGGCAAGCGCTATATCGACTTTGTCGGCGGCATCGGGGTGCTCAATCTGGGGCACTGCAACCCGCAGGTGGTCACGGCCATTCAGGATCAGGCGGCAAAGCTGACCCACTATTGCTTTAACGCCACGCCTCATGACCCGTATATCCGCTTCATGCAGCAGCTCACGCAATTCGTACCGGTCAGTTACCCCCTCAGCGGCATGCTCACCAACAGCGGTGCGGAAGCGGCCGAAAATGCGCTGAAGATCGTACGCGGCGCCACCGGCCGCACGGCGGTCATCGCCTTTGACGGCGGCTTTCATGGCCGAACGCTGGCGACCCTGAACCTCAACGGCAAGGTAGCGCCCTATAAACAGAAAGTCGGCGTGCTGCCCGGTCCGGTCTTTCACATTCCGTTCCCCAGCAAGGACAACGGCGTGTCCACCGAGCAGGCGCTCAAGGCCATGGACCGGCTGTTCAGCGTCGAGATCGACGTCAACGACGTGGGCTGCATCATCTTCGAACCGGTTCAGGGCGAAGGCGGTTTTCTGGCCATGCAGCCGGACTTTGCCCAGGCACTGCGAGCGTTCTGCGATAAACACGGCATCGTGCTGATCGCCGATGAAATCCAGTCCGGCTTCGGCCGTACCGGGCAGCGTTTTGCGTTCAGTCGTCTGGGCATCGAGCCGGATCTGATTCTGCTGGGCAAAAGCATTGCGGGCGGCATCCCGCTGGGCGCGGTGGTAGGTCGCAGGCAGTTGCTGGACAACCTGCCCAAGGGCGGCCTGGGCGGCACGTATTCCGGTAACCCGATCGGCTGCGCAGCGGGCCTCGCGTCACTGGCGCAGATGACCGATGCCAACCTGTCCAGCTGGGGCGAGCAGCAGGAGCACGCTATCGTTTCACGCTATGAAGCCTGGCGGACGAGCAAACTGTCGCCGTATCTGGGCAGGCTGACCGGTGTCGGCTGCATGCGCGGTATCGAACTGATCACGCCGGAGGGCGAGCCCGGCACCCGACAGCTCGCCGAGCTGCTGAGCTTGGCCAGGGACGCCGGGCTGCTGCTGATGCCCAGCGGCAAGTCGCGGCACATCATCCGCCTGCTGATCCCGCTGACCATCGAGCCCGACGTGCTGCACGAAGGGCTGGATATTTTCGAGCGCTGCCTGGCAGCGCTGGCTTGAACCCGTACGGAGAAAACACCCTGATGAGCACAGCACGCTTTGCCGACCCGGACCAGATCCGCGCGGGCTTTTCTCGCGCCATGTCGCAGATGTACAAGCACGAAGTGCCGCTGTACGGCACGCTGATGGCGCTGGTGAGTGAAGTCAACGAACAGGTCATGAGCCATGACAGCAGTGTGCTGGACAGTTTGCGCCAGACCGGTGAAATCCAGCGCCTGGACATGGAACGGCACGGTGCAATCCGCGTCGGCACGGCACAGGAACTGGCCACCCTCGCCCGCCTGTTCGCGGTCATGGGCATGCAGCCGGTGGGTTACTACGACCTGAGCGCGGCCGGCGTGCCGGTTCACTCCACCGCCTTTCGCGCCGTGCATGAGCAGGCGCTGCAGGTCAGTCCGTTTCGCGTGTTCACCTCGTTGTTGCGTCTGGAACTGATCGAAAGCGACAGCCTGCGTGAGTTCGCCGGTCAGGTGCTGGGCAAACGCAGTATCTTCACGCCCGGCGCCCTGGCGTTGATCGACAAGCATGAAGCAGACGGCGGCTTGAGCGAAACCGATGCGGCCGAGTTCATTCAGCAGGCGCTGGAAACCTTTCGCTGGCACAACACGGCGACCGTTTCGCTGGACGACTACCAGAAGCTGAACACTCAGCATCGCCTGATCGCCGATGTGGTGGCGTTTCGAGGTCCGCACATCAACCACCTGACGCCACGCACGCTGGACATTGATGCGGTTCAGGCCGGTATGCCCGGCAAAGGCATCACACCCAAGGCGGTGGTTGAAGGGCCGCCACGTCGCCAGTGCCCGATTCTGCTGCGCCAGACCAGCTTCAAGGCGCTGGAAGAACCGATTGCCTTCATGGGCCAGGGTGGCAGTCAGTCGGGCAGCCACTCGGCACGCTTCGGCGAGATCGAACAGCGTGGCGCTGCACTGACCCCCAAAGGTCGCAAGCTGTATGACCGGCTGCTGAACGAGGCCCGCGACGCGCTGGGTGAGTTCCCCAATGAGGCGAATGCCCTGCGCTATGCCGGGCTGCTGGAAGACACGTTCAAAGCGTTTCCGGACAGCCACGCTGAAATGCGCAGGCAGGGTCTGGCCTACTTCCGCTATTTCCCGACCGAATCAGGCCTTGCCGCGCGCGCATCCGGCAGTCTGGAGCAGCTCGTCGAAGCAGGTCACGTGCGCTTCGAGCCGTTGGTGTACGAAGACTTTTTGCCGGTCAGTGCGGCGGGCATCTTCCAGTCCAACCTGGGCGATAACGCACAGGCGCACTACGCGACGAATTCGAATCAGCAGGATTTCGAGCAGGCACTGGGACGCGGGACGCTCAACGAACTGGACCTGTATGCCGACACCCAGCGGCGCTCACTGGAGGAATGCACCAGGGCGCTGGAACTGAGCAGTCCCGCCTACTGATTAGTGAGAGCGACAGGGGCTGCACGATAGTTGAGATCATCGTTCCTCACGCTCCGCGTGGGAATGCAGGTCTCGACGCTCTGCGTCGCAAAGAGGACGCGGAGCGTCCGGAACGGCATGACGACGCGGAGCGTCGCACGATAATCGGATTGTCCGTGCATATCGACGCAGAGCTTCGGCACGGAGTTGAGACTATCGTTCCTCACGCTCCGCGTGGGAATGCAGGTCTCGACGCTCTGCGTCGCCAAGAGGACGCGGAGCGTCCAGAACGGCATGACGACGCGGAGCGTCGGCACGATAGCCAACATCGTCTTCGCGAACGAGTTCGCTCCTACGGCCTTCGGCCAGAATCAAAAGCGGACTTGTGCATAATGATGAGCGCTCTGCGTCACATTCCCTTAGCGTTCTGCGTTCTGTTTAAAGCAACGATAAATAAAATTCGCAATATTGGTGTGCAATCTCGTGCTATGCATACTGCGGTTGCGTGTGGACAGCAAAGTGCCGTATTCAAAGGCTCATCCCTTCAAATAGCGCACCCGGTGATCCCCTTGCAAAGGCTCGAAGCAGCCTGGGTCTGGATCACATTCAGACCTCATAAAAATACCTGGCCGGATAACGGTCTCCATGACTTCATGGACTTTTCAACGCTGCCCTGGCGCTTCACCGCGCCGACCTGAAAAACAGAATAACGATTGATAAGGCCTGAAAAAGGCCATTCAGCAGGCAAGGGGATCATCATGCAAAACTCACACGCTGCAGTGTCGGGTGACAATCAGGCCGTTTCATCGACGGTGAAACTGTATGTCTGGGCCGCCATTATCCTCATCATTGCCGAAATGATCGGTGCCATCAGTATCCCGCTGGGCCCCGGCAAAGTGGTGCTGTTACCGATGGTCTGGGCGCTGCTGCTGGGCGCGATGATCGGCCTTGCCAGTCGCCGTATGCCAGGCACCATTGGCATCGACCACGGTACGCAATTGCGCTCGGCATCCATCCTGCAACCTGCCCTGCTGATTTTCATCGCCAAGCTCGGCCTGGTGGTCGGCGGCTCGCTGCCGGTGGTGTTCGCTTCCGGATGGGCGCTGATGTTTCAGGAGTTCGGCCACTTCGTCGGCACCGTGGTGCTCGGTCTGCCGGTGGCGTTGATGCTCGGTATCAAGCGCGAAGCCATCGGTGCGACCTTCTCGGTCGGCCGTGAACCAAGCCTGGCAATCATCGGCGAACGCTATGGCATGGACTCTCCGGAGGGTCGCGGTGTATTGGCCGAATACCTGACGGGCACCCTGTTCGGCGCGCTGTTCATTGCCATTGTCGCCGGGTTTATCGCCAGCCTGGGGATCTTCCATCCCAACTCGCTGGCGATGGGCTCAGGCATCGGCTCGGGCAGCATGATGGCCGCCGCTGCCGGGGCGATTGCCGCGCAACAGACACCGGAAGTCGCCAAGGAAGTCATGACTCTGGCGGCAGCCTCGAACCTGATCACCACCACCATCGGCACCTACTTCACCCTGTTCATCTCCCTGCCACTGGCGGTCTGGGGCTACCGTGTGCTCGAGCCGCTGATCGGCCGCACCACCAAGGCGTCCATGAGCGAGGAAGGTCTGCGCCACAGCGACGTGTCGCTGGAGGTGCCGGAGCTGGGCTGGTCGGGCAAGATCAGTGCCTGGCTGGCGGCGGGTGCACTGGCGCTGATTGCCAACTATGTCGGCTACAAGACCCTGTCAGCCGATGCCCTCACCGGCATGGGCATCATGATTTTCTGCGCCTTCGCGGGTGAGGTGCTGTGCAACCTGCTTCGCCGCAAGATCCCCGCGGTGTGCATGGTGTCGCTGGTAGCAATGTTCCTGACGTCGCCGGCCTGCCCCTGGGCCGCCGAGATTGCGCGAATCACCAGCTCGATCAACCTGCTGGCGGTCATTACCCCGATGCTGACCTTCGCCGGCCTGTCGATTGCCAAGGACCTCCCGGCCTTCCGCCGCCTGGGCTGGCGGATTGTGCTGGTGTCGTTCCTGGCCAACTTCGGTACGTTCATTGGCGCGGTATTGATCGCCGAGCTGTTTCATTGATTCGCACCGAATGATCCGGATCGAATCAGCCCAGCGCCTCGTTCACCAGCCAGTCATGAACTGCGCGACGTGACGGGGTGCTGAGCGCCCCTTCGCGATAGGCCAGCACGTATTTCTTTCTGGCCTTGATCGGATGGCCGAACGGCACGATCAGCAAGCCCTGCTCCAGCTCATCGGTGATCAGCGCCTTGCGTGCAATGGCCACGCCCATACCCATACGCGCGGCGTCGATGGTCAGATGATTACGATTGAACGTGTGGCCGCGACGCACGTCGATGCCATCGGCACCGATGGCCGTCAGGTAGAATTCCCACTCCGCATATTCATAGCTGCCGCGCCAGGCGGTGATGTCGTGCAGCAACGGGAAGTGCACCAGCTGACTCGGCGTATCCAGTGGCGGCTTGCCCACCAGCAGGTCTGGCGAGCAGACCGCAAACAGCTCCTCCTCCAGCAAGGGCGTAGTCGACAACCCCGGATAGCTGCCGTCGTTCAGGTCGATGGCCAGATCGAAATCGTCATCACGCAACGACCCGCTGCTGTCCTCGGCAATGATCCGCAACTGGATGTCCGGAAACGCCGCCTGCAAGCGTGGCAGGCGCGGCATCAGCCATTTGCTCAGGAATGATGGAATGCAGCGCAGCTTGAACACCCCGCCGATACGCCCGGAATACAGCAGGCGCAGTTCTTCGCTGATACGGCTCTGCACTTCGTTGGCGACCACCGCCAGACGCTGACCTTCCGCAGTCAGCTCAAGCCCGCGCCCGACCCGGTGAAACAGCGCAAAGCCCAGGCGCTCCTCAAGCTGGCGCATCTGCTGACTGATCGCGCCGGGGGTGACGTGCAATTCTTCCGCGCAGCGGGTGAAGGACAGGTGACGGGCCGCGCAGGCGAACACCTGTAGCCAGGCGTGCATCTGTGCGTTGAAGATTCTGCTCATTGAAGAGTTCCGCTAAAGCGTTGCATAGCAACAATCGTTTGTCGTTTCGACAGCCGAAGCCAAAGATGAGTAACAGAAAAAGGGGAATACCAAATTCCCGTGCATCATCTCACCTGAAGGACCTTCGTGATGGCTATCAGCGTCTTCGACATGTTCAAAATCGGCATCGGGCCGTCCAGTTCCCACACCGTAGGGCCAATGCGCGCCGGTGCGCTGTTCGTGACCGAGCTGCGCAGCCACAACCGGTTGCACAGCGTAGAACGGATCGAGGTGCGATTGTACGGTTCTCTGTCGGCCACGGGCATCGGTCACGGCAGCGATCGCGCAACAGTCATGGGCCTGATGGGTGAGTGGCCGGACCAGATCGACCCCAGTCAGGTCAACCAGCGCATCGACGCGCTGCGTGCCGATAACCAGCTGATGCTGGCGGGCGAACAGGCCATCACCTTCGTCTGGGAGCGGGACATGTGCCTGCTCGATGAAAGCCTCCCCTACCATCCCAACGGCATGACCCTGTGTGCGTACGGCAAGAACGGCGAACTCCACGAGCAGACCTATTATTCGGTGGGCGGCGGTTTTGTGATCGACGCCGAACAGGCCGCCAGCGGCGTGCTGGACAACGACACAACCGTCCTGCCCTATGATTTTTTCAGCGGCGCGCAGTTGCTCAAGCTGTGCAAGACCCACGGCATGAGCATTTCCGAACTGATGATGGCCAACGAGAAGGTCTGGCGCAGCGAGGAAGAAATCCGCGAGAAGATCATGGTGATCTGGGCCGCGATGCGCGCCTGCGTCGACAAGGGCCTGGTGGAAACCGGCATCCTGCCCGGTGGCCTGAACGTGCGGCGGCGTGCCTACCGCCTGCATCAGAACCTGCAGAACCTCGATAACCCCAACGTGATCGGCTCGACGCTGAGCGCCATGGAATGGGTCAACCTTTTCGCCCTCGCGGTCAACGAAGAAAACGCCGCAGGCGGGCGCATGGTGACGGCGCCCACCAACGGCGCGGCTGGCATCGTGCCCGCCGTGCTGCACTACTTCATGAAATTCAAACCCACGGCCAATGACGATGACGTGGTGCGCTTTTTCCTGAGCGCCGCTGCGGTCGGCATTCTTTGCAAGAAAAACGCCTCGATTTCCGGTGCCGAAGTGGGTTGTCAGGGCGAAGTAGGATCGGCCTGCGCGATGGCCGCCGCCGGTCTGGCAGAGATCCTCGGTGCCACGCCCGAACAGGTGGAGAACGCTGCCGAGATTGGCCTGGAACACAACCTGGGGCTGACCTGCGATCCGGTCGGCGGGCTGGTGCAGATCCCCTGCATCGAGCGCAATGCGATTGCTGCCGTGAAAGCCATCAATGCCGCCCAGATGGCCCTGCGCGGCGACGGCGAGCACCACATCTCGCTGGACCACGCCATCCGCACCATGCGCGACACCGGCGCCGACATGCACGACAAATACAAGGAAACCTCACGCGGCGGCCTGGCGGTCAACCTGATCGAGTGCTGATGGGCGCAGGCGTTTACTGATTCAACAGTGTCGAGCCCGAATAGAGGATCCCGCCCAGCGCGATCAGCAGCAAGGTCACGCTGGAGGCGACTTCGATCTTGCGCTTGTACTTCAAGGCCAGTTTCTGGCGCATCAGGAAGATATAGGCGAACAGGATAGACAGATCAATGATGATCCACAGCAACGACAACAAGGCGATGCTGCCCTTGAACGATTCGGTGACGTGAATGAACTGCGGGAAAAACGAGACGAAGAAGATGATGTCCTTCGGATTGGAAATTCCGACCAGAAAACCGGTCACCAGCCCGCTGTGCCGGCTATGCGCAGGCATCGGCGCTGGCGCTGTTTCAGGCCGCGACGGGGCGTAACGCAACGCCTGTTCCAGTGCCTGCACCGACAGGTAAGCGATGAAGAAACAGCCCACCAGGCTGATCCAGTTGAGCATGCTTACGCTCACCGACAGTGTTCCCGTCAGAATCAATGCCGCGACCAACACCAGCACCAGTGACGCCCAGTTGGTGCCCAGCGCCGTCAACATCGCGCGTTTCGGCCCGCACGCCAGGCTGGTGTTGACGATCAGTGCCACCACCGGACCAGGGGTGATGATCAGCATGAACACGCTGAACATGTAGATCAGCAGCAACGATATATCCATGGGTACTCAACGCTCGTTCAAATGGTCAGTCTTGTCGACTTTGATGTGCAGAGGACAACGGGACAGTGAAAGCCCGCCTTCTTCATACAGTTGATATTGCTTCCATTCCAGGCTGCTACGGTCGCCGAAAAAACCCAGCGTGTCGGGTACCACGCCGTTGTTGTAATCGGCGATTCGCTGGCGAATCTTTTCCCTGACCTTGCGACCACTTTCCGTCTCGGCGCTTGCCACCTCGTCAAAGTTCTCCCGAGGGTTGACCACAAACACAATGTGCCCACCCAGCGAACGGCTTTTCATCGCGCTGTGACGGGGAAAGCTCATGTTGATGAACATCGGCAGTCCGGCGAAGTGATAGGTCCACTCGAACACTTCAGGGTCTGTGCAGGCGTTGGCCGGCCAGGGCGATCGGTCACCTTCATGTAAATGTTGCAGGGTGGCCCAGGCATAGGCCTGTTCTTCGGCCAGGCTGTTGAAATCGGTTTTCTCGAAAATGACAATCAACGGGTTGAACAGGCGATCTTCAAGTGGTGTGTCATTAACGAACTTCACGTACGCTTCCATGCCGTCACGTAGCGCTTGTTGCTCATTCTCACAGGGGATGAACAGCAGCAGACAACTTCCGGACTTGTTGGCACGGCGTCCAAACAGACAAGGGAAGCCCTTGTCACTCAGCACCTGCTCGAACTGCCTGTAAGCCTGAACCCGCCAGCCCATTTCCAGGGCGGTGTCACTTTCCAGCAAATGTCTTACAACAGATTGGCGCAACAGCTTTTCGGACTTGGGCAGCATATTCCCTCACGCACGCAGCAGATAAGAACACCGCCTTATTGTTTGATTTTTACGACAGTGGACGAGCCGGCGATTCTGACCGGAGACGCGTGCGCGGAAAAATGGAAAAAGGTGTAACCTACTATGACAAATAATCATGGTTAGTTATCACATGACTGAACGTATACCGCCTCTTTACGCGCTGAGAGCCTTTGAAGTAGCGGCCCGATCATGCTCATTTACGCGTGCTGCGCAAGAGCTATCTCTTACCCAGAGTGCCATCAGCCGTCATATTCGTACCCTGGAAGAAACCCTTGGCTGTCGATTGTTCGAGCGCAATGGCCCGCGGCTTTCGCTCAGTGACGAGGGCCGGCGGCTGTCCAGCCAGCTCAAGATCGGCTTCCGGATTATCGAGGACGCTTGCCAGCCCTTCCGGGGTCAGGGCGCGAATCTGCGCCTCAAATCACCGTCCACCCTGACCATGCGCTGGCTGCTGCACGCGCTGGAGTCCTTCAAAAAGCCTGCGCCCGCCCTGCCGGTTCAGCTGTCCAGCGTGTGGATGGACTTTGATAGCGTGGACTTCTATTCGGAGCCTTTCGACTGCGCGATTCTGCTGGGCAATGGCAACTTTGGTGCCGAGGTGGAAACCTGCAAGCTGTTCGATGAGTGGCTGATCCCGATCTGCTCGGCAGACACGTTAGGCGACCAGCCGTGGGGAACAGAGAGGCTGCAGGCCGCTGAACTTATCCATCCGTCCAGCGACCGCCGCGACTGGCGGCGCTGGCTGAACCGGATGGACCTCTCCGGTCAGGTGACGTTGAGCAAAGGCAAGGTGTTCGACACGCTTGATCAGGGCATTACCGCCGCGGTCAGAGGGCACGGTGTGTCGATTGGCGATCTGTTTCTAGTCGCTGATGACCTGAACGAAGGCCAGGTTTTTCTGCCGTTCAACTCGGCGGTTGGCACCGGAGATGCCTATTACCTGGTCTGGCTGCAGGACAGCTTCAAGCGCCAGCGAGTACTGGAACTGCGCGACCACCTGCTGACCTGCCTGCCGGACATATCCGGTATTGCAGTGGAATTGCTCGCGGCACCTTGACGGAGTCCGTTCCCGGTGGGAGTGAGCTTGCTCACGAAGAGGCCAGTAAATCCCATAAAAAAGGGCGTCTGGACCATTGCTTTCGTGAGCAAGCTCACTCCTACGACATATGTATGCGAGCCATTCAACTCAGCGGCAAACACTGCTCCACCAGCGAGGTCCAGACCGCAACGCCGGGCTCAATCACTTGGTCGTTGAAGTCGTAGTACGGATTGTGCAACGCCGCCGACGGCTTCTCGCCGTCGACGCCCATCCAGATGTAGGCACCCGGACAGGCATGCAGCATGAAGGCGAAGTCTTCGGAGGCCATCGACGGGTTGCAGCCCCACTGCACGTTGGCCTCGCCGACTGCGGCGACTGCTGCACGACGGATCGTGGCTGCCGCTTCGACGTGGTTTTCGGTCACCGGGTAGCCGACGTTGTAGACCAGCTCGCCGCGCACGCCGAAGGCCGTCGGCAAACGCTCGACGAACTCGCCGATCAGTCGCTGGACCTTTTCCCGCACAGGGGTTTGCAGGCAACGCACGGTGCCACGCAGCGTGGCGGTTTCCGGGATCACGTTGATCGCCTCACCGGCATTGAACTGAGTGATGCTGACCACCGCCGAGTCGAGCGGTGACAGGCGCCGGGAGACAATGGTTTGCAGCCCCAGCACCAGCTCGGCTGCGGCCACGATCGGATCATTGCCCTTGTCCGGCATGGCCGCGTGGCTGCCCTTGCCGGTCAGGGTGATTTCAAAGGTGTCGAGCGAGGCCATCATCGGACCCGGATTGATCACAACCATGCCCGCAGGCACACCCGGCCAGTTGTGCAGGCCGTAGATGGCTTCCATCGGAAAGCGCTCGAACAGCCCGTCTTCGATCATTCGCTGTGCGCCGCCGAGGTTCTCTTCGGCAGGCTGGAAGACGAAATGCACCGTGCCGCGAAAGCGGCGAGTCTCGGCCAGATGCCTGGCGGTGGCCAGCAGGATCGCGGTGTGGCCATCGTGACCGCAGGCGTGCATGCAGCCCTTGTGGGTCGACTTGTGAACGCTGTCGCCCAGCTCCTGAATCGGCAAGGCATCCATGTCGGCACGCAGGCCGATGGTCGGCCCGTCACCATTACGCAGGGTGCCAACCACGCCAGTGCCGCCCAGACCACGGTGGATCTCGATGCCGAAACCGCTCAGCAGCTCAGCCACCTTGTCAGAGGTTTTCAGCTCCTGAAACCCCAGTTCCGGCGCGGCGTGAAGGGTGCGGCGCCACACGGTGGCTTCGTCAATCAACGTCTTTGAAATGGACATGTGCTTACTCCAGACTCGCGCCGTAGCCAAAGCTGGCGGCTGGCTTGGCGGCGGTTTCGACCCAGACGCTTTTCACTTCACTGTACTCGCGCAGGGCATCCAGACCGGAAGACCGGCCATAACCACTCTCACCATAGCCGCCGAACGGCGAACTGACGTGAATCGTCTTGTAACCGTTGACCCAGAAGGTCCCCGCTCGCACTTGCTTTGCAACGCGGTGAGCGCGGCCGACATCGCGGGTCCAGACACCACCGGCCAGACCGAAACGACTGTCGTTGGCGATGCGGATCGCGTCCTCTTCGTCCTTGAATGGAATCGCTACCACTACCGGGCCGAAGATTTCTTCCTGCGCGCAATACAGCGCGTTGGTGCCCGCCAGAACGGTCGGGTTGATGTAGTAACCGGGCTTTTCCGGGATCGGATCAGCGTGCTCACCCACCAGTTTTGCGCCGTCCTTGAGCGCCTGCTCGACCATGTTTTTCACATGACTGTATTGCTTGGCGTTGTTGATCGGGCCGATCTGGGTTTCCGGATCGCTCGGGTCACCGACCTTGAACTGCGTCGCAGCCACCGCCAGGGCATTGGTGAACTTCTCGAAGATCGACTCCTGCACCAACAGGCGCGAACCTGAAACACAGCTCTGCCCGGCACCGGAGAAGATCGCAGCCTGGGCACCGCGCAAGGCGACTTCCAGGTCGGCATCGTCGAACACGATATTGGCCGACTTACCGCCCAGTTCCAGCACCGCAGGAATGCAACGCTGCGCCGCTGCCACAGCGATATGCCGGCCAGTGGCGGGTGAGCCGACGAACACCACCTTGCGAATGTCAGCCTTGGCAATAAACGCCTGGCCGATGGAATGACCGAAACCGGCAATCACGTTGACCAGCCCTTTCGGCACGCCGGCACGCTCGATCAGCACGCCGACCATCAGCGAGCTGAGCGGGGTCAGTTCCGACGGTTTGAGAATGACCGCGTTGCCCGCTGCAATCGCCGGGGCGATCTGCCAGCCGCAGGTGAAGATCGGCGCATTCCAGGGCGTAATCTGCAACACCGTGCCCAGTGGTTCGTAGGTCACATAGTTCAGGTGCGTGGTCGGCACCGGGATGATTTCGCCGTGCAGCTTGTCCGCCCAACCGGCGTAATACTCGAACATCTCGGCCACTTTGAGCACTTCGACACGCGCATCGCGGATCGGCTTGTTGGCGGTCAGGGATTCAATCTGAGCGAGGTTTTCCAGCTCGTCACGAATCAGATTGCCCACCTGATACATGGCGCGGCCACGCGCCTGAGCGGTCAGTGCCCACCATTGTTGTTGTGCAGCCCTGGCGGCCTTGTCGGCCACTTCGACCAACGACTCGTCGGCATCCGGAAAACTCAGCAACAGGCTGTCGTCATGGGCATTGCGCACTTCGACGGGCGCGCCGTGACCTTCGATAAACTGGCCACCTACGTAGCTGGCGATGACACTGCGATCGCCCCAGTAAGGACGCATCAGTTCGAGGATTTTTGCAGTGCTCATCGCTTATTCTCCATGACCGTAAAGTTTGCCATCGGTGCGTTGCACGATGGCGCAGAAGTCTTCATTGTCCGCCAGGGTTTCACTGCTGGCCTGCCACAATTGTGCGACGACGCGCGACAGCGGCAGGTCCATGTCCAGGCTGTCCGCCAGATCGCTGGCCAGGCCAACGTCCTTGCGCATCAGGCCCATGGTGAAACCCGAGTCATAGGCCTTGTTGAGTACCCAGGTCGGGAACATCACTTGCGTGGCACCGCTGCGTCCGGAACCGGCATTCAGGCCCTGCAGAAGTTTTTCCGGATCGACCCCTGCACGCGCGGCCATCGCCACGGCTTCGGCAGTGCTGATCAGGTGACAGGCGGCGAGCATGTTGTTGGCGATCTTGGCGACATTGCCTGCGCCACATTGCCCGACGTGCACGCGTGTCCCGCTCATGCCTTCCAGGATTGGCATGGCGCGCGCCAGGTCGGCGTCCTCGGCACCGATGACCATCGACATGGTGCCGGTGGCTGCGCCTTTCGGGCCGCCAGACACCGGCGCGTCGATGAACGCGATGCCGTTCTTCGCCAGTTCGGCGGCGACCTTGCGGCTCATTTCCGGCGTTGACGTCGTGGTATCGACGACGATAAGGCCCTTGCGACCCACCTCGTTGATGCCACCCGCGCCGAGGCACACCGATTCCACATGCTCGGCCTTGGGCAGCGAGAGGATCAGAATGTCCACGCCTTGAATCAGTTGCGTGCGATCGGCAACCGGCTTGACGCCCTTGCTTTCGGCCTGGGCCAGCGCGGCCTGCGACAGGTCGAAGCCGCTGACATCAAAGCCCTTACCCGCCAGCGTCGCAGCCATGCCGCCGCCCATGTTGCCCAATCCGATCACACCTGCTTTCAAAGTCATGTCTGCATCCCGATCAAAGATTTTGTACGAATTAGAGAATGACGCTGCGGGCCCTTTCGGCCTGCAATGTGCTGATGATTCGAGTATGGACAGCGCTCTCCCCTCTCAGCAATAATCCAAAAATCGAATTTATGTTGCCTTTAGCGCAACACTGGAAGCCCATGAGCCTCGTTCAAGATCGACGCATCCTGTATTTTTTCGAAGCCGTACGATTGGGCAGCGTCCGGGCTGCTGCCGACTTCCTCAACGTTGCGCCTTCGGCGGTCAGCCGTCAGATCGCGCAACTGGAACAGGAGCTGGGCTCTCCACTGCTGGAGCGTCATCGACGCGGCGTCAAACCGACCGAGGCGGGCGAAAAGGTGTTGGCCTACTACCGCCAGCGACTGACGCAGCAGGAGGTCCTGCTGGATTCGATTCAGGCTCTGAAAGGCTTGCACAGCGGCTCGGTGACGCTGGTCTCCGGAGAGGGGTTTCTGGAGAGTCTCGCGCAGCCGCTGGCCCGGTTTTCCGAGCTGTACCCCAGGATCGAACTGATCGTGAACGTGTGTGGCAGCAACGAAGTGATTCGCCAGGTGGTCGAGGATGAAGCGCACATCGGCCTGGTCTTCAACCCGGCTGCCGACCCGAAAATCCGCTCGCATGCGCATCAGCGTCAACCGGTCTGTATGATCACCGCGCCGAATCATCCGCTGGCGGAAGAACCAGGCCCGATAAAGCTGCAGGCACTTGAAGACTACCGTGTCGCCCTGCCCGCAGTGTCTTACGGTATCCGCCAGATTCTGCTGCAAGCCGAGCACCAGTTGGGCATCACTGTGCAGCCGACGCTGACCTGCAGCACTTTCGCCATGCTCAAGCATTTCGCCATGCAGGGTGGCGTCACGCTGCTGCCGACCTTTGTCGTGGAGGAAGAAATAAAGGCCGGAACATTGCGGGCCCTGCCCTTGCAGCATGAGGTGTTCAGCACCCCGCAGACCCACCTGATCAGCCGCCTGGGCCGTCAACTGAGTGTCGGCGCCAACCGCCTGATGGGCATGCTGTTGCAGGATATGACGGCGTTCCGCAACTGACCTACCGTTAGTCCCACGTCGACCAATCGCGCTGAACCAACAAAAATCTCATGGTTCATCTTCAGTAACGGAGCGGAATTCCTGCTGCCATTGAGGATTAACCATGAGAGCCTTGACTTACCACGGTGCGAACAATGTGAAGGTCGACACGGTGCCGGACCCCGTGATCGAGCAAGCGGATGACATCATTCTGCGCGTAACCGCGACGGCTATCTGCGGTTCCGACCTGCACTTGTATCGCGGCAAAATCCCTACGGTTGAACATGGCGACATTTTCGGTCACGAGTTCATGGGCGTCGTGGAAGAAACCGGCTCGGCCGTCACGGCCGTGGCCAAAGGCGATCGCGTGGTGATCCCGTTCGTCATCGCCTGCGGCAGCTGTTTTTTCTGCAACATCGACCTGTTCGCGGCCTGCGAAACCACCAACACCGGACGTGGCGCGATTCTTAACAAAAAGTCGATTCCACCAGGCGCGGCGCTATTCGGCTTCAGCCATCTGTATGGCGGCGTCCCGGGCGGCCAGGCTGAATACGTGCGCGTGCCCAAGGCCAATGTCGGTCCGTTCAAGGTGCCGGGCACGCTGGCTGACGAGAAGGTTCTGTTCCTCTCCGATATTCTCCCCACCGCCTGGCAGGCTGTACTCAACGCCGGGATAGGCCAAGGCTCGACTGTTGCCATTTATGGGGCTGGCCCGGTCGGCCTGATGAGCGCAGCGTGCGCAAAAATGCTCGGTGCGGAGAAGATCTTCATGGTTGATCACCACCCGTACCGTCTGGCCTATGCGAAGAAAACCTACGGCGTGATCCCGATCAACTTCGACGAAGATGATGATCCGGCCGACACGATCATCCGCCAGACTGCTGGCATGCGTGGCGTGGACGGCGTTGTGGATGCGGTGGGTTTCGAGGCCAAGGGCAGCACCACTGAAACCATCCTGGCCACGCTGAAGCTGGAAGGCAGCAGCGGCAAGGCATTGCGTCAGTGCATCGCGGCGGTAAGACGTGGCGGCGTGGTCAGTGTGCCAGGCGTATATGCCGGTTTCATCCACGGCTTCATGTTCGGCGATGCGTTCGACAAGGGCCTGACCTTCAAGATGGGCCAGACCCACGTGCATCGCTTCATGCCTGAACTGCTGGAACACATTGAGGCCGGCCGCCTGGAGCCCGAAGCTATCATCACGCACCGGATGTCACTGGAAGATGCGGCGAAGGGCTACAAGCTGTTCGACAAGAAGGAAGAGGATTGCCGCAAGGTCATCCTGACGCCGGGCAACAACACGATTGTGGTGCCCGACGACACGACCGAAGCCTTGGTCGGGGGTGGCGTGCCGGCTATGTGAGATACAAGTTCGCTTTTGATTCTGGCCTAAGGCCGCAGGAGCAAACCTGTTCGCGAACGGTATTCAGACGATGAATGTTCATCGTTCATGCCGCCCCTTTCGCGAACACGTTCGCTCCTACGCCCTTCGGGCAGAAGCCATCAACGGCTCAGGTAGGCAAACCGGCCTTTGAACGGTTTGCCGATGGGGTCGGCCAGGTCGCCGTGTTTGCTGGTGGTCAGGCCCAGATCCACCAGCGATTCGGCCAGTTTCACCGCCGCAGCCACGCCGTCGATGACCGGCAGGCCGATCGCTTCGCTCAGCTGCCTGCCCAGATCCGCCATCCCGCCGCAACCCAGCACAATGGCTCCCGCCCCTTCGTCATCACGGGCGCGACGGGCTTGTTCGGCCATGCATTCGATGAGCTCCGGCCCGCTTTCCTCCAGCGCCAGCACCGGCAGATCGATACAGCGCACCGATGTGCATAATTCACTGAAGCCATAACGCTGCAGCAGATGTTCGGCGATGATCCGGGTGCGGGTCAGTGTGGTGACCACGGCGAAACGGGTAGAAATCAGGCTGGCCATGTGAAAAGCCGCTTCGGCGATACCGATCACCGGGGCGCTGGCGTACTCGCGTGCCGCCAGCAGGCCGGGGTCGCCGAAACAGGCGATGATGTGCGCGTCGACCTGCTGCTCACGGCCTTTGCGTATTTCTTCCAGCACGCCAAGGGTCGCGATCGCTTCGTCAAAATGACCTTCGATAGACACCGGGCCATCATCGGGGCTGCACGCAAGAATCTGCGTACCGGGGCGCGCAATGGCTTGCGCCGCGAGGCCAATCTTATGGGTCATGGCTTCGCTGGTGTTGGGGTTGATTACTTGAATACGCACCGGAACTCCTTCAGCGCCGTTTGAAAATGCTATGAAAATCCACTGTCTCGCTGACCGGCGCATCCACATTCAGGCTGGCACGGATGCGCCGTAAATGCTCGGCCATCCATTCACGTGCCTGTTCGCCCTGCCCGCTTTCAAGCAAGGTCAGCAAGTCAACATGCTGGCCACAATCACAGCCGACACTGCGTCGCGAGCCGTACACCGCCACAATCAACGAGGACCGTGTGGTGAGCTGCGCAACCTGCTCGGTCAACACCTGATTACCCGCCAGCGCGCTCAGTTGCACATGGAAACGCGCCGACAATTGAATCGCTTCGCTGTGGCGCCCGGCGTGTTGCGCCTCATGCTCCTGATCGCAGAGCGCGCGCAGGGCTTGCAGGCACTGACCGGCGACTCGCGTGGCGATATCGGCCATCAGCGCGGGCTCGATCAGTTGCCTGGCACCCAATACATCCTGTGCCTCCTGAGCCGACGGTTGCGCAACCTCTGCGCCGCGCTTGGGGCGCAGGGTCACCAGTCGTTCCAGCGCCAGACGCTGCAAGACCTTGCGAATGCCGGTACGGCTGATCTCGAATACGTCGGCCAAAGCGTCCTCGGGCAAGCGCGTCCCGGGAGCGAGCCGATGTTCGACGATAGCTTCCAGTACATGCTGGTAAATCTGTTCATCACGGCCTTTTTCATCGGCAGAAGGCGTGAGAAACAACGGGGCACTGTCAGATCGGATCATGGCTTCACATCGCATTGGCATTACAGATCGTATACAAGAATAGTGCCTGATGCGGAACATGATGAGTAGCGCAATTTAGCAGCGCGCCAAATGGCTCCTCAGTCGAAAACGCATGAATCGCACCTTAAATGAGCAAAAGTGCCCTGTTTACGTGCACTTCAGGCGCAGGTTCGAACCTGTCTGATTTACCCACCCGTCTCGGTACAAGCGCCCTGAAACAAGACTCGCGGCCATTCCCGGCCGAATAGAAATCGTATGGCACATGTTTTGCGTACACGATCGTATACAAAAAAATCGCCGATCGTACTCCGATCCCGTCACGACACACCGAGGGAGTCACGCAATGACAGATCAACGCCCGACCGGGTACAGCCCGCGCTTGCACAACCACGATCTGGGGCCGGTGCCGCAGAAGTGGACCTGGTACAACATCCTGGCGTTCTGGATGAGCGACGTGCACAGCGTCGGCGGCTACGTTTTCGCGGCCAGTCTGTTCGCTCTGGGCCTGGCCAGTTGGCAAGTGCTGATCGCGCTGCTGGTGGGGATCTGCATCATTCAAGTGATCGCCAATCTGGTCGCCAAACCCAGTCAGCAAGCCGCCGTGCCCTACCCGGTCATCTGCCGCCTGGCCTTCGGCGTCTTCGGTGCCAACATTCCCGCCATCATTCGCGGGCTGATCGCGGTGGCGTGGTACGGCATTCAAACCTACCTGGCGTCCAGCGCGCTAGTGATCGTGGTGCTGCGTTTCTTCCCGGAACTGGCTGCGTATCAGAATGTGACCTTTCTCGGGCTGTCGTGGCTTGGCTGGTCCGGCTTTCTGGCGTTGTGGGTGGTTCAGGCTGCTGTGTTCTGGACCGGCATGGAGTCGATCAGACGTTTCATCGACTGGGCCGGTCCTGCCGTTTACGCGGTGATGTTCGCGCTGGCAGGCTGGATTGTCTGGCGCGCCGGCTGGGACAACATCAGTTTCACCCTGGCTGAAAAAGAGTTGTCCGGCTGGGCGGCGTTCGGGCAAGTGGTCATGGCCATCGCGCTGGTGGTCTCGTATTTCTCCGGGCCGACGCTGAACTTCGGTGATTTCAGCCGCTATTGCCGCAGCATAGCCGACGTGCGCCGCGGCAATTTCTGGGGCTTGCCGGTGAATTTTCTGGCGTTTTCACTGGTAACGGTGGTGATCGTCTCGGGCACATTGCCGATTTTCGGTGAGATGATCCACGACCCGATCGCGACCGTCGCGCGCATCGATAACACCACGGCCGTGCTGCTCGGCGCCTTTACTTTCGTGACCGCGACGGTCGGTATCAACATCGTCGCCAACTTCGTTTCCCCTGCCTTCGACTTCGCCAACGTGGCGCCCAGCCGCATCAGCTGGCGTGCAGGCGGCATGATCGCTGCCGTAGCGTCGATCTTCATCACCCCCTGGAACCTGTTCAACAACCCGGAAGTGATCCATTACACCCTGGACGTGCTGGCGGCCTGCATCGGCCCGCTGTTCGGCATCCTGCTGGTGGATTACTACCTGATCAAGAAACAGCAGATCGACGTCGACGCCCTGTTCAATGACACGCCAAGCGGTCGTTACTGGTACACCAACGGCGTCAACTGGATCGCGGTCAAGGCATTGCTGCTCACTGCACTGGTCGGTCTGTGCTTCACCTTTGTCGAGTGGTTCAAGCCGATTGCCAACTTCGCCTGGTTTACCGGTTGCATCCTGGGCGGCGCAGTGTTTTATGCGCTAACCCGCTGGTCGCCGGTGCAGGCTGCCAACCTGCCTGCGCCCGTCGGCCAGCATTGAGACGTTCGCAGGACGCTGAATACTTGAATGAAACCAGCGCTTTCAGGTGACTCGCCGAGCCCGGCATGACCTGAAAGCGCTGCCCTGCCTGCTCCGCTGAAAATAGCGCGCACCTCAAATGATATTAATTTAATATCACCCTATCCAGAATCATGGAATGATCGAGTGTTACTGATCGCTCTGTGAGGCATCAGGCACAAAATAGAATAAATTTTGTACAACTTTCAGGCCGCTGCGCTGCCCTATGACTGAGTCTTTGTGAACCAGGCGTTCAAGTGGGTCGATAGTGATGAGCAATGATGTTTCTGGCGGCAGGCCATTTGCCCCCCAGCCACCCCCGCCTTCGGAGCAGGAAGCGGCCGAGCAGCTACAACTCGCCCTGGATTCAGGGGCAGTTGTCGGCACTTGGGTGTGGGACATCATTGCCGATCAGTTGACCGGCGATGAGCGTTTTGCCCGGACCTTCGGTTTGTCCCCGAAGCTGTGCGCCAAAGGCTTGCCACTGGAACTGGTGATTGCCTCCATTCATCCCGACGACTCGGCCAGAGTCGACAAGTCAATCGAGGACGCGCTTCAAAGCAGCGAAACCTACCGATGCGAATACCGGGTTCTGCATGAAGACGGTCTTTATCGCTGGATCGAAGCCAGCGGACGAATCGAGCGCGATAGTCGCGGCAAACCTGTTCGCAGTCCGGGCGTATTGCTCGATATAGACAGCCGTCGCACGGCTGAAGAGGAGCGCGACCGGCTCAACGAGTTGCTGAGGATATTCACGGCTGCCGTTCCCGGCGTCGTCTACGCCAAGGATCTCGAGGGTCGCATGCTGGTCGCCAATCGTGGCACCGCTGAACTGATCGGCAAACCGCCCGCGTTTTTCATCGGCAAGACGGACCTGGAGTTTCTGGATGATCCGCAGCAGGCACGGGTGCTCATGGAAACCGACCGCCGGATCATGCAGAACAATGTCAGCGAACAGATCGAAGAACACGTCAACCTGCCTGACGGCTCTGCAGCGAC
Source organism: Pseudomonas sp. NFACC10-1 (assembly GCF_900119195.1). Lineage (NCBI taxonomy): Bacteria > Pseudomonadati > Pseudomonadota > Gammaproteobacteria > Pseudomonadales > Pseudomonadaceae > Pseudomonas > Pseudomonas sp. NFACC10-1. The sequence continues at coordinate 1,010,304 of NZ_FPJB01000001.1, read as the reverse complement.
GTGGCTCTCGACCAAAGCGCCCTTGCTCGATGAAAACGGCGAGGTGATCGGTCTGATCGGCTCGTCTGTTGATGTCACCGCCAGAAAAAAAGCCGAAGAAGCGGTCAGAGAACTCAATCAGACACTCGAACAGCGCATCGAACAAGCCGTTTTCGAACGCGAGCAGATCGAAGACGCCCTGCGCCACTCGCAGAAGATGGATGCCGTCGGGCAACTGACCGGAGGCATCGCTCATGACTTCAACAACCTGCTGGCCGGTATTTCCGGCAGCCTGGAACTGATCACCAAACGGTTGGCTCAGGGGCGCGTCGGCGATGTTGACCGTTACGTGTCGGTCGCCCAGGGTGCGGTACGCCGCGCGGCGTCGCTGACTCACCGTCTGCTGGCGTTCTCCCGACGCCAGACACTGTCGCCGAGAGTCACCGACGTCAACGGGTTGATTCATGACATGGAAGAGTTGATCGCCCGTACCGTCGGCCCGGAGATAGACATAAAGGTCGTCGCCCAGAATGATCTATGGCCTGCGCTGATCGATCATGCCCAGCTGGAAAGCTCGCTTCTGAACCTGTGCCTGAACGCCCGTGACGCGATGCCCAACGGCGGGCGCATTATCATCGAGACCGCTAACGCGTCTCTTGAAGAGTGCACCGATCCGGACCATGGCATTCCTGCCGGCGAGCACCTGAGCATACGGGTCACCGACACGGGCATCGGCATGAGTCCGGACATTGCCGCCAAAGCCTTCGAACCGTTCTTCACCACCAAGCCCATAGGTGCCGGCACCGGTCTCGGGCTGTCGATGGTGTATGGTTTTGTGCGCCAGTCCGGCGGGCAGATTCGCGTCGAATCGGTCGAAGGCCAGGGCACCAGCGTGGTCATGCACCTGCCACGCCACACTGCTGAAAATGCTCCCCGCCCCGTCGAGCCGGAAGTCATTGAAGAACCGCCGCATCACACCGGCGAAACCGTCCTGATCGTGGACGACGAACCCTCGGTGAGGATGCTCGTCGCCGAAGTCATCAGCGGTCTGGGCTACAACTGCCTGGAAGCGGCAGACGCACAGTCAGGTTTGCAGATCCTGCAGTCGGACACACGCATCGACCTGCTGATCAGTGACATAGGCTTGCCGGGCGGCATGAATGGCCGGGAAATGGCCGATGCGGCAGGCGACTGTCGACCGGGCCTGCCGACCCTGTTCATCACCGGTTATGCCAAAACATCCGTGCTGGACGATTGCCACCTGCGGCCTTGCACGCAAGTGCTCACCAAGCCGTTCGGGCTGGATGCGCTGGCCGGGCGAGTGACAGGCCTGATCGGCGCTGACGCGGTCGCGCGCGGGTTTTCGTAGGGTGAATCCGACCACGCCTGACGGTCGGTATTTTGTGGTCAGGGACCAACTCTGGCGGTGCTCCAATCCCTCTTTGAGCGACGACGTCCGCCAGCACCTGGTGGATGAGCTGATGGCTGCACGTCGTGCAGTCAAGGCCGCCAAGGCGTCCGAAGACCCCGAAGCCTTGAAGACGGCTCGGACCAGTGTGGACAAGGCCAAGGTTGCGCTTGGCGAGCGCGGTGAGGTCTGGTGGACCGATGGCGCCGAGGACTTCAATCGGCGCAAGGTGAAAAACACGCCTTATGCACAGTGGTATCTCGATTTGAATCACCCTGCCTACTGAAATTGACAGCCTCATTCTGAACTGAAGGACGAAACTTTCAGGTGTTTTGTCATTTATATGACATATGACATTCATAAACATCGACTCCCGCCGATAACCACCCCAGCTTTACCCACTACCTATGACTCCTTGCGTAATACCCCTCTAAAGGCTCATACCGGCATGAGAACATCGTTAAAATTCAGTCATAAAATCCTCTTGGCAGCGTCCCTTGTGGTGATCGCCGCCTTCACACTGTTCACCTTCTACAACGATTATCTGCAGCGCAATGCGTTGCGCGTGCAGCTCAAGGAGAACCTTAACCAGACGGGCGAAAGCACCGCTGGCAATATCCGTAACTGGCTTTCAGGGCGAATTCTTCTGGTAGAGAACCTGGCGGAGAACGCCTCTTCGCCTCAGTCCGCGCAAGAGCAGAATCGGGTGCTCGGCCAACCCACGCTGATCGCCACCTTCATGAGCATTTACCAGGGCAGAAGTGATGGCTCCTTCGTCACCCAGCCGCCTGATGACATGCCGGCCGATTACGACCCGCGAACGCGGCCGTGGTATGTCGATGCCGTTCGCGCCGGCAAAACCATCCTCACCGAGCCGTATCTGGACGCGGTGACCAAGGGCCTGATCGTGACCCTTGCCACACCGATCAAGGGTGAGTCTGGCGTGGCCGGCGTGATTGGCGGCGACCTGAGCCTGGAAATCCTGGTGAAGATGATCAGTTCGCTGCGACTGCATGGCGACGGATACGCGTTCCTGGTCGATGCGAATGGCCGCATTCTGGTTCATCCGGACACCTCGCTGGTGATGAAGACGCTGGCCGAAGTCTACCCGACGAACACACCGAAGCTGTCGCAAGACCTCAGTGAAAGCGAATATGCCGGCAAGACACAGATCCTTACCTTCGCTCACGTGGACGGTCTGCCATCGGTCAACTGGTACGTCGGCGTGGCGATGGATAAAGACATCGCCTACGCGGCGCTGGGCGAGTTCAGAAACTCGGCCATCGTGGCCACTGTGATTGCTGTGGTGCTGATCATCCTGCTGCTGGGCATGCTCCTGAGCGTCCTGCTGCGGCCACTGAACCTGATGGGCCGCGCCATGCACGATATCGCTGCCGGCGAAGGTGACCTGACCAAGCGCCTGATTATCGAGAGCCAGGACGAGTTCGGCTATCTGGGCAACGGCTTCAACCTCTTTGTAGAGCGAATCCATGACTCGATGCGTGAAGTCGCCTCCTCCACCGTACAGCTCAACGAAGTTGCCCAGCGGGTATTGAACGCATCCAACTCGTCGATGCTCAATTCCGATCAGCAGTCCCACCGCACCAACAGCGTCGCCGCAGCCATCAATGAGCTGGGCGCCGCAACACAGGAGATCGCCCAGAACGCCGCCCGTGCATCGGGGCACTCCAGCGATGCACGGACGTTGGCATCTAACGGGCAGGACGTAGTCGGGCAGAACATCTCGGCCATGAGCCGTCTCTCCAAACGCATCAGCAGCGCAAGCGAGCAGATCGAGACGCTGAATACCAAAACAGCCAACATCGGCCAGATCCTCGACGTGATTACCGGCATCTCCCAACAGACCAATCTACTGGCCCTCAATGCGGCCATCGAGGCCGCGCGTGCGGGTGAGGCCGGCAGAGGTTTTGCCGTGGTTGCCGATGAAGTCCGCAGCCTGGCGCACCGAACCCAGGAATCAGCGAGTCAGGTGCAGGAGATGATCGAGCAGTTGCAATCCGGTGCTCGTGAAGCCGTGGCGATCATGAACGACAGCCAGCGCGAGAGCGTTGAAACGGTCGAGATTGCCAACAAGGCCGTGACAAGTCTGGAAAACGTCACCGAGCGTATCGGCGAAATCGACGGCATGAACCAGTCGGTGGCGACTGCCACCGAAGAGCAGACCGCCGTCGTGGAAGCGATCAACGTGGACATCACCGAGATCAATACGCTGAACCAGCAAGGCGTAGAGAACCTGAACGCGACCCTGCGCGCGTGCACTGACCTTGAACAGCAGTCCACTCGATTGACGCAGTTGGTGGGCAGTTTTCGAATCTGACGTGGCAAGGCCGCTGCCGGAAAGCGTTAGGCAGCGGCCTGCTCTGCTCGACTGTTCCATTCAGCCCATCCGGCAGCTCGCCTACACCAAAAGCAAGAAACGGCACCGTCGATCACACGTAAAAAAGGTCAGCCTGAAAACTCCGGTCTTCCAGTACGGCCGCACCTGTTTCGGTAACACCAAGAACAATGTGCTGGACATAGGGAAACGAGATGTCGTGCTCCAGCACAGCGGCTGAAACCAGCAGACCCTCTTTGACCAGCTCATCAATCATTGCCATAAAATCCCCGGCCGCCGGAACGTCTGATTGAAGGCGTATCAACGCGAGATAAATTTGACCGGACGTCAACTTTCCAGGGCGGACGAAGTTCGCGCTGCGGACGATTTCAAGCACCGCCAATTCATCGGAAAAATTATTAAAACCCATAGCGGCCTCCCACTTCTGAAGACGCTGACTCGCCTGTCCGGCCGTGTCAGGACTTTTAAAAGAAGCTCAGCTCGTGATGAGCGGAAACGCATCTGGCTTCCGTTATTCATCTTGCAATTAAACGAGCCAGATTCATCTTGCAATTAAACGAGCCAGATCCAACTGGCACATACGGATTTCATGAAGCTGCGTATAGACGCTTCAGAGTGGAACCGTCGGAAAGGCCATCCGTTGCGGATGCCGTTAACGATGATCCGGTTTCAGAAAGTTCATCGCTTCCGTAATCACCGAAGGGTGATCAATCAGCCGATTGTGACCAAGCCCTTCAGTGGTAAACAGACGCGCCCCCGGCCATAGTTCTGCAAAACGAGCGCCCTTTTCCCACGGTGTTTCACGGTCACGGCGGTCATGAATGATCAGGGCGGGACGATCAAGCAGCGGCAGTCGCGAACTGGCGTCGTAGTCTGCAAAGCGGCGACCGGTCAGCGAGTGCAGGACGCCCTCGAAAGGTTTGAATACTGTGTGGGCAACACCGACCGAATCGAATAGTTGAAGTACGCTGTCCGTAGGTGCAAGGAACGGCGCAATCAGGATAAAACGATCAGGGCACCACGACTGTTCCTGAGCGAAAACAATCGATGAAGCGCCCAATGAATGCGCTATCACCGCCGCAGGTTTTCCGAAATGGCGTCCCACGTGCTGCTGCACAGCCACGAACTGGGTCATGTGGCTGATATTGCCTGCGCTCAACCCGTGGGCGGGCTGATCGAACCCCACCACGGCGTAACCCATCGAGCGCAGTAACGGCACCCATCCGATAAAACGCATTGCGTAACTTGACCAGCCGTGGGCCAGCAACACATACGGCTGGCTGGAGGGATCGCCCCAGACATAGGTGGCAATTCTGATGCCGTCCAGTTCAAGGCTACCGGTTTGCACATCCGTCGCTGTACTCAGGATTTCGGCAGCCTTGGCACGTCCGGACGCCTGAGGAGTCACAAAACGTTGAGCGAGGTATCTTCCAGTGATGCCCGGTAGAATACGGCTGCTCAGCGTGAACATGCCGCGCAGCGTCAATAGTCGAAGCCTGTTGATGATGTCGCTCATCGCTATTCCCCACGCCCGTCAGATGATCTGGCGCCATTAGAACAGCCTATCTTGTCACTGACAAGATAGGCTGAACCGATGGGAATATAACTTTTGTTTCATGATAGGGAGCCTTACATGTCGACTTCAGACGCCCCACGGACCTACCACCACGGCAATCTGCCCGCCGTCCTGCGTCAGGCCGCCTGGGATATCGTGGGGGAAGCGGGAGTCCGCGGCATGTCACTGCGCGAGTGCGCCAGAAGGGCAAATGTCTCTCATGCCGCCCCCGCCCACCATTTCGGCTCTCTGGAAAATCTGCTGGCGGAGGTGGTGGCCGATGGGTATGAGCGCATGGCCGACGTCATCGTTGCCGTGCAACAGGAACTTGACGACACCCTCCTGGGTTGCGGCATTGGTTATGTAAGTTTCGCCAAAAGTTACCCGGAGCACTTCCGGTTGATGTTTGGCGCGGGTGTAAACCGCACGTTGCCCAGGCTTCTCGAATCGGGTGAACGTGCGCTGCAAGTCCTCCGCCAGTCGATACGCAACGCCTGGATAACAAAATACGGTAGCGAGCCCGACCCGGAACTGCTTGAACAGCGCACCTTCCTCGCCTGGAGCACCGCGCATGGCTACGCTTCCCTGACCATCGACAGAAAGACGAATACCCCCCCTATTCCCTCTGCCGAGTCGGTACTGCAATTGATGACATGCGCCGTGCTTATGCCGTCAGACTGAAAACAGACGCACAGACCTCCATCAGATCGATACACAACCGCCGTCGTGACTGCGCTTGCGCAGAAGCGGTTTCGGCGGTGTGCATGCAATTTGCCCGCACGTCTTCCCATGATGTTCCCCACGTCCCCTTCCGAAACCCGAGCAGGATCAGCACGGCCTATTTTTGATGTCGATCGACATCAATACGTTGACATTTTAGATTTTGATCGTAATCATAACTGCCATCTCCTCCACGCAGTTTACGAGTACATCCTCCATGACAACGCCATCCACTGTTCTCATTACCGGTGCTTCCAGCGGCATCGGCGCGGTATATGCCGAACGATTTGCCCGTCGCGGTCACAATCTCGTAGTGGTCGCTCGTGACAAGGCACGTCTTGATGATCTGGCAGCACGCCTTCGTGAAGAAAACGGCGTTGCCGTTGAAGTCATTCAGGCCGATTTGACTCAAGCTGCCGACCTCACAGCTCTGGAAACCCGCCTGCGTGAGGACGCCAGCATCGGTGTGCTGATCAACAACGCGGGCATTGCTCAATCCGGAGGGTTCGCGCAACAGAACGCCGAGTCCATCGACAAGCTTGTCGCCCTCAATATCGTCGCCCTGACACGCCTTGCGGCCGCCGTGGCCCCACGTTTCGCGCAGTCCGGCTCGGGCTCGATCGTTAACCTCGGTTCGGTGGTGGGCTTTGCGCCAGAGTTCGGCATGTCGGTCTACGGTGCGACCAAGGCCTACGTGCTGTTCCTTTCCCAGGGAATGAACGTGGAATTGGCGCCCAACGGCGTCTACGTCCAGGCGGTGCTCCCGGCGGCTACGCGTACCGAAATCTGGGAGCGTGCGGGGATCGATCTGAACACGATTGCAGAGGTGATGGACGTCGACGAACTGGTTGATGCGGCACTGGTGGGCTACGACCGCCGCGAGCAGGTGACCATTCCGCCGCTGCATGTAGCGGGTCGTTGGGACTCGCTGGATGAGGCGCGGCAAGGGCTGTTGTCGGACATTCGACAGGCTCAGGCGGCCGAGCGCTATCGCCCGCAAGCCTGAGGCGGGTCAAGCCGCGGCAGATCCACACCCTTGTTCGACGACACTGGAATCAGAGCGTCATGAAAGCACTGACATTCGAAAAGTACGGCAAGTCGCCTGAGATTGCGATTACCCACGTCCCCATACCGGCCATCAAACCTGACGAACTGTTGGTGGAAGTTCACGCGGCCGGGTTGAACCCGATCGACAACATCATCACTACGGGGGTCTTCAAGCCTGTAGTGAAGTTGCAACTACCGGCCACCATGGGCAGCGATCTGGCAGGCATGGTCATTCAAGTAGGCAGCGCAGTCACTCGTTTCAAGGCAGGCGACGCAGTATTCGCGAGCCTGTTCGAACTGCGTGGGGGCGCCATCGCCCAGTTCGCCGCCGTACCGGAACACGCTGCCGCATTGAAACCCGCCAATCTGGACTTTGTTCAGGCCGCCTCCATCCCGATGGTCGGGCTTACGTCGTGGCAGGCATTCAAGGAACGCGCCCCTCTTAAAGCGGGCCAGAAGGTGTTCATACCGGCCGGGTCTGGAGGTATCGGCACCTTCGCCATCCAGCTGGCCAAACACTTGGGCGCCACAGTGGCCACGACCACCAGCGCGGGGAATATGGAGCTGGTTCGCAGCCTGGGCGCAGATGAAGTCGTGAATTACAAAGAGCAGGCATTTGAACAAGTGCTGCACGACGTTGACCTGGCGCTCGGCACCACCCGGGGAGACGACCTTGAAAGAGCTGTCGGCATCCTCAAGCCCGGCGGTAGGATCGTATCCCTGGTCGGCCCGCTGGATAAGGCATTCGCCAAGGCTCGGCGGATGAATGCCTTCTTCACATTCATATTCGGGTTGATGAGCCGCAGGATCACGCGCCTGGCGAGGACGAAAAATGTGTCGTACTCGTTTCTGTTTGTTCGCGCGGATGGCGCTCAACTTGGCGACATCGCCAGATTGCTCGAAAGTGGCCAGATAACACCGGTGATTGACAGGGTCTTTGCGTTTGAACAGGCCAGCGAAGGGCTTGAATACCTGGGCCAGGGCCGTGCCAAAGGCAAGGTCGTCGTGAAGATCGAGTAAGCGTTTATTCAACGTCCACTCAGCCACCATTCAGGCCCGCATCTGTCGAGCATTGGAGTATCAAATGGACACCTCTTCCGAAAGAACCGCCATCGTCACGGGTGCCTCATCGGGCATCGGTCGTGCCACCGCAGAGGCGCTGGCGCGCGCGGGGTATACCGTGTTTGGCACAAGCCGCAAAATTGGTGACAGTTATGCACAGGTCTCCATGCTGACCTGCGATGTCACGAATGACGACTCTGTCCGCGCGCTCGTTGCCACCGTGCTTGCGAAAACCGGGCGTATCGACCTGCTCGTCAACAATGCCGGCATCGGTATGCTGGGCGGGGCCGAGGAGTTCTCGATCCCGCAAGTGCAGGCACTGTTCGACGTCAATCTGTTTGGCGTCATGCGCATGACCAGCGCAGTACTGCCGTCGATGCGCCAACAAGGTCGGGGACGCATTATCAATATCGGATCGGTTCTGGGGCTGATACCCGCGCCCTACTCGGCTCATTATTCGGCGGTCAAACATGCTCTGGAAGGCTATTCGGAATCGCTCGATCACGAAATTCGCGCCTTCGACGTCCGGGTTTCGGTCATTGAGCCGGCATTCGTACGCACCGTCTTCGATCAAAACGGCATCGAGCCGGACTCACGGTTGCCGGAGTATGATCAGGCGCGAGCGGGTGTCCGTGCGTTGCTCGCCGATGTGATGCCGACAGCCGACCTGCCCGAGGTTGTCGCAGCGGTGGTACTGAAAGCGGCGAGCGATGTTCGCCCACGGCATCGATACACCGCCGGCAAGGCCGCCCGACAAATCAGCCTGCTACGGCGCTTCGCGCCTGCCGGAGCGTTCGATAAAAGCTTGCGCAAGCAGTTTCGCTTGCCGGTATAGATGCCATGGTCTGGACGTATCAGCGCCTTCCCATACTGACTTGGCTCGGCAATGGCCCGCAGGCGCGATAGGTGTCGATCAACGTGTCAAAAAGGGCTATGTCCGACCTGCTTCTGGCGACCAGTTGAGCGCCCGCCACAGCGGAAAAAATGGCCTGCGCCCGCACCTCGCTGTCCGCAGGCGTGCAAATGTTCGCTGCCACCAGAAGCTTGCTCAGCCAGGCAATGTTGACCTGGGCGAATAGCTGCATTTCTTCAGTCATCTCCGGCGGCAGGTTGTCGGTTTCAGCGCCGACGAAAGTGCCCAGGCAAAGGCGGTTTTCAACCTCCAGCGAGCGCCGGAAGATCTCCGGAAAGCGCTGTAATGCTTCGCTGGGATCGGGGGTTTCTTCGGCGATCGTCTCAAGTGCAGCGGCACCGTCCTGCCAGTATCGCCTGGCAACAGCGACACCCAGATCAGCCTTGCTGGGGAAGTGGTAGTAAATACTGGCCGGCTTGATTCCGACCTGGGCGGCCAGATCGCGAAAGTTCAGGCCGTTGTAGCCCTGGGACTGGGCGATATTTCTCGCAGCAAGCAGGATCGCCTCACGGGCGTTGATGGTCATCGTAGTGCCTTGTACTTCGGACGCGTTTCTGGAGACCGGCACATGCTAATTCAAAAACCTGCCTTTTGTTAGGTAGAAAGACGGTGTGGCGCATGGCAGCAGCCATACGCTGCTGAACGGCCATCGTCGGTTTCTCACAAGCTGAAACGGCTATCGCCGGGAACATCCCGCATGACGTTCCCGGCGATAAGGTGAGCGTAAAAACAGCTCAATCACTCGGCCGGCGAGTCCAGCTCGGGAATACCGCTGCTGCGATCAGCATAGGCCGCCTGAAAAGCCGGACGTTTCTGCCAGCGCTGCCAGTACAGGTCCAGAAACTCGAAACGCTCATCCAATGGCGTGGCGTTGACCGGAAACTTGGAGAAGGCAATAGCAGTTGCAAGCGTGATGTCCGCGAACGTTGGCGCATCGCCGCCCAGCAGCCATTCGCGACCATCGGACAAATGACGATTGACCAATGCCGCGTGGCTCAGCGCTTCTTTGCGGCAGTGCTCGCCCCATGCTTCGTTCTTGGTCAGTTCAAGCTTGAAACCGAGTCCGGTGTGCAGCACGTGAAAGGCCGTAACGATCCGATAGAGGATATGCACCCAGATGCGGTTGTCCCACATGCTATCGAGGCCCTGCTCCAGAGCGCCCTCGCCCATGATCTTGCGGCCCGGATAAGACTGATCCAGATAGCGAGCGATAGCGGCCGTCTCGGATATGAAGCTGCCGTCTGCCAGTTCCAGGGTCGGTGTTTCACCCCACGGGTTCATGTTCAGATGACGCCAGCCACGCTGCTCTCCACCCGGCGTCATGTCATAAATGGTTTCTTCGAACTGATCGGCAATGCCTTTTTCGTGGATGAACAAACGCAGGCGTTGAGGATTCGGAAAAGCCGAAGGAGAGGTGAAAAGTCGCAATTTAGAGGTCATGGTCAGGCCTGTGAGGTAGGGTAAAACACCTACCTAACTATCGTTAGGTATCCACACCGTAGCGGTACTTTTGTTCTGAGTCAACGTTTACCTAACACTTGTTAGGCCAGTAGTATCCACTCGGCTGATCCGCAAGCCTGGCAATCGGAGAAGATTCTGCTGAAAATGCAGCCTTCAGGCATGGATTGGCCCGCATTGACAGCGCTCAAACGTGAACGCCTTGATATCCTGTGCGCCGATCTCGGGCGGCCAGTGAATGCCGCTCAAAACCGTACAAAACTCGGGCTCGAACCACAGGCCTCGCCAGGCCGCATAGCGCAGAGAAAGAAGGAAAAAGAATGCAGCACGCTTCGCTGAACCGTTTTCGTACCGGGTTGCTCGCCTTGCTTTTGCTCTGCGTGACCTTGCCGGCCCTGGCCCAGAATGCTCCCGCCCCCCAGGCCGATAGCGCCAGCAGCGCGACCCCTGCCGTGGATGCCCCGAGCCTGGATGATCTGAGCCAACAGCTCGATCAGATCCGTCAGAAAGTGACGGTCAGCGCCAACGACGACCTGCTTTCAAGCCTGCGCCAGGCGGCTTTGCAGGTCCAGAAACAAGCCGACAATCTGATTGCTCAGCAGGCTGTCGATATCGAACACCTGAATGATCAGCTCAACATTCTCGGGCCGGTGCAGCCGGACGAAGCGCAAAGCCTGACCAGTCAGCGCAAGACGTTGACCGCGCAGAAAAACGCGCTGGTCAATGATGAACGTCAGACCAATGAGCTGAGCCAGTCAGCCCGGGATCTGGCGACGCAGATATTCAACCTGCGCCGCAGCCTCTTCGATTCACAGATCAGCACGCGCACGGCGAGCCCGCTCAGTTCGGCATTCTGGTCCACGCTGATTCGCCCGACCGATGACGACCTGGGACGCCTGAACAGGCTTCTGGTGGACGTGCGCCAAGTACTCAACAACGCGATGGCACCGGACAACCGTGTGCAATTCATCAGCGTGGTGCTGGGCGCGTTGTTCATCTGGGTGGTTGTCCGGCGCCTGCTGGAGCGCCTGCTGATCTGGGCGATGATTCGCTGGCTGCCCGAAGGCCGCCTGCGCCGCAGCGCCCTGGCCCTGGCGGTCGGGCTGTCGACCATTCTCACCATCACCATTGCCACTTCCTTGCTGCGCTGGGGAATCGTCCACAACGCGGTGCTCAGCAACGACGTGGTCAATCTGCTCGATCAGGTGCAGACGCTGATTACCTTCTGCGCCTTCATCGTCGGTCTGGGCCGCGCGCTGTTGATGCTGGCACATGCCTCGTGGCGCCTGCCGCAAATTCCTGACCAGATTGCCACCGCACTGGGCCGCTTCCCCCCTGCCCTGGCGCTGGCACTGATGGTCATCGGCACGCAGGAACGAATCAACAGTGTGATTGCCAGCAGCCTGGCACTGACCGTTGCGGTCAATGGCCTGACGGCACTGGCGGTTTCGCTGGTGTTCTTCTACGCCCTGTTGCGCTACCGCCGTACCCGCCGCCGCTTTGAACTAGAGCGGCCGGCAGGCTTCGCCGGGCTGATTCCGTTTATCGTTGCGGTGTGGGTCGGCCTGAGTTTGCTGGCGTTGTTGAGCGGCTACCTGACGCTGGCTTACTTTCTGGCAGTGAAACTGCTCTGGATCAGCGTGGTGGCGTCCACTGCATACCTGCTGATCGCCTGCTTCGGTGACATCTGCGAAACCCTCCTGTCGCCCAAACAACCTGGCGGCCTGGCGCTGGGCTCAGCGCTGGGCTTGTCCACTCGCCATCAGGCGCAGGCAAGTACCGTACTGGCCGGCATAGGCCGTACCTTGCTGCTGCTCACCGCTGTACTGCTGGCGTTCATGCCTTCAGGGTCGAGCCCGGGCGACCTGCTCGCCAGCTTTACTCAGCTGGATGTCACGTCCAAATCCATGGGTAACCTAAACATCGTCCCCAGCGACATTCTGGTGGCATTGGTATGCCTGGTCGTCGGCCTGCTGAGTGTGCGGGTACTCAAGGAGTGGTTTGGAGAACGCCTGCTGCCCGAAACCAACATGGACGCAGGCATGCAGGCCTCGCTGGTGACCCTGATCGGTTACATCGGCTTTGTGCTGGTGGTGGCCGTGGTGATGTCCACACTCAACATCAGCCTCACCAACCTGACCTGGGTGGTCAGTGCGCTGTCGGTGGGGATAGGTTTCGGCCTGCAGGCCATTGTGCAGAACTTCATCTCCGGCCTGATTCTGCTGACCGAGCGCCCGGTCAAAGTCGGCGACTGGGTAAGCCTGGCGGGGGTCGAAGGCGATATTCGCCGGATCAACGTCCGCGCGACCGAAATCCAGATGGGCGACCGCTCGACAGTGATCGTGCCGAACTCGCAGTTCATCACGCAGAACGTCCGCAACGTGACCATGGGCAATGCGCTGGGCGTGGTCGGAATCACCCTTACCCTGCCCCTGGAAACAGACGTTCTGCAAATACGCGAACTGCTGTTACAGGCTTTCACCGAACACGAAGCGATACTCGATGCACCAGCGCCTTCAGTCACCTTCAAGGACCTGACCAATACCGGCTTGATCATCAGCGCCAGCGGCTACGTGAACAGCCCACGCTCGGTGGGTGGCGCACGGAGTGATCTGTTGTTTACGGTCTTGGGGCGTCTGAGGGAATTGGGTGTAGCGCTGTCTGCACCGCAGAGCATGGTGTTGATTAATGAGGGGGCTGGGAAGGAGGCGGCGGCTGAGGAGAGTCAGTGATGCTTGTTTGTGTGGTGTCCCAGGCGGGGTTCGAACCTGCAACCTTCCCCTTAGGAGGGGGATGCTCTATCCAATTGAGCTACTGAGACACTGCGTGCCGACACACCGATCGGTGCCAGCGAGGACGGCGTGCATCTTAGCGGCATGTGGCGCTTTTGTCATGTCGTCATTGTCCTTCGAACCTGTAGCCGATGTCGCCTGAAAACACGGCCTGATAAACCGATCATGCAATTTGCAATCCCCCAAAAAGCCATCATTGCAAAACGCACTGTAGAGCACTTTTTTTAATTTAATAAGTAATTGATTTTAAAGGACTTTTTATCATTTTCCGATTGGCATGCAGACTGCATTATTGATATCTGTGGAACACATCTCATCCCAAACGGTCGGGCACAGGTACTGGAAAATGAACAAGACTCTCTCAGTGTTGAATGCGGCAGCTCTGGTGGCTCTGGTAGCATTTCATTTCCAGGATTCTGGTATCAAGGACGCTCAGGCCATCACGCCTGCTCCTGTCCACCACCAGATCAGTCAGGCGCCAAAGCTGGCAATCATGACCGAACGCGTTGCGAGCGCAGCGGTGCTGGCCAATGACGATGATGAGTCACTTCAGTTTCCACGCGCTGAACAGCGCTGGGTTTTCTGATAACGCCCGCAACGACCCTTCCAAGAGAGAGTAGCCATGTCAAAATCCGCGTTGTCATTTCTGGTCCTGGCGATCATGGCTGTCGTCGCCGACCTTTTGCTTCCTGTTAATGCACAGGCCATGAGTATCGCTGCAAACATCGCCGCAGGCGTGTTCGCCAGTCTCTTTGTGGTTGCGTTGTTCGTCGGTCGCCGCTTCAAATTCGACCCGGTGCTTCGCTGACAGCGAAGCTACCTGCGGTAATTTGCCCGGTCGTCTGACCGTTCGCATCCAGAATCTCCCCTCCTCCGAAAGAACCTTCCTGCACCGCAGCCAACCCTTTGTCGGCTAACCTCGGTCACGCTGAATTTAGACGCATACTCAGAGTCAAATGGCCATGACAGCAAAAAAGCTCAATGGCGTGCCCTTTTATCCGGGGACAAATGTGATGAGTTTGCAAATTCGCTCGCATTTCTGATAATTGGTGCTGGCAATACGCCGCTACCTGAGTCAATATTTGTCACAGAATTGACGCCAAGGATTCGACGTAATACGGCATGATGTCGGCCCCTTGGAACCCCGGTTGAACATTTGGCCAAAATGATTGTCTGACTGTGACAATCTTGCGGCCACTTGCTAGAACCGCTTCCCCTGAACTAACCGGTTAAATATATGAGCCCTATGAAACAGGCTACTTATTCCAGCCGCACGGCTGACAAGTTCGTCGTTCGCCTACCAGACGGCATGCGTAATCGCGTGCAAGAGGTAGCCAAGAATCATCACCGCAGCATGAACTCGGAAATCATCGCTCGTCTCGAACAAAGCCTGATTCAGGAAGGTGCTCTTGGTGATGAACCAAGCCTGCGCCTCGATAGTCCTGAGCTGTCCTTGCACGAACGCGAGCTGCTGCAGCGCTTTCGTCAGCTTTCACATCGTCAACAGAACGCTCTTGTTTCGCTGATTGCTCATGACACGGAACTCGCTTCCGAAGAGTCCTGAGATTTGACGTAACAGACAAAGGCCAGCGAAAGCTGGCCTTTTTCGTTGTAGCCTTTTTCTTTATTAGTCGTCGGCTTATTGCGTTACACAGCGACCTGAAGACTTGGCGGAAGCATAAAAAAACCGCCTGATCATGGCGGTTTTTTTATTTCAATAGACTCTAGCCGTCGCGAGCCTTAGAGCAGAAAGATCGTCGCCAGCCCGAGAAAGATGAAGAAGCCGCCGCTGTCGGTCATCGCCGTAATCATGACGCTCGCCCCCATCGCGGGATCTCGCCCCAAACGTGCAAGCGCCATAGGAATGGAAACACCCATCAGCGCTGCCAGCAACAGGTTGAGCGTCATGGCTGCGGTCATGACCACACCCAGCGACCAGCTGTCATACAGGAAGTAGGCGACCATGCCGATCACACCCCCCCAGATCAGACCATTTATCAAGCCGACAGCCAGCTCCTTGCGCAGCAATCGCGCCGTATTACCGGTATTGACCTGATCCAGCGCCATCGCGCGGACGATCATGGTGATGGTCTGGTTACCGGAGTTGCCACCAATCCCGGCCACGATAGGCATCAGCGCAGCGAGCGCCACCAACTTCTCGATGGAGCCTTCGAACAGGCCGATCACACGCGAGGCCAGAAACGCGGTTACCAGGTTGACTGCCAGCCAGGACCAGCGGTTGCGCAGCGAACGCCATACCGACGCGAAGATGTCTTCTTCTTCACGCAGACCCGCCATGTTGAGGACTTCGCTCTCGCTTTCCTCACGGATCAGGTCGACCATTTCATCGATGGTCAGACGGCCGATCAGCTTGCCGTTCTTGTCCACGACCGGCGTGGAGATAAGGTCATAACGCTCAAACGCCTGTGCCGCATCGTAGGCATCGTCTTCAGGGTGAAAGCTGACCGGATCGTTGGCCATGACTTCGCCGACCTGCTTCTCCGGATCATTGACCAGCAGACGCTTGATCGGCAGCACGCCCTTGAGCACACCCTCGGAATCGACTACGAACAGTTTGTCGGTGTGACCAGGCAGCTCTTTGAGCCTGCGCAGGTAGCGCAGCACGACTTCAAGGCTGACATCCTCACGGATCGTCACCATCTCGAAGTCCATCAGCGCACCGACCTGATCCTCGTCATAGGACAAGGCCGACCGCACGCGCTCACGCTGCTGTGAATCCAGTGTTTCCATGAGCTCGTGAACGACGTCGCGGGGCAACTCGGGAGCAAGGTCGGCCAGTTCGTCGGCGTCCATGTCCCGTGCCGCCGCGAGCAACTCATGATCGTCCATGTCGGCGATCAGGGTTTCACGAACGGAATCGGATACTTCAAGAAGAATGTCGCCGTCGCGCTCGGCCTTGACCAGCTGCCAGACGGTCAGGCGGTCTTCCAGGGGCAAGGCTTCAAGGATATAGGCGACGTCGGCAGAGTGAAGGTCTTCGAGCTTGCGTTGCAACTCGACGAGGTTCTGCCGGTGAACCAGGTTTTCTACACGGTCCTGATGCTGACCTTCCTGACGGTGGGTCAGGTCTTCAACAATACGCTGGCGCTGCAGCAGATCGACAACCTGAGCCAGGCGATCCTGCAAGCTTTCCTGCGTTTTTTTTACTTCTCTTTCGGTCATAGGCGAACTCCACTCCCAGCAGCGGAGCACGCCGGGAGATCAATCAGTTAATTCATGATTGTTGAAAAACATTATCGAGTAACGACTGGGTATGTCCATGGAGGTGTTCCACAAGCCCCGGCGGAGCTGACGGGCGCAATGATACACCGCTTTGAGCGAAGCGCACGCGAGAAAATTCAGCTCATAACAACCGTTTGCAGCGCAAACCTGCACAACTCCGTAAGCCAGCCAGGGTTCGACGTCACATTCAGCCAATAAAACACGCTCGCCCCTTTCAAAGACCGCAGTTAGCCTTTGCCGACACCTGTCACGGAGGACCTTGAGCATGCGACCTGAAAATCATCTGCTGCTGTGGAGCGCCCTGCTCTGCCTTCCTGCCGCTGCAACCGCCAGCAACGTTCATCGCTGCGAGGATGCATCCGGAAAGATTACGTTTACCACCCTCGGCTGCCCGGATGGGCACAGTACCCGCCTGCAGAGAGCCTTCAACGCACCACCGGGAACCCGTATCGATGTGATGCCGCCCGCCAACACTGCGCAAACCGCGCGTGGAAAACCGGCAGATCAGACACTGGTCGTGGTCGGCACACGCGATGATGGCTGTGGAAACCGCTTGAGCGCCGAACAGCGCCGGGCTGCGATCATCAACCAGCGCACCCCTCCCGGTATGACGCAGCGTGATGTCGAGAGCCTGCTGGGACGCCCCGACAAAGTTACTAACCGCAATGGAGAATTGCATTACGTGTACAACCAGAAAAAAGGCCGCAGCAATAAGGTGACATTTGACGAGAACGGATGCGTTAAAGGAAAACGCTAGAAAGCAAAAAGCCCACATCTTTCGATGTGGGCTTTTCGTTTGTATGGTGCACTCGACAGGATTCGAACCTGTGACCGCTCGGTTCGTAGCCGAGTACTCTATCCAGCTGAGCTACGAGTGCATTGGTGTTTTTAGACCAGATCACCTCTGGTTGGAGCCAGTTATCGGAAACCTTGTAATTACTTACAACACTTCAAACAACTTTAAATGGTGCACTCGACAGGATTCGAACCTGTGACCGCTCGGTTCGTAGCCGAGTACTCTATCCAGCTGAGCTACGAGTGCATGTGTTGGTGCCGCGCATTATAGGTCGTAAAATTGTTTAGTCAAGCACTTTTTCTAGTAAATTCAACAACTTACAGATCAAGCCCAATCTTACGCACTACATAAATAATGGCGGAGAACGGGGGATTCGAACCCCCGACACCCTTTTGAGGTGTACTCCCTTAGCAGGGGAGCGCCTTCGGCCACTCGGCCAGCTCTCCGCAACACGGGGCGTATAATAACCACCCTTTTCCCCGTTTGCAAACCAAAAATTCAATAAAAATTAATGGCTTGGTTCTTCGTCCTTCTCTTTCTTGATACGCAGGTAAATCTCTTCACGATGAACCGCGACTTCCTTGGGCGCATTGACACCAATACGCACCTGATTACCCTTCACTCCGAGCACGGTGACGGTGATCTCACCATCTCCAATGATCAGGCTTTCCGCGCACCGACGAGTCAGAATCAGCATACTTTTCTCCTTACGCCTTTATTCAGGGACAACAGTCTGCAAACCTATAGGCAGTGACAGTAGCAAAACGCCATAACCACTACCTGTATATCGACTAACGCAAAGAAAACAAAAGCCCTTCTGCGCAGCACCCGAAAGACGCGGTCACGCCGCGCCCTTCGATGACAGGGTCATTCGCCCTGCCGCGGAGCATCCAGCTCAAAGGCCGTGTGCAGTGCGCGCACAGCCAACTCCAGGTATTTCTCTTCGATGACCACGGAAACCTTGATTTCCGATGTGGAGATCATCTGGATATTGATGCTCTCCTTGGCCAGCGCTTCGAACATACGACTGGCAACGCCGGCATGCGAGCGCATACCAACGCCGACGATGGACACCTTGGCGATCTTGGTATCGCCGGAAACCTCACGCGCGCTGATTTCACGCGCGGTAGCCTCAAGCACCTGCAAGGCCGCCTGATAGTCGTTGCGATGGATCGTGAAGGTGAAATCGGTGGTGTTATCGTGCGAGACGTTCTGCACGATCATGTCCACTTCGATATTGGCCGCGCTGATCGGGCCGAGAATCTTGAACGCCACGCCGGGGGTGTCTGGCACACCACGGATGGTCAGCTTGGCTTCATCGCGGTTGAAGGCGATGCCGGAAATGATCGGCTGTTCCATGGATTCCTCTTCATCGATTGTAATAAGGGTGCCCGGCCCCTCTTTGAAGCTGTGCAGAACGCGCAGCGGGACATTGTATTTGCCGGCGAATTCGACCGCACGGATCTGCAGCACCTTGGAACCGAGGCTGGCCATTTCCAGCATCTCTTCAAAGGTGATCTTGTCGAGGCGCTGGGCCTGCGACACGACGCGCGGATCAGTGGTGTAGACGCCATCGACGTCGGTGTAGATCTGGCACTCGTCCGCTTTCAGCGCCGCCGCCAGGGCAACACCGGTCGTGTCCGAGCCACCACGCCCGAGGGTCGTGATGTTGCCGTGTTCGTCGACACCCTGGAAACCGGCGACCACCACCACACGACCCGCTTTCAGGTCGGAGCGGATCTTCTGGTCGTCGATCTGCAGGATGCGCGCCTTGTTGTGCGCGCTGTCGGTGAGAATACGCACCTGATTGCCGGTGTAGGACACCGCCGGAACGCCACGCTTCATCAAGGCCATCGCCAGCAGCGCGATGGTCACCTGCTCGCCCGTGGAGACAATGACATCCAGCTCACGGGGAACTGGCTGATCACTGATCTGCCTGGCCAGCTCGATCAGACGATTGGTTTCACCGCTCATGGCCGACAGCACGACCACCAGGTCGTCACCCGCCTCACGGAATTTCTTGACCTTGTCGGCCACCTGCTCGATGCGCTCTACAGAGCCCACGGAGGTGCCGCCAAATTTCTGTACGATTAAAGCCATCTCAAAGCCGCCTCAAATCCCGTTAAGAGCACCCATTAACATTCGAGTCCAAGTAAGGCCTGCCGGTGTGCGGCAGGCCTGCTGACCCGACTCAGATACCCTGCTCTACAAAAGGAACGGCCAGTGCCAGCGCTGAATCCAGCGCACCGGCATCGACACCACCGCCTTGAGCCATATCAGGACGGCCACCACCTTTACCACCTACGGCGGCAGCTGCCTGCTTCATCAAATCACCGGCTTTGAGTTGGCCAGTCAGGTCCTTGGTCACGCCTGCGACCAAGACAACCTTGTCCTCATGAACACTGCCGAGCAGGATCACTGCGCGGCCGAGCTTGTTCTTCAACTGATCGACAAGCGCCAACAACGCCTTGCCGTCCTGACCATCCAGGCGCGTGGCCAGAACCTTGACCCCTTTGACATCCAGCGCAGCTGATGACAGGTCGTCACCGGCGGCACTGGCTGCCTTGGCTTGCAGTTGTTCCAGTTGTTTTTCCAGCAGACGGTTGCGTTCAATCACCGCCGTCAGCTTGTCCAGCAGGTTGTCGCGATTGCCTTTGACCAGCGTCGCGGCTTCCTTGAGTTGATCTTCGGCCGAATTCAGCCAGGCCAGGGCCGCAGCGCCGGTGACGGCCTCGATACGGCGCACGCCTGCTGCGACACCGCCTTCACTGACGATCTTGAACAGCGCGATGTCACCGGTGCGGCTGGCGTGAATGCCACCACACAGCTCGACGGAAAACTCGCCGCCCATGCTCAGTACGCGAACGCTGTCGCCGTACTTCTCGCCGAACAGCGCCATGGCGCCCTTCTTCTTCGCCGTGTCGATATCGGTTTCTTCGGTCATGACCTCGGTGTTCTTGCGAATCTCGGCGTTGACGATATCTTCCAGCGCGCGCAGTTGCTCGGCCTTGATCGCTTCGAAGTGGCTGAAGTCGAAGCGCAGACGCTGACTGTCGACCAGCGAGCCTTTCTGCTGAACGTGCTCACCCAGCACCTGACGCAATGCGGCATGCAGCAAGTGAGTGGCCGAATGGTTCAATTTGGTTGCATCGCGAACTTCATCAGCCACTTGTGTTTCAACCTGCGCGCCAACGCTCAGGCTGCCGGACGCCACAACGCCGTGGTGCAGGAAGGCGCCGCCGGTCTTGGTGGTATCACTGACGTCAAAGCGCGCGTCACCGGCCTGCAGGAAACCACTGTCACCGATCTGACCGCCCGACTCGGCGTAGAACGGAGTGACGTCGAGAATTACCACGCCCTCTTCACCTTCATTCAGGTGAGAAACCGACTGGCCTTCCTTATAGAGGGCCACGACGCTGGCGCTGCCAGTGGTCGCCGAGTAACCGGTGAACTGGGTGGCCACATCGACCTTGACCAGGCTGTTGTAATCCATGCCGAACGAACTGGCCGAACGGGCGCGCACGCGCTGGGCGTCCATTTCACGCTCGAAGCCTGCTTCGTCCAGGGTCAGATTACGCTCACGGGCGATGTCGCCTGTCAGGTCCATCGGGAAGCCATAGGTATCGTACAGCTTGAACACCACTTCGCCCGGAACCACGGTGCCTTTGAGGTCGGCCAGATCCTGTTCGAGAATTTTCAGACCTTGCTCGAGGGTCTTGGCGAACTGCTCTTCTTCGCCTTTGAGTACGCGTTCGATGTGCGACTGCTGCTGCACCAGCTCAGGGAACGCAGACCCCATCTCGGCAACCAGCGCGGCAACGATCTGGTAGAAGAAGCTGCCCTTGGCACCCAGCTTGTTGCCGTGACGGCAGGCGCGACGAATGATGCGGCGCAGCACATAACCGCGACCTTCATTGGACGGCAGCACGCCGTCGGCGATCAGGAAGCCGCACGAGCGAATGTGGTCAGCCACGACCTTCAGCGAAGCCTGGTTGTCATTGCTGCAACCAATGGCCTTGGCAGACGCAGCCAGCAGGCTCTGGAACAGATCGATTTCGTAGTTGGAGTGCACGTGCTGCAGAACCGCACTGACACGCTCCAGGCCCATGCCGGTATCGACCGAAGGCGCTGGCAGCGGGTGCAGCACACCATCTGCAGTCCGGTTGAACTGCATGAATACGTTGTTCCAGATTTCGATGTAACGGTCGCCGTCTTCTTCCGGCGAGCCTGGCGGGCCACCCCAGATTTCCGGGCCGTGGTCGAAGAAAATCTCGCTGCAAGGACCGCACGGGCCGGTATCGCCCATGGTCCAGAAGTTATCGGAGGCGTACGGTGCGCCTTTGTTGTCGCCAATGCGAACCATGCGCTCGGCTGGCACGCCGATCTCCTTGGTCCAGATGTCATAGGCTTCATCGTCAGTGGCGTACACCGTGACCCAGAGTTTTTCCTTGGGCAGGTTGAGCCATTTTTCGGAGGTCAGGAACGTCCAGGCGTAGGTGATGGCATCACGCTTGAAATAGTCACCGAAGCTGAAGTTGCCCAGCATCTCGAAAAAAGTATGGTGACGGGCGGTATAGCCGACGTTTTCCAGGTCGTTGTGCTTGCCACCGGCACGCACGCATTTCTGACTGGTAACGGCGCGGGTGTAGGCGCGCTTTTCCTGGCCCAGGAAGCAATCCTTGAACTGGTTCATGCCTGCGTTGGTGAACAGCAGGGTTGGGTCGTTGCCCGGAATCAAGGAGCTTGAAGCGACACGAGTGTGGCCTTGCTCTTCGAAGAAGCCAAGGAAGGCTTCACGGATTTCTGCGCTTTTCATAGGTTCTTCCACGGAGACTGCGGCCAGAGGCAAGTGCAAAACGTCAAATGACGTAGCGACGGCAAAGGGCCGCATTATATAGGCGTTGCGCCCTCGGTACAGTGTGTTTGTGCGATAGAAACAAGTAACTGGATTATCGGCATGTCATGAGTGTTCAAAGGCTGCGAATGCGGCGATGACCTGTTCGATCTGAGCGCGCGACACGTTCATGTGGGTCACCATACGCAGCCGCGGTGCGGCCGTGAGTACGATGCCCCGCTCGGCGCAGAACGCCTTGAGCGATGCCGCGCGCTCGCCGATCGGCACATAGACCATATTGGTCTGTACCGGCTCGACAGCGTAGCCGAGCCCGCTCAGGCCTTCAGCCAGAAACGCCGCGTTGGCATGGTCATCCGCCAACCGCTCGACCTGATGATCCAGCGCGTAGAGCCCTGCCGCAGCCAGCCCTCCAGCCTGACGCATGCCACCGCCCAGCATCTTGCGCAAGCGGCGGGCCTTGGCGATCAACGGGTGCGAACCGCAGAGCACCGAGCCGATCGGCGCGCCCAGCCCCTTGGAGAGGCAGACCGAAACAGAATCGAAGTGCCGGGTAATCTCGCGAACATCGACACCCAGCCTGACCGAAGCGTTGTACAGCCGTGCGCCGTCCAGGTGGAGAGCGAGCCCCTTTTCCAGGGTCAGGGTACGCGCGGCAGCCAGGTAGTCCAAGGGCAGCACTTTGCCCTGCATGGTGTTTTCCAGAGCCAGCAGGCGCGTGCGGGCGAAGTGAAAGTCATCGGGTTTGATGGCGTCGAGCACCTGCTGCAGGTCCAGAGAACCGTCGGCCTGTACCTCCAGTGGCTGCGGCTGAATGGAGCCCAGCACTGCCGCACCGCCACCTTCGTACTTATAGGTGTGGGCCTGCTGGCCGACGATGTACTCATCGCCGCGTTCACAGTGCGCCATCAGCGCCAGCAGATTGCTCATGGTGCCCGACGGCACGAACAGCGCGGCGTCGAACCCGAGACGCCTGGCGAGCGTTGCTTCGAGCAGATTGACCGTAGGGTCCTCACCGTAGACGTCATCGCCAACGGGCGCACGTGCCATGGCATCGAGCATGCCGGCCGTAGGCAGAGTCACTGTGTCGCTGCGCAGATCGATGACAGTCACGAAAAAGCTCCCTGAAGTTGAAGATCGATAATGCATGCAACCTTTGGCTTGCAACAAGGCATTACTGAGGCCGCGGTACATGATAATCAAGCACCGCCGCTCTCGATACTCCGTGCCCTTATAAGAAAAAGGTAGGTGTACCGTACGAAAGTGTCCATGCATGATCCAGCGAACTATGATAAAAATCTCGCGCCGGCCACGTAAAGTGACGGCAACGTTCTCAGGGCGGGGTGCAATTCCCCACCGGCGGTAATGATGCGCAATGCGTCTAGCCCGCGAGCGCTTGGGGATCGCGGCTTTGGCTGCTATCTGCAAGGTCAGCAGACCCGGTGTGATTCCGGGGCCGACGGTCATAGTCCGGATGAAGAGAGAGCGGGATTGGTGTCAGCAAGAACGTCTGTAAAACCTATCCATGAACGACATCGTTCAGGAGGCTTTCCTACGCAGCTTGAATCCCTTTCGATCCAAATGCCCTGTTTTTTCCATAAACAGGAGTCAGAACACGTGCAACCAACTGCAATCGACAGCAAAAGCAAAAGCCACGCAAACGAGCGTGTCGCGTTCATCCAGGCCTGCTGGCACAAGGATATCGTCGACCAGAGCCGTAAAGGGTTTATCGCCGAGATGGCCAATCAGGGCTATGCCGAAAGCGATATCGACATCTTTGAAGTGGGCGGCGCCTTTGAAATCCCGCTGCATGCAAAACTGCTGGCCAATACCGGCCGCTACGCTGGCATCGTCGGCGCCGCACTGGTAGTGGACGGAGGCATCTATCGTCACGAATTCGTCGCGCAGTCAGTGGTCAGCGCATTGATGCAGGTCCAACTGGAAACCGAAGTACCGGTGTTCTCCGTGGTCCTGACACCGCATCACTTCCATGCAGGCGAAGAGCATCAGAAGTTCTTCTTCGATCACTTCGTGCACAAGGGCGAAGAAGCGGCCAAGACCTGCGCTGACACCCTGAACAAGGTACGCAGTCTGCGCCGTCTGGATGCACAGCAGAAAGCGGCCTGCTAAGACGAAGCATCGGTAGGTGTTCTCCCGGACACCTATCGTTCCTCACGCTTCAGCGTGGGAATGCCGTTCTGGACGCTCTGCGTCCGGTCTTGAAAGTGCCTGGCGATCAGCCGAGACTATCCGCATCAGTGGGTACGATCAGAATCCCCGCCCGCAGGCCGTTTTTGACCCTGGGGTTGGGGAAGATGATCCTCGCGCCCTCCTCTTCCACTAACCAGCGTGAACCACCCGCGTCTTCGGCCAGCACGTAGCCTTTTTCCAGCGGCGAGAAGTTCTCGACGTCATCGGCCAGGTTGAACGTGAACGCATCGGTACGCTTGATCACTTCCCGCGCCACGCTGAACAGCTGCAACCCTTCAAGATCGTCATCCCGCTCGGGCTCGGTGCCCTCGATGAGCTGCTCGAGACACAAGCGCAGTGGCCCAAGATTGACCTCCTGGTTCTGCCCGAACGGCCGCGCCTTGCCCAGTTCCAGAGTGAAGGCCTCGGCACCCAACTGATCGTAGGTGTAGGCGCTGAACACAATGGACGGCTTGTTTTGCAGCAACACCGCACTCATACCCGCAGCCCGCAGCCGGGCCAGTTCAAGCCGCGAATGATTACGTCCTTCCTTCCACGGGTACAGCGCGAATTGCTCGATCGTCGAGCCACGAATGGCCGTGTGCAGGTCGTAATGCAGGCGGTAGCGGTCCGGCAGGCTGAAGAAAGTGGCTGCCAGTCGCTCCAGCTCGCAAGCGCGCAAGGCCTCGGCGCCACCACTTTGCTCGTGCCGGCCATTGAACAGCCGATTGACATCCTGCTCGACAAAACGCGTCCCGCGTCGCATGGCGTCGGGATTGCCGAACAGGAACAGAATACGTGCGCGCGGTTTCAGGTCGCCGCGCGCGATGCTGCGGATCAGTTCATCCAGCAGCTCGATGGGTGCCGTCTCGTTGCCATGGATACCGGCAGACAGCAGCAGATCGGTGCCATTGTCACGAACTTCTGGCGGGCGGACTTCCAGCGCGCCCTCGCCCATCCAGCGCATGCGCACGCCTTCGACGGTCAGTTGAGTCTTCTCCGCTGGCTCACGTCCAGCCAGGGTCAGTTCAAGCAGTTTGCCGAGGGCGAGCATGGCGCGCTTCCTTAGTGGTTGCAGTCAGGGCCGTGAACGTGACCGTCTTCCTCGACACCCATGTCGGCTGGCTCCATTTCCAGTTGCAGGCTGACCAGGTTGGTCGCCAGCGGACGCAGCAGCAGGTTGGCGTATTCGGCGTCGTCTTCTTCGACGTCAACGCCGATCAGCAACTGGCCACGGCCATCCTGCTGAATCCACAATTCCTTGCCCTGCCAGATGACGGCAACGCGGGTGCAGGACGTTTCCAGCTGGGTGCCATCAGTGTCTTCAAGGATCAGTTGCAGGGCGTCGCTCATGTAGGAATGCTCTCTATAAATGAAATAGTGCGCAGGACAATTGCCCGACGCGCAGGGTGCTTCAATTCAGTTGAAACGGATAAACCGCGCCCAGTTTAAGGATTTGCGTCAGTTCATCCAATGCCGTGCGACATTCGTTGAGCAATCGGGGATCGGCCAGATCGCTTTCACTCATGCGGTCCCGGTAGTGCCTGTCGACCCACTGCGTCAACGTTTCGTATAACGGCGCGGTCATGATCACCCCCGGATTCACCGCCGCCAGCTCGGTGTCATTGAGTGCCACACGCAAGCGCAGACAGGCCGGACCTCCGCCGTTCTGCATGCTTTGCTTGAGGTCGAACACCTTGACCTCGGCAACCGGGCTGTCATCGGCAATCAGCCGTTGCAGGTAAGCCCAGACGCTCGCATTAGCCTGGCATTCCTGCGGCACGATCAGCAGCATCGAGCCATCGGCCCGCGACAACAGCTGGCTATTGAACAGATAGGAGCGCACGGCATCCTGAACCGAGACCTCGGCACGCGGTACGCAAATAGCCCGCAACTGCCCGCCGACACGACTGAGTTTGTCGCGCAGCTCATCGAGCATCGGCTCGGTATTGAGGAATGCGTCCTGGTGATAGAACAAGACCTCACCGTTGCCGACCGCAATCACATCGTTATGGAACACACCCTGATCAATGACCGCCGGGTTCTGCTGACTATAGACCACGCCGGCCTCGCTCAGACCGTGCAGCCGCGCAACGGCGCGTGACGCCTCCAGGGTCTGACGGGCCGGGTACTTCTGCGGCGCCGGGTAGCGCGTGTCGAACGCACTGCGACCGAACACGAAAAACTCGACCCCAGCCTCGCCGTAATCACGACAGAAACGGGTGTGGTTGGCAGCGCCCTCATCACCGAACTGCGCGACAGCCGGTAACGCAGGGTGATGAGCGAAATGCTTTGCATCGGCGAACATGGCGCCCAGCACGCGAGTGGTGGTCGGATGCTCGATGCTGCGGTGGTATTTGCAGTTGAGGTTGGCCGCCGTGAAATGCACGCGCCGATCGGCAGTGTCGGCACTGGGGCTGACCGTGGCCGCGTTGGCCACCCACATGCTGGATGCCGAGCAACTGGCGACCAGCAGCGGCATGTCCTGACGGGCCGCCTTTTCAATCACCTGCTCATCGCTGCCGGTGAAGCCCAGACGGCGCAGGCCGGACACATCAGGACGTTCCTGCGGTGCCAGCACGCCTTGGGTAAAACCCAGGTCCATCAGCGCCTTCATTTTTGCCAGGCCTTGCAGCGCCGCCTCACGCGGGTTAGCGCTTTGCTGGCTGTTACTCTGGGAGGCAACGTTACCGTAGGACAACCCGCCGTAGTTGTGGGTTGGCCCGACCAGACCGTCAAAATTCACTTCACAGGACTTCATCGGCAAGGCTCCGTGGATCTGTTTTTATAAGCAATCGTGCGCACTGTCAGCTCAGCCTGATACCGGGGGTCAGTGTCGCAGGCAGCGTCAGGCTGTCCGCCTCCAGCGAAGCCACCGGATAGGCGCAATAATCGGCCGCGTAATAGGCGCTGGCGCGGTGGTTGCCCGAGGCACCGACCCCGCCGAACGGAGCGCTGCTGGCGGCTCCGGTCAACGGCTTGTTCCAGTTGACGATCCCGGCACGGCTGTGCAGCCAGAACTGCTGATAACGCGCTTCGGAGTCCGAGAGCAAACCTGCGGCCAGGCCATAACGGGTGGCGTTAGCTTCGGCGATGGCGGCGTCAAAACCGGAGTAGCGAATGACCTGCAGCAGCGGGCCGAACAGCTCTTCGTCGGGTCGATCCGGCACCGCGCTGACATCGATAATGCCCGGTGTCAGCAGCGCGGCGCCGGGCTGCGGCTGGCGCATTTCCAACAGGGTCAGCGCGCCGTTGGCGAGCAGCTTGCGCTGCGCGTCGAGCAAGGCACGTGCGGCCTCCAGCGAAATCACCGAGCCCATGAACGGCGCAGGCTGTTGATCGAACGCCCCGGCTTCGATAGTCGCGCTGACGCCAACCAGTCGTGCCAGCAAGGCATCCCCCCAGTCGCCTTCGGGCACCAGCAAACGACGCGCACAGGTGCAGCGCTGGCCGGCGGAAATAAAGGCCGACTGAATGATGGTGTACACCGCTGCATCGATGTCCTGAACCTGATCGACGATCAACGGATTGTTACCGCCCATTTCCAGCGCAAGAATCTTGTCCGGCCGACCGGCGAACTGCTGGTGCAGCGCATTGCCAGTCCGGCTCGACCCGGTGAAGAACAGGCCGTCGATGCCCGGATTGGCCGCCAGCGCGATACCGGTTTCGCGACCGCCCTGCAGCAGGTTCAGGACACCGGCAGGCAGCCCGGCTTCGATCCAGCAGTTGACGGTCAGCTCAGCGACCTTCGGTGTCAGCTCGCTGGGTTTGAACAGCACCACGTTGCCCGCCAGCAAGGCCGGGACGATATGGCCGTTGGGCAGATGCCCCGGAAAGTTGTACGGGCCGAACACAGCGACCACGCCATGCGGCTTGTGGCGCAGTACCGCAGTGGCGTCGCCCAGTGGCCCGCTCTTTTCACCGGTTCGTTCGCGATAGCTCTGCACCGAGATGGCGATCTTGTTGACCATGCTGGTCACTTCGGTCGCCGACTCCCACAACGGTTTGCCGGTTTCTTCACCGATGCAGTGCGCCAGCGCGTCGGCATGATGCTTGAGACGTGCAGCGAAGGCTTCCAGTACCGCGATGCGCTGATCCAGAGACAGCAGCGCCCAGCCGGGAAATGCCTGACGCGCCGCCTGCACCGCTTGCTCGACCTGCGCGGAGCTCGCACCACGCCCGGACCACAGCACCTGCTGAGTCATGGGGTTCAGCGACTTGACCAGCTCACCCTGCCCTTCCTGCCAGGCACCTGCGATGTAAAGGCTATTCATCAAACGCCCTCCCGCGCCGCAGACAAGGGCACCGCGCGTACGTTGTCGCCGGCACTCATGCGCAGCCGCCTGGCGGTTTGCGGAGCGACGACCAGCGTGCCAGCGGCAAAACGCGCAGCGCCTACGGTCACGCGGCAGTCTTCACGCTTGCGGTTGTAGATCAGGAACTGTGGAGCATCGTCACCGGGCGTGCCGATGGCCAGCACCAGCGCCTGGCTGTCCTTGATTGCGCGAATCTTGCCGGTCTCGCACTCGATAGCCGGGCCGGCATCGAAGATGTCGACATAACCCTGATACGAAAAGCCCTCGCTCTTGAGCATGGTCAGCGCAGGCTCGGTGTCGGCGTGCACCCGCCCAATCACGTTGCGTGCGTCTTCGGAAAGAAAGCAGCTGTACAACGGAAACTTGGGCATCAGTTCGGCGATGAATGCCTTGTTGCCCACGCCGGTCAGGTAATCGGCCTGGCTGAATTCCATCTTGAAGAAGTGCCGCCCCAGGCTTTCCCAGAACGGCGAACGGCCCTGCTCATCGGACATGCCGCGCATTTCGGCAATGATCTTGTTGCCGAACAGCCTGGGGAATTCGGCGATGAACAGCATGCGCGCCTTGGACAGCAGGCGGCCGTTGAGGCCGGTGCGCGAATCGCTGTGCAGGAACAGCGAGCACAGCTCGGAATTGCCGGTCAGGTCGTTGGCCAGGAACAGGGTCGGAATTTCCCGGTAGATGTTCAGCTCCTGTGAAGCACTGACGGTCAGACCAACCCGGTAGTTGTACCAGGGCTCGCGCAGACCGACCGCTCCGGCGATGGCGGAAATGCCCACCACCCGGCCGTCATCATCTTCCAGCACGAACAGGTAATCGGCGTCGCCGCGCTCGGCTTCGCCGCGAAAGGTCTTTTCGGCCCAGCCTACCCGGTGCGCCAGACGCTGCTCATTGGCGGGCAGGGTCGTCAGACCGGCGCCGGTGCTGCGCGCCAGCTCGATCAACGCGGGCAGGTCGCTGCTGCGTACAGGACGAACGATCATGTTATCTCCTCAGCGGCTCATCAAGAGCCTTGAAACTCGCTAATCAGCTATCGAACGTCCGGTTCAGACCGCGACGATCCGCACACTGGCACCTTCACCAACACCCAGGGCATCGGCAGCCTGGAGGCTCAGCACCACTGGCCTGCCGGGCGCCCAGTCCAGCTCCAGGAGCACCGCGCGGTAGTCCTGCAACAGGCCATTGGCGATCAGATACAGACGCCCGCCCTTGCCGACATCGCTGGTTTGCCCGGGCTCGACCTTGACCGGAACCAGACGGCTCTGGGCAATCGAACGGATCCCGGATACCCGCGCGTGCAGCGTCGGTCCACCGTCGAAAATGTCGATGTAGTGATCGGTTTCAAAGCCTTCGCGCATCAGGATGTCGAAGGTGATCTGCGCACGCGGATGCACCTGACCCATGGCCTCCTGCGCCGCGTCAGGCAGCAATGGCACGTAGATCGGGTAATGCGGCATCAGCTCGGCGAGGAAGGTCCGGCTTTTCAGCCCGCACAGGCGTTCGGCAGCGGCGTAATTGATATCGAAGAAGTTGCGCCCGATGGCATCCCAGAATGGTGAGTCGCCCTGCTCATCGCTGTAACCGACGATCTCGGTCACCACCGAATCGGCAAAGCGCTCGGGGTGACTGGCGACAAACAGCAGACGGCCGCGCGAATTGAGCTCCGACCATGCCGTGCCGACCAGCTCCGGGACTACGTAGAAACTGGTCAGCAGGCTGTTGCCGGTCAGGTCATGACACTGCGACAGCACGTGAATCTTGTTATGGATCTTCAGCTCACGGGAAGCATGCACGAAGGTTTCGTTGCGGAAACTGTAGAACGGCTCGGAATAGCCCGCCGAGGCCACGATGCCCGAGCAGCCCACCAGCTTGCCGCTTTCGCTGTCTTCGAGCACGAAGAAGTAGGTTTCTTCGCCGTTGAAGCTGACCTCGGCGGCAAACGAAGCCTCCGACGAGCCGATCTTGTCGGTCAGGCGGCCAGCATCGTCGGGCAAGGACGTGACACCGATAGGGCTGTCGGCAGCGAGGCGTTGAACCTCGGCCAGGTCAGCCATTTGCGCAGGGCGCATTACCAGCATGGTGCCACTCCTTGTAGATCGACCAGCCTTTACGACCGGCGCTAGTAAGAGCACCACGCGGCGTCAGGCCGCATGGCGCAGGAAACAGGTTCGGCACCCGCCATCAGGCGGGCACCGCAAGGTTGCAATCGAGTCAGGATGTCAGTTTGGCGATGGCGCGTTCGAAGCGGTTCAGGCCCTCTTCGATGTCTGCGTCTTCAATCACCAGGCTCGGCGCGAAACGAATCACGTCAGGGCCGGCCTGCAGAATCATCAGGTCCTGGGCCTCGGCCGCATTGAAGATGTCCTTGGCCTTGCCTTTCCAGGCATCGGATAACACGCAACCGATCAGCAAGCCCAGACCGCGCACTTCGCTGAACACGCCGTACTGCTGGCCGATGCTTTCCAGACGGGTCTTGAACTGTTGATGCTTGCGCTGCACGCCAGCCAGCACTTCAGGCGTATTGACGACATCGATGACCGCTTCACCGACCGCGCAAGCCAGCGGGTTACCGCCATAGGTGGTGCCATGGACGCCGACCGCAAAGTGCTTGGCGAGCTTTTCAGTGGTGAGCATGGCCGCCAGCGGGAAACCGCCGCCGATGCTCTTGGCGCTGGAAAGGATGTCCGGGGTCACGCCGTAATGCATGTAGGCGAACAGATGGCCGCTACGGCCCATGCCGCTCTGCACTTCATCGAACACCAGCAGCGCGTTGTGCTCGTCACACAACTTGCGCGCACCTTGCAGGTACTCAAGCTGACCCGGCAGCACACCGCCCTCGCCCTGGATCGGCTCCAGCACCACGGCACAGGTCTTGTCGGTAACGGCAGCCTTCAGTGCGTCGAGGTCGTTGTACGGCACATGGCTGATGCCGGTGATCTTCGGCCCGAAACCATCGGAGTACTTCGGCTGCCCACCCACGCTGACAGTGAACAGGGTACGGCCATGAAAACTGTTCAGGGCCGCGATGATTTCGTACTTTTCCGGGCCGTACTGATCATGCGCCACACGACGCGCCAGCTTGAAAGCGGCTTCGTTGGCTTCAGCACCGGAGTTACAGAAGAACACGCGCTCGGCGAACGTCGCATCCACCAGTTTTTTCGCCAGACGCAGGGTCGGCTCGTTGGTGAAGACGTTGGACACATGCCAGAGGTTGTTGGCCTGCTCGGTCAAGGCACCGACCAGCGCCGGGTGGCAGTGGCCCAATACGTTGACGGCGATCCCGCCCGAGAAATCCACCAGTTCGCGCCCCGCCTGATCCCAGACCCGGGAGCCCGCACCGCGCACGGGGATGAACCCGGCCGGGGCGTAATTGGGGACCATTACCTGGTCGAAATCGGCGCGTTGCACCGCAGCATGCTCAACGGACATCGGAGTCTCCTGATGAGGAACGCCTGCCTGAAACTGGCGAGCGATGGAAAGATTGTAAGGACTGAATTGTGTTCGGCCTTGCCGCCAGGCGACAACTTGTTACAGCGCAAAACCGGGTTTTTTCAAGGTTTTCGGCAATGCGACAATTTGCGTCACAAAGGCGCAGTTTAAACGGATTGAGGCTGGCCTGTCTGGACCAGAGCTGTCGCGGCAGCACTTCTATCGCGACAAGGCAATCAACCGCGTTCGGCAGGCACAGGGGAAAGTTCGAACGGGCTGCTGCTGCGTCGCTGATTGCGGTCTTCACGCGGCGTGGCACCGAAGAAATTGCGGTAAGCGCTGGAGAAGTGCGGCCCCGAGGAAAAACCGCACGAAAGGCCGATCTGAATGATCGACTTGCTGGTCTGCATCAGCATCTGGCGCGCCTTGTTCAAGCGCAGCTCCAGATAATACTGACTGGGCACACGGTTAAGGTACTGCTTGAAGATCCGTTCCAATTGACGACGAGACACGCACACGTGCTGGGCGATTTCGTCGGTGGTCAACGGCTCTTCGATGTTGGCCTCCATCAACAGTACCGCTTGGGTCAGCTTGGGATGGCTGGAGCCCAGACGGTTCTGCAGCGGAATGCGCTGACGCTCGCCGCCTTCGCGAATGCGCTCGACCACCAGCTCCTCGGAAACCGCCCCGGCCAGCTCGGCCCCATGATCACGGGACAGCACCGCCAGCAGCAGGTCGAGCACCGACATGCCACCACAGGCAGTCAGGCGATCCCGGTCCCAATCGAACAAATGGCTGGTGGCGATGACCTTGGGGAAGCGCTCGGCGAAGTCGTCCTGCCAGCGCCAGTGCACAGCGGCCCGGTAGCCATCCAGCAGGCCCAGTTGCGCAAGCGGATAGACGCCCGCCGACAGCCCGCCAATCGAACAACCGGCACGCACCAGCTGCTTGAGCGCGCTGCCCAGCGCCGGAGCCACACCTGCCGGAGGCTCGTCAGCGAGTAAAAACAGCTTCTGAAAGCCTTCCAGCCGCCCCGCCCAGGGCTCACCCGGCAACTGCCACGCGCCGGCAACCGCCGAAGGCTCCGCGGCCTCGGCCTGCAGGAACGACAGTTCATAGACCACTTCGGGATGAACGCGCTGCGCAACGCGCAAGGCTTCCTCGGCCAGTGCCAGGGTCAGGGCTTTGGTGCCAGGCCAGACGAGGAAACCTATTCGATGGGCAGTCATTGGGACATCCGATACGTATCGCCGCAAAAGCCGAGTCTGGAAAGATAGCTCGGTCTGGAACATCCAGGTCGTGTCGCGCGTCGCGCAGCATGCCCTGTTCTGGCATAAAAAGGCATCGTCATGCGCTGCCGATCGTCACTTCAGGCTGCCGGACAGGAATTGCTGCAAACGCTCGGTCTGCGGATTGGCCAGCACTTCGCGCGGATCGCCACGCTCCAGAACAACGCCCTGATGCAGGAAAACCAGCTGATTGGAGACCTCACGGGCAAAACCCATTTCGTGAGTCACCACCACCATGGTGCGGCCTTCCTGAGCCAGGCCCTGCATGACCTTGAGCACGTCACCGACCAGTTCCGGGTCCAGCGCCGAGGTCGGCTCATCGAACAGCATCACCTCGGGCTCCATCGCCAGTGCGCGGGCAATCGCCACGCGCTGCTGCTCACCGCCGGACATGTGCCCAGGGTAAGCGTCCTTGCGATGGGACACGCCGACTTTGGCCAGATAGTGCTCGGCCTTCTCCAGCGCTTCCTTTTTCGACACACCCAACACATGGACCGGCGCTTCGATGATGTTCTGCAGTGCAGTCATGTGCGACCACAGATTGAAGTGCTGAAACACCATCGACAGACGCGAGCGCATGCGCTGCAACTGTTTGGCGTCGGCAGCCTTCAGGCCGCCGTCCTTGTTCGGCACCAGCTTCAACTCTTCGTTGTTGAGCAGGATCTTGCCGGCATGGGGCTGTTCGAGCAGGTTGATGCAGCGCAGAAAGGTGCTTTTGCCCGAGCCGCTGGAGCCAATGATGCTGATGACATCGCCGGCTTTTGCGGTCAGGGACACGCCCTTGATCACTTCGTGACTGCCATAGCGCTTGTGCAGATCCTGCACTTCCAGTTTGTTCATGCTTTGGGTTTCCACAGAACGGTCAATCACTGAGCAGACGTCCGTGACGCAGCGCCGTGCGCCCCGCCACCTTGGCCAGCCAGAAACCGGGTTGAGCGTAACGAAGCCGCTCGATGGCGAACAACACCCCGGCAGTATTCGCACAAATGGTACTGACCTGATCGGACAGTGGGTCGATCACTTCGAACAGCGGATCGCCCACCTCGACCCTGTCGCCTGCAGCGCGCAGGTACGTCACCACGCCAGGGTGCGGCGCATAGAGCAATTCGGTGCCTTCGAACGGCAAGCCCTCGCAGGCTTCGTGCGTCGGCTGCGGCCAGTCGCCGCTGATAAAACCCTGTTCGGCGAGGAACGCCAGAATACCCTCGGCGTGCGCGAGTGCCTGCGGCTTGCCGGTGTCGGCCTGACCGCCCAGCTCAAGAGTGGTCGCGAGGCAGGCCAGCGGGATCTGCGCCTGCGGGAAAATCCGCGAAAGACGCAGCCACGGCAGCGAGCAGGCCTCATCGAAGGAGCTGCCACCGGAATCTTCGGCAAGCAGCGCCACCTGGATATTCAGATGCGCCGACAGCGAACGCCATTGTGGCCAGTGCTGCGGCAAGGCGTACATGTGCAGCGCGGCATCGGCATCACAGTGCAGATCGAGCACCACATCAGCGACACAGGCATGACTGAGCAGGATGCGTTGCATGCCTTGCAGTTCGCTCTGCGGCGCAGGCAGAGCCTCGAGCGCAGCGCTCATTGCCTGACGAATCAGCCGGGTGTTGGCACGCGGGTCATCGCCCAACTGTCCTTCCAGCAACTCGGCGACCGGTTCGCTCAGCTCGGTGAAGTCACGGTTGAAGTTCTTGCCACTGCCGAACTCGAAACGGCCCTGATGCGCGCCTTGCAGCAACTGCCCCAGGCCCAGTGGATTGGCCACCGGCACCAGTTCGACGACACCTTTGAGAAGGCCTTGCTGCTCAAGTTCGGTCAGACGCTTTTTCAGCTCCCAGGCTGTGCGCATGCCGGGCAGTTCGTCGGCATGCAGGCTGGCCTGAATGTAGGCCTTGCGCTCACCGGTGCCGAAGCGAAAGACACTCAGCGTGCGTTCGGTGCCGAGGGTACTCCACGGCAATACATGATCGGTTCTTTGCATTTCAGACCTTCCGTGGGGCGAGGTAGCCCAGCCAGCGACGTTCGGCGATCTTGAACAGCCGCACCAGAATGAATGTCAGGCCCAGATAGAAAACGCCTGCGGTGATATAAGCCTCGAAAGGCAGGTAGAACTGCGCATTGACCGTACGCGCCGCGCCGGTGATGTCGATCAGGGTCACGATGGACGCCAGACTGGTAGTCTGCAGCATCATGATGACCTCGTTGCTGTACTGCGGCAGCGCCCGGCGCAAGGCCGAGGGCAGCAGAATGCGCCGGTACATCTTGGCTTTCGACATGCCCATGGCCCGCGCGGCCTCGATTTCACCGGCCGGTGTGGCCTTGAGGCTGCCGGCGATGATCTCCGCCGTGTAGGCGCTGGTATTGATGGTGAACGCCAGGCAGGCACAAAAGGTAGCGCTGGACAGCCAGGGCCACAAAAAGCTTTC
This sequence comes from Pseudomonas sp. NFACC10-1, assembly GCF_900119195.1. NCBI lineage: Bacteria > Pseudomonadati > Pseudomonadota > Gammaproteobacteria > Pseudomonadales > Pseudomonadaceae > Pseudomonas > Pseudomonas sp. NFACC10-1. The sequence goes on along the minus strand of NZ_FPJB01000001.1, from coordinate 974,479 downwards.
GCGCACCGCGTCGAACTGGGCCAGCCCGTAGTAGATCAGGAACAGTTGCACCAGCATCGGCGTGCCGCGAATCACGTAGGTGTACAGCCAGGCAGGCATGTTCACCCAGGGGTTTTTCGAGACCCGCATCAGGCCCAGCGGCAATGCCGCCAGCAGCCCGAACGCGAGCGAAATCGCCAACAGCTTGAGGGTGGTCAGCAGGCCGCCGAAGTACAGCGGCAGACTGTCCCAGATCACGTTGTAGTCAAAGATCATAGGTCAGCCGCCCTCACGCCTACCGAGTAGCGTTTTTCGAGGTAACGCAAGGCGAGCAGCGACACACTGGTGATCACCAGGTACATCGCCGCAACCGCCAGAAAGAAGGTGAAAGGCTCGCGGGTGGCATCGGCCGCCTGTTTGGCCTTGAACATCATGTCCTGCAGACCGACCACGGAAATCAGCGCGGTGGCCTTGGTCAGCACCAGCCAGTTGTTGGTGAAGCCGGGAATCGCCAGACGAATCATCTGCGGCACCAGAATGCGGAAGAACACCTTGCCACTGCTCAGGCCATACGCCATGCCTGCCTCGGCCTGCCCCTTGGGGATGGCCATGAATGCGCCGCGAAAGGTTTCCGAGAGATACGCGCCGAAGATGAAGCCCAGCGTGCAGATGCCGGCCATCAACGGATCAAGGTCGATGTAGTCGTCAAACCCCAGCAAGGGGGCAACGCGGTTGAGCAGGTCCTGGCCGCCGTAGAAGATCAGCAGAATCAGGACCAGATCGGGAATGCCACGAATCACCGTGCTGTACAGATCGCCCAGCCAGGCAATCCAGCGTACCGGAGACAGCCTCAGCGCCACGCCGATCAGACCGAGAACGATCGCCAGAGCCATCGACGACAGGGCCAGCTGCAACGTCAGCCAGGCACCTTCGAGGATGACAGCTCCGTAACCTTTCAACATGATGTGCGGTCCTCAAGCGTGGAATAAAAATGGCGCAATCCAGGCAATTCTGTTTGCGCCATTGGTCAGGGTAAGGACGACGACTTATTTGCCGTAGATGTCGAAATCGAAATACTTGTCCTGGATGGCCTTGTACTTGCCGTTGGCACGAATTGCGGCGATGGCGGCGTTGAGACGGTCAAGGTTGGCCTTGTCGCCCTTGCGCACGGCAATGCCGATGCCGTCACCGAAGTATTTCGGATCGACGAACGACGGGCCTACGAACGCATAGCCTTTGCCAGCGTCGGTTTTCAGGAAGCCATCCTGCAACAGCGTGGCGTCGGCGACAGTACCGTCGAGGCGGCCTGCACCGATGTCCAGGTAGATTTCGTTCTGCGAACCGTACGGCGTCACTTCGACACCTTTGGGAGCGAGCACTTCGCGGGCGAACCGCTCGTGGATCGAGCCACGCTGCACGCCGATCTTCTTGCCCTTGAGTTCTGCCAGGCTGTCGCTGACCGTGGTGCCGTCCTTCATGACCAGACGCGCCGGGGAATTGTAATACTTGCCGGTGAAGTCCACGGACTTCTTGCGGTCGTCAGTGATGGACATCGACGACAGGATCGCATCGATCTTGCGCACTTTCAGCGCCGGGATAAGGCCGTCGAACTCCTGCTCGACCCAGGTGCACTTGACCTTCATTTCTTCACACAGCGCATTGCCGATGTCGTAGTCAAAGCCGACGATGCTGCCGTCCGGGGCCTTGGACGCGAACGGAGGGTAAGCCGCTTCGATACCGATTTTCAGTGGTTTTTCATCAGCAAAGATCGGCTGGGCGAGCACGGACAACGCCATCGCGCCAATAAGCATGAGCTTTTTCATTTCCAGGGACTCCATCGGTAAAGCACGACAAGTGGCAAAGTGAGCAAGCGCCCAATGTGCGAAAGGACAACCTCGGGGAAAAGCGACGCCGGGTACGTGACACCGCGCAGGCGGCTCACAGCCCTTCGGCGAATGAGGGGCATTTTAACGACAGGCTCGAAGTCGATATTTCTTCAATGCGACAACTAGTTACAGAAGCGCATGAAAACCCACTACACGGTATTGACGGGACCTGTATCTGCTGATCCAGCAACACAGACTCAACCTGTCATAACAGCAAAAAGCGCGCCCATTATTGGCAAACCCTTTTAATCCGGCAAGCCCAGCGTGTCACATGGGGGTTTAAAAGCCCTGCGGTGTCGCACCTTCCTACACAGAAAGCTCGGACGTGTCCTACAACGAAGCAGCGTTCGACAACATCGTGTAGACCGGTAACAACCCGATATATATCCCGTTTTCCAAGTCAGACACTTGAAACAAAAGCGCCCCGTTCGGCTCTCACCGAACGGGGCGCTTCAGTCACAGGATCGCTCAGGCAGCATTCATGGTCTTGTGCGTGTCGATCAGATGCTGCACCACGCCCGGGTCAGCCAGGGTGGAGATGTCACCCAGCGCATCGTACTCGGCAGTCGCAATCTTGCGCAGGATACGGCGCATGATTTTGCCCGAACGGGTCTTCGGCAGGCCGGGCGCCCACTGAATGAAGTCAGGCGAGGCAATCGGGCCGATCTCCTTGCGCACCCAGTTGCGCAATTCGGTACGCAACGCGTCGCTTGGTTCTTCACCGCCGTTGAGGGTGACGTAGACGTAGATGCCCTGCCCCTTCAGGTCATGCGGCACACCGACCACGGCCGCCTCGGCGACTTTCGGGTGCGCAACCATCGCGCTTTCGATTTCCGCGGTACCCATGCGGTGCCCGGAAACGTTGAGCACGTCGTCCACACGCCCGGTGATCCAGAAATAACCGTCCTCGTCACGACGGGCACCGTCACCGGTGAAGTACATGCCGCGGAAGGTCTTGAAGTACGTATCGACGAAACGGTCGTGATCGCCGTACAGCGAGCGCGACTGGCCCGGCCACGAATCGAGGATTACCAGATTACCCTCGGCAGCACCCTCGATTAGGTTGCCCAGGTTGTCCACCAGCGCCGGGATCACGCCAAAGAACGGACGTGTCGCCGAGCCCGGCTTCAGGGCGGTCGCGCCTGGCAACGGGCTGATCAGGATGCCGCCGGTTTCGGTCTGCCACCAGGTATCGACAATCGGGCAGTTCTGCTTGCCGACCGTGTTGTAGTACCAGGCCCAGGCTTCCGGGTTGATCGGCTCGCCCACCGAACCCAGCAGGCGCAGGCTGGAACCGTCGGCGCCTTCAACGGACTTGGTGCCTTCAGCCATCATGGCGCGAATCGCGGTCGGCGCGGTGTAGAGGATATTGACCTTGTGCTTGTCGATGATTTTCGACACACGGGTGATGTCCGGATAGTTCGGCACGCCCTCGAACAGCAACGTGGTCGCACCATTGGCCAGAGGGCCGTAGACAATATAACTGTGCCCGGTCACCCAGCCGACGTCAGCGGTGCACCAGTAGATTTCGCCAGGCTTGTAGTCGAACACCCGCTCGTGGGTCAGCGCCGCATACAGCAGATAACCTGCGGTGGTGTGCAACACGCCCTTGGGTTTGCCGGTCGAGCCCGAGGTGTAGAGAATGAACAGCGACTCTTCGGCGCCCATCTCTTTCGGCGCGCAGGTGCTGGACGCCACTTCCAGAAGCGAGTGGTACCAGATATCACGGTGACGGTTCCATTCGATCTCGCCCCCGGTGCGCTTGCAGACGATAACCTTCTGCACGCTGCTGGTTTCCGGGTTGGTCAGGGCGCGGTCGACGTTGGCCTTGAGCGCAGTCTTCTTGCCGCCACGCAGGCCTTCGTCGGCGGTGATAACCACTTTGGAACTGCAATCGATGATCCGGCCAGCCAGCGCTTCGGGCGAGAAACCGCCGAACACCACCGAGTGAATCGCACCGATCCGGGCGCACGCCAGCATGGCGACCACAGCCTCGGGGATCATCGGCATGTAGATCGTCACGACGTCACCACGGTGCACGTCCTGGCCACGCAGCGCGTTGGCGAACTTGCACACTTCGGCGTGCAGTTCGCGGTAGGTGATTTCCCGGTGCTCGGAAGGGTCGTCGCCCTCCCAGATGATGGCGATGCTGTCGCCGCGCTCTTCCAGATGGCGATCCAGACAGTTATAGGCGACGTTCAGCGTGCCATCGGCGAACCATTTGATATCGACACGGTGATCATCGAACGAGGTCTGCTTGACCACGGTGAAAGGTTTGATCCAGTCGAGGCGCTGAGCCTGTTCACGCCAGAAACCATCAGGGTTGACCACCGACTGCTGGTACATGGCCTTGTAGGTCGCTTCATCCGTCAGCGTAGTCGCTGCGACTTCTGGGCGGACGGGGTACAGGGAAGCTGCACTCATCTTGGTTACCTCGGTGGATAGTTGTTGTTTTATGCCCCTGTTGTATCCCGCCCCACCCGCAGGGGCCATTCGACGTTGGTCTTACCGGCGGGACCGGGGCCATGACGACAAGCCGCACGCGTGAAGCAGTACGTCAGATTATTACCATTTTGATAAAAGCGCTTATCCAAAGTCTTTATATATGCGCTGTTGCAACAGGCATAGAATTCGATCCGCCAATAAGGCAAACATCAACTGCCCCCACGCAGTGTTGTTCCAACTCGAAAAACGCATCAGACCGCCTGAGCCCATGACGTCAAAAACGTGATGCGACGGCGCTCACTTTCAAAAAGGTAAACGACAATGAAAGCTTTATTAGTGGCCCTGGCCCTGTGCGGCATCAGCAGTTTCGCCATGGCCGAAGAATCGCAGACCAAAGTGGCGGCGCAACAGGCGCGTGTCGAGCAATATACCTACGGCACGCATCTGGATATCGCCCGGGTTATCTCCATCAGCCAGGTCCCCAATGTCTGCGAAGTGGTCCCGGCACGCATGGTGTATGAGGACTCGCAAGGCGCACGCCACATTATGAGCTATCAGGTGATGGGCAACGGCTGCAGCAACGGTTGAGGCTTTTCGCTGTCACAGCCTGTGCACGACGCCTCGCCGCTCTATAAGGTGTGAGGCGCATGCACGACGTTAAGTTGCAGAGTCATCAATCAGCGATTTATTTATCGACTGAATGCGGATCTGATTCGCGCCCCACTTCATAGTCGCGCAACTTGTTGGCAATCGTTGTATGAGACACCCCCAAGCGTTTGCCTAATTGGCGACTGCTGGGATATTGCGCATACAGTTGTTCCAGCACCGACTTTTCAAAGCGCCCGATAATTGCGCCCAGCCCGCCCTCCAGCGACACCTCACTCAATCCCTGTCGCACGCCGTAATCCGGCAAACGAATGTGTTCGGCCTGCACCTTGCCGCCGTCACACAGCGATACGGCCTGAAACAATACGTTTTCCAGTTGCCGCACATTGCCGGGCCAGTGGTACTGACTCAGACGCTTGATGGCCGCAGGTGATATGCCGGGCAGCGAACAGCCGATCTGCCGGCTGGCCTGATCGAGAAAATGCTCCACCAGTGGCTCAAGACCGTCCAGACAGTCGCGCAGTGGCGGTATATGCAGCGACAGCACGTTAAGGCGATGATAAAGGTCCTGCCTGAACATGCCCTTGGCGCACAGCTCCGACAGATCGACCTGGGTCGAACACATCACCCGTACATCGAGAAACATGTCCTCGTCACTGCCGACCCGGCGAAAGCTTCCGTCCTGAATGAAGCGCAGCAGCTTGGCCTGCATGCGCGCGCTCAGCTCACCCACGCCATCAAGAAACAGCGTGCCGCCCGCGGTCAGTTCCAACAGCCCCAGCCGCCCTTCCGCACGCGCGCCTCCGAACGCGCCGGGGTCATAGCCGAACAGCTCGATCTCGGCCATGGACTCCGACAACCCGGCGCAGTTGAGCGCCATCAGCGGTGACTGGCCGCGTGGGCTGGCCAGGTGACAGGCGCGGGCCAGCAATTCCTTGCCGGTACCGGTTTCCCCCTCGATCAGCAGCGGCGCATCCAGGGGAGCCATGCGCCGCGCCTCGCGAACCACAGCAGCCATGACCTTCGAGCTTTGAAAAATGCTGTCGAAGCCACGCAGCTCTTGCTTGCGCACATGGTAAATGCGCTCACCGACCCGATCAGCGCGGTGCAGCGTCAGCACGGCCCCGGCCATCGCCTCGCTGTCGTCATGTTCCGATTGCAGAGGCGCGATGTCGGCAAGAAACACGTCGCCGCATACCTTGACCCGCAGGCCATTGATCCGCGACTGGCTGGCGCGCACCAGCTCAGGCAGGTCGAAATCTTCGGCGTAACGCGACAAGGGCATGCCCGGCACTTCATCGACCCGCACACCAAGCAACTGCGCGGCGGCACGATTGGCCGCAACGATGGCCCCGCCCATGTCGATGGACAACACCGGGAATTCCAGCGCGCCGAGCAAGGCATTGAGCTCCATGTGCCGGCGCTCGCTGGGCATCAACCCGACACGCTTGACGCCGAACACCCCGGTGATCGCCTCGAACTTCGGGCGCAAGGCCTGGAACTGCAGGTTGATCAGGTTCGGGCAATGCAGATAGATCGCATCACCGTGCTCGCCCCCCACTTCACCGCGTGCCACGTTGACGCCGTAAGCCACCAGCAGATCGAGAATGTCGCGAAGAATGCCGATGCGGTTCTGGCAGTGCACCTTGATGCGCATAAGTCATCGCCCCTGTGAGGGTAGTTTTTTGTGAGGCAGCAAAATTAATGTCAACAATACGTTACGCATTCACACTTCGCGAGCGACAGAATGGCTGATTTCAGGCCCCGCCTATCGTAATCGTAAACTTTTCGTTACGGACCAGTGATCAAATCCTCGCGCCACCCCGCTCACAGCCGCTGACGTGCCTTCGAAACCGGGTTATTCCTGACCACAGGCTTTGACAAGAACACTTTAAAAACAGCAGCCTTTCGAGGACATCAGCATGGCCCAGACGCTTTACGTGGCACGCGAGCCGGACGCTTCGGGTTTCATCGATTACACGGCGGACGAACATGCGGTATGGAACACCCTGATCACCCGGCAGATGACCATTATCGAAGGGCGTGCCTGTCAGGAGTATCTGGACGGCATCGAACAACTGGGCCTGCCGCTCGATCGCATTCCTCAGCTAGGCGAAATCAACAAGGTTCTGGGCGCGACCACTGGCTGGCAGGTCGAGCGAGTGCCCGCGCTGATCCCCTTCCAGACGTTCTTTGAGCTGCTGGCCAGCAAGCGTTTTCCGGTGGCAACGTTCATTCGTACCGCAGAAGAACTGGACTACCTGCAGGAACCGGACATCTTTCATGAAATATTTGGCCACTGCCCGCTGCTGACCAATCCATGGTTTGCCGAATTCACCCACACCTACGGCAAACTCGGCCTGAGCGCGAGCAAGGAACAACGCGTGTACCTGGCCCGGCTGTACTGGATGACCATCGAGTTCGGCCTGGTCGACACACCACAAGGACGGAAAATCTACGGCGGCGGTATTCTTTCTTCGCCAAAGGAGGCGGTTTACAGCTTGTCGTCAGCCCCCGAACACCAGCCTTTCGATCCGCTTGAAGCGATGCGCACACCGTATCGCATCGACATTCTGCAACCGCTGTACTTTGTCCTGCCGGATTTGAAGCGTCTGTTCGATCTGGCGCAGCAAGACATCATGGCGCTGGTCGGGCAAGGCATGCAGTTGGGCTTGCACGCTCCCAAATTTCCACCTAAAACCAAAAGCCACGCCGCCTGACCCTCGGCCCGCTATCCGAAAAGGACCCTCTGCTTATGACCACCTTGAATCAAGCTCACTGTGAAGCCTGCCGTGCCGACGCGCCGCAGGTCAGCGAAGCCGAATTGCCGGAACTGCTCAAGCAGATCCCGGACTGGAACATCGAGGTCCGCGACGCGGTGATGCAGCTGGAAAAAGTGTTTCTGTTCAAGAACTTCAAATGGGCGCTGGCGTTCACCAACGCAGTGGGCGAAATTGCCGAAGCGGAAGGCCATCACCCGGGCCTGTTGACCGAGTGGGGCAAAGTGACCGTGACCTGGTGGAGCCACTCGATCAAGGGCCTGCACCGCAACGATTTCATCATGGCCGCGCGCACTGACGAAGTGGCCAAGGATGCAGAAGGCCGAAAATAAAATGTTCAACGGGCCGCGGCCCCTGCTCACGCGGTCTGGCCCAATGAAATCAAGCTCGTCAGCGCCTCGCGAGATAAAAAGCCGGACAGTAAAAAAGCCATTTTGTTTCACGATCAGGGCAATCGGGGTAAAAAAATATCCTGATTGTCATTTTCGGTGGGTTATCCTGCGCAGGCTTTTTAAAGCACGGTTCTATCTGCAACCCCTTGCGAGGAGCGACGACGATGCATGAAATCCCTAACTTCCCACCAGGCCAACAGGAACCACAACAGTCGACTCTGGCTCAGCAAGAGCTTGGTCAACCTGTCGCAATGAAAGCAGCACCCTCGGCTCAAGACAGCCAGAAAGCCGGACGCAAAGACTGAAGGCGATTGTTTTCAGGCGTATCGAAAAACGGTTTTGCCGGTTTTCAATACGCCTGGAAAACCAGCAACAGGCAAACAGCAGATTTTTATGAGCGACTTCACTGAAACGCAAGCCAGCGCCCTGATTGGCACCGCCGAGAAAATGATCGAGATCTGGTCACGCCTCAGCCCGGAAAAACAGAGCGCCCTGCTCGCCCGCTTCGGTACTCAGGAAAACGCCCTGGCCGCCCTCGTGACCACACACCTTGTGGCACCCAGGCACGAATAACCTTCCATTCACGTTTATTTCAATCTGTTGCACCTGCATCACCCGATGCATCGGTATGATGAGCACTTCGAGAGCTTGCTAAGGGTTTTTCCCTGCCCGCTCGAACGCCATGCCCGCACAGAATGAAAGCCCGCCCCATGTCCGAGACACCGAAAAACACACCGCAAACCCCGATGGCCGTTACCCTGACCGTCGTTTCCATTGTGATGTTCACCTTCATCGGCTACCTGAACATCGGCATTCCCCTCGCCGTTCTGCCCGGCTACGTCCACAGTGATCTGGGCTTCGGTGCAGTCATCGCAGGACTGGTCATCAGCGTGCAATACCTGGCCACGCTGATCAGTCGGCCCTGGGCCAGTCGCATCATCGACAATCTGGGCAGCAAGAAGGCCGTGCAGATCGGGCTGACCGGCTGCGGGCTGAGCGGTGTGTTCATGCTGGTGCCGGTATGGCTGGACAGTTGGCCGATGGCGAGCCTGGTGATTCTGCTGATTGGCCGGGTGATCCTCGGTGCCGCGGAAAGCCTGGTCGGTTCGGGTTCGATTGGCTGGGGCATAGGCCGGGTCGGCGCGCAGAACACCGCCAAGGTCATTTCCTGGAACGGTATCGCCAGCTACGGCGCGCTGGCCATTGGTGCGCCATTAGGTGTGTGGATGGTTGACGAACTCGGCCTGTGGACAGTGGGCGTGAGCATCATGCTGCTGTGCGCGCTGGGGCTTTACCTGACGTGGCACAAAGAGCCCGCGCCGATTGTGCAGGGTGAGCGACTGCCGTTCATGCATGTGCTGGGGCGAGTGTTTCCGCATGGCATGGGCCTCGCGCTGGGCGGTATCGGTTTCGGCACTATCGCGACGTTCATCACCCTGTATTACGCCAGCAACCACTGGCCGAATGCCGCGCTGTGCCTGACGCTGTTTGGCGGCAGCTTCATCGCCGCGCGCCTGCTGTTCGGCAACCTGATCAATCGCCTGGGCGGCTTTCGAGTGGCGATTGTCTGTCTGTCGGTGGAAAGCCTGGGCCTGTTGCTGCTGTGGCTGGCACCCACTCCAAACCTGGCACTGGCTGGCGCGGCGCTGACCGGTTTCGGGTTCTCGCTGGTGTTCCCGGCGCTGGGTGTGGAAGCGGTCAATCTGGTCCCGGCGTCAAGCCGAGGCGCAGCAGTAGGCGCTTATTCGCTGTTCATCGACCTGTCGCTGGGCATCACCGGGCCACTGGCAGGCGCGATTGCTGCCGGCTTCGGCTTCGTCTCGATCTTCCTGTTCGCGGCACTGGCGTCACTTACCGGGCTGGCGTTGAGCGTTTATCTGTACAAGCAGGCGCAGGCGTTGCGCCAGCGATGATCGGTGCTCATAGCTATACAGGTCCTGAATAGCCCGGAAAGCGGAATTTTCAGGCTTCTGCCCGCAGGGCGTGGGAGCGAACTTGTTCGCGAAGGCGTTGTTTTGAACGCTAAATTCTCTGCGACGGTACGGGCCCTTTCGCGAACAAAGTTCGCTCCTACGTTCGAGCGTGGGCGCCGGTTCGCTCCTAGGTTCTAACGTGGGTGGGAGGGCTCTTGTGGGAGCGAACTTGTTCGCGAAGACATTGTTTTGAACGCTAAATTTTCTGCGACGGCACGGGCCCTTTCGCGAACAAGTCCGCACGGCCTGCGGCCAGAATCAAGAGCGGACTTATGTATAGCGCTAAGCGCTCCGGTGTGGCACGAGACTGAAAAACACTTCAGAAATCCACTTTCCCGCGTCCGGCCTTGATCGAGCCGCGTTTGCTCTTGGACTCCAGGCGTCGGGTCTTGGAGCCGAGAGTCGGGCGGGTCGGGCGACGCTTCTTTTCGACCTTGGCCGCGTTGACGATCAGCTCACTCAAACGCAGCAACGCATCGGCACGGTTCTGCTCCTGGGTTCGATACTGCTGGGCCTTGAGCACGATCACACCGTCGCTGGTAATCCGGCTGTCACTCAACGCCAACAGCCGTTCCTTGTAGAACGGCGGCAGCGACGAGGCATTGATGTCGAAACGCAAATGCACGGCGCTGGAGACCTTGTTGACGTTCTGCCCTCCTGCGCCCTGGGCACGGATAGCAGTCAATTCGATCTCGGCGTCGGGCAGATGGACGTTGTTGGAAATCACCAGCATCGGGTTATCTTCTTCTCGGCAACGGGCAAGGCTACTTGCCGGACTGGGCAGGCACGATAACGCTACGCCTGTTTTTGGCCCGGTAACAGACCCACATCACCGCCAGCCAGACCGGTATCGCGTACACCGATATGCGGATGCCGGGGATCATCAGCATGATGCCGAGGATAAACACCACAAACGCCAGGCACACATAGTTGCCATAGGGATACCACAGCGCCTTGAACAGCGGCACTTGCGCGGTCCGATTCATGTGCTGGCGGAATTTCAGGTGCGAGTAGCTGATCATCGCCCAGTTGATCACCAGCGTGGCCACCACCAGCGACATCAACAGTTCCAGCGCCTGCTGCGGCACGAAATAGTTGAGCAGCACCGCAACCAGTGTCACCGCGGCAGAGGCGAAAATCGCCTTGACCGGCACCCCGCGCCTGTCGACCTGGGCCAACGCCCTGGGTGCATCGCCCTGCTCGGCCATGCCCACCAGCATGCGGCTGTTGCAGTAGGTGCCGCTGTTGTACACAGACAGTGCCGCTGTGAGCACCACGAAGTTAAGAATATGCGCCGCCGTGTCACTGCCCAGCATCGAGAACACCTGCACGAACGGGCTGCCGCTGTAGGAATCGCCAGACGCATTGAGACTGGCCAGCAGGCTGTCCCAGGGCGTCAGCGACAACAGCACCACCAGCGCGCCGATGTAGAAAATCAGGATGCGGTAGATGACCTGGTTGATTGCCTTGGGGATCACGGTCTTCGGCTGTTCGGCTTCGGCAGCGGTGAAACCGAGCATCTCCAGCCCGCCGAAGGAGAACATGATGATTGCCAGCGCCATCACCAAGCCGCCGACGCCGTTAGGGAAAAACCCGCCATGCTCCCAGAGGTTAGTCACCGAGGCCTGCTGGCCACCGCTGCCACTGACCAGCATGTAACTGCCCAGCGCGATCATGCCGATGATCGCCACCACCTTGATGATCGCGAACCAGAACTCGGTCTCGCCGAACACCTTGACGTTGGTCAGGTTGATGGCATTGATCAGCACGAAGAAGGCCGCTGCGGATACCCAGCCCGGGATGTCCGGCAACCAGTAATGGATGTATTTGCCGACGGCGGTCAACTCGGACATGCCGACCAAAATGTACAGCAGCCAGCAATTCCAGCCTGACAGGAACCCGGCGAAACCGCCCCAGTAGTTGTGTGCGAAGTGGCTGAACGACCCGGCGACCGGCTCTTCGACGATCATCTCGCCCAGCTGGCGCATGATCATGAAGGCGATGAAGCCGCAGATGGCATAACCGAGAATCATCGACGGCCCGGCTGATTTCAGCACGCCCGCCGAGCCGAGAAACAGGCCCGTCCCGATGGCACCGCCCAAGGCGATCAACTGGATGTGTCGATTCTTCAGGCCGCGTTTCAGTTCGCCCGAGGGTGAGGTTGTTTCACTCATTCAATAGCCACCTGATCGATCTTGTGCTGTGACGAAATAGAACCTGCTGCGCTTGTGACGCAACAGAATTGCAGCGTTCGAGGCGGATGGCCCGGAGCGTTGAACAGCACTGTTTCACAGAAAAAAGCGCAGCATTGTACACGGGCATTCCGGCTGAGGTTCAAAACCGGAAGGTCGATGCGTGACCGCAGTGTGACAGCGCTTTTCAGAGCGCCGAAAACGACAACGCCAGCCCTGTGGACTGGCGTTGCCATTCATTCACACCGAGCGATCACTCAGGCTTGCGACGACCGAAGCCTGGACGCTGACCTGAACCTGCCGGTGGGCCACGACGTTTGCCTGACGGCGCATCATCGTTGACCAGCTTGATGCCGACACGCTTCGGGCCCGGCTTGGCCGGACGCTTGTTCATGTCGCTCGGACGCTCGGCGACCGGCGTACCACGGCTGTTGTCGGCCGGACGCGGCGCGCGTGAACCGGGCTTGCCCGAATCCTTTCGCGGCGAAGGACGCTGAGTCGAATCGCCACCGCGCGGACGATCGCGCTCGCTGCCGGTGATCTGCGGCTGACGCGGTGCGCGCTCGCCGCCGGTCGCCGGAGCACCCGCCGCCGGACGCAAGGTACGAACACGCTCGCCTTTGCCCAGAGGGCGCGACGATTGACGCTGCAGACGCTCCATCTTGTCTTTGGTCTTGGCATTCATCTGCGGCTGGGCCACAGGTTGCAGACCAACTTCAGCTGCCAGAATATCGACTTCGTACTGGCTCATTTCGCGCCAGCGGCCCATCGGCAGGTCGGAGTTGAGGAACACCGGTCCGTAACGCACGCGCTTCAGGCGGCTGACCACCAGCCCCTGGGATTCCCAGAGACGACGCACTTCGCGGTTACGGCCTTCCATCACCACGCAGTGATACCAGTGGTTGAAGCCTTCGCCGCCCGGTGCCTGCTGGATATCGGTGAAGCGTGCAGGACCGTCTTCGAGAATCACGCCATTCTTGAGGCGCAGCAGCATGTCGTCATCGACTTCGCCACGCACACGAACCGCGTATTCACGGTCCATTTCAAACGACGGGTGCATCAGGCGATTGGCGAGTTCACCGTCGGTGGTGAACATCAGCAGGCCGGTGGTGTTGATGTCGAGACGACCGATGTTGATCCAGCGGCCTTCCTTCGGACGCGGCAGACGATCGAACACGGTCGGACGGCCTTCCGGGTCGTCACGGGTGCAGATTTCACCATCGGGCTTGTTGTACATGATGACGCGACGGACTGTTTCGGCCGCTTCTTCGCGCTTGATGACGCGACCATCGACACTGATGGCGTCATGCAGGTCGACGCGTTGACCGAGGGTCGCGTCCTTGCCGTTGACCTTGATACGGCCTTGGGTAATCCAGGCTTCCACGTCACGGCGTGAACCCACGCCAATGCGCGCCAGAACCTTCTGCAGCTTTTCGCCTGCGGGTCCGATTTCCTGGCTGTCCTGCTTGTCTTTTTCACTCATCTGGGCACCTCCCGGTGTGTCGAATCAGGGCTGGCCGAGAACCGGCAAGACCTGTGCCCGGCGCGCTGTGGATAGCGGCAAGGCGAAATACTTGAAAGCCCGGGCGACACTTGATCGCCGAGGGTCGACCATCATACGCCCCTGCGCCGGTTTACGCATCCGGCGTCAACGGCAAATGCCCGAATCACTTCTTCTTTTTACGACTGGCGGTCTTGAGCTTGGCCAGCCGCTTGGCAGACTCCTCGAGCACCGTGCGCTTGTCGTCCTTGTCGAGTTTCTTCCAGGCCTTGATTTCGCGCTTGCTGCGGCCGCATCCCAGACAAATGTCATCATCGAACTTGCACAGGCTGATGCAGGGGTTCTTGGTCGAACTCATGGGCAGCGAATCTCATGGCGAGTGGTATCAGATGTGACCCTGGGCTGGCGTATGAATTCGACCGAAATGCGCTGGGCGTTGGCACGACAGTCCTGATTATCGTTCTGCACGCTCCAGGACGAGGTATCAAGAGGACGCAGAGCGCTCATGGCTACATACAGGTCATGTGGGAGCGAGCTTGCTCGCGAAAGGGCCCGTACAGAATCCGAAAATAGCGAGCCTGCACCATCGCCTTCGCGAGCAAGCTCGCTCCCACGAGACTTGTGTATCACGCTGAACGCTTCAGCGTGGGAGCGCGAGTCAATCAGACCTCATCGTCGCCTTTGTCGTCTTCAGGCTCTGACTCCGCGCGCAGCAGGTCGTCGAAGTCGGTCTTGAGGCCCTGCTCCATCGAGTCCAGTTCCACCAGCAGGCTGCGGAAGCTGGTTTCGTCACGCGGGGCTTCCGGCTCTGCGTCCGGGTCGAGGCTGGCGTCGGCCAGGGCTTGCAGGTGCGCAGGCACCGGTGCCTCTTCGAAATCCAGCACCGGCTCGGTTTCCATCTCGCGCAGGTCGGCCAGCGGCGGCAGCTCGTCGAGGCTTTTGAGATTGAAGTGGTCGAGAAAGCCTTTGGTGGTCGCGAACATGGCCGGTTTGCCGGGCACATCCCGGTAGCCCACCACACGAATCCACTCGCGCTCGAGCAGAGTCTTGACGATGTGGCTGTTGACCGCGACACCACGGACATCTTCGATCTCGCCCCGCGTGATCGGCTGGCGGTAAGCGATCAGCGCGAGGGTCTCCAGCATGGCCCGGGAGTAACGCTGCGGCCGCTCTTCCCACAACCGCCCGACCCACGGCGAGAAGCGGTCACGAATCTGCAGGCGATAACCCGATGCCACTTCCTTGAGCTCGAAGGCGCGCCCCTCACAGGACTTGCGCAACACCTCGAGTGCCTTTTTGAACACCGGA
Organism: Pseudomonas sp. NFACC10-1; assembly: GCF_900119195.1. Taxonomy (NCBI): domain Bacteria; kingdom Pseudomonadati; phylum Pseudomonadota; class Gammaproteobacteria; order Pseudomonadales; family Pseudomonadaceae; genus Pseudomonas; species Pseudomonas sp. NFACC10-1. The sequence continues at coordinate 959,417 of NZ_FPJB01000001.1, read as the reverse complement.
GGCTCAGGGCGCTCACCTTCCTCGAACAACTCATACAGGCGCTCCAGCGTCTGCGGTTTTCCGGAGGCCAGCAGAAATGCTTCAAGCAACGGGGCCAGTTCGCGGGGTTCGTTGAGGTTCATGGGTGTATTCTTGCTCTACTCGGCTCGCGCCCGGACATGGATCGCCGCAAAGGGCTCGTTTTGGACCAGTTCGACAAGTGACTCCTTGACCAGCTCAAGCACCGCCATGAACGTCACGACCACACCCAGACGCCCCTCTTCGGCGGTAAACAGCTCGGCGAACGGCACAAAACCGCCGCCCTTGAGACGTTCCAGGACATCGCTCATGCGCTCGCGGGTGGACAGTGCCTCGCGGCTGACCTGGTGGCTTTCGAACATGTCGCCACGGTGCAGTACTTCGGCCATCGACATCAGCACTTCTTCAAGACTGACATCCGGCAGCAACTTGCGTGCGCGGGCTTCGGGAGCGTCCAGTTTCGGCACGATGACATCGCGGCCCACCCGGCTCAGCCCGTCAATACCCTCGGCGGCGACCTTGAAGCGTTCGTATTCCTGCAAGCGGCGAATCAGCTCGGCGCGTGGATCGCCTTCTTCCTCTTCGACTTCCGCCGAGCGCGGCAACAGCATGCGCGATTTGATCTCGGCCAGCATGGCGGCCATGACCAGATACTCGGCAGCCAGCTCCAGGCGCACGGTTTTCATCAGCTCGACGTAACCCATGTACTGCTTGGTGATCTCGGCAACGGGAATATCGAGGATGTCGATGTTTTGTTTGCGGATCAGGTACAACAGCAGGTCAAGCGGGCCTTCGAACGCTTCGAGAAAGACCTCCAGCGCGTCGGGCGGGATGTACAGGTCGAGCGGCATCTGCGTGACAGCACGCCCGTAGACCAGCGCGAACGGCAGTTCCTGCTGGGCGTCTGCCTGGCTGTCAACTGCCTCGACGGCTGTCATCAGGCGCGTTCACCGAACGGCGTCGGATCACCACAGCCGACCCGAACGACCTGAGGTTCACCCTCGGCCAGGTTAATGACCGTGGACGCCGAAATACCGCCGATCCCGCCGTCGATGATCAGGTCGACCTGATGCTCGAGAATCTGGCGCATCTCGTAGGGATCGCTGAGCGGCACGCTGTCGCCCGGCATGATCAGGCTGACGCTCATCAGCGGCTCACCCAATTGCTCCAGCAGGGCCTGGGCGATGGGATGGCTTGGCACCCGCAGGCCGATGGTGCGGCGCTTGGGGTGCAGCACCAGGCGCGGCACCTCACGGGTGGCATTGAGAATGAAGGTGTACGGCCCGGGCGTGTGCGCCTTCAGTGCACGGAACGCGCCGGTGTCGACCTTGGCAAACAGCCCCAGCTGCGACAGGTCGCAGCACATCAGGGTGAAGTTGTGCTTGTCGTCCAGCTGGCGCAGGCGGCGGATGCGCTCGATGGCGCTCTTGTCACCGATCTGGCAGCCCAGTGCATAGGACGAATCTGTCGGGTACACCACCAGCCCGCCGGCCTTGATGATTTCAGCGGCCTGTTTGATCAGGCGCGGCTGCGGGTTTTCCGGATGGACCTGGAAAAATTGACTCACGATTACTTCCTGTTCAGACGGCGGCAGTAGGCTGTTCATGTTTGAATCTGCACCACAAAGGCGGTAGATCTTCAGGCACGGGACGATAAGTACCGATCTCGCCCCAGGTGCCAGGACCGTGGAAGTCGCTGCCGGCAGAGACCAGCAGACCGAACTCGCGTGCAAGGATGGCCAGGGTTCCGACCTGATCGGCAGGCTGCATGCCATTGACCACTTCTATGGCGTGCCCACCGGCCTGGACGAAATCGCCGACCAGTTTACGCCGTTTGCTGCGGGTAAAGTCATAATGTGAAGGATGCGCAAGGCTGACCCACGCACCCGACGCCCGCAAGGTGGCGACCGTGTCCTCCAGCGTCGGCCAGTGCTGCTTCACATCGCCCAGTTTGCCCGCCCCCAGCCATTTGCGAAATGCCTCGGCGCGATCCTTGACGAAACCCGAGCGCACCATGAAGTCGGCAAAGTGCGGACGCGCAGGCGCATTACCGCTGTCACCCAGCTCCTGCTGAATCGCGCGAGCGCCTTCCAGCGCGCCAGGCATACCTTTGATCGCCAATTTACGGCTGATTTCTTCCGCACGCAGCCAGCGTCCTTCATGCAAACGGCCGATGGCTTCGGTCAGCGCCGGGGCCTGGGTATCGAATCCGTAACCCAGAATATGGATGGTCGCGCCGCCCCAGGTGCAGGACAGCTCCACCCCGTTGACCAGTTGCATACCCAATGAATGCGCCGCCGCACGGGCCTCTTCAAGCCCTTCGAGGGTATCGTGGTCGGTCAGCGAAAGGACGCGCACGCCGTTTTCATGAGCACGCGCAACCAGTGCCGTAGGCGAGAGCGCCCCGTCGGAAGCGGTGCTGTGGCAGTGCAGGTCTACATTCATAGTGATGCTTTCGTGTTCATTGATGTTTGTTATTATGCCGCCACATCCTGCTTCTGGCTGCCATTGTGAAACAATTCATCGACTTCATCCCGCTGCTCCTGTTCTTCATCGTTTACAAAACCGAGCCGCGTGCCGTGGATATCCTCGGTAATACCTATATGGTAGGCGGCATTTTCAGTGCAACGGCGATGCTGATCATCAGTTCGGTGGTGGTCTACGGCATTCTCTACGTCAAACAACGCAAGCTGGAAAAAAGCCAGTGGCTCACGCTGGTGGCGTGCCTGGTGTTCGGCAGCCTGACCCTGGCCTTCCACAGCGAAACCTTCCTGAAATGGAAAGCCCCGGTGGTCAACTGGCTGTTTGCCGTCGCCTTCGCCGGCAGTCATTTCATTGGCGACCGTCCGCTTATCCAGCGCATCATGGGTCATGCACTGACCCTGCCGGCAGCGATCTGGACCCGGCTCAACATCGCCTGGATCATATTCTTCCTGTTCTGTGGCGCAGCCAACCTGTATGTGGCCTTCACTTATCAGGAATTCTGGGTCGACTTCAAAGTATTCGGCAGCCTGGGCATGACCCTGATCTTCCTGGTCGGCCAGGGAATCTACCTGTCACGCCACCTGCACGATACCGCTCCCAATACGACCAAATCCGAGGACTGACATGCTCTACGCAATCATCGCCACCGACGTCGAAAACTCGCTGGAAAAACGCCTCAGCGTTCGCCCGGCGCACCTCGATCGCCTCAACGCGCTCAAGGATGAAGGCCGTCTGGTGCTGGCCGGTCCACACCCGGCAGTCGACAGCAACGACCCCGGCGCTGCCGGTTTCAGCGGCAGCCTGATCGTTGCCGAGTTCGAATCGCAAAGCGCCGCCAAGACGTGGGCCGAAGCCGATCCATTTGTTGCCGCTGGCGTCTATGCCAACGTCGTGGTCAAGCCGTTCAAGCAAGTCCTGCCCTAATCCCCGCCCTCCGACAACACCTGCACGCCCTGCTTCCAGCGAAGCAGGGCCGTCCTCCCGCCCTTCATTCATCATTCCCGCCTGCCTGCCGATAACCTGCTCAATGTGCGAATTTACACGGCTCGGTAAAAGGGAGTTCAGATGCGTTCAGCGACGTGGTGTCTGTTGGCGATATTGATGGCGGCGAGTGTGCAGGTAAACGCCGAGACGGTCGGTGAAGGTGGCGCAGTACAGCCTTTGCATCAGCCCGGCACCGCCAGCCAGATGGCCGACCTCCAGGTGCGTCTCAAGGACAGCGAGCGGCAGCGCGAAGAATTGACCCGGCAGTTACAGAACGCCGATCCGGAACGCAACAACGCCTTGCTGACACGTTTGCGTCAGGAGAACCAAAAGCTCAAGTTGCAGCTCAAAGAAGCACTGTCCGCAGCGCCCCCGCGCCTGCTGACCGAGCAGCAACAATGGTTCATCGCAGGCGGTGGCGTTGCGATGTTCGCCCTTCTGTGCGGTATATTGGTCAGCGGTTGGCGTAGGCAACGTCGGCAGTGGCTAAATTGAGTGAGTCATGAGCGAGCTGTTACTAATTGATGATGATCAGGAACTGTGCGAACTGCTGAGCAGTTGGCTGAGCCAGGAAGGCTTTCAGGTGCGCGCCTGTCACGACGGAACCAGCGCGCGTCAGGCATTGGCCGACGCCGCACCCGCTGCCGTGGTGCTGGACGTGATGCTGCCTGACGGCAGCGGTCTGGAGTTGCTCAAGCAATTACGTGCCGACCACCCCGACCTGCCGGTGGTCATGCTCTCGGCACGCGGCGAGCCGCTGGACCGCATTCTGGGTCTTGAACTGGGCGCTGACGATTACCTGGCAAAGCCCTGCGACCCTCGCGAACTCACTGCCCGCCTGCGCGCCGTGCTGCGCCGCAGTCATCCGGTCGCATCATCCAGCCAGCTCGAACTGGGCGACCTGACCTTCAGCCCGATGCGCGGTGTGGTCAGTGTCGACGAAAAGGAGCTGACCCTCACAGTGTCCGAAAGCCGCCTGCTGGAAGCGCTGATGCGCCAGCCCGGCGAACCGCTGGACAAGCAGGAACTGGCGCAACTGGCCCTGGGCCGCAAACTGACCCTGTACGACCGCAGTCTGGACATGCACGTCAGCAACCTGCGCAAGAAAATCGGCCCGCACGCCGATGGCCGCCCACGCATCGTCGCGCTGCGCAGCCGCGGCTATTACTACGCGCTTTGAGTCGCTTCACGTGGCAAGCCTGACGCAGCAAGCTGAAAGCCCGGCGCTTCTGGCGTGTAGCCTTAAGCTGACAACTTGCAACGGTCTCCTTACACAAGCTTTACCAAGCGCTGACTGCGCTTGACCTTGATCTCCCTAAACTGGGCTCATCGGCATCGAGCCGCACTAGAGACAAGGAGATACACAATGCGCAAGACCCTGATCGCTTTGATGTTTGCCACTGCCCTGCCGACCATTGCCATGGCCGCACCACCAGCGCCACCTGCCGGTGGCCCGGATGCTGACGCACCTGCCATGCACATGGATCGCGATGACCGCGGCCCTGGCCCTGGCCCACGTATGGATCGCGGCCCTGGCCCGATGGGACCGATGGCCGAGCTGGACCTGACACGTGAACAGCGTCAGCAGATCGAACGCTTGATGCGCGAGCAACGGCACGAGCGTCGCGAAATCACTCAAAGCTACCTGGAAAAAATGCCTGCTGCCGACCAGAAAGCAATGCACGACGAAATCGAAGCCAAACGCTCCAAGACCGACAGCGAAGTTCGTGCACTGCTGAGGCCTGACCAGCAGAAGCTGTTTGACGAGATCAAGAAGAAAGAAGATGAGCGTCGCGCCGAATGGGCCGAGTTCAAGGCCTGGAAAGCGGCAAAAGCAGCAAAAACGCTGTAACCATCAGGCCTCGCGGCCCGATGAGCTGAACACAACCCGGCATGCACGCGCATGCCGGGCTTTTTTACTGAGACCGAGGAAATCCCGTGCGTTCATTGTTCTGGCGAATCCTGGCCAGCTTCTGGCTGGCCATCGCTCTGGTAGGCGGCCTGTCGGTGCTCATGGGGCACATGCTCAATCAGGATGCGTGGATCCTCAGTCGTCACCCGGTGCTCAACTCGTTACCCGAACAGTGGACGCAACGCTTCGAGGACAAGGGCGCGGATAACGCTCAGGAATTTCTTCAGGACATCAAACGTCGCAATCGTATCGACACACAAGTGCTCAGCGACAGCGGCGAGCCGATGGTGCGTGGCACCTTCCCGCCGCGCGCCGCAGCTCTGGAAGCGCGGCAGCGGGAAGACGACGATCAGGGGCGCAAACTGCCCTGGCGCCGTCTGGCCACCGAGTACAGCAGCCCGAAGACCGGCGAAACCTACCTGTTCATCTACCGCGTTCCGCACCCGGAGCTCGACGAATGGCACCGTCAGAGTCTGATGTGGCCGCTGAGCGCGCTGGGCATTGCGCTGGTGGTGCTGACCCTGTTCAGCCTGTTCGTGACGCTGTCGATTACACGACCGCTGAGTCGCCTGCGCGGTGCAGTGCACGACCTGGGGCAAACCAGCTATCAACAGCACAGCCTCGGACAGCTGGCCAACCGGCGTGACGAGTTCGGCGTGCTGGCCAAGGACTTCAACCGCATGGGCGCGCGCCTGCAAAGCCTGATCGGCAGTCAGCGCCAGTTGCTGCGCGATGTGTCTCATGAATTGCGCTCACCGCTGGCCCGATTGCGCATCGCCCTGGCGCTGGCTGAACGTGCCGAGCCTGCCGAGCGTGAAAAGCTCTGGCCACGGTTGGGCCGTGAGTGTGACCGGCTGGAGGCGCTGATCAGCGAGATCCTGGCCCTGGCGCGCCTCGACGCCGAGCTTCGCGGCCCTGAGCCTGTCGACCTCGAAGCGCTGCTGCAGCGCCTGAAGAACGACACCCAACTGGATGGTATCGACCAGAACATTCGCGTCGAGGTGCAGGACAGCCTGCAGTTCAAAGGCTGGCCGGACATGATCGAACGTGCGCTGGACAACCTGCTGCGCAACGCGCTGCGCTTCAACCCCTCCGGTCAGCGCATCGATCTGCAGGCAACTCAGGTCGGCGATCACGTCCGTCTGAGCGTCCGCGATCATGGTCCGGGGGTTGCCGACGAACATCTGGCACAACTGGGCGAGCCGTTTTACCGCGCCCCCGGCCAGACCACGCCCGGTCACGGCCTGGGGCTGGCGATCGCCAAACGCGCAGCGGAGCGACATGGCGGCACCCTGATGCTGGGCAATCACCCGGAAGGCGGGTTTATCGCCACGCTGGATCTGCCCAGAGAGCCGCTCAGTTTATCGTCTGTCTGATCAGCCCTGCCACTCGCTGACAAACCCGCCCACATCGACTTTTGGCGCTTCGCGCGGCGGGTTCAGCGGGGTGCCCAGGTACAGAAAGCCGAGCACTTCTTCGCCGGCTTCAAGGCCGAAGCCCTTGGCCACCTGAGGCGCATAGGACAGCTCGCCAGTCCTCCAGACCGCACCGATACCCAGTGCATACGCTGCCAGCAACACGCCATGTGCGGCGCATCCGGCGGTGATCCGCTGTTCCGAGTGCGGGACTTTGAAGTGGTCCTGCAAGCGCGCGATCACGACCACCACCAAGGGTGCACGCAATGGGCCAAGACGGGCCTTTTCCAGCGCCTGCGGGGTAACTTCAGCGCCACTCTCCTGCAGCGCCTGCGCCAGCATCTCGCCCATGCGGTCACGGGCCGCGCCTTCGACCGTCAGAAAACGATACGGCTTGAGCTGTCCATGGTCCGGCGCGCGCAATGCAGCACCGAACAGGATTTCCCGCTGCGCAGCGTCCGGGGCCGGGTCGACCAGTCGTGGAACCGATACACGATTGAGCAAAACGTCGAGCGCCTGCATGGACTGTCTCCTTGAAAAGTGATCGAGCATTCTAGAGCCTGTTTAGCGTCAATAACGAGTGCGACGGACAATTCGTTACCTCTGCGCTCGCAGCCGGTCCTCGGCGGCGCCGGTTTACATGCCCTCAAGCGCAGGTAGAATGGCGCCTTTCCTCACACCAGCCAGAGCCTGTCATGTCGTTGCCGACCTTGCGTATCATCGGTTTCATTATCGGCATCTTCCTGATCACCCTGGCTGTCGCCATGATCGTGCCCATGGCCACGCTGGTCATCTACGACCGTTTCGAGGACCTGCGCGAATTCCTGTGGGCCAGCGCCATTACCTTTATCGCCGGCCTGGCGCTGGTGGTGCCCGGACGCCCCGACAACGTTCAGTTGCGCCCGCGGGACATGTACATGCTGACCGTCTCCAGCTGGATCGTGGTGTGCATTTTCGCCGCCCTGCCCTTTCTGCTGACCCAGCACATCAGTTACACCGACTCGTTTTTTGAAAGCATGTCGGGCATTACTGCCACCGGTTCGACAGTACTCAGCAACCTGGACAGCATGTCACCGGGCATTCTGATCTGGCGTTCGATGCTGCACTGGCTGGGCGGCATCGGCTTCATCGGTATGGCCGTGGCGATTCTGCCCTTGCTGCGCATCGGCGGCATGCGTCTGTTCCAGACCGAGTCCTCGGATCGCTCGGAAAAGGTCATGCCCCGCTCGCACATGGTGGCCAAGTTCATCGTGCTCGCCTACGTCGGCTTTACCGCGCTGGGCAGCCTGGCCTTCTGGGCGGCGGGCATGAGTCTGTTCGACGCGATCAACCATGCGATGTCGGCGATTTCCACCGGCGGCTTCTCCACGTCCGACCAATCGCTGGCCAAATGGCCGCAACCGGCGGTGCACTGGGTGGCGATCGTGGTGATGATCCTCGGCAGTCTGCCCTTTACCCTGTATGTCGCCACCCTGCGCGGCAATCGCAAGGCGTTGATCAAGGATGAGCAGGTTCAGGGGCTGATCGGGCTGCTGTTGATCACCTGGCTGGTCATGACGGTCTGGTACGCCAACACCACGGACCTGCCGTGGACCGAGGCGCTGCGCCATGTCGCGCTGAACGTGACCTCGGTGGTGACGACGACGGGTTTTGCACTGGGTGACTACAGCCTGTGGGGCAATTTCTCGCTGATGCTGTTCTTTTATCTGGGCTTTATCGGCGGCTGTTCCGGCTCGACAGCGGGCGGCGTGAAGATCTTCCGTTTTCAGGTGGCCTACATTCTGCTCAAGACCAACCTCAATCAACTGATCCATCCGCGCGCGGTGATGAAGCAGAAATACAATGGCCATCGACTGGACGATGAGATCGTGCGCTCGATCCTGACCTTTTCGTTTTTCTTTACGATCACTATCTGTCTGATCGCGCTGATGCTGTCGCTGCTCGGGCTGGACTGGATGACGGCGCTGACCGGCGCTGCCAGTACGGTATCGGGTGTAGGGCCAGGGCTGGGTGAGGTCATCGGGCCAGCGGGCAATTTCTCTACCCTGCCGGATGCGGCCAAATGGATTCTGTCCGGCGGCATGCTGCTTGGCCGTCTGGAAATCATTACTGTGCTGGTGCTCTGTGTACCGGCATTCTGGCGGCATTGAGGTCTGGCTGGGCGTCGGAGCGGACCGAGCGACGCTTCGCTTATTCGCGAAGACGGCATTTGATTTATCGTTCCCACGCGGAGCGTTGGCACGATAGTCGTAAACATGAGCAGGACTCGAATACTCCACATCGGCACGACAGCCGGCTAAATTTGTGTATAACAATAAGAACCCACACGAGGACAGGCACCGTGGATACCATCAGGCGTTTTTCGAGCTTTGCCGAGTTCTATCCTTTCTATCTTGCCGAGCACAGCAGCGCTACCAGTCGGCGTCTGCATTTTGTCGGTACATCGCTGGTGATTTTCCTGCTGGCGTTTGGTGTGGGCAGCGGCCGGTGGGGGTTGTTGTGGCTGTTGCCGGTCGCGGGTTACGGCTTTGCCTGGGCCGGGCATTTCTTTTTCGAGAAGAATCGTCCGGCCACATTCAAGCATCCGTTTTACAGCCTGCTCGGCGACTTCGTGATGTACCGCGACATGCTCCTGGGCAAGGTGCCGTTCTAAGCCGCTTGCTTCAGGCAAGCGTTTCGCTGGCGGGTTCCTCGACCGCAACCTGTTGCGCCTTCAAATGCGCATCCGCCAGGCGGAATAGCTCGATGTTGCCGTCCAGGTGTTCGATCAGGGCGGTACAGGATTCGACCCAGTCGCCGCAGTTGAGGTATTCCACGCCGCCCACCTGACGGATTTCCGCATGGTGGATGTGCCCACAGACCACCCCGTCCAGCCCGCGCTTCACGCATTCATGGGCGATGGCTTCCTCGAAATCGCTGATGAAATTCACCGCACTTTTGACCTTGTGCTTGAGGTACGCCGACAGCGACCAGTAGCCATAGCCGTACTTGGCGCGCCAGTGGTTGAGCCAGCGGTTGAGGGTCAGGGTGAATTCATAGGCCGAGTCGCCCAGAAAGGCCAGCCAGCGATGGTAGCGGGTGATCACGTCGAACTGGTCGCCGTGAATGACCAGAAAGCGACGTCCATCGGCCGTCACGTGTTCGACTTCGTCGACCAGCTGAATGTTGCCCAGCACCAGTTTGGAGTAACGGCGCAGGAATTCATCGTGATTGCCGGTGACGTAAATGACTTCAGTGCCGCGCTTGCTCATGGTCAGCAAGCGGCGAATCACGTTGGTGTGTGCTTGTGGCCAGTACATGCCGCCGCGCAGTTTCCAGCCATCGATGATGTCGCCGACCAGATACACCTTGTCAGCCTGATAGCGCTTGAGAAACGCGGAGAGGTGCTCGGCCTGGCAATCGCGCGTGCCCAGGTGAACGTCGGAAATCCACAAGGTGCGCACGCGTTGTTTGCGGCTGGGTGTGGCGAGCTGAGCACTGGTCATGTGACGACCTCCGGCAGGGTTTCCAGAAGAGTGGAGCATGCCGGTTAACCGAATGTGACACGTGCATGGCGATGTCGTGACAGTCGCCTGTATTACTGAGGACTTTCCGGAGTATGGCGGTCGTTGTGGCCCAGATCGCGGGCCGGGTCGATCTGGTCACGCAGCCGCTGCTTGAGCACTTTGGCTTCGGGAAAGCCGCCATCGGCCTTGCGTTCCCAGAGTTGTACGCCGTCGCAGGTAATGTGGAACACGCCGCCGGTGCCTGGCTGCAGCGAGACTTTACCCAGATCGTCGCTGAACGTGCTCAGCAGTTCCTGGGCCAGCCAGGCAGCGCGCAATAGCCACTGGCATTGAATGCAATAAGTGATGATGACTTCAGGTTTTTCGGCAGACATGGGCGTCCCCTTCGGAAATTCAGACGGCCATGATACGCAGCGTGCGCCGAATCAACGAGCGCTGGCGAAGCGACGCAGCGCACTGAGGGTCACATCCTGTTCCGGCGCTTGCGGAGCAGTATCGGCAGCCGCGCGCACCTTGACGCCCAGCAAGCCCAGCAAGCGGCTGCGAATCAGCTGGAACCCGGCCTGCCCGCTGTCACGCTGGCGCGGCAGGTCGACGCGAATGTCATCGGCAATCCTGCCATCGGCCAGCACGATGACCCGGTCCGCGAGCAGGATCGCCTCATCGACATCGTGCGTCACCAACAGCACCGCCGGGGTGTGCTTGCGCCACAGGTCGATGATCAGCTGATGCATGCGAATGCGCGTCAGGGCATCGAGTGCAGCGAAAGGCTCGTCGAGCAGCAACAGTTTTGGCTCACGGACCAGCCCCCGCGCCAGCGCCACACGCTGCGCTTCGCCACCGGACAAGGTGGCCGGAAAGGCATTCAGCCGATGCGCCAGGCCAACTTCGGTCAAGGCCGCTTCGGCCCGAGCCTTGGCATCGTTGATGCGCAGGCCGAGAACCACGTTTTTCCATGCGCTTTTCCACGGCATCAGGCGCGGCTCCTGAAACACCGCCGCCCGCGCCACCGGCACACGCAGTTCGCCACTGTCGATCTCGTCCAGCCCGGCCAGGGTGCGCAGCAAGGTGGTCTTGCCAGAGCCACTGGCGCCGAGCAAGGCGACAAATTCCCCTGGAGCAATGTCCAGATTCAGCCCGTCGATGACCCGTTGCCGGCCAAACTGACGCACCACGTTGCGCAGTTGCACAGGTGCCTGCCCTGCTTCGGGCGCGACAGTTGAAGTGTTGCGCAAATCGAGAGTCGCCATGTTTTCAATGCCTCACGAAGGTCGGCCGCCAGGCCAGCGCATAGCGCTCCAGCGTACGAATGATGCCGTCGATCACCAGGCCAAGGACGCTGTAGATCAACAGGCAGATAACGATTACATCAGTGCGCATGAAGTCCCGCGCATCGCTGGCCAGATAACCGATGCCAGCGGTGGTGTTGATTTGCTCGACAAAGACCAGGGCCAGCCACGAAATCCCCAGTGAATAACGCAGCCCGACAAAAAACGCAGGCAACGAGCCGGGCAGGATGACGTGCCAGATCAGCTCGCGGCGGCTCAGCCCGAGCGTGTTGGCAGCCTCGATCAGTTTCGGGTCGATATTGCGGATGCCGGAGAACAGGTTCAGGTACACCGGAAAGGTGGTGCCCATGACGATCAGCGCCACTTTGGTGAACTCGCCAATGCCGAACCAGAGGATGAACAGTGGCACCAGTGCCAGCGAGGGAATGGTGCGCATCATCTGCATGGGCGAGTCGAGAACGATTTCGCCGCGTCGGGAAAGCCCGGTCACAAGCGCAGCCACCACGCCAATACTGACGCCGATGCTCAAGCCCAACAGCGCCCGTTGCAATGAAACCCACAAGTGGTGAGCCAGTTCGCCCGAGACGATCATCGACCAGAGCGTACCGCCGATCTGCGACGGCGCGGCAATCACGCGGACTGGCAGCAGCCCGGTGTGTGAGGCCAGTTCCCAGAGCAGCAACAGCGCCAGCGGGCTGAGTAGGCGCAAGACAGAGCCCGGCACTTGCCAGCGCGGGCGACCCGGTTGCGAGGCGCGGCCCTGTGCGGGTTTATTGACCACCAGAAAACCGGGTTCCGCGGGGATGAGTGTTGTGTCAGACATGGGTACATCCTTCCTGGACAAATCGGGCAAGGCGCACCCGATGCATTATGAAGGCCATATTATGAGCATAAGAACGCCGCGTGAAATTCGATTTAGAACTAAGCTAATAGTTAAAATATTTGATCACCAACCGATACGATAATGCATATTTTTTATAATTAACTTAGACCGAAATCGAATTTCACAGCGTCTGCTCCTTGCCTTTATGGTGCCTCTCGACAAGGTCGAACGGACCTCAACCATTGGCAGGAGTTTTCATGAGCATCGAATTCATTGGCTATATCGCCACGCAACCCGGTTCTGAAATCCACCCGCGCAGCGGCGCGACCATCCAGCCCGACTACGTGAAGACCGTGGCCAAGGCTCATGAAGATGCCGGTTTTGATCGCGCACTGATCGCCTACCACTCCAACAGCCCGGACAGCACGCTGGTCGCAGCGCATGCCGCCAGCGTCACCACCAGACTGAAGTTCCTGGTCGCCCATCGCCCGGGCTTCATCGCCCCTACAGTGGCGGCACGGCAGTTCGCGACGCTGGACGTTTTCAATGGCGGCCGCACTGCCGTGCATATCATCACCGGCGGTGACGACAAGGAACTGCGTGCCGACGGCAGCCACATCGGCAAGGACGAACGCTACGCACGCAGCGACGAGTACCTCAGCGTGGTGCGTCAGGAATGGACCAGCGACAAGCCGTTCGATCATAACGGCACCTACTATCAGTTCGAGGGTGCGCACTCACTGGTCAAATCCCCACAGCAGCCACATATCCCTCTGTACTTCGGCGGTTCCTCGGCAGCGGCAATTGCTGTGGCCGGTAAACACGCCGATGTCTATGCGTTGTGGGGCGAGACATACGAACAGGTCCGTGACGTGGTGAAACAGGTTCGCGCCGAAGCCGCCAGACATGGGCGGACCATTCGTTTCAGCCTGTCATTGCGTCCGATTCTGGCCGAGACCGAGGAACAGGCCTGGGCACGCGCCGACAGCATTCTGGAAAAGGCCAAGGCCTTGGCAGACCGCAATGGCTTCGTACGTCGCGAACCGCCGAATGAAGGATCACGCCGCCTGCTGGCCGCCGCAGCACAAGGATCGCGCCTGGACAAGCGCCTGTGGACAGGCATCGCCGGCCTGCTCGGCGCCCAGGGCAACTCGACCTCGCTGGTCGGTACCCCGGAACAGGTCGCTGAAGCGCTGCTGGATTACTACGACCTGGGGATTACCACTTTCCTGATTCGCGGCTTCGATCCATTGGAAGATGCCATCGACTACGGCAAGAAGCTGATCCCGCTGACTCGCGCATTGGTGGCGCAGCGTGAACAGCAGGCTCGTGAACAGGTCGCCTGATTCAACCTATATCCTGCGGGCCGGTCTGACGCCCAGCGCCAGACCGCCTGCCCGCGATGCGGTGTTCAGGCGGCGGCCGAGACCGGCTTGAGCGACCGGGCCACCAGTGCGCCAAAGGCTTCGACCGGCGCTTGCAGGTTACCCAGGAAGCGCGGGTAGAACAGCCACAAGTCCATCACCGGCTTGAAGTCCTTGAGCGGCAACGCCACCAACTGCTCGCGGTGCGCGCTTCGTTCCAGCAACGGCCTGGGCACCAGGCCAAGCCCCATGCCATCGGCCACCAGCCCCAGTTGCAGCTCGGTGCCGAAGGTTTCCAGATTGACCTTCATGCTCAGGCCCTGATCGGTCAGCGTGCGCTGCAAACCTGCACGAAAGCCGCAACCGTCCGGATTCAGCACCCAGCCCTGCTCATAACAGTCTGCCAGCTTGCCGGGCTTTTTCGGCACCAGGCCCTTGGCGCAGACCACCACCAGCTCCATCTTGCCAATCGACTGACCAATGATGTTGTCCGGAAATATCTTGCCTGCCGGAAACAGTGCAGCCGCCGCATCCAGCTCGCCGTTTTCGATCTTGCCGATCAGGTGGCTGCCCCAACCGGTGCTGACCTGAGCACGCAGGTCGGGAAATTCCCCACGCAACTGCCTGAGCGCATCGAGCAGCACCACGTCACCGATGGTTTGTGGCACGCCCAGACGCAGCAGACCGCTGGGCGGCGTGTCACTGGCCACCAGCTCGCGCAACGAATCCATCTCGCGCAGGATCGCCAGGCACTTCTGGTACACCTGAAGACCCATCGGGGTCGGCTTGAGCGGCTTGGTATTGCGGTCGAACAGCTCGACCCCGAGGGCTTGCTCGAAATTCTGCACCCGGCGCGTGATGGCGGGCTGGGTCAGGTCCAGCGATTCAGCGGCGTGGCTGATCGACTGGCAGCGGATGACTGCAACGAACGCATCGATATCATCAATTTTCATTCGGACCGCACATAAAGAAGAGATTAAACATAGGCAAAAAGCATAGTACCAGCAGGCGCTCATGGATAGCCCGAGCGTAGATTTCGCGGATTACCACAAAGAAGTAAAAGACGTTTTCGTTATAACCTAATCATTAAAAAATAGCATATTAAATATCCATATTATGCTTATATCAAACCATTGCCCGACCTTGATCTGGAAATGGACATGACTCAGAACCGACACCCGGAACGACTCGGGGCCTTTATCGATGCACTCACCGAACTGCTTGGCAGCGAACCGCACGAAGGCGATCTGTTGCGCCGCGGCGGCAAGCTGCTGGCGCAACTGGTCAGCCACGATGACTGGCTGGCAGAAGAGTTCGCCGTACCCGATGCCAATCGCTACCAGCAATTTTTGCTGCATGTCGATCCACAGCAGCGCTTTTCGGTAGTCAGTTTCGTCTGGGGGCCAGGGCAACGCACGCCGATTCACGACCATCGCGTGTGGGGGCTGATCGGCATGTTGCGCGGCGCGGAAGATTCCCAGGGTTACCTTCGCAACGCGCAAGGACGCCTGGAAACCAGCGGCGCGGCGATTCGCCTGCAACCCGGCCAGGTCGAGGCGCTGTCACCGCACAGCAACGATGTTCATCAAGTCAGCAACGCCTTCAGCGATCAGGTGTCGATCAGCATCCACGTTTACGGCGCCGATATCGGCACCGTGAAGCGTGCGGTCTATGACCTCGACGGCACCGAAAAACTGTTCATTTCCGGCTATTCGAACGCCGCAGCCACTGCCCATCAGGATCAGCCAACAGGGAGCTCGACCCCATGACCACATCTGCCACCCGATCATTCGCCGATATTCGCCAGGCCTTGCTGGACCGCCAGGAGCTGGCCTTGGTAGATGTCCGCGAAGAGGCCCCCTTTGCCCAGGCTCATCCACTGTTTGCCGTGAACATCCCGCTGTCGAAGCTGGAGCTGGAGGTTTTCTCCCGCATTCCGCGACGCGACACTGCCGTGACCCTGTACGACGATGGCGAAGGCTTGGCGCAGGTCGCCCTGCAACGCCTGCAGACACTGGGCTACAGCAACGTGAAGCTGCTCGACGGCGGCCTGCAGGGCTGGCGCACGGCTGGCGGCGAACTGTTCATCGACGTGAATGTGCCGAGCAAGGCGTTTGGCGAGCTGGTGGAGCATCACCGCGCCACCCCGTCGCTGGCCGCAGAAGAGGTCAAGCGCCTGCTCGACAGCAATGCCGACGTGGTGGTGCTCGATGCCCGGCGCTATGACGAATACCAGACCATGAGCATTCCCGGCGGCATCAGCGTACCGGGCGCCGAACTGGTGCTGCGGGCACGTGAGCTGGCACCAGATCCCTCTACTCGAATCATCGTCAATTGTGCCGGTCGTACGCGCAGCATCATCGGCACCCAGTCGCTGGTCAACGCGGGCCTGCCCAATCCGATCAACGCGCTGCGCAATGGAACGATTGGCTGGCTGTTGGCCGGCCAGACGCTGGACCATGGCCAGAACCGGCGCTTTGCGGCAGTCAGTGAAGAGACCCGCGAAACCGCCAGTGCCGATGCCCGCAAGGTGGCCGATCGCGCCAAGGTCAAACGTGCCAGCCGTGCTGATCTGCAACGCTGGCAAGCCGAGGCTTCACGCACCACTTACCTGTTCGATGTCCGCACCCCGGAAGAGTTTGCCAAAGGCCATCTGCCAGGCGCGCGCTCTACACCGGGCGGGCAACTGGTGCAGGAAACCGATCATTTCGCCAGCGTACGCGGTGCGCGAATCGCTCTGCTGGACGACGACGGCGTACGCGCCAACATGTCGGCGTCCTGGCTGGCGCAATTGGGTTGGGACGTGTCGGTGCTCGATGACCTGGATGCAGCAGACTTCAGCGAACAGGGCGACTGGGACGCGCCCTTCCCGACGCCACCGCAGGTGGAGGCGATCAGCGTCGAGACCCTCGCCCACTGGCAGACACAGGTCAACGTGGCGGTGCTGGATTTCACCGCCAGCGCCAACTATGTCAAACAGCACATTCCCGGTGCCTGGTGGACCTTGCGCGCCGACCTCAAACAGGCGCTGGGCAAGCTGCCACCCGCTGACCGTTATGTTCTGACCTGCGGCAGCAGCCGTCTGGCGCGCTTTGCCGTAGCCGACCTCGAAGCGTTGACCGACAAGCCGGTGTTTCTGCTCGAAGGCGGCACCGCCAGCTGGATCAAGGCCGGTCTGCCGCTGGAACACGGCGAAAGCCGACTGGCCTCGCCACGCATCGATCGCTACCGCCGCCCGTACGAAGGCACCGACGCACCGCGCGAAGCCATGCAGGCGTATCTGGACTGGGAATTCGGCCTGGTGGAGCAGCTGGGGCGTGACGGCACACACGGGTTTTATGTGATTTGAGCGGACAAACGACCATCGTGCCAATGCTCTGCGTGAGGAACGATGGGTGTCTGGACGACCAATCAACTCAATGGAGAAACACCTCGATGCTGCCTTTTTTCAAATCCGCCCGCCCCTTTAAAAGCCTGCTGCTGGGCGCACTGCTCAGCCTGCTGGCAGGTCAGCAGGTGCTGGCTGCCGAGCAGGCGCCGCTGCTGGTCGCCAATCAAAAGTCGCTGCTGAAAATCCTGCTGCAGGTCTCCGGAGAGCTCAAAGACGTGCCTTACGAGATCCAGTTTTCCGAATTCCCCTCGGCAGCCCCGCTGGGAGAGGCACTGAATGCGGGCGCGGTGGATATCGGTGCGCTGGGTGATGCGCCTTATGTATTCGCTCTGGGCGCGGGTGCACCCTTGAAAGTGGTCAGCATCACCCATGCTCAGGGCCGCTTCACCACCGCTGTGCTGGTGCCCAAGGACTCGCCGATCAAGACCGTTGCCGACCTCAAGGGCAAGCGTATCGTTACCGGACGCGGTTCCATCGGCCATTATCTGGCGATCCGCGCCCTGCATGAGGCCGGGCTGAAAACCAGTGACGTCACTTTCATCAATCTGCTACCCAGTGAATCGCGTCTGCTGCTGGACAGTGGCGATGCGGACGCCTGGGCGACCTGGGACCCGTACACCACGATCTCCATCACGCAAAGCGACGCGCGGGTGCTGGTCAGCGGCAGCGAGCTGCTGAGCAACCACCTCTACCTTGCCGCAACCAGCAAGGCCATCGAAGGCAAGCGCGCGCAACTGGACGATTTCGTTGCGCGTGTGGAACGCGCCTTCAATTGGTCCAACGCCCATCCCGAGGAGTACGCGGCGGCCCAGGCGAAAGTCACCGGCCTGCCCCTGGCGGTGCATCTGGCGGTAGCCAAGGCGACGAAAATGCAACGTACGCCGATTGACGATCAGATTGTCCAGGGCCTGCAAAACACGGCCGACACTTACCTGGCTGAAGGCATCCTGAGCAAACGGATCGACGTTTCGACAGGCTTCGACAAAAGCTTCAACGCATCGCGCGCGCAGATCGCGCAGGCCACCGCCCCATAAACGCTGCGACAAGGACACCGCATGACACTCTCGCCCCTGCGCCCTATCCCGCGCCAGTTGCATAACGCACCCGAGTCCGACGAGGACTTCAGCAAACGGCTGGCGGAACTGACCGCAGCACTGGCCGAAACCGCCGAGCAATACGACATCAGCGCGCAATTTCCCCATGCCAACTTCCAGTTGCTGCACGCTCACGGCCTGCTTGGCCTGACCGTTCCGACCGAACTGGGCGGCGGCGGTGCCGACTTGCCCCGTGCTCAACAGGTGATCAGTGCGGTGGCCAGGGGAGAGCCGTCGACGGCGCTGATTCTGGTCATGCAATACCTGCAGCATTCAAGGCTGCAGGAGAACCGCAACTGGCCAAGCCATCTGCGCGTGCAAGTGGCCGAACAAGCCGTGCGCGAGGGCGCGTTGATCAACGCTCTGCGCGTCGAGCCCGATCTGGGAACGCCCGCGCGGGGTGGCCTGCCAGGCACCATCGCGCGCCGCACCGCTCAAGGCTGGCGCATCAGCGGCAGCAAGATCTACTCCACCGGCAGCCACGGTCTGACCTGGTTTGCCGTGTGGGCGCGCAGCGATGACGATGACCCGCTGGTGGGCAGCTGGCTCGTCCACAAGGACACGCCGGGCATCACCATCATTGAGGACTGGGATCATCTGGGCATGCGCGCCACCAGCAGCCACGAAGTCAGATTCGACAACGTGCTGGTGCCACTTGATCACGCCGTCAGCGTCAGCCCGTGGAGCGCCCCACAATCCGAACTGGATGGATCGGGCCTGCTGTGGATGTCGGTGCTGCTGTCGTCGGTCTACGACGGCATCGCTCAATCCGCCCGCGACTGGCTGGTGCACTGGCTGGAACAGCGCACGCCCTCCAACCTCGGCGCGTCGCTGTCGACCTTGCCGCGCTTTCAGGAAACCGTCGGGCAGATCGATACCCTGCTGTTCGCCAATCGCAGCCTGTTGCAATCGGCTGTCCACGGGCACACACCTGCCCAGCACGCCGGGCAGATCAAATACCTGGTAACCGGCAACGCCATCCGCGCGGTAGAGCTGGCCATCGAGGCTTCGGGAAATCCGGGACTGTCACGCAGCAACCCATTGCAGCGCCACTACCGCAACGTCCTGTGCGGTCGGGTGCACACCCCACAGAACGACGCAGTACTGACGGGCGTGGGCAAGGCGGCCTTTGCGGCGCGCAGCAAAGGCCATTAACCCCCTGTCAGAGCAGTGACGGCGGTTCGAACGCCGTCACCGGCGGCAGATCCTGGTCCCATTTGACGATGTCCACCGATGCCGTCTGCGCTGCACAGCCCTGTGACAGGCTGGAGGCGCCTACATCTTCGGTGATCACATTCGGGTTGCCGTGTTTTTCCAGGCTGCCCCGTTCGCCGTGCACCAGCGGGTCGAACCAGGCCCCGGTGGCAATCTGCACTACGCCGGGGCGAATGCCGTCCGAGACGATCACCCCGGCCAGAAACGCGCCCCGCTCGTTGAACACCTTGACCACATCGCCATCGACCAGTCCGCGTGCGCGAGCATCCAGCGGATTAAGGGTCAGCGGCTCGCGCGCCTGAATTTTCGAGGAGCGACTGTAGCTGCCGTGGTCGTACTGGCTGTGCAGACGGGTTTTCGGTTGGTTGGACAGCAAGTGCAGCGCGTGGGTTGGCCGAGGCTTCTCCAGCCACACCGGGTGACCGGGGCAATCGGCATAGCCAAAGCCTGCGATGCGCTCGGAGAAAATTTCGATGCGCCCGGACGGTGTCGGCAACGGATGCGCGTCTGGGTCTTGGCGAAAGGATTCGAGCAGTATGTTGTCGGTGTGCGGGTAGTCTATTTCCAGTAAACCGTCACGCCAGAATTGCTCAAACTCCGGCAGGGTGATGCCAAACGTTTCGGCCCGTTGCCGAGACTCGTCATAGATAAAGTGCAGCCATTCCTGGGCATCCCGGCCTTCGGTAAACGCCTGTGCCACCCCCAGTCGCTCGGCCAGCGCAGCCAGGATCGAGTAGTCGTCACGCGATTCGCCCACTGGCTCGATCGCCTGCTGCATGGCGATCATGAAGCGGTCGGAGGCCGAACTGCCGATGTCATTGCGCTCCAGAGCCGTGGTGGCCGGCAGTACGATGTCGGCATAGCGCGCCTGGGCGGTCCAGAACTGTTCGTGAACGATGATGGTTTGCGGCCGCTGCCACGCTTCCAGCAGCCGATTGAGGTCCTGATGGTGGTGAAAGATATTGCCACCTGCCCAGTACACCAGGCGAATGTCCGGGTACGTGCGCTGCTGTCCGTTGTAATCGAAGGGTGTGCCGGGATTGAGCAGCATATCCGTCACCCGCGCGACCGGAATGAAGTCCGTGACCGGGTTGCTGCCTTGGGAAAAGCGCGGCCCCGAGAACGCCTTGCGGCCACTGCCGGTGTTGTTCATGCAACCATACCCCAGGCCGAAACCGGCACCGGGCAAACCGATCTGCCCCAACAGCGCGGCCAGGGTCACCGTCATCCAGAAGGGTTGCTCGCCGTGTATCGAGCGCTGCAATGAATAGGCGACGTTGATCATGGTGCGCTTGCTGGCCATGCGTCGTGCCAGCTCGACAATCTGCTGCGCAGGAATATCGGTCAGCGCCTCGGCCCAGCGCGGGTCTTTCGGCTGGCCATCGGTGTGGCCCAGCAGATAATCGCGAAAACGCTCATAGCCCACGGTATAGCGCTGGACGAAATCCTCGTTGTGCAGCCCTTCGCTGATCAACACCCAGGACAGCGCCATCATCAACGCCGTGTCGCTGCCGGGACGTACCGCCAGCCACTGGTTATGCGTCGGGCCAACCAGATCGTCACGCAGCGGGCTGACATTGACGAACTGCACGCCCGCGGCGGACATGCGTCGCAGCGCGTCGCCCAACAGATGGTCGCTGGCACCGCCGGGGCTGGTCTGCGCATTCTTGGCGGGCAAGCCACCGAACGCGACGAACAGCTCACAATGCTCGGCCAGGTTCTTCCACGAGGTATGCGCCGCCAGCAACCAGTCCATGTTGCCGACGATGTGCGGCATCAGCACCCGCCCGGCACCCAGGCTGTAGCTGTCGGTGCTGAACACATAACCGCCGATGCAGTTGAGGAAGCGATGCAACTGGCTTTGTGCGTGATGAAAGCGCCCCGCGCTGCCCCAGCCGTAGCTGCCGCCAAAAATAGCCTGATTGCCATGTTCGTGCCTGACTCGCTGCAACTCGCTGGCGACCAGATCCAGCGCGACCTCCCAGGAGACCTCGACAAACGGCTCCTGACCACGCAGATCGGGTCGTCCACCGGCCTGCTGAAGAAAACTGCGGCGTATCGCCGGGCGCCTGATGCGGGTCGGTGAGGTAATGGCGTCGGCAACCGAATCGCCTATCGGAGAAGGGTCCTTGTCCCATTCTGCGGGCAGCAGCCCGGCCAACTTGGCGTCCTCGACTTGTGGACGATAAGCGCCCCAATGCAGTGATGTGAAACTCATGGTGAAGGCCCCCGGATAAGCGCAGTGGCAGGCGCTCGGTCAGCGCGCTGCCTGCGCCTGATCGGCCAGCGCTGCACTGAACGACTCGTCAAACACGCTGGCAGCAGGATAACGCTTGGTGAGCCCCGCGTTGTTGAAAAAATCGATGGTCTGCTGCGCACCGGCAACTACTTGTGCAGTGATCGGCACGACCACCACCTGAGCACGGGAAAACCAGCGCCGAGCCACCTCGGCATCGGCCTTGGTCAGCGCGGCCCAGGCGTTGGCATAGCGTTCATTGTGCTGCGGATCGCTGACCGACCAGGCGCGGGCGGCCTGCAGGCGCTGCAGGAAATCACTGATCTGCGCACGCTTGTCCTTGATCGCCTGATCGTTGGCGACGATGAAGCTTTGCGCAGGAATCAAGCCCTCGGCAGTGGCGATAATCCGCGCGCCCTGCCGCTCCTGTTGAGTCACATAGGGTTCCCAGGTGGCAATCGCATCCACCGAGCCGCCATCCAGCGCGTGGGAGGAATCCAGTGCGCTGAGGTAGCGATATTCAACGGCATCGCGGGCGACACCTGCCTTGTCCAGTGCAGTGAGCATCAGTTGCTGGCTGAACGAACCTTTCCAGATGGCGACTTTCTTGCCCGCCAGATCCGCCACGGTCTTGATCGGCGAGTCCTTGCGCACAACGATGGCAACGCCGTCGAGGTTCTGCCGTGACACTCCGATCACCTTGATCGGAGCGCCCAGCGCGCCCATGAACAGCGCAGGCGAATCACCCAGCAAGCCGATGTCCAGGCTGCCGACGTTCAAGGCCTCGGCGACCGGCGAGCCTGCGGTGAACTGCTTCCATTCCAGTTCGTAAGGCAAATTCTCAAGCACCCCGGCGGCTTCCATCACGGTACGCGCGCTGTAGCTCTGATCGCCGACGATCAGATTGGCCGCCTGGGTATTGAGCGAGGCCACAAGGCCCAGCGCCAGCCCCTTCAGCAAGCGTTGGCTCCAAAGGACGAGGGTCGTTGGCACAGGTATGTTCTCCACAGGCATTGGGCAAATCGAAATGATCGGCAACGACCCTAACACCCGAACAAAAATTAGCTAAATTCATTTTTGTTCTAGCCTAAGATGCAAATTAATCATCAACAGATCGGCCGCCAGCCTGCTTCAAGCTGGCCGATCATTCAGCTCAATGCCTGACTCCAGACGCTCGCGCAGGAACTCGATGAATGCCTGCACCGGTCGCGACGCCTGACGGTGTTGCGGGTAAACCGCTGACAGCGTCAAGGGCTCGGGGCGCAGCTCGTCCAGCACCCGCACCAGTCTGCCGTCGCGCAACGCCGCGCCAACAATGAAGGTCGGCAAATAGGTGATGCCCAGCCCGGCAATCGCCGATTCCCTCAGCAACTCGCCATTATTGGCACGCATGCGCCCGCTGACATTGAGGTTCAAAGGCTTGTCGTGCCCCTGAAAACGCCATTGCGCCTGACGGCTGTGGCCATAGGGCAGGCAATCATGGGTGTGCAGGTCTTCGGGCCTTTGTGGTGTGCCGCGCTCGGCCAGGTACGCCGGACTGGCGCAATACACCCGGTCGATCGAGGCAATGCGCCGGGCGATCAGACTGGAATCTTCCAGCACCCCGATACGCAGCACCACGTCGTAGCCTTCGCTGATCACATCCACCGGACGATCACTCAGGTCCACTTCCACCGCCACGTCGCGATAGCGCTGCAAAAACAGCGGTAGCAGGCACGCCAGGTGCGTAACGGCAAACGACAGCGGCGCACTCACGCGCAAGGTGCCACGCGGTTCGTTGTTCTGCCCGGCGATGCCCTGCTCCACCTGTTCCAGCTCGGCCAGCAGGCGCAGGGCGGATTCGTAGTAACTCTGCCCCAACGGCGTGACATCCAGACGTCGCGTCGAACGGTTGAGCAGGCGTACGCCCAGCCGCTCCTCCAGTTGCATCAGGCGCCGACTGACAAACTGCTTGGACAGGCCCAGCTTGTCGGACGCGGCGGTCAGGCTGCCTGACTCCATCACCTGGCAGAACATCCGCATGTCTTCGAAAGGGTTCATATGTTGCGACCTGATCAAGCGCTAATGGCGTTCGGCAGAGCGTAACGCAGCGCTGAGTACTGTCAACCTCAGCGAGACAGTTATTCATATTTCAGCTACTTATTGCGACAGTCGATAAGCCGTACTCTTGCTCCTACGTGATCGATTGCTGAATGTGCAGCGTCGATAGATGGAGAAAGAATCATGCTGACTCTTCGCAAAGCCTCTGATCGTGGTGCAGCCGACCACGGCTGGTTGAAATCCTTTCACACCTTTTCCTTTGCCGGCTATCGCAATCCGCAGGAACAGGGTTTTTCCGACCTGCTGGTGATCAATGACGACCGTGTCAGTGCAGGTAAAGGCTTCGGTCAGCATCCTCACCGGGACATGGAGATCTTTTCCTATGTGCTGGAAGGCGCGCTGGAACACAAGGATACACTGGGCACTGGCTCGGTGATTCGCCCTGGCGACGTGCAGTTGATGAGCGCCGGCACGGGTGTGGCACACAGCGAGTTCAACCATTCGCAGACCGAGGGCGTGCATTTTCTGCAGATCTGGATCGTGCCGAATGTTGCAGGCGCGGCGCCCGACTATCAGGAGAGGCATTTCAGCCCGGAGCAGAAACGCGGCCGCTTGCAACTGATCATTTCGCCCGAAGGCGAGAACGGTGCGCTCAAGGTGCGCCAGGACGCTCGAGTGTATGCCGGTCTGTTCGATGGCGATGAAAGCGCGACCCTGAAGCTGGCAGCCAACCGCTATGCCTACGTACACGTTGCCCGTGGCAGTGTGGTGCTCAACGGCGAGCAACTGGGTGAAGGGGATGGCGTGCGTGTACGCGACGAACAGATTCTGAGCCTGAGCGCAGGGGTTGACGCAGAGGTGTTGGTGTTCGACATGCGAGCAAACGAATTGCCGCAGATGCCTCGAGCCTGAAATGAAAAAACGCCGCTCTTAGAGTGGCGTTCCTTTATATAACGTTAAAACATATGGCTTAAAACGCACAAACAAAAACGCCGCTCTGTTGAGCGGCGTTTTTGTGAATTTGGAGCGGGAAACGAGACTCGAACTCGCGACCCCGACCTTGGCAAGGTCGTGCTCTACCAACTGAGCTATTCCCGCAATATGGCGTCCCCTAGGGGACTCGAACCCCTGTTACCGCCGTGAAAGGGCGGTGTCCTAGGCCACTAGACGAAGGGGACACTGCCTGAAACACAATGGTGTGTGTTTCAGTTCCAGACATCATCCGAAGACGTGTTCTGGTTTCACTCAACCCTGCCCTAAGGCAAAGCTGCTTAAAATTGGAGCGGGAAACGAGACTCGAACTCGCGACCCCGACCTTGGCAAGGTCGTGCTCTACCAACTGAGCTATTCCCGCAATGGCGTCCCCTAGGGGACTCGAACCCCTGTTACCGCCGTGAAAGGGCGGTGTCCTAGGCCACTAGACGAAGGGGACACACCTACAACATTCACTACTTATTTGCGCTACGCTGTGTGCTTTACGCTGTAAGTGGCGCGCATTCTATGGATGGATTGAGGGGTCGTCAACCCCCATGTGAAAATTTATTGAAATCAATAACTTCGATGCCGTTCTGACGCTGACCGGCTGTCGCCAGGCGCCCGGCTGATCAATCTCCCCTAATCTATATAGAAGAGATGCCGACAAACTCCGAGAGGGACATCTATGCGCAGTAGTGCTTAGCCACTACACTCGCACTAAAACTAATTGAACGAATGAGGTTTGCACAGTGACTCCACTCATGATCACGCTGATGGTAGTAGCAGGTATCGCACTGCTCATCGCGATCGGCTACCTGAATCACGTCGCTGAAAACGGCAAACTGGAGAAGGCTCGCACCAAGGTCGAACTCGGGGATCGCCTGCGTCGCTGCAGCGAGATCACCGAAGTGTTCCCGGGTCAGCTGATGTCACCCGCCTTGAAGCTGTTGCTGACGCGGCTGGAGCTGAACGTTGTACAGCGCATGCTGAATATGGAGAAAGGCAACGCTCAGCTCAAGCACCGCATCGGCGAACTGGAACAGCAGATTGCCAAGGGCGAAGGCATCGACATACCCAATCCGGTCACACCGATCCAGACCGAAGCCAAGGCCAAGGACGTGCGTTTTCTGCTGGAAGCCCTGCACGGTCAGGTGACGCGCGCTGCACATGACGGTTTCCTGCAGACCAGCGAAGCGAAACACTGGATCCGTGAAATCCGCACGATTCTGGTCAATCTGCACATCGAGTTCTTCAACAACCTTGGCCAGACCGCACTTTCTCAGGATCAGCCAGGCCAGGCACGTCTGGCGTTCGAGCGCGGCGTACAGTATTTGCGCAACCAGCCGGACCCGGTTACTTATCAACAGCAGCTGCTGGCGATGGAAAAACAACTGGCCCGTGCCAACTCGGTAGTGCTGACCAACACCGCACCGACCGAAGACGACGACAACGCACTGACCGAAGGCCTGAAGCAGGACGACACCGAGTCGGAATGGAAGAAGAAAGTCATCTACGATTGATGACTGCCCCGCCGCTGCCGGAACTGTGCTCCGGCAGCGGCAGGCCGACTGGCTCAGCAGTCGGTCGATGCCAGAAAGATAGCCGCGAGACGCTCGATCCCTGCCTGATCCCCCTCCTTGAAACGCCCCACGCTTGGACTGTCCAGGTCCAGAACGCCGATCAGACGCCCGTCCTTGATCAATGGCACCACCAACTCGCTGTTCGATGCGCTGTCGCAGGCAATGTGTCCGGGAAACTCGTGAACGTCCTCAACGCGCTGGGTTTGCCGACTCTGCGCGGCCGCCCCGCAAACGCCGCGACCGAAAGGAATGCGCACGCAGGCGATCTGCCCCTGAAACGGCCCCAGTACCAGCTCTTCACTGCGATTGAGGTAAAAGCCCGCCCAGTTCAGCTCGTCGAGCTGGGTATAGAGAAACGCCGAGAACTGCGCCGCATTGGCGATGAAATCGCGCTCGTCGGCCAGCAGGGCTTCGAGCTGGGCGGCCAACAGACCGTAGCCGTCCAGGCCCGCACCGGTGTTTTGCAAATCAATCATGTGTGTTGCTCCAACAATTCAAGTCCTACCCAGTAACGTGCAAATTGATAGGCGCAGCGGCCGTTGCGATTGCCGCGCGCGGTTGCCCAGCGAATCGCGGCCTTTTCCAGGTTTTCGTCACGCTGCCACTGCAATCCGGCTTTTTGCGCCAATTGCGTGATCCAGTGTTCGACCACGTTCAGATAATGTTCCTGAGTGAACGGATAAAACGACAGCCACAGCCCGAACCGGTCAGACAAGGCGATCTTGTCTTCGACGGCCTCACTGGGGTGCAGTTCGCCGTCAACGTGCTTCCAGTCAACGTTGTCACTTTCCTTCTCGGGCACCAGGTGACGACGGTTGGAGGTCGCGTACAGCAGCACGTTGTCCGGTGCCTGCTCCAGCGAGCCGTCGAGCACACTTTTCAGTACGCGATAATCGCCCTCGCCCGACTCGAACGACAGGTCATCGCAGAACAGTACAAAGCGCTGCGGCAGCTTGTGCAGTTGTTCGACCACACGCGGCAAGTCGCCCAGATGATCACGCTCGATCTCGATCAGACGCAGGCCGGCCGGGGCGTACTCGGCCAGCAGCGCGCGGATCAAGGACGACTTGCCGGTACCGCGCGAACCCCACAGCAAGGCATGGTTGGCAGGCAGCCCATCGATAAACTGACGGGTATTGCGCCCCAACTGATCACGTTGCAGGTCGACGCCGATCAGATCGGTCAGGCGTGTATCCAGGCTCACCTGCAAAGGCATCAGGTAACCGCTGCGGCCTTCTCGCACCCAGCGCGCGGCCAGTGCCTGCGACCAGTCGACCGGCTCGCGCAGCGCTGGCAGCAAGGGTTCCAGTCGGGCCAGCACGGCGTCGGCGCGCTGCAGAAAAGCATCCAACCGAGAATCCACGGGATCTCCTTATATTTAACTGATTAGTCAGCGGTGCCGATCAGCTATGCTTGGCCGGCACCGGGCACCAGAAGTGGCAGTACTCATGGATATATCGCTCAAAAACAGGCTGTCGTTCAAGCAGGCGCGCCTGGCTGTATCGATCGGCTTCGTGCTGGGGACCTTGCTGAGCCTGTTTCAGATTGCAATCGATTATGCCAGCGAAGACGCTTCCATCAATCGTGAAATCAAGTCACTGCTGGAAATCATCCAGAACCCGGCGTCGCGCATCGCCTACAACATCGACTCCGAACTGGCCCAGGAACTCACACTCGGCCTGCTGCGCTCCCCTGCCGTGGTCAGCGCCAGGCTTACCGATAACAACGACGCCGTGCTCTCCAGCGTCGAGCGTCCGATGGCCACCGGGCGTTATCGGGTGTTCAGCGACTGGCTGTTCGGCGAAAGCCGGCAGTTTCAGGAAAAGCTGCACCTCAATCACCTGCCCAATGAAACCATCGGCACACTGTACCTGACCGTGGACACCTTCGCGTTCGGCAGCCATTTTCTGCAACGCGCTGAAATCACCCTGCTCAATGGCTTTGTCCGCAGCCTAGCGCTGGCCGGGATTCTGACCATTCTGTTTTACGCGACCCTGACCAAGCCACTGGTGAGGGTGATCCGCGAATTGAGCAGTCGCGATCCGCGCAACCCTGACCAGGGGAAAATAACCTGCCCGCCCTACCATGCCCAGGATGAAATCGGCGTGCTGGTCGAGACGTTCAACCGTCAGTTTGAAACCATGAGCAGCGAGTTTTCCAGGCGACGCGCGGCCGAGGACCGGCTGACCGACCACCTCAACGAACTGGAAAACATCGTCTCGGCGCGCACCAACGAGCTCAAGGCCAGCAACCTGCGCCTGCGCGAGTCCAATGAAGAACTGCAGATAGCGCGCAGTACCGCACTGGACATGGCTCACGCGCGCTCTGCGTTTCTGGCGCACATGAGCCATGAGATTCGCACCCCGCTCAACGGCCTGCTGGGCATGCTGGCACTGTCGCTGGACAGTCCGCTGAGTGCCGAACAGCGCCAGCAACTGATGATCGCCCACGACTCCGGCAAGGTGCTGGTCGAGCTGCTCAACGATATTCTCGACATGTCCAAGTTCGATGCCGGTCATCTGGAGATCGAACGCATTCCTTTTGACCTGGGGATGTTGATCGAGGACACCGCCAACCTGCTGTCTCAGAACGCAGCGCCCAGCGTGGAACTGACCTGCCTGATCGCGCCGGACTTCCCGGCCATGGTCACCGGCGATCCGACCAGGGTGCGACAAATCGTCAGCAACCTGCTGTCCAATGCCCTCAAATTCACCCGTTTCGGGCGTGTGGATGTGCGTCTGACTCACCATCGGGACGCCAGCTCCGGTGAAAACCGGGTGCGCATCGAAGTCCGCGACACCGGCATCGGCATTGCGCAGGACGCGCAGACCCGAATCTTCCAGCCGTTCACCCAGGCTGAAACCGCCATCACCCGCCAGTACGGCGGCACCGGACTCGGCCTGGCGCTGACCAATAACCTCTGCGAGGCCATGAATGGCACGCTGAGCATCCAGTCACAGTCCGGCTTCGGCAGCCAGTTCTGCGCCGAACTGCCGCTGCCGGTGCACGTGGCCGCGGTCACTCAGACCCCGCTCAAAGGCCGGGTGACCGTGGTCAGTTCGGCAGGCAGCGGCCTGGTGGAGCTGCTTGGCAGTCTGCTGCCGTTCTGGGGCGTCGACCTCAAGCGACGCAGCATCGATGATCGCCCGGAAGCCGTGGATCTCGACAGCAGCCCGGACCTGGTGATTACCGACTGCCCCGAGTGCCTGTTCGCGATTCGCCCCACCACGCCCGTGCCGATCCTGCTGGTAACCGCCTATGGCAACTTCATGCCTGGCGAACAGGTCGCCGCCCTGGCCCCGCTGCAACAGCAGGCCCGGCCATTGGCGCGCAACGCGCTTTACCACACACTGCGGCGCATCCTGGGCCAGGAAGAAACGGGCCTCAAGGACACACAGGCGCTCGAACACACAGCGCCACGTCTGGCGCGGGTGTTACTGGTGGAGGACAACCCGGTCAATCAACTGGTCGCCAAGGGCATCCTCGGCAAGCTGGGTTGCGAAGTGATCATCAGCAGCCACGGCGGCGAAGCCCTGGAACAGCTGGAGCAGGGCCATTTCGATCTGGTATTGATGGACTGCAACATGCCGGTCATGGACGGCTATGAAGCCAGCCGCCAGATCCGCAGCAGTGGCCGCTGGCCGAACCTGCCGATCGTCGCCCTTACCGCCAATGCCATGCCCGATGAACGCGAGCGCTGCAAGGCGGCGGGCATGAATGACTATCTGGCCAAGCCGTTCCGACGTGCCGAACTGGTCAGCATTCTGGATCAGTGGATACCCATTACCGGCATCGACTGAAGGCTCAACGCAACAGCGCCTCGATGTCTCCCGTCAGTTCCTCGGGCTTGGTCAGTGGCGCAAAACGTTTGACCAGCCGGCCATCCTGGCCAATCAGGAACTTGGTGAAATTCCACTTGATGCGCTCCGTACCCAGCAAACCGGGAGCCTGCTGCTTGAGCTGCACGAACAATGGATGGGCCTGCTCGCCGTTCACATCAATCTTCTTGAACAGCGGGAAGCTGACGCCGTAGTTCAGCTCGCAAAAGCCGGAAATCGCTCCCTCGTCGCCTGGCTCCTGCTTGCCGAACTGGTTGCAGGGAAAGCCCAGCACCACCAGCCCCTGATCCCGATAGTCCTGCCAGAGCTTCTCCAGCCCCTTGTATTGAGGGGTAAAGCCACATTTGCTGGCGGTATTGACCACCAGCAACGCCTTGCCGGAAAAATCAGCGAGGGTTTTCTGTTCGCCCTTGATCGTCGTGACCGGGATGCTCAGCAGGTTTTCACTCATCAAAGGAGGCCTCGATACTGAAATTGGAACAGGGCGGTGACTGAATTTGCAAGGCGTCTAGGTGCGTGGCACCAGATCCAGGCATACCGAATTGATGCAATAACGCAGGCCGGTGGGTGGCGGTCCATCCGGAAACACGTGGCCCAGGTGCGCATCACATTTGGCGCAGACCACTTCGGTACGAATCATGCCGTGACTCATATCGCGAACCTCGACCACCGCACTGCCCTCGAGCGGCGCATAGAAGCTGGGCCAGCCGCAGCCTGAATCGAACTTGGTGGTGGAATCAAACAGCGGCTCATTGCAGCAGATGCAGTGATAGATGCCGTCGGTCTTTGTCTCATTGTACTTGCCGGAGAACGGTCGCTCGGTGCCTTTCAGACGGCAGACGTTGTACTGCTCCGGGTCGAGCATCTGTTTCCACTCTTCCAGCGTTTTCTGCAACTTTTCCACAGGTACACCTCCGAATTCGAAAAACCCTGATCTGTACCTTTTCCGCAGATCAGGTGGCACGTATCATTGCGCCAGGTCAGACGTCAGTCTGGCACCCGCGTTTGTCGTACACAAACCCATTTTCATGGCGAATGTAGCGACCTTCATTGCAAGCCGGCGACAGCTCGTCCATTTTCGGGATCATCACCATGCAGTTCAACAAATCGAACAAGCTCGCAAACGTCTGCTATGACATTCGCGGGCCGGTGCTCAAGCACGCCAAACGCCTGGAAGAGGAAGGCCATCGCATCCTCAAGCTGAACATCGGCAACCCGGCACCGTTTGGTTTCGAGGCGCCGGACGAAATTTTGCAGGACGTGATCCGCAACTTGCCGACTGCGCAGGGCTACAGCGACTCCAAGGGCCTGTTCAGCGCCCGCAAAGCGGTAATGCAGTATTACCAGCAGAAGCAGGTCGAAGGCGTCGGCATAGAAGACATCTACCTGGGCAACGGCGTGTCCGAGCTGATCGTGATGTCGATGCAGGCGCTGCTCAACAATGGCGACGAAGTGCTGGTTCCGGCCCCCGACTATCCGCTGTGGACCGCTGCTGTCGCCTTGTCCGGTGGCAGCCCGGTGCATTATCTGTGCGACGAGCAGGCCAACTGGTGGCCGGATCTTGAAGACATCAAGGCCAAGATCACCCCGAACACCAAGGCGATGGTCATCATCAACCCGAACAACCCGACGGGTGCGGTGTACTCGCGCGAAGTACTGCTGGGCATGCTGGAGCTGGCTCGCCAGCATAATCTGGTGGTGTTCTCCGACGAAATCTACGACAAGATCCTCTATGACGACGCAGTGCACATCTGCACCGCCTCGCTGGCACCGGACCTGCTGTGTCTGACCTTCAACGGTCTGTCCAAGTCGTATCGGGTTGCGGGCTTCCGTTCCGGCTGGATCGCCATTTCCGGGCCGAAACACAACGCGCAGAGCTACATCGAAGGCATCGACATTCTGGCCAACATGCGCCTGTGTGCCAACGTACCGAGCCAGCACGCCATTCAGACTGCACTGGGCGGCTATCAGAGTATCAACGACCTGATTCTTCCTCCTGGCCGCCTGCTGGAACAGCGCAACCGCACCTGGGAACTGCTCAACGACATTCCCGGTGTCAGCTGCGTGAAGCCGATGGGCGCGCTGTATGCGTTCCCGCGCATTGACCCGAAGGTCTGCCCGATCCTCAACGACGAGAAGTTCGTCCTCGACCTGCTGCTTTCCGAGAAGCTGCTGGTGGTTCAGGGTACTGCGTTCAATTGGCCGTACCCTGACCACTTCCGCGTCGTGACCCTGCCCCGCGTCGATGAGCTGGAGCAGGCCATTGGTCGCATCGGCAATTTCCTGAAGGGTTATCGGCAGTAAACAGCCAGAGCCCTCTCGCCTGACCTCTCTGCCCCGACCCGCTCGGGGCAGTTTATTTCTGTCTGCCCGAAACAGCATGAACCTCCTGCCGTAAACGCTTCAGGCATCGACCACTCTGGCTCAGGCGCCGTTCAGCCTTGCGGGATTAGCATTGATTGCGACCAGAGGACACAGTTTGAAATAGTCCCTCTGTTGAATAGCAGCAAGCATCACCTTATATACCCGGCATCGAGTTACATATTTACCTGAGGAGAACGTTTCGACCATGATGCGCATTTTGCTGTTTTTGGCCACTAACCTTGCGGTCGTGCTGATTGCCAGCATCACCCTGAGCCTTTTTGGCTTCAATGGGTTCATGGCGGCCAACGGGGTTGATCTGAACCTCAATCAGCTGCTGGTTTTCTGCGCTGTGTTCGGTTTCGCGGGCTCGCTGTTCTCGCTGTTCATCTCCAAGTGGATGGCGAAGATGAGCACCGGTACTCAGATCATCAGCCAGCCTCGCACCCGCCATGAGCAATGGTTGCTGCAGACCGTGGAACAACTGTCCCGCGACGCGGGCATCAAGATGCCGGAAGTCGGTATTTTCCCGGCGTACGAAGCCAATGCGTTCGCCACGGGCTGGAACAAGAACGATGCACTGGTCGCGGTCAGCCAGGGCCTGCTCGAACGCTTTTCGCCGGATGAGGTGAAAGCCGTACTGGCGCACGAAATCGGCCATGTTGCCAACGGCGACATGGTGACGCTGGCGCTGGTGCAGGGTGTGGTGAACACCTTCGTGATGTTCTTCGCCCGCATCATCGGTAATTTCGTCGACAAGGTGATCTTCAAGACTGAAAACGGTCAGGGCATCGCTTACTACATCACGACGATCTTTGCCGAGCTGGTACTGGGCTTTCTGGCCAGCGCCATCGTCATGTGGTTCTCGCGCAAACGCGAATTCCGCGCTGACGATGCCGGTGCGCGACTGGCGGGTACAGGTGCCATGATCGGTGCGCTGCAACGCCTGCGCTCCGAACAGGGCGTACCGGTGAACATGCCCGACAGCCTGACTGCCTTCGGTATCAACGCCGGCCTCAAGAAAGGCCTCGCTGGCCTGTTCATGAGCCACCCGCCGCTGGAGCAACGCATCGAGGCCCTGCGCCGCCGCGGTTGAATCAGATGGTCGCACCCACGCTCCGCGTGAGACGCTGGTTTTTCTTTGTCAGGGGAAATGAGGTTCGACTCAGGTCACCTTTTCGCCCCTCGGCGACCTACTTTGATGGGGCCAAAGTAGGCAAATCCCCTCGCTCCTGTTTCCGGCCCGACTTCGTCGGGTTCCTTCGCCCTGTCACTGATCCGGGGGTCGCCGCACCGGGCCATCCATGGCCCGGTGCGGCTAACTCGGCGTCCTGCCGAGTTACCCCCGGATCAGCGCCAGGACTCAGCCGTCACTAACGTCGCAATTTGCGTCGTCAGTGCGATCGCGATAAAAAAGCGCTTTTGTGTGCAGTGACTATGGACAAGGCATGACGTTGTGCTGCCTCCAAGAATTGACTCAACGCACAGCAACGGAAGTGAGAGTCGGGAGGCCTGCGCTCTCAGAGTTACAGACGCTCCAACACATAAACATGCTCATCCATACGCTCCAATCCGGCCCTCAACCCCTTGGCACTGCTGTGCAGCGTATCCTGCCCACCAACCTTGGTAACCTCCCAGTTCCCTGACATGACCCTGTGCAGCCATGTGTGCGGCACGGAGAAGGGCGGGCCTTCGAGCAGGGTCTGATCGTATTCCAGGGTGATCAGCAAACCACTGCACGCCTGCGGCATCAGCGCTTCAAGCTGCCGCACATAGCGTTCACGCATGTCCGCTGGCAAAGCGATCATCGCGGCGCGGTCGTAAAACGCCGCGCAGTGACCGATATCGCGCACAGTCAGCGCGAAGAAATCACCGCACCAGATTTCGATACCCGGCGCAGCGTAGACCTTGAAGTCGCCATGTGACGTAATGTGCGGCCGCTCACTACGCTCAGTGAAATAGCTCTCTACCGCCGCCTCGGAGAGCTCGGCGCCCACCACGTGATACCCCTGCCCCCTCAGCCAGCTCATGTCC
Source organism: Pseudomonas sp. NFACC10-1 (assembly GCF_900119195.1). Lineage (NCBI taxonomy): Bacteria > Pseudomonadati > Pseudomonadota > Gammaproteobacteria > Pseudomonadales > Pseudomonadaceae > Pseudomonas > Pseudomonas sp. NFACC10-1. The sequence goes on along the minus strand of NZ_FPJB01000001.1, from coordinate 924,858 downwards.
TGGCTCTTGCCACATAACGGCACCAGAACCCGCGCTACTGGCGCAACATTCAACGAGGACCAATATTGTTGCAGGTCTTTATTGACCTCTGACTGGTGAAAGCCGATCTGCCCGGCACCCCAGCGCTGCAGCCAAAAATCCGCCTGCATGAAACCTCCTGAAAATTCGATAAAAAAGCGCCAGAACTTATATTAGATTTAGATCATAAAAATGACCGACTATGAGTCATCCCTCTATTCTGGAGCTTTAAATGTTCCCCAGCCTGTTTATTTCCCATGGCTCCCCCATGCTGGCGCTGGAACCCGGCGAAAGCGGCCCGGCCCTGAAGCGACTGGCTGCCAGCCTGCCGCGGCCTCGCGCCATCGTGATGGTGTCTGCCCACTGGGAAAGTCATGAACTGATCGTCAACGGCAATCCACAACCCGAGACATGGCATGACTTCGGTGGCTTTCCGCCCGAACTGTTTGCAGTTCAGTACCCGGCGCAAGGGCTGCCGGAGCTGACGCGCGAGGTGGTTGAACTGCTTGCCGCCAGTGACCTGCCTGCACGCATCGACAGCAGACGTCCCTTCGACCACGGCGTCTGGGTGCCGTTGTCGCTTATGTACCCGGACGCCGATATTCCGGTGGTGCAGGTTTCGCTACCCAGCCGCCAGGGGCCGCAATTGCAGACCCGCGTAGGCCGGGCACTGGCCAGCCTGCGTGAACAGGGTGTGCTGATCATCGGTTCAGGCAGCATCACGCATAACCTGCGCGACCTTGACTGGAACGCCGGCCCCGAAAGTATCGAGCCTTGGGCTGCAACCTTTCGTGACTGGATGATCGACAAGTTGCAAGACGACGATGAAGCCGCACTGCACGACTACCGCAGCCTGGCTCCTCATGCGGCCAGAGCGCACCCCAGTGACGAACACCTGCTACCGCTGTATTTCGCACGCGGCGCTGGCGGTGCCTTCGGCATTGCCTATCAGGGCTTTACCATGGGCGCGCTAGGGATGGATATCTACCGCTTCGATTGATCCCGAAAGCATCCGACCGCCCGAATTCGAAGCAAAAAAATCCCCGAACCAGTCGGGGATTTTTTATTGGCCGATCAGCTCAAGAGCCGATCAGTCTTCGCGATAGCGACGCAGCTTGAGCTGCTTGCCAGCGACGCGGGTGTCCTTGAGTTTGGTCAGCAGACGCTCAAGACCATCTTCCGGCAGTTCGACCAGGCTGAAGCTGTCACGAACCTGGATACGGCCGATCGCTTCGCGGGCCAGGCCGCCTTCGTTGAGAATGGCACCCAGCAGGTTCTTGGCAGCGATACCATCACGCGCACCCAGCGCGGTACGGCAACGAGCACGGCCTTCGGCCAATGGAACCGGCGCACGACGCTCACGCTCAGGACGATCACCACGGTCGCTGCTGCGCTCTGGACGATCACCGCGCGGGGCGTTGTTCGGAACCAGTGGACGCTCGCGCTCGATGGCTGCCAGGGTCAGTGCCTGACCGTTGGTAGCCTTGCGCAGCAGTGCAGCGGCAAGGGCACGAGGGCTGCAGCCGATGTCGGCAGTCAGACGATCGAGCAGATCACCGTGAGTCGATTCGGCATCAGCGACCAGTGGCGACAGGCTGTTGGTCAGTTTCTTGATGCGTGCATCCAGAACGGCCTGGGCATCCGGCAGGCGGACTTCCGCAACCTTCTGACCGGTAACACGCTCGATCACTTGCAGCATGCGGCGCTCACGAGGCGTCACCAGCAGCAGTGCGCGACCTTCGCGACCGGCACGACCGGTACGGCCGATACGGTGAACGTAGGACTCTGGATCGTACGGCATGTCCACGTTGAACACGTGGGTAATACGCGGAACGTCAAGGCCACGGGCAGCAACGTCGGTCGCCACAACGATGTCCAGACGGCCATCCTTGAGGGATTCGATAACGCGCTCGCGCTGGTTCTGGGCGATGTCGCCGTTCAGTGCGGCAGCCTTGTAGCCTTTGGCTTCAAGGGCGCTGGCCAGATCCAGGGTCGCCTGCTTGGTGCGGACGAACATGATCAGGGCGTCAAAGTCTTCGACTTCCAGCAGGCTCAGTACGGCCGAGGTCTTCTGGTCAGCGTGAACCAGCAGGTGAGCCTGCTCGATCGCGGTAACGGTCTGGGTCTTGGTCTGGATCTTGACGTGCTTCGGATCGCGCAGATGGCGTTCGGCGATGGCACGGATCGACTGTGGCAGCGTGGCCGAGAACAGTACGGTCTGACGGGACTCAGGCATGGCCTTGAAGATGACTTCGAGGTCGTCCATGAAGCCCAGTTTGAGCATTTCGTCCGCTTCGTCGAGAACCAGATGGTTCACGGTCGCCAGGACTTTCTCGTCACGACGCAGGTGGTCGCAGAGACGGCCCGGGGTAGCGACGACGATTTGTGCGCCGTTGCGGATAGCCTTGAGCTGAGGGCCCATCGGCGCGCCGCCGTAGACCGCTACAACGGTCACGCCCGGCATTTGTTTTGCGTAGGTCTCGAACGCGGTGGCAACCTGAAGTGCCAGTTCGCGGGTCGGGGCCAGGATCAGTGCTTGCGGCTCGCGCTTGCTCGGGTCGATACGATGCAGGATAGGCAGTGCGAACGCAGCGGTTTTACCCGTACCGGTTTGCGCCTGACCAATCATGTCGTGACCGGCGAGAATAATCGGGATCGATTGCTGCTGAATGGCCGAAGGCTCTTCGTAGCCAGTGGCGACGACTGCTGCAACGATATTGGGATGAAGTTCGAGAGCGGCGAAGCCGCCGATTTCCTGGGTCATGGGTCTGCCTCTAGTGCATCCGCAAAGACCCATGCTTCAAAGCTGCGCGTGCCGTGTACGACCTTGAGGTCACCCTGGCTGCTTTGTCGGCGGGGATTTGCGAAAACGTTTGATGAATGGATCGTCCAGGCTAGTCCGTTGTGCGAACAAGCAACCGAAGCTGGCTTCGGGGAACTGCAATACCTTGACGAGGGCCGTGTTAAGGCCGGCGCGCACTATACCGGAAATACGCACCTTAGTGAGTCTTTTTTTACGAAACGTTGCGCCATTCTTGAGCGGCGGCAGGCCCTGAGTCCAGGCAGAAGGCCGCCTGATCGGGGCGCGGGCCCGAGATTGCGGGCATTACTGCTTAAACGTTTAACCTATTCCTGCGCATCGCCAGCATCCCGACCTTCAAGGTGTGGCGAATTGTCCCACCCCGTTTTCGGCACAATCGCCTCACTTTTCGCCTGCTCAGGTCGCGGAACGAATCGCCCCGATCAACGACGCCAGCGAGTAACCCAGATGCGCCGCAAGTGCCTCGGCTCGCCCGCTCAACGCGTCGATATCCAGCGTCTGATCCAGGTCGGCCGGCACGAGCAGAATGACGTTGCCCTCCTTCACCGGCAGCTCCCAGTAATGACGGTGGTACAAGCCGCGCAGCAGGGCAGCTCCGAGCGGCTTGCCGTCGTCGGTGGCCCACTGATTGATGATCAGCCAGCCGCCCGGATTGAGCCGCTGCTGACAGCTCTGCAGGAAATTCCAGGCCAGGTGCCCGACCCCCGGCCCGACATCGGTGTACAGGTCGACAAAGATCAGGTCGGCAGGCTCTGTACTGTCCAGCAGGTCCAGCGCATCGCCGATGCGGATATACAGACGCGGATCGTCGTCGAGCCCCATGAACTCCATGGCCAGACGTGGCACATCCGGGCGCAGCTCGATGACCTCCACGTCTTCAAGCGGCAGGAACTTCATGCAGGCCTGGGTCAGCGTGCCGGCACCCAACCCCAGAAACAGCGCGCTTTCCGGCGCATCGTGGCACAGCGCGCCGATCAGCATCGCCCGGGTGTAGTCGTACTCCAGCCAGCTCGGATCGGCTGTAAAGGTGCAGCTTTGCTCGATGGCATCGCCAAACTCCAGAAAGCGGTAGTCCTCCACTTCCAGCACGCGAATCATGCCGAAGTCGTCGTGGACCTCGGCCAGGATCCGCTCTACGCGCTCACGCTCTTCCGTCATCACCGTTCCTGGTTGTCTGCGCTGAGCGCAAAATACGAATTGTCGGGCAAGCGCGCGGCTTTGTCACACGTTGTGGCGTGCGGCGCCGCTCCAATGGTCCGCCCCAGACTGGCAGAGCAACGACGAACTGCTAACATGCCGATCCGATTGCACAACCCTAGAGCCAATAATGAGCCAACCCTGGAGCCCCGACAGCTGGCGGGCACTGCCGATTCAGCAGCAACCTCACTACCCTGATGCCGAGCACCTGCACAGGGTCGAACAGACGCTGGCCAGTTATCCGCCGCTGGTATTCGCCGGCGAGGCCCGGGAGTTGCGCCGTCAGTTTGCCGAAGTAACCCAGGGGCGTGCGTTCTTGCTGCAGGGCGGCGACTGCGCGGAAAGCTTCATGGAGTTTTCCGCCGCCAAGATTCGCGATACGTTCAAGGTTCTGCTGCAGATGGCAATCGTGATGACGTTTGCCGCCGGCTGCCCGGTGGTGAAAGTCGGACGCATGGCCGGGCAATTTGCCAAGCCACGCTCGGCCAACGACGAAATCATCGACGGCGTGACGCTCCCGGCGTACCGCGGCGATATCGTCAACGGTATCGGGTTCGACGAAAAGAGCCGTGTACCGGACCCGGAGCGCCTGCTGCAGGCCTATAACCAGTCCACCGCCACCCTGAACCTGCTGCGCGCCTTCGCTCAGGGCGGTTTCGCCGACTTGCATCAGGTCCATAAATGGAACCTGGACTTCATCGCCAACTCGGCGCTGGCCGAGAAATACAGCCAACTGGCGGGGCGTATCGATGAAACCCTGGCGTTCATGCGCGCCTGCGGCATGGACAGCTCGCCGCAACTGCGCGAAACCAGCTTCTTCACCGCTCACGAGGCGCTGCTGCTCAATTACGAAGAAGCCTTCGTGCGACGCGACAGCCTGACTAACGATTACTACGACTGCTCGGCGCACATGCTGTGGATAGGCGACCGTACCCGCCAACTGGACGGCGCGCATGTCGAGTTCCTGCGTGGGGTCAACAACCCGATCGGCGTCAAGGTCGGCCCGAGCATGAACACCGACGACCTGGTTCGCCTGATCGACATCCTCAACCCGGACAACGACCCGGGCCGCCTGAACCTGATCGCGCGCATGGGTGCCAACAAGGTGGGTGATCACTTGCCGCAGCTGATCCGCGCCGTCGAGCGCGAAGGCCGCAAGGTGCTCTGGAGCTCGGACCCGATGCACGGCAACACGATCAAGGCCAGCAGTGGCTACAAGACCCGTGACTTTGCGCAGATCCTTGGCGAAGTGAAGCAGTTCTTCCAGGTGCATCAGGCCGAGGGCACTTACGCCGGCGGCATTCACATCGAAATGACCGGACAGAACGTCACCGAATGCATCGGTGGCGCCCGTCCGATCACTGAAGACGGCCTTTCGGATCGCTATCACACGCATTGTGACCCACGCATGAACGCCGATCAGTCACTGGAACTGGCCTTCCTGATTGCCGAGACCCTCAAGCAGGTCAGGCGCTAAACAAAAAACCCCAGTGCAACGGCCCGCTCAATGCTTGAGCGGGTCGTCCCAGAAAGGACGCTCGGCTTCCTGTTGAATGTCGGCCCGACTCAGACCCAGATCCTTCAGCGTGTCATCACTCATCTGCGCCAGATAGCGGCGCTGAAGGTGCAGCTCCAGCCAGCGCTGCAAGTGATGCTTCAACCACACCAACGCCTTGCCAGGCTGAGCATGCCCGGCAGGTCTTGCGATCAATACACACTCTTTTTGACCATTCATCATCTTGCCCTCCGTGTGAGATGACTAAAGTCTCGCGCCTGACATAAGATCAATCCAACGAATGTTTCTTATGCAATACATCCTTAAAATTGATGCATTGATCAACCCAAATGTGCTGCCGCTCACACCGCCAGTCGATAACTATTTAATTGCCCACTTGCCCCGACAGACATATAACCAATATATAAAACCCAAGCGAGACATGCAGCAACCTTACAGCAAGCCAAACGCTTTCGTTATTACAGAATAGACTAGCGTTTCGATTGACAGGCCCCGTGAACGTTCTAGAATTCTGAAAACAGCATCTTGAGTAACTACTGTAAAAATCATTATACCAATACCGATTATAAAAACGGCTGACACCCGTCCATTGAAGATAATAGCTAACCGCTGAGGGTGCGGAGAGGCGCCCCCGAAACGAGAAGACGTGCATCGGTAATTAGGTAGCGTTCTGGAGAAACACATGGGCATGGAAGCCAATCGCATTTTATTCAACGCCGAACCGTTTGGATTCGGTCCCTCTGCGGCAATTGCCGCCATTGCACCTTACTTTATAGGCAGCGGCTGCCATGCCTACGCGGGTGAAGGGCACTCACTGGATCTGCAAAAGCACCTCCCCTATCGAAAAATCCATGACATGACCGGAAGCAGCCCGAGCGACTGGGATACTATAATCTCTGATGTCGATATCGTTGTAACAGCCATGGATCTCGACATAGCAACTCGATCACTGTCCTTAGGTAAACGCGTTGTTTTTTATGATGCCTTGACCTGGTGCTGGCAAGCAGAAACACGCTGGCCCCGCATCGAAGAACTTATTCACCGCCCTCGCTTACTTTATATTGCCCAGAACTTTATAGGCGTCGTTGAACGCCTCGCGGGCATAAAATCAAACAATCACTTTGTCGTCCCGCCCATCACATCCCGGGCCAGGTACGCACCTCGAAATAGCGAGTCCAACGTTGTCCTGCTTAATCTGGGCGGACTTAAGAACCCTTATACCGATGAGGCGATGCTTATCGACTTTGCCCGCGCGATTACGCTCGCCTTGCGCGCAGCACTCGATCAGGGGGTGAAGCTTCACATCGCCACCAGCCAAACAATCGCAGAAGCACTGGAATCAGACGATGCCACCACTTACCCCCTTACGGAGGTCGCCCGGATGATGCATGACTGCCAATTTGCAGTTTGTACACCTGGCTTGGGCAACATCTACGAATCGGCTGTTATGCAAACACCGGTCATATGGCTGCCGCCCGTCAACAATACGCAAGGCCTTCAGCTGGCTCATCTGCGCAACGCCGGTATGGTCGACGCGGAGCTAGGCTGGGAAACGCTGGGCGTCAACATTGATTACACAACATCCACACAAACCTGTCTGGCTAGCATCGACGAGGCGATTTCAACACTGGGAGACATTGAGCGAAGTGCCATTCTCAATGAAAAAATGGCAGTTGCAGTTGCCCGCATGCGCCAGTGCACAGGCGGCAAGACTTCTCGGCTGATCGAACGCTTCGGCAGCGGAGGTGACGCAGTGGCCGCTCAAAAAATCAGGGAATGGATAAACGTACCCGAAAACGGAGATCGCTTATGAAAATTGCCCAGGTTGCCCCTTTGTTCGAGGCGGTCCCGCCTCAACGCTACGGAGGTACGGAGCGAGTGGTGTCCTACCTCACTGAGGCACTTGTTGAACTAGGCCACCAAGTGACGTTGTTCGCCAGCGGCGACTCATTGACGTCTGCAGAGCTTGATGCAGTCTGGCCCGCCGCTCTGAGGCTCGATTACAGAAGCTTCGACGTCATCAGCCCGCACCTGGTCATGATGGAACGCGTGAGGCGTCGTGCGCAGGAGTTCGACATTATTCACTTCCACATGGACTTCTACCCCTTCTCCCTGTTCAGCCGCCAGCCCACACCGTTTGTTACCACCTTGCATGGTCGAGTCGATCTGCCCGCACTCAAACCGGTGTTCAACACCTTTGCAGACATGCCGCTTATTTCGATTTCCAACGCTCAACGCAATGATCTGCCAGCCGCCAACTGGGTGGGCACGGTGTATCACGGCTTGCCGCTACAACTCCATACACCCCGGCAAGTGAAAAGGACATACCTTGCTTTTCTGGGACGAATCACGCCTGTGAAGCAAGTCGATGCGGCCATTCGCATCGCCCAACAATGCGATATCCCCATCAAGATTGCTGCCAAGATAGACGCCGTTGACAGCGCTTACTTTGAACGAGACATACGTCCGCTATTGGATTCTCCGCTGGTCGAATACATAGGTGAGATCAATGAGCAGGAAAAAACCACTTTCCTGTCAGGCGCCTTGGCACTTTTGTTTCCTATTGAATGGCCAGAGCCTTTCGGTCTGGTCATGATCGAGGCAATGGCCTGCGGTACTCCAGTGATCGCATTTCCCTCCGGCTCAGTCCCAGAAGTCATAGAAGACGGAGTCACAGGCTTCGTTGTCCGCAACGAAGCAGAAGCGATAGCCGCCGTCCATAAGGTGGGCCAGCTATCTGCCATGCGAATACGCGAGCAGTTTCAAAAGCGTTTTTCAGCGCGTCAAATGGCCGAAAACTATGTCCATGCCTATCAGTCACTCATTGACCGGTCCTCACCCTGTTAAAAGTAGTCATCGTAAAAAACAGAGCTGATGCATAAGATCAGCTTGAAGAATGTTTCTTATGCAGTCCCTCTGGGAGATTGATGGTTTGGCCACCTACCCGAGCATTGATACCGAACTGTTGCGCACCTTCGTGGCGATTGCCGATCACGGCGGTTTTACCCGTGCAGGCGAAGCCGTCAATCGCACGCAGTCGGCGGTCAGCATGCAGATGAAGCGTCTTGAGGAAGACGTCGTGCAGCGCCCGCTGTTTCAGCGTGAAGGTCGGGTTCTGAACCTGACTGCCGAGGGCCAGGTACTGCTCGGTTACGCACGACGGATCCTCAAGCTGCACAGCGAGGTGTTCAACACCTTGCGCGAGCCGCACATGATCGGCGTGGTAAAAATCGGCTCGCCGGACGATTACGTGATGCGCTTCCTGCCCGGCATTCTGGCGCAGTTCGCCCAGGCCTATCCGCTGGTTCAGGTGGAAGTGCATTGCGAGCCATCGGACCTTCTGCTGCAACGCCGCGACCTTGATCTGACTATCGTCACGTGCAAGCCCGGCACTGAGATCGGCACACTGCTGCGTCAGGAGCGTCTGATGTGGATGGAAGCCATCGGCTTTGCCCCACATGAGCAAACGCCCATTCCGCTGGCGATGTTCAACACCCACTGCTTCTGTCGTGACTGGGCCTGCAATGCGCTGGACGGCGCGGGGCGCGATTATCGCATCGCCTACAGCAGCTCGAGCATGGCAGCGATCACCGCAGTGGTCAGTGCGGGCCTGGCAGTCACCGCACAGTTCCAGAGCCTGGCCACAGCGGATTTGCGTATCCTCGGCGAGGCGGAACAATTGCCACAGTTGCCGACCGCCAGCATCGTCCTGCTGCGCAACCCTGAAAATCCCTCGCCCATCACCGAATGCATGGCCGATTACATCATCGCCGGCTTCAAACCTTGAGCGCGAGAATGACCGCACAGAACACCAGAAACACGCAGAACATCAGGCGCAGGGTTCGCTCGGGTAACGAATGCGCCAGTTTCACGCCCCAACTGATGCTGGCCAGGCCGCCGATGGCCAGCGGAATGCCCATCGACCAGTTGACGTGATCGTGCAGCGCGTAGGTGACCAGCGTGATGCCGGTGCTCGGCGCAGCCAGGGACAGCGCCAGCCCCTGGGCCACGACCTGGGTCGTGCCGAAGACGCTGGTAAGGATCGGCGTCGCCACTACTCCGCCGCCAACGCCAAACAGGCCACCGGTCACGCCGGACCCGACGCCCAGCAGCCATAACCACTTCTCATGACGCAACCCGCCAGCGGCCTGCTTGCTGCGCCAATACATCTGCGCAACGTTGAACACGGTCAGCACCACCAGAAAACCGACGAAGCCCAGGCGCATGCCCTGCGGGTCGACGCGGACCGCCAGCAGTGAGGTCAGCCAGGCAAAAATGAAACTGGGGATGATCAACATCAGCGCATTACGCAGCAGAATCCGGTTGCGCTGGTTGTAACGCCACAAGGCAAGCAACACATTGGGCAGGACCATCAACAAGGCGGTCCCTTGAGCGAGTTGCTGATCCAGACCGAACAGCACCCCGAGCGCGGGAATTGCCACAAGACCACCACCGATGCCGAACAACCCTCCCAGGGTGCCCATCGCTGCACCCAGCAATACAAACATCACAATTTCAATCACACTGCGTCCCCACCCGGTCAATGACCAAATGCTACGCAGTCCTGCTCTGGACCGACACCCGATGACGCCGTTTTTTTCACGCGTCACGCACAATGCCGGCGCTTCGAGCATGCACGAGCGAAATTATCTGGCGCATTAAAGAGTGCAACACTAAGTTAAACTCATTCGACTGAGTTTGAGGACCTGATATGAGTGCCGACGAAAGCCCGACCCGCTCCGCACCTGCCGATTGCGATTCGCTGCTGCTGGATAACCAATTGTGTTTTGCCCTGTATTCCACCTCGTTGATGATGACCAAGGTTTACAAGCCGCTGCTGCAGGCGCTCGGGCTGACCTATCCACAGTATCTGGCGATGATGGTGCTGTGGGAAAAGGACGGGCTTACTGTAGGGGACGTCAGCACGCGTCTGCTTACCGATCCGGGCTCATTGACGCCGCTGCTCAAACGCCTCGAAGGCGAAGGCTTCATCAGCCGTACGCGCAGCAAGGAAGACGAGCGGGTGGTGTTGCTTCACCTCACCGCACAGGGACGCGAATTGCAACAAAAGGCCTTGAGCGTACCTGGTTGCATTCTCTCGTCGAGCGGGCTGACCATGGAAAAGCTTCGCGACCTGCAGGCCCAGTTGCTGGAGCTGCGCGAGCACCTGCACCATAGTCTCTAGAAAAAGCGTTACCCGGCTCTCGTCATGCCCGGCCACTACGCGTGAGGTCTGGCAGGCCCTTCAAGCCTGTTGCCTCGCCCGCCAACGACCAGCCTCGAACTTTTTTGCAAAATTAGCTTGCGCGCAAACTATCCCTGGACTACCCTTGTCCTGCGATTAGTTAGCGCGCAAGCATTTAGCGCAATCAAACCTTCATCGAACGAGGAAAGATCATGGACACTCTTTACACCGCAGTTGCAACCGCCACCGGCGGCCGTGATGGTCGTGCTGTCTCCAACGACAAGATTCTCGACGTCAAGCTGGCGACCCCGAAAGAGCTCGGCGGTGCTGGCGGCGCAGCCACCAACCCTGAGCAGCTGTTTGCTGCCGGTTATTCGGCCTGTTTCATCGGTGCATTGAAGTTCGTGGCCGGCCAGAGCAAACGCAGCATTCCGGCAGACACCTCGATCACCGCCCATGTAGGCATCGGCCAGATCCCGGGCGGTTTCGGTCTGGACATCGATCTGCATGTCAGCCTGCCAGGTCTGGAACAAGCCGACGCTCAGCAACTGGTCGATGCCGCTCACGTGGTCTGCCCTTACTCCAACGCCACTCGCGGTAACGTCGATGTGCGCCTGCATGTAACGGTCTGATCCTGTCGGACGCCTGAGTGACCGCTGTCCGGCAAGAATCCCAGGCACAAAAAAACCCGCAGCGATGCGGGTTTTTTGCGTAACGGGGTTACAAAACCATGCTTACTTCGCACGGCCTTTGTAGGAACCGCCTTCACGGGTATCGATCTCGATCATGTCGCCGATTTCGATGAAGTCAGCAACGCTCAGCTCGGTGCCGTTTTTCAGTTTGGCAGGCTTCATGACCTTGCCCGACGTGTCGCCACGAGCGGAGCCTTCGGTGTAGTCGACCTGACGCACGATAGTGGTCGGCAGTTCTACGGAAACCAGACGGTCTTCGAAGAACACGGCTTCGCAGACGTCGGTCATGCCTTCTTCGACGAAAGGCAGAACGCTTTCGATGTCTTCGGCGTTCAGCTCGTACATGGTGTAGTCAGTGGTGTCCATGAACGTGTAGGTGTCACCGCTGATGAACGACAGGGTGGCTTCCTTGCGATCCAGGATCACGTCGTCCAGCTTGTCGTCGGCGCTGTAAACGATCTCGGTCTTGTAACCGGTCAGCAGGTTTTTCAGCTTGGTCTTCATGATCGCGCTGTTACGACCGGATTTGGTGAATTCAGCTTTCTGAACCAGCCAAGGATCGTTTTCGAGACGGATCACGGTACCGGGTTTCAGCTCTTTACCAGTTTTCATTGCATATATCCGAATTTGGATGGAATTAACCAAAGGCTCTGTACGAGAAACAACCTGCGCAGGCCTTTTTCGTACAGAGCCTTGTATCAAGGCCGCGTATCATAGCGAATTTACATAAAACTGCACCAGCGCCGTGGCAAGATCAGTCTGTGCGGCTTGTTGCTGGCACCAGCGTTCGGCATGTCGCTCGATCTGCGGCCAGTGTTCTGCCAGCGCCGTCCAACACTCGCCAAGGTCGCCGCCGACATTCCAGCGCTGCCAGAACTGATTCACCGCTTGAGCGGCCGCCGGGGAAAGACCCGCGAGGTAGAGCGTTAAAAACGCATCGAGCTTGGGCAGATGCGCGTCTTCTTCCTGCTGATAGATGTGCCAGAGCATCGGCCGCCCCGCCCACTGCGCACGCACGAACGAGTCCTCGCCGCGCACAATGTTGAAATCACAGCTCCAGAGCAGTTGGTCGTAAAGCTCCTGACGGATGAACGGCAGGACCTGAACCGTCAGCCCCCCGCGGACCTGAATGAACCCGGCGTACAGCGGATCGTCGATACCCAGCCAGCGCTGCAGGTCGCCGAGAATGCGTCCCTCCGGCACCAGAAGATGCGTCGGCCGGCTGTCGCTGGCCAGGACGTCGAGCCAACTGCCGAGCGCGGGGTTTTCATAGGCAAATACCGAGATCAACCGTGCCTCGGCCAACGCTTCGATACCCAATCCCTTCAGAAAGCCTTGTTTCGCGGCCATGTCTCGCTGAAATACCTGACGCTGCTCGATCAGGTTTGCTTCGCGGAGCAACCCACCCGTGGCCTCGGAAAAGCCCGGGAAGAAAAAGAACTTCTTCAAACCGTTCGACTGTGGCGAAGGCAGGCCGTGGCAGCCGGACACCCAGTCTTCGGCGCTGAGGTAATCGAGATTCAGCCACAGCGGCCTTGGCGAACGCTGCAGCATCGATTCGGTATAGCGCGTCGGCAAGCGGCAGGCGAAGGCTTCGATGACCACGTCAGGAATATCGGTGCTCACCCAGTCGGTCGGCCACTGGCAGACGCTCACGCCCTCTTGCCACTGTTGCCGGGCCTGTGGATCTGCACCGGGGCACAAGCGAACGAAAGCCGACAGATCATCGATCCATAAACGCACCTGCAGGCCGTGCTCGGCAGCCAGCTGGCGCGCCAGCCGCCAGGTCACGCCCGCATCACCGTAGTTGTCGACTACGCTGCAAAAAATATCCCACGAGGCTTTCATCCTGACTCCCTGAGGCTGGATGGCAAAAAACGCTGATTGTCGTTCAGAACGGCACGTTGTCACCAGCCTGGTGCTGCCAGGCAAACATGCTGCACAGTTTTCATGCCTGGGCATCAGGCATGGCACAATCACATCTGTTGGCCTGCAAGGAGTTCAGCCATGTCATTTCCCACCCGCCGTCGCGACCTGTACGTGTCGTTGAAATTGATCGTGTGCATTGCGCTGGGCATCTGGCTGGGCGCCCTGGCGGTGTTTCTGACCGCCCTGCTCTACTACAAAAGCCTGCCACCGACCCAGGCCCAGGCCCAGGCCCAGGCGCTGGACAATGCCGCCGCGCAGTTGACTGCACCGCCCGCACAAAAGGCCGCCTCCCCGTCTGCGCCGGAGACCGAGATGTTTCGCAAATATGAGCAAAGCCTGCGTGAAAGCGAGGCCCGCCAGGCGCGTGAACAGGCTCAGGAGCAACAACAGCGTACCTTCAACCGTTCGAAGTGTGATTTCTGGATACAGCAGGATCGCACCGCACCAAGCGAGAAAAGCCGTGCCAGCATCGATCAGTACTGCGGATGAACCATGAATAAACGGGATGTACTGCAACTGATCATCGATAAACTGAACATCGATCTGGACATCGCCGAACGAGCGGCGCAGACCGCCTACGAAACGGCAACCCACGAAGAGAACATCGCCGAGAACAAGTACGACACGCTAGGGCTGGAGGCCTCTTATCTGGCAGCCGGACAGGCACGCCGCGTCGAGGAAATTCGTCAGTCGCTGGCGCTTTATCGAAAATGGTCGCTCAAGCCATTCGATGAATCGCGCGGTATTCAGACCGGTGATCTGATAGTTGTCGAGGATGCGGGCGGGCAGACACACTATCTGTTCCTCGGCCCCGATGCTGCCGGGCTGAAGGTCAGCGCAGGCGATCAACTGGTCACCGTCATTACTGCCAGAGCCCCCCTCGGGCAGAACCTGCTGGGCAAATTCGAAGACGATGCTGTACAGATTGTCATCAACGGCAGCCGACAATCCTACGAGATCACACAAACGTTGTGACACACCCGGCATCTACAGGGTTGATCGCATCAAGTTTTTGTGGGTAAGGTGAACCGTCGCCATCACCACCGCAACCGGGGCAACATCAAAGCAAACAAGGACTAAAACCCAAGGAGATTTTTCATGACGAACGTCATCGCATTCCCTGACGCCCATGAACGTGATCGCCTGAAGTCCAGCCAAGATCCGGCGTTGAGATACTTGAACAAGAAAGAACGACAACTGATCGACCAACTGCGTTCGACCAGCCATGCGGGACGGCAGTACGTTTACGACTATGCGAGCATCATGCACTTGTCCAGGCCGCTGTATCCCGAGCCAGTAGATTGATCACGATCGCATAACCTGATCAAAGTCTGCGCCGTTGAATCGGCGCAGACCAGGAGGTTTCGCTTGCCGGATTCAGCGGGCCAGCGAGAAGATCAGTGCTGAAATCGCCACCACACCGGCGGCAACCACAAAGTAGTTGGACCATGCGCCAGCGTATTTGCGCATGGCCGGGACTTTGTGGATAGCGTACATCGGCATCAGGAACAGCAGAGCCGAAATCACCGGCCCGCCCAGGGTTTCGATCATGCCCAGAATGCTTGGGTTAAGCGTTGCCACCAGCCAGCACACCACCAGCATGAACGCCGCGGTCATACGGTCCAGCGCCTTGGGTGCAGGACGACGACCCGCTTTCAGAACCAGGCCTTTCAAGCCCTCGCTTGCACCGATGTAATGACCCAGAAACGACTTGGAAATAGCCACGAACGCAATCAGCGGTGCGACAAAGGCGATGGTCGGGTTATTGAAGTGGTTGGCCAGGTAGGACAGGATTGAAATGTTCTGCGCCTTGGCCTCGGCCAGTTGAGCAGGTGACAGTGTCAACACGCAACTGAACACGAAGAAAAGCACCATCACCACCATCAGACCGTGGGCGCGGGCCAGAATCTGCGAGCTGCGTACCTCTGCGTTTTCACCATACTGGCGCTTCTGATCAACGGCAAAGGCCGAGATGATCGGTGTGTGGTTGAAAGAGAACACCATCACCGGGATGGCCAGCCACAGCGTAGGTATGAACGCCGATAGCTCGGGGAACGTCGTAGCGGTACTCAGAATGCCCCCGGTCCAGTGCGGGATGAGGAATACCGCGAGAAACAACAGAGCGACGATGAACGGGTAAACCATCAGGCTCATGGCCTTGACGATGAACCGCTCGCCGCAACGCACCACGGCCAGCAGGCCCATGATCAGCACGAACGCCAGTGCGGCGCGTGGCGGTGGCGTGATGTGCAACTGATGCTCAAGAAAACTGCCAACGGTGTTGGTGAGGGCCACGCTGTAGATCAGCAGGATCGGGAAGATTGCGAAGAAGTACAACAAGGTGATCATCGCACCGGCACTCTTGCCGAAATGCTGTTCGACCACATCGGTGATGTCGGCACCTTCACGCCCTGACAGCACAAAGCGCGTCAACCCGCGGTGGGCGTAGAAGGTCATGGGAAACGCAAGCAGCGCCAGCGCCATCAATGGCCAGAAACCGCCGATACCTGCGTTGATTGGCAAAAACAGGGTACCCGCACCGATGGCGGTACCGAACAATCCGAGCATCCAGGTCGTGTCATTACGATTCCACGACGCGATGCTCTCGGGAGCTACATCCAGACGTTCTACGACGCCATTAGCCTGATCATTCATCCGGTCGACTCTCCGTGGCCGGTTTATCAAAAAGGGAAACGCGTCGAAAAAACCGGCAGTTCAGCGCCCCCCTCGAAAACAGCGGGCGAGATTCTCCGGGATTGACGCCAGAAGTCAAAGGCTTGTAGGACAATAGTTTCTTCCACAACAAGTCGGCATTCGA
Source organism: Pseudomonas sp. NFACC10-1 (assembly GCF_900119195.1). NCBI lineage: Bacteria > Pseudomonadati > Pseudomonadota > Gammaproteobacteria > Pseudomonadales > Pseudomonadaceae > Pseudomonas > Pseudomonas sp. NFACC10-1. Next base: position 908,682 of record NZ_FPJB01000001.1, on the reverse strand, counting down.
GCGCACGCCTTTTGTACAAAGGGCTGGAGGACGGTCGACCTCTTGTCGAGGAATTAGTGTTTCAACAGCTTACAGGCTCAATCAAGCCGCCCACGCGGCCTGACATCCGGGAACAGTTCTGCGTTTTCCTGGAGGGGCCGGCAGCGATACCATGCTGCGCCTGTGCAGTGCGCAATGGATGGTCGTCAGGCAGATAAGCGCACCGGCAGCTGAATGTGATCCCGGCAAAAACCCCTTCAAGGACCCAAAACGATGTTGAGCATCAACGCCGGGCCGTTCGCCCTCGCGATACCCCACCTGTTGTTGTTGGGCGCCTTGATGACGGCCACCTGGATAGAGGCGCGGCTTGTCCGGCATACCCTGTCCAGAAAGACCGCCGTGTTCGGACTCTTCATTCTGGGTGTAGCCAGCGCACGTATCGCGTTCGTCCTGACCTATTTCGCACAGTACAGCGACACTCCCTGGAAGGCACTGGACATCCGTGATGGCGGCTTTCTGGTCTGGCCCGGGGTTATCTGCGCCCTGCTGGGCGCCTTGATCATCGGCTGGCGCCGTCCCGAACAGCGTCGCGCCCTGACGTTCGGGATGGGCATCGGACTGGCGATCTGGGTATCGGGCGGCTTGATTCTGGATCATTATCAAAAGCGTATTTCACTGCCTGATACAACACTTCGGACGCTGGCTGGCGAGCCGGTCAGGGCGTCCGACTACCGGGGCAAATCGGTGGTCATCAACCTGTGGGCCACCTGGTGCCCTCCGTGTCGCCGCGAAATGCCGGTGCTGCGCGACATGCAACGGGAACGCAAGGACATTACATTTCTGTTCGTCAATCAGGCCGAAAGCGCCGGGACAGTCAGCGACTATCTGTCCAAACAGCAACTGGTGCTGAGCAACAGTTTTCTGGATCCGGACGGCGAGTTCGCCCGCCAGGTCGGTTCGGCGGCGCTACCCACCACTCTCTTCTATTCGCCGGACGGACGCCTGATCGGTAGCCATCTGGGCGAATTGTCCAGAGCCAGCCTCACTCATTATCTGGATAAATAGTCAGGTATTCACCTGACTGATTGAGCTGAAGTTCTCATTGCGAGCGAAAGCCTGCTGCAACGTTTCACCTATCCATGTATAAATGCGCTGACACATTGGCCCTCTCTGGAGACTCAGCGCATGCGTTACGCGCTCGATCATAAGGCCCAAACGCACCAACGCATTGTCAAGGAAGCGTCCATGCGCTTCCGTCGTGACGGCATTGGTGCTACGGGCTTGCAACCTTTGATGAAGGCACTTGGCTTGACCCATGGCGGGTTCTACGCGCATTTCAAATCCAAGGATGATCTTGTTGAACAGGCATTGAGTCACGCCCTCGACAATGTAAAAGGAATCACCAGCGACGTTTTCGCCAGACAGGACTCGCTCAGTGAATTCATTGATCTCTACCTATCGATAGCCAGCCGCGATGCGGAGGACGGGGGTTGCCCGTTACCGACCATGTGCCTGGAACTGGGCCAGCGCGATCAGCCCAGCATGACGACGGATAAAATCATCCTTCACCTGCTGGAGCAGTTCGACAAGCCCCTCGCGGAGAATGGAATGGAGTCCAAAAGCCTGCCGGTGCTGTCCGCACTGGTGGGTGGTCTGGCACTCGCCCGCAGCGCTTTTGACGAGGAGCTGTCACAGCGCATTCTGGACACGACCCGCGACTATCTCAAACAGGAGATAAAAAAGAGCACCAATTGACCCTCTGGTACAGACACTTTCGCGGGGAGCGTCTCAGCGAGAGTTTATAAAACACAGGCCAATCATTGATCGGCCTGTGTTTTTACTGGCTGAAGCGCTGTTCAGTCGATCGCAAGTTTTTCGCGATTCCTCTCCAGAATGGCCTTGCCGATCCCCTTGACCTCTATCAACTCATCAATCGACGTGAACTCACCGTTGGCTTCCCGGTAAGCCACAATGGCATCGGCCTTGTTCTTCCCGATACCCGCCAGTTCTTTCTGCAGTGTTTGCGCATCGGCAGTATTGAGATTGACCCTGTCCTTGCGTTGCTCATGCGCCGCAGTGGGCGCGGTGTCCTCCATCATCGGCGAATGGGATACCGAGGGCGCCGATGTGGCGGGCTGAGACACAGGGGCGGCATTGACCGCAACCGAGGCACTGGTGAGCAAGGCAAAGATCAGGGCACTGAAAATAGGGGTTCGCATAGATAAAGCTCCATAGCAGTTCAAGGCAGCATCCACATGCTGTGCCTGAAACTTAGACCAGCGTCCCCTCCTGGAAAAGCAGTCGAGCGTTGCTGCCTGTTGCCGGATCGTTCAACGTATTTCCGCCTCTGCCCAGAGCCCCGGCGGTGCTGATGAAATCACGTTTCGCCGCTGCGTTCCTGATACATCCAGTCAACGATTTCGCCCTCTGGCGTATAACCGTTTACCGTTTCGCGCAGCAACTGACGCACACTGGTGTAATCGTCGCGGTCGACCGCGTCCAGCAGTTTTGTCAGGCGGCCTTTCAATACATCCCACGGCAGGCAATCTTCGTTTGCACTCATGATCATCGGGTGCTCGGTGGCAACCACGTTGTCGCCGATCAACAGCTCTTCATAGAGTTTTTCGCCAGGACGCAGCCCGGTGAACTCAATGGAGATATCACCGTGCGGATTTTTCTCCGAGCGAATGGCCAGACCGGACAGGTGGATCATCTTCTCGGCCAGTTCGACAATCTTGACCGGCTCACCCATATCGAGAACGAACACGTCGCCGCCATGCCCCATGGAGCCCGCCTGAATGACCAATTGAGCGGCTTCGGGGATGGTCATGAAGTAGCGGGTGATTTTGGGATGCGTCACCGTCAGCGGCCCGCCTGACTGGATCTGCTTGTGGAACAGCGGGATCACCGAACCGGACGAGCCAAGCACATTGCCAAAGCGAACCATGGTAAAGCGGGTCTTGTTGACCTGATAGACATTGGCCTTGTCGCCGAAGATCACTGGTGCGGTTTCGCGGCTCAGTGCCTGCAATATCAATTCGGCGAGACGCTTGGTACTGCCCATTACATTGGTCGGGCGGACCGCCTTGTCGGTAGAGATCAGGACAAAGTTGGACACGCCTGCCTGCAACGCCGCCTGGGCGGTATTGAGCGTGCCCACAACGTTGTTGATGACGCCTTCGGCGATATTGTGCTCGACCATGGGCACATGCTTGTAGGCCGCAGCGTGATAGACCGTGTCGACCTTCCAGGTTTTCATGATCGACAGCAATTTGGGGTGGTTGCGCACCGAACCGAGTATGGGCAGCAATTTCACCGAAAGTGACTCACGGGCCGAGCGCTGTTCAAGCTCGGAAAGAATGCTGTAGAGATTGAACTCGCTGTGGTCCAGCAACAGTAACTGGGTAGGCTGCAGCAGCAATATCTGTCGGCACAGCTCGGAGCCGATCGAGCCGCCAGCGCCGGTCACCAGCACCGTTTTGCCCTTGATGCAGTGCTCAAGCAGGTTATCGCGGGCCGGGACTGCATCGCGCCCCAGAAGGTCTGCAATGTCGACTTCCTGAAGGTCATCGACCTTGACCCTGCCAGCGGCCAGATCCATGAAGCCCGGAACGCTTCGTACGTGCAGCGGAAAGCCTTCCAGAAAACCGAGGATTTCCCGACGACGTCCACGCGACGATGAAGGGATTGCCAGGAGGATTTCCTGAGCCCCCGTGGAATCGATCATTCGCTGGATGTTTCGCGGTTTGTAGACCTGAAGACCGGAAATAACCCGGTTGGAAATCGATTCATCATCATCGATGAACGCCACCGGATGCATCAGACGGCCCATGCGCAATGCGGCGACCAACTGGTTTCCCGCAGCGCCAGCGCCGTAGATGGCAACCTTCTGCAAACCGTTGTCGCTCTTGGCGAAAGGTACGTGCTGCGCCGCAGCGAACCAGTCGCCGAGAAAATACTGCCGCATGGCCAGTCGCAGACCGCCGATCATGACCATGCTCAGCCACCAATAATTGAAGATCACCGAACGCGGGACCAATTGCTGGTGGTTACTGTAAACGTAGACCATGCACCCAAGGATCAGCGACGACATCGTCACGGCCTTGATGATGGCAATCAGCGCATCATTGCCGAAATAGCGCATCACTGCGCGATACATGCCGAACCGGATGAACAGCGGGATAGCCGCAACGGGCGCACTGATGAACAGCCACGTGTGCTTCTCGAGCGGATTGATCAGCTCATCGATACCCAGTCGTACGACAAACGCCATCCATAGAGCCAGCCAGACCAACAGGACGTCGGCAGCCACCTGAATTATTCGTTTTTTGCGGCGTGGTAGAGCCAGTAATCTGGTCCGCAACCTGCTCATCAATTTTTTAATGCTCCGTTATGCTACCGGTTGCAACATGATCTGAAATCGGTACCTGTGAAACAGCTACGTGTCTGAGACAACCAGAAAAACACTTCGTTACCTTATTCTGCCTTGCCGGCGCGGAACCTCAGCGCCAGTAGAATCAGCGGGCAGTAAGCAACTACCGCCCATATAAGCCCTTCTCCATCGCCCAGCGCAACCCATAGTGCAATCGGCAGCAACCAGACAAGATTGATCAGCCCCACTGCAAGCGTAACCGGCACATGCCGGCCGTAATGACGCGACGCAAACTGATACGCGTGGCTGCGATGTGCCTCGTAGAGCTTTTCCTTGCGTAACAGGCGTCGCACGAGGGTCACGGTCGCGTCGACGATAAACACTCCCAGCAGAATCAACCAGGACCAGAATAACTGAGGTGAGGCCCAGGAACCCTGAATGGATAGCACACCGAGCACTATCCCGAGGAAGCCGCTGCCCGCGTCGCCCATGAATATCTTCGCCGGCGGGAAGTTCCAGTAGAGGAAACCTGCTGCGGCAGCGCCCAGCATGAGCACTTCCCAGGACAGCCCGGCGTGGCCATCCAAGGCATAGATGATGCTCATGCCCAGGCATACAGTGACCGCCTCGATACCGGCGATACCGTCTATTCCGTCCATGAAGTTGTAAAGGTTCAGCATCCACACCAGATAGAACGCCGCGAGTACTTGCCAGAATGGCCCCAGGTCGACCGTCCAGCCCATGACGTCAAGCGGGGCAAGACCGTCCAGCCAGAACAAGGCCCATGCAGCCGCAGCAAAATGCCCCAGCAGGCGCCATCGTGCGGCGATATGCCCGTGATCGTCCATGAAACCGATCACCGCCACCAAGCCGCCCGAACCGACGATGGCAACAAGCGCAGAGCAAGGCAGATAGCCGGCCCACCCCAGCAAAGCCATCGCCATGACGAAAGTGATGACGATGGCAACGCCGCCACCTCTGGGCGTGGGTATGGAATGCGAACTTCGAGCGTTTGGAATGTCGATCAGACTTTTGGCGAGCGCATACTTGCGCAACAACGCCGTTAGAATCAGAGACAGAAAGGCAATAGCGATGACCGACAGCCACTCAATCATGCTTGTCGTGTTCCAGATAATATCGAGCGGTGTCCTGCATGGCGTGTTCAATACTCACAGGTGGAAGCCAATCCAGCATCGTACAGGTTTTACTGATATCGACCTGCAGCGAGTTGCACAGCCGTTGTGAAAAAGCCTTCTTGCCCAACAGTGCTGCAGCCGCGTTCAACAGCACGGTCGGCACCGGCAGCAGCCGGGCAGGTTTGCCCAAGGCCTTGCCCATTTCGCGCAGCAGCCTGGCCGTAGACAGATCATCACCGTCACTGACCAGAAACGTCTGGTCAGCCGCAGCAGGATGATCGACACAGACCGTCACCAGGTCTGCCAGGTTATCCACCGCCACCAGGCTTCTACGATTATCGATGGCCCCGAGCGGCAACGGCAGCCCTTTGTCCAGCCAGCGCATCATGCTTCTGAAGTTCGCCTTGACCCCCGGACCATAGACCAATACCGGTCGAATGATCACCACCTGCATACCGGTGCGGGCAGACAACTCGCGCAAGCCCTCTTCGGCCCTGTGCTTTGACACGCCATAGGCATCCAGTGGATTGCACGGGTCGCTCGCATTGAATGGCGCGCCCGGAAGCGTAGACTCGCCATTGGCCTTGATGGAACTGATAAAGATGAAGCGTCTGACGCCTGCCGCTGCGGCCTGCTCGGCCAGATTCAGCGTTGCGGTGACATTGGCGCGGAAGTATTCCTGATCCGGAGCGTCAGCGGTCTCGTTGAGTACATGCACCCGGGCAGCACAATGAATCACCACGTCCGCGCCGGTTACAAAACTTGCCCATTGATTGTCCGGCGCCAATGATTGCGCACTGACAACGTCGATGCGCGAGTCGGAAGCAGCATAAGCGCCCCGGACCGCAACCCGCACAGAGCAGCCTGTGCGTTCGATCAGTCGGCGAACCACAGCACTGCCCACGAAACCTGTCGCACCTGTTATTGCAACCAATGCAACATCACCGCTCATGCAAACACGCCCTTCCAAATCGGCCAAATATTGCTTAAGTAACGCGTTTTGACAACTGAAATATGTTCAAGCCATTTTATAACTTTCACGATGACGTTCAACGTACCCCAGGGACAATGCACGATAATCATGCATTGGCACTCACTTGCAAGAATTCGATTACCGCATCGGCCGACAACTAACGTGCTCATCGCGCCTTCAAGGGATAAACAGTTCCAACGGGCGTTTCTTGAGCGAGTACTTGCGACTCAGAATATTGCCCAGAACCTTTTTCGCGGCCGCCTCGCCATGCACCAGCCTGATTTGCGTCGGCCACTCTTTCATCCCCGTCACGAACTCGACCAGTTCGACCTGATCAGCGTGGGCAGAATAGCCTTTTGCGGTGTGGACCCCGGCATTTATATCGAAGCGCTCGCGGTCCAGCTCTACATAGCCGCCCGACGGGCCGTGCAACTGAATGGCCTCGCCCGGCGTTCCCTTGCCCTGATAGCCGACAAATACCACGTTATGCCGTGTGTCACCGAGCATGGCTTTCAGGTAATTGACGATCCTGCCTCCGGCACACATACCGTTACCGGCAATCACGATGGCCGGACGCGCCGTACTGGCCAGGTAATTGACAGTGCGCAGATGTTCCTCATGGGTGTCGACGGTAACCAGTTGTTCGAAACCCAACGGCTTTCTGCCGACGTCGAGCCTTAACCGCGCGCCCTCATCCCAGTAGTCTTCAAACGACTGATAGACCTTGGTAAAGCGACTCGCCAGAGGCGAATCAAGGATGATCGGCAACCTCGACCAGTCCGGATCACCGTCACCCGGCTGCCTACCGTTTTCGACGGCATGATTCGATGGCATCTTGCGTCGCAGTATGTCTTCCAGCTCGTAGAGCAACTCCTGGGTTCGGCCGATGCTGAATGCCGGTATCAGGACGGTGCCGTTATCCTCCAGCGCCTTGCCTATGATGCGCTCAAGCCCTTGCTGACGAATGCTGCGATCTTCGTGAACACGATTGCCATAGGTGCTTTCCAGCACCAGCACATCCGCGCGCTCGGGCGGTTTCGGCGCAGGCAGAAACGGCGTATGACTCGCCCCCAGGTCACCGGAAAACACCACGCGCACAGAACGCGTTTGTGCAGGATATTGAAGATCGCATTCTATATAGGCAGATCCCAGTATGTGCCCGGCACGCTGCAAACGGACCCGGCAATGCAGGGATTCGTTGTCGACCAGGCTGAACCATTCATCGAATGGCAGAGCGATGATTCTCTTGTTGATGACATCCAGGTAGCGTCCGACTTGCCCGGGGTCGTGTGCAAATTCGATTTTCAGAAGATCTTCCATGACCAGTGGCAACAGGTGGGCACTGGGCTCACTGCACAGTATCGGCCCCTTGTAACCGGATGCCAGCAACTCGGGAATACGCCCGACATGGTCATTGTGCACATGGCTGATCAATAACGCTCTGACAGCCTCCGGGTCGAATCCGAATAAAGCGGTCCCGGACTGCCTGCCGCGCTCCTGCACCGCCCCGCAGTCAATCAGCAGGCTGCTCGATGCATCCATGTGCAATTGATGACACGAACCCGTGACTGTATCGACAGCGCCGTGATGAATGATTTGCGGATAAGACATGCAGTCACCTTTTCTTGCCAGCCTGCTCTGAATACGCGGTACATCCGGCAGCAGGTCTGAACATTAAGTTTCGGCGCATTCTGCACTTGAACGATTCATTTTCAAGCCTTGACACAAGGCAGTCAGGGCAGCAGTAATCAACACTGAAAATGAATATAACCCGCACCCCCTTTAAAATGGGTACACGAATTAAAAAAGCGAATATTCCTACACGCCTGAGCAACTATTCTCTATATAAGCGAAGAATAAACTGACAGAACTATAAGGCTCTTTTTTCGATAAAAACGCGCGAAGGCACAACGAAGCACACCAGCCCCGAAGCATCGCATGCGGCTTTATTGAACAGAAAGGGGTAAAAAACGCGCGCTATCGTGTCGCCAGATCAATCTCCGACGACGCATGATCGACGCTGCTCAGACAGAGCGAGGGGAAGGTGTGCGCTTTTTACGAAGACTGGCTATCCATGCCAGTATCGGGCCGATGACCATGCCCAAGAGCAACGCAAGGACAACAGGCAATGCCAGAGGAAGCTGAGGCGCCGACCAACCGAAAAACGTCACGGCAACAGACTGCCGGTTCTCAAGCACAAACACGGTTGTTGCCAAAACAGCGAGCAACACGGCGACGATCAGAATGACTCGTTTGAAGATACGCATCTGGTAATCCTGTGGTGGATGGCTTTAAAGGCCCTCTTCTTCATCCTCGTTGACCCGATCCCGCAGCTCCTTGCCCGGCTTGAAATGCGGGACAAACTTGCCATCGAGACTGACCGACTGTCCGGTCTTCGGGTTGCGCCCTACCCGTGGTGCACGGTAATGCAGCGAAAAGCTGCCAAAGCCCCGAATCTCGATTCGGTCACCGGTTGCCAGGCACTGGGACATTTGTTCAAGCATGGTCTTGATGGCCAGCTCGACATCCTTGGATGAGAGCAGCCCTTGATGGGTGACAATTCGTTCGATCAACTCCGACTTCGTCATATTTTTCCCTTCTTTTTCAAGCAGCTAGATCAGCGCTTGGAAGGTTTTAGCATGACCGGATGAATTTGAACAGCCCATCTATTGACTTATGTTCAATACCGTCTAACCAGGCATGAACAGATTACAGCGACATGACAGGAGACAGATACGGGAAGGGAGCTTGAGCAATAGGCGAAACGAGACGGCCTGAGAGGCTACTGGAGACGTTTAGCGACTCACACTGTGCGTGAGAGCAAGCGAGGCGCATCCGAACCTGTAGGGCCTGAACGGCAGAAACGAAAAAGGACGACCGAAGTCGTCCTTTTTTTGGTCAAGCAGAACTTAGTTCTGTTTTTCCATTTGCGCGCGCAGCAAGTCACCAATAGTGGTAGGACCAGTGCTTTCAGCGACTTCAGGCTTGCTACGCAGGCTCTGGATCGCTTCTTTCTCGTCTTCAACGTCTTTCGACTTGATGGACAAGCTGATTACGCGGCTCTTGCGGTCAACGCTGATGATCTTGGCTTCGATCTCTTCGCCTTCCTTCAGAACGTTACGCGCGTCTTCAACGCGGTCACGGCTGATTTCGGAAGCCTTGAGGGTCGCTTCGATGTCGTCGGCCAGAGTGATGATGGCGCCTTTGGCGTCAACTTCCTTAACGATACCGCGAACGATCGCGCCCTTGTCATTGACAGTGACGTACTCGGAGAACGGATCGCTTTCCAGCTGCTTGATACCCAGCGAGATACGCTCACGCTCAGGATCAACCGACAGGATCACAGTGTCGAGCTCGTCGCCCTTCTTGAAGCGACGTACGGCTTCTTCGCCCACTTCGTTCCAGGAGATGTCGGACAGGTGAACCAGACCGTCGATGCCGCCGTCCAGACCAATGAAGATACCGAAATCGGTGATCGACTTGATGGTGCCGGAGATTTTATCGCCCTTGTTGAACTGGCCAGAGAAATCTTCCCATGGGTTGGATTTGCACTGCTTGATGCCGAGGGAGATACGACGACGCTCTTCGTCGATGTCCAGAACCATGACTTCCACTTCGTCGCCAACCTGAACGACTTTCGAAGGGTGGATGTTCTTGTTGGTCCAGTCCATTTCGGAAACGTGTACCAGGCCTTCCACGCCTTCTTCCAGCTCTGCGAAGCAGCCGTAGTCGGTCAGGTTGGTAACACGCGCGGTAACGCGGGTGCTTTCCGGGTAGCGAGCCTTGATAGCAACCCATGGGTCTTCACCCAGTTGCTTCAGACCCAGGGAAACACGATTGCGCTCGCGATCGTACTTCAGGACCTTGACATCGATCTCGTCGCCAACGTTGACGATTTCCGATGGATGCTTGATACGCTTCCAGGCCATGTCGGTGATGTGCAGCAGGCCATCGACGCCACCCAGATCGACGAATGCGCCGTAGTCGGTGAGGTTCTTGACGATACCCTTGACTTGCTGACCTTCCTGCAGGGACTCGAGCAGAGCTTCGCGCTCGGCACTGTTCTCGGCTTCCAGGACACTGCGACGGGAAACGACAACGTTGTTGCGCTTCTGGTCCAGCTTGATGACCTTGAACTCGAGCTCTTTGCCTTCCAGGTGAGTCGTGTCACGCACAGGGCGGACGTCAACCAGAGAACCAGGCAGGAACGCACGGATGCCGTTAACGTCGACAGTGAAGCCGCCTTTAACCTTACCGTTGATAACGCCCTTGACCACTTCTTCAGCTGCGAAAGCCGCTTCCAGAACGATCCAGCACTCGGCACGCTTGGCTTTTTCGCGGGACAGCTTGGTTTCGCCAAAGCCATCTTCGACCGCGTCCAGCGCAACGTGAACTTCATCACCGATCTTGATGGTCAGCTCGCCAGCGTCGTTGTGGAACTGTTCCAGCGGGATGAGGCCTTCAGATTTCAGACCGGCGTGAACCGTAACCCAACCTGCCTGGTAATCGATATCAACGATGATCGCGGTGATGATCGAACCGGCCTGAAGGTTGAGGGTCTTTAGGCTTTCTTCAAAAAGTTCTGCAAAGCTTTCGCTCATTTTAATTCCTGTTGATCAAGGGCGAAGGATACGCCCATCTGCCACGCTCCAGACAACGTGGGTTTCGTTCAAGTAAAAGAAAGCCTGCGGGACTATGACTGGTCTCCCACACGCTTCTTCGTCATCCGGCAATACCGCGAAGCGCGATTTCACTCAGAATGCGTTCCAGCACCTGTTCGATGGACAATTCAGTGGAATCCAGCTGTATGGCGTCATGCGCCGGCTTCAGCGGGGCTACCGCTCGCTGGGTGTCACGCTCGTCGCGTGCACATATCTCATCTAGCAGACTCGACAGACTAACATCATCGCCCTTGGCCTTCAACTGCAAGTAACGTCGACGCGCACGCTCCTCGGCACTGGCGGTAAGGAATATCTTCAGCGGTGCATCCGGGAAGACCACGGTGCCCATGTCGCGACCGTCCGCGACCAGACCCGGTTCTTCCTGAAACGCGCGCTGGCGCAACAGCAACGCATCGCGCACCGCCGGCAGCGAGGCCACCTGCGATGCGCCGCTGCCGACCTGCTCGTTGCGAATGGCGTGAGTGACGTCCTCGCCTTCAAGAATGATGCGCTGCCCCTGCCCTGCCGCAGTCGCCTCGAACTGAACATCCAGATGAGCGGCCAGGAGCTTGAGCGCTTCTTCATTGGTCAGGTCGACACCGTGATTGCGCGCCGCGAAAGCCAGCAGGCGATACAGCGCACCGGAGTCGAGCAGGCACCAACCGAGTTTCCTGGCCAGCAATCCGGCGACCGTGCCCTTTCCGGAACCGCTGGGTCCGTCGATGGTAATAACAGGAGCTTTGATTTTCACTTTTTGTCCTCTTGCGCTACACGCATGCCAACTTGAGCGCACAGCGCCAGAAAATGGGGAAACAATGCGGCGGCATCCGCGCACGCCTGAATACGGATGGGCGCCGAAGCCCTCAACGATGCAACGCGAAACGCCATGACGATACGCTGATCACCGCGAGCATCAACCTCGCCGCCACCCGGCACACCGCCTTCGATAATGATGCCATCCAGCACGGGCTCGGCCTCGATGCCGAGAGCCAGCAAACCGTCAGCCATCAGCCTGACGCACTCCGACTCATCGGCTTGCAGGGCCTGCGCGCCGCGCAGAATGGTACGCCCTTCTGCGCAGGCTGCGGCAACCAGAAGCACCGGAAATGCATTCAGTGCCAGCGGCACCAGCGCTTCGGGGATGTCAGCGCCTTTGAGCCGGGTCGAGCGAACGTGCAGGTCGGCGACCGTTTCACCCGCCAGTTTGCGGACGTTCTGCAGCACGATATCTCCGCCCATCAGGCGCAAAATATCGATCGCACCCTCGCACAATGAGCTGACGGGAACGTCCTCCAGCAACAGGTCGCAGCCTTCACTGATCGACGTCGCGACCATGAACAGCACCGCAGACGTCACATCCACCGGCCCCTTGATGCGATGACTGACACCCTCCGCAGACCCGCCGTGAATGGCACAAGGCTCGCCGGGTGCGGTGTCGACACGGGCACGGCTGGCGAGGATTCTGCCGAAGTGCTCCCTCGCTGCGCGCGCGCGGGTAAATACGTCCATCAACTGCGCGCCGTCGCCAGCATCCACAGCGTCGCGCAAGGCGTCGAGATCGGTGCGAAAGCTGTCCAGGGTGCGCAGTACGGCATCACGATTGGCCATGAAAATGTCATGCCACATGGTCGGATCGCTGCCTGCGATGCGCGTGAAGTCACGAAACCCGCCTGCTGCATACCTGAATATGTCCAGGTTTTCATTGCGCTTGGCCAGCGAATCGACCAGACCGAATGCCAGCAGGTGCGGCAGATGGCTGGTGGCAGCCAGCACCTCGTCGTGACGCTCGACCTGCATGTGCTCGACATCGGCCCCCAGGGCTGACCACAACTGGTCGACAATCGCCACCGCGTGAGGATCGGTTTCAGCCAGCGGAGTGAGAATGACCTTATGGCGACGAAACAGCGCGGCATTGGAGGCCTCGACGCCGCTCTGCTCGGAACCGGCAATCGGATGGCCGGGCACGAAGCGCGACGGCATGTGCCCGAACGCCTGACGCGCAGCCCTCACCACATTGCCTTTGGCGCTGCCGACATCGGTCAGAATGGCATGACCCAGATCGATCGGTGCCAGCAGGGCAAGCAGCTTTTCCATTGCCAGTATCGGCACCGCCAGCTGAATCACATCAGCGCCACGGCAAGCGGTGGCAAGGTCTGCCTCGCAACGGTCCACAACCCCCAGCTCGACCGCCAGGTGTCGCGACTGCGGGTCAAGGTCGACGCCGACTACCTCGCGGCACAGGCCGCTTTCACGCACACCCTTGGCAAAGGAACCGCCGATCAGCCCGAGCCCGACAACCACCAGACGACCGATCACGGGCCGTACCGACTGTTCTGCAATCACATCAACCACGCGAACACACCTGACAGCCTGCCAAGGTAAAAAACAAACGAATCATGGACCGCACCTTCAGAGAACCGCCTTCGGGTAGGAACCCAACACCTTCAAGGCCACGGCTTCGCTGCTGATTTGCTCCAGCACGGCCTTGACCAGCGGATCCTTGTGATGGCCGACGAAGTCGATGAAGAACACGTAGGTCCACTTGCCACTGCGCGAAGGACGGGTCTCGATACGCGTCAGGTCCAGGCCATTCTCGTGGAACGGCACCAGCAACTCGTGCAGCGCGCCCGGCTTGTTGCTCATCGACACAATGATCGAGGTCTTGTCATCGCCGGTCGGCGGGACTTCCTGATTGCCGATAATGAGAAAGCGTGTGGAGTTGTCCGGACGATCTTCGATCTTTTCCGCCAGACGGGTCAGGCCATACAGACCTGCCGCCATATCGCCAGCGATGGCCGCCGAGTTCCACTCGCCCTTGACCCGCTTGGCGGCTTCGGCGTTGCTGGCAACGGCGACACGCTCGACATTCGGGTAATGGGCATCCAGCCATTTACGGCACTGGGCCAGTGACTGGGCATGGGAATAAATGCGCGTGATGCTTTCCGTCTTGGTGCTTTCGCCCACCAGCAGATGGTGATGAATGCGCAGTTCGACTTCGCCGCAGATCACCATGTCGTGTTCGAGGAAGCTGTCGAGGGTGTGATTGACCGCGCCTTCGGTGGAGTTTTCCACCGGAACCACACCGAAATTCACGGCACCAGCGACCACTTCGCGGAACACTTCGTCAATTGCAGCCATCGGCAGACTGATGACGGCGTGACCGAAATGCTTCATCGCCGCGGCCTGGGTGAACGTCCCCTCAGGCCCGAGATAGGCGACTTTGAGCGGCTGCTCCAATGCGAGGCAGGAAGACATGATTTCGCGGAACAGACGCGCCATCTCTTCGTTGCTCAACGGACCACGATTGCGGTCCATGACTCGCCTGAGCACCGCAGCTTCGCGCTCCGGACGGTAGAACACAGGCACTTCGCCTTCCGCCAGCGAGGACATCTTGACCCTGGCCACTTCCTGGGCACAGCGGGCACGCTCGCTGATCAGTTCCAGAACCTTTTCATCGAGGCTGTCGATACGGACGCGAAGCGCCTTGAGTTCTTGCTCGGACATCAGCCGTGCTCCTTCTCGAAGTCTTTCATGTAGGCCACCAGCGCGTTGATGGCGTTGATATCGATCGCGTTGTAGATGGATGCACGCATGCCGCCTACCGAGCGATGGCCCTTGAGGTTGAGCAGGCCGTTTGCATCGGCACCGGCCAGGAACGGCTTGTCGAGACGATCGTCAGCCAGACGGAACGGTACGTTCATCCACGAACGATCAGGCTTGTTGATCGGGTTGCTGTACAGCTCGCTGGCGTCGATGAAGTCATACAGCGCGCGCTGTTTGATTTCGTTGCGCTTGCCGATCGCTTCGACACCGCCCTGCTCTTTCAGCCATTCGAAGACCAGCCCGGACAGGTACCAGGCCAGGGTCGGCGGCGTGTTGTACATCGAGCCATTGTCGGCAGCGACCTTGTAGTCGAGCATGGTCGGGCACAGCGAGCGCGCGCGGCCCAGCAGGTCTTCGCGAATGATCACCACCACGATGCCGCTGGGGCCGATGTTCTTCTGGGCGCCAGCGTAGATCATGCCGAAACGCGAGATGTCCACTGGACGCGAGAGGATGTCCGAAGACATGTCGGCAACCAGCGGAACGTCGCCGGTGTCCGGAATCCAGTTGAATTCCAGACCGCCAATGGTTTCGTTCGGCGCGTAGTGGACGTAAGCCGCGTCCTTGGACAGCTTCCACTCGTTCTGGCCGGGAATGGCAAAGTAATCGTAGGCCTTGGCGCTGGCCGCGACGTTGATTGCGCCGTAGCGTGACGCCTCGTCGATAGCCTTCTGCGACCAGATGCCGGTGTCGATGTAATCGGCCTTGCCGTTTTCAGGCAGCAGGTTCAGCGCAATCTGGGCGAACTGCTGGCTGGCACCGCCTTGCAGGAACAACACCTTGTAATTCGAAGGAATGGACAGCAGGTCACGCAGATCCTGCTCGGCCTTGGTGGCAATGGAGACGAACTCATCACTGCGGTGGCTCATTTCCATGACGGAAAGGCCTTTGCCGTGCCAGTCGAGGAGTTCCGCCTGGGCACGCAGCAGAACAGCTTCAGGAAGCGCAGCAGGACCTGCGCAGAAGTTAAAGGCTCGCTTGCTCATATCCACTCTCGTCAAATACGTTGGGTCTGTACGCGCTTGTTTCTGGTTGCTTGCCACGAGCAGACAGACGCCGCAGCGACTGGCAGCTCCTTGCGGGAATCTTGCTCCGGCCGCAGGGCTGGCCGAATACCGCAAGGGCTGGACTTGCCTGGAATGCAGATGCATGCACAGACGAGCCAGCCCTTACCTGATTTACGTTACCGCTTAGTTCTGTGGTTCGTCTTCGTCTGACGCAGCATCTGCCTGCAGGTCTTCACCGGCATCGTCCACTTCAGCTTCAGCGCCATCGACGATCACGCCATCGATAACTTCTTCGCCTTCAAGCTCTTCGCCTTCGACTTCCGACGGCTCCTGAACACGCTCCAGACCGACCAGCTTCTCGTCGCTGGCCAGCTTGATCAGGGTAACGCCCTGGGTGTTACGACCCAGACTGGAGACTTCGCCGACGCGGGTACGAACCAGTGTGCCCTGGTCGGAAATCAGCATGATTTCTTCGCCGTCGAGCACTTGAACCGCACCGACCAGACGGCCGTTACGCTCGTTGCTGACCATGGCGATGACGCCCTGACCACCACGCTTGTACTCGGGGAACTCGGAGATGGCCGTACGCTTGCCGTAGCCGCGCTCGGAAGCGGTCAGAATCTGGCTGCCCTCTTCCGGGATCAGCATCGAAATCAGCTTTTGCCCTTCTGGCAGACGCATGCCACGAACACCGCGAGCGGTACGGCCCATGGCGCGCACGTCGGATTCCTTGAAGCGGGTCACCTTGCCACCGTCGGAGAACAGCATGATTTCCTGCTCGCCATCGGTAATGGCCGCAGAGATCAGGATGTCGCCCTCGTCCAGCTCAAGGGCGATGAGGCCCGAGCTGCGCTGACGGCTGAATGCAACCAGTGGGGTCTTCTTGACAGTACCGTTGGCGGTGGACATGAAGATGAACGGAGCCTTCTTCTTGTCGGCAGCCTTGATACGAGCCTTGCGCTCCTCTTCGGTCTCGCTGCTGTTTTCCGCGTCGTCCAGCTCGCCTTCCAGGGCCTCGCCTTCTTCATCGGCACGCTTGCGCATGGCTTCGAGATCGACCGGCAGCATGGTGGTGATGTATTCGCCGTCGCTCAACGGCAACAGGTTGACCAGCGGACGACCACGGGCAGCGCGAGACGCTTCCGGAATCTCGTAGGTTTTGAGCCAGTAGACCTTGCCCTTACTGGAGAACATCAGCAGCGTGGTGTGGCTGTTGGCGACCAGCAGGTGAGCGATGTAGTCCTCATCCTTGATGCCGGTGGCCGACTTGCCCTTGCCGCCACGACGCTGAGCCTGATAGACCGCCAGTGGCTGAGTCTTGGCATAACCGCCGTGGGAAATGGTGACCACGCGCTCTTCTTCGGTGATCAGGTCACCCAGTGTCAGGTCCAGACGCGCATCGAGAATTTCGGTGCGACGGGCATCGCCGTATTCGGAGCGGATCAGTTCCAGCTCTTCGCGGATCACTTCCATCAGGCGCGTCGCGCTGTTGAGGATGCGGATCAGCTCGCCGATCTGATTGAGGATTTCCTGATACTCGCCCAGCAGCTTCTCGTGTTCCAGACCGGTCAGGCGGTGCAGACGCAGTTCCAGAATGGCCTGA
Organism: Pseudomonas sp. NFACC10-1; assembly: GCF_900119195.1. Lineage (NCBI taxonomy): Bacteria > Pseudomonadati > Pseudomonadota > Gammaproteobacteria > Pseudomonadales > Pseudomonadaceae > Pseudomonas > Pseudomonas sp. NFACC10-1. The sequence goes on along the minus strand of NZ_FPJB01000001.1, from coordinate 891,348 downwards.
GCCTGTTCCGGCGACAGGAAATACTTGCCTTCACGCAGACCGTATTGCGGATCGAGGTTCTCGGGGCGGCACGAATCGGCACCGGCACGCTCGACCATCTCGACCACTGCGCTCGACTCCCAAGGCGTCTTGATCAGCGCTTCCTTGGCTTCGGCAGGTGTCGGTGATGCCTTGATGAGGGCGATGACCGGGTCGATGTTGGACAGCGCAACCGCCTGACCTTCAAGGATGTGGCCACGTTCGCGCGCCTTGCGCAGTTCGAACACGGTACGACGGGTCACCACTTCGCGGCGGTGACGAACGAAGGCTTCCAGCAGGTCCTTGAGGTTCAGGATGCGCGGGCGACCGTCGATCAGGGCAACGATGTTGATGCCGAAAACGCTTTGCAGCTGGGTCTGGGCATACAGGTTATTGAGGATAACCTCAGGCACTTCGCCACGGCGCAGCTCGATGACCACGCGCATACCGTCCTTGTCGGACTCGTCGCGCAGTTCGGTGATGCCTTCGAGTTTCTTTTCCTTGACCAGCTCGGCGATCTTCTCGATCAGACGCGCCTTGTTCAGCTGGTAAGGCAGCTCGGTGATGACGATCTGCTGGCGACCGCCAACCTTGTCGATGTCTTCGACGATGGAGCGGGCACGCATGTAAATGCGTCCGCGGCCTGTGCGATAGGCCTCGATGATGCCGGCGCGACCGTTGATGATCGCCGCCGTCGGGAAATCCGGGCCGGGGATGTATTGCATCAACTCGTCGACCGTCAACTCGGGGTTGTCGATCAGCGCCAGGCAGCCGTCGATGACTTCACCGAGGTTGTGCGGCGGAATGTTGGTCGCCATGCCCACGGCGATACCGCTGGAACCGTTGACCAGCAGGTTGGGAATACGGGTCGGCATGACCGCCGGGATCATCTCGGTGCCGTCGTAGTTCGGCACCCAGTCCACGGTTTCCTTGTGCAGGTCGGCCAGCAGTTCGTGCGCCAGCTTGGTCATGCGCACTTCGGTGTATCGCATGGCGGCGGCGTTGTCGCCGTCGACCGAACCGAAGTTGCCCTGACCGTCTACCAGCAGGTAGCGCAGCGAGAATGGCTGAGCCATACGAACGATGGTGTCGTACACCGCCGTGTCGCCGTGCGGGTGATACTTACCGATCACGTCACCAACCACACGGGCGGATTTCTTGTACGGCTTGTTCCAGTCGTTACCCAGCTCGCTCATTGCGAACAACACGCGCCGGTGCACGGGCTTCAAGCCATCGCGTGCATCGGGCAGTGCGCGACCGACGATTACGCTCATTGCGTAGTCGAGGTAGGACTGCTTCAGCTCGTCTTCGATATTGACCGGGAGGATTTCTTTGGCCAGTTCGCCCATGAGAAGCCTGATTCCTTTTTCTGGTGAAACCTCGCAAACCCATTCGGGGTATACGAAGCTCGCCGCTGCCAGCATGTGCAGGGCAGCGACTTACGACAAATCAACGAGTTATGCCATGAATCTACGCAGCATGGGCGACCACAATCAGTGTCCCCGATAACCGCCGGATATTACCACAATCGCCGAGGCGCTCACATCCTTTGCAGGCGCTGAAAGCGAGCCGCACACGCATAACACGCCTGAGAAACGCTTACAGGCCCGTCCAGCCGCATTGCACAGCGGCGACGGGTCGGGCCTGTCGGCCTCAGTGAAGGTGTTTACGGCTCATCAATTGAGCCATGCGCGCGGTATCGGGACGTTCGACAATGCCCTTTTCGGTCACGATGGCGTCGATCAGGTCTGCCGGCGTCACATCGAATACCGGGTTGAAAGCCTCGACCTCGGCGCCGACCCGCTGGCCGCCCACTTCGAGCAATTCGCGGCCGTCGCGCTCTTCAATGATGATGTCGTCGCCACTGGCCATTTCCATGTCGATGGTCGAACTCGGCGCGACCACCATGAAGCGCACCCCGTGATGCATGGCGGCAACGGCGAGCTGATAGGTGCCGATCTTGTTCGCCACGTCGCCGTTGGCCGTGATGCGGTCGGCGCCGACGATGACCCAGGTGATGCCCTTGGTGCGCATCAGGTGCGCGGCGGCGGAATCTGCGTTCAGCGTCACCGGGATGCCCTCGTTGGCCAGCTCCCATGCAGTAAGCCGCGAGCCCTGCAGCCAGGGCCGGGTTTCATCGGCGTAGACCCGTTCGATCATGCCTTCCAGATGCGCCGCACGAATCACGCCCAGCGCCGTGCCGAAGCCGCCCGTGGCCAGCGCCCCGGTATTGCAGTGGGTGAGCACCGTCTGCAGATTGCCCTGGTGCTTGCGGATCAGGTCAGCGCCCAGCTGCGCCATGGTCAGATTGGCCTCGCGGTCGCTCAGGTGAATCGCCACGGCTTCGGCCTCGAGGGCCGCCAGCGGGTCATCGCCGTCCTTCACGCGCATCAGACGATCACGCATCCGGTTCAGCGCCCAGAACAGGTTCACTGCAGTCGGGCGCGAATCGGCCAGCAACTGCATGTCCTCTTCCAGCGCCGGATACCAGTCTCCACCTTGCGCAATACGCGCACGTGCGCCCAGCACCGCACCATAGGCGGCACTGATGCCGATAGCTGGCGCCCCGCGCACGACCATCGTGCGAATCGCTTCGGCGACTCCCTCGGCGGTGGTATAGCGGTGCCAGACTTCCTCGAACGGCAGTACCCGCTGGTCCAGCAGGTACAGAGCGTCGTCCCGCCAATCGATGGCCTTAACCTTCTCCGCAGCCAACAGTCGATCGCGCATCGCCAACTCCATCTTGAACATCCGAAACCCAGCATCAAAAGCCGCTGATTATAGCGAGCCGCCTGCGAAGACGCTCGGGTATACTTCGTCATCAACGTAATAAACGATGGAAACCTTCTCATGCCGAACGCTACAGCACCGCTCGACCTTTTGCTCCTGCCCGCCTGGCTGGTGCCGGTCGAGCCCGCAGGCGTCGTGCTCAAGGACCACGGCATCGGCATCCGCGATGGCTGTATCGTCTATATCGGTCCACGCGCCGAAGCGCTGCGGCAAAACGCCGTGCAGGTGCAGGAACTGCCCGGCATGCTGCTCAGCCCCGGCCTGATCAACGCCCACGGCCATGCGGCGATGACGCTGTTTCGCGGGCTGGCCGACGACCTGCCACTGATGACCTGGCTGCAGGACCACATCTGGCCCGCCGAAGGCAAGTGGGTCGATGAAGACTTCGTGCGTGACGGTACAGACCTGGCCATCGCCGAGCAGCTCAAGGGCGGCATCACCTGTTTCTCCGACATGTATTTCTACCCCAAGGTGGCCGCCGAACGTGTCCACGCCAGCGGCATGCGCGCGCAGATCACCGTCCCGGTGCTGGATTTTCCGATTCCAGGTGCCCACACCACGGCTGAAGCCCTGCACAACGGCATCGAACTGTTCAACGACCTCGCTCATCATCCACGCATCAAGATCGCCTTTGGCCCGCATGCGCCCTACACCGTGGGCGACGAAAACCTGGAGAAGGTCCGGGTGATCGCCGACGAGCTGGACGCCATGATCCAGATGCACGTCCACGAGACCGCATTTGAAGTCGAGCAGGCTGTCGAACAGCGCCAGGAACGCCCCCTCGCCCGCCTCAACCGGCTGGGTATGCTCGGGCCGCGCTTCCAGGCCGTGCACATGACGCAGATCAACGACGACGATCTGGCCCTGCTGGTGGAAAGCAATACCAACGTCATTCATTGCCCCGAATCCAATCTCAAGCTGGCCAGCGGTTTCTGCCCGGTCGAACGATTGTGGCAGGCCGGTGTGAACGTTGCGGTAGGCACCGACGGTGCCGCCAGCAACAATGACCTGGACCTGCTCGGCGAAACCCGCACCGCCGCCTTGCTGGCCAAGGCTGTTGCCGGCTCGGCCACGGCGCTGGACGCACACCGCGCGCTGCGCATGGCGACGCTGAACGGCGCTCGCGCCCTGGGTATTCAGGCCGAGACCGGCTCGCTGGAGATCGGCAAGGCGGCGGACATGGTCGCGTTCGACCTGTCGGGTCTGGCCCAGCAACCGATCTACGACCCGGTATCGCAGCTTATATATGCCACTGGCCGCGATTGCGTGAGCCATGTCTGGGTGGCCGGCAAGCAATTGCTCGACGCTCGCCGGCTGACTCGCATGGATGAACCCGCACTGCGCGACACCGCGATTGCGTGGGGCCAGCGTATTTCCGGTAAAGCCGAATAATTCGATTCGGACCGAACACATGCCAGTCAGGCTTATCTATAAGCCTGACTGATGAAAAAGAATTTTGAGTTCAAGAGGGACACCCATGAGCAACGTCGACCGCGCAGAAATCGCTAAATTCGAGGCCCTGGCCCATCGCTGGTGGGACCGCGAAAGCGAATTCAAGCCGCTGCATGACATCAACCCGCTGCGCGTCAACTGGATCGACGAGCGTGTCGGCCTGGCAGGCAAGAAGGTGCTCGACGTCGGCTGCGGCGGCGGCATTCTCAGCGAGGCGATGGCCCTGCGCGGCGCAACGGTGACCGGCATCGACATGGGCGAAGCGCCGCTGGCCGTCGCACAACTGCATCAGCTCGAATCGGGTGTCAGCGTCGAGTATCGGCAGATCACCGCCGAGGACATGGCCGAAGAAATGCCCGAGCAGTACGATGTGGTGACCTGCCTGGAAATGCTCGAGCACGTGCCGGACCCCTCCTCGGTGATCCGCGCCTGCTACCGCATGGTCAAGCCAGGCGGCCAGGTGTTCTTCTCGACCATCAACCGCAACCCGAAAGCGTACCTGTTCGCCGTGGTCGGCGCCGAATACGTCCTCAATCTGCTGCCGCGCGGCACCCACGACTTCAAGAAATTCATCCGCCCTTCCGAGTTGGGCGCCTGGAGCCGTGACGCCGGTCTGCAAGTCAAGGACGTTATTGGCCTGACCTACAATCCGCTGACCAAGCATTACAAGCTGACCTCCGACGTCGGCGTCAACTACATGATCCAGACCCTGCGGGAGGCATGACAGATGCGCCTGAGAGCGGTTTTATTCGACATGGACGGCACCCTGCTCGACACCGCACCGGACTTCATCGCCATTGCCCAGGCAATGCTTGCCGACCGCAACCTGCCTGCGGTACCGGACAAACTGATCCGTGACGAAGTTTCCGGCGGTGCCAGAGCCATGGTGGCGGCCACCTTTGCAATGTCCCCTGAAGATCCACAATTCGAGGCATTGCGCCTGGAGTTTCTGGAGCGCTATCAGCGTGACTGCGCCGTTCACAGCAAACTGTTCGACGGCATGGACGAACTGCTGACCGACATCGAGAAGGCGGGTCTGATCTGGGGCGTGGTCACCAACAAGCCGGTGCGATTCGCCCAGCCCATCATGGAGCGGCTCGGCCTGGCGGAACGCTCGGCGCTGCTGATCTGCCCTGACCATGTCACGCACAGCAAGCCACACCCGGAGCCGATGATTCTGGCCTGCCGGATGCTTGACCTCGACCCGGCCAGCGTTCTGTTCGTAGGCGACGACCTGCGCGACATCGAGTCCGGACGCGACGCCGGCACAAAAACCGCCGCCGTACGCTACGGCTATATTCACCCCGACGACAACCCCGATCATTGGGGTGCCGACGTGGTGGTCGATCATCCGCTGGAATTGCGCAAAGTGCTGGATAACGCACTGTGCAGCTGCTGAACGAGGCTTTACATGTTTGATTACTCCGCGCACCCGGAACTCCTCGAGGGCCGGGTCATTCTGGTCACTGGCGCCGCTCGCGGCATCGGTGCCGCAGCCGCCAAAACCTACGCAGCGCATGGCGCCACTGTCCTGCTGCTGGGCAGGACCGAGGCCAGCCTGGCTCAGGTCCATGACGAGATAAAGGCAGCAGGTCACCTGCAGCCACTGGTCATACCCTTCGATCTGGAAAGCGCCGACCCAGCGCAGTATCACGACTTGGCGACCATGATCGAGCGCACGGTCGGCCATCTGGACGGACTGCTGCACAACGCCTCGATCATCGGACCGCGCACTTCAGTGGAACACCTGCCAGGCGAAGACTTCATGCAGGTCATGCACGTCAACGTCAATGCTACCTTCATGCTCACCCAGGCACTGCTGCCCCTGCTGCAGCGTTCGACGGATGCATCGATAGCCTTCACCTCCAGCAGCGTGGGCCGCAAGGGACGCGCACAGTGGGGAGCTTACGGGGTGTCGAAGTTTGCCACCGAAGGCTTGATGCAAACCCTCGCTGACGAGCTGGAAGGCGTCAGTACGGTCCGCGCCAACAGCATCAACCCCGGCGCAACCCGCACCGGCATGCGCGCACAGGCCTACCCGGATGAAAATCCGCAGAATAATCCGACGCCAGAAGCTATCATGCCGGTGTATCTGTACCTGATGGGACCGGACAGCAAAGGCATCAACGGACAGGCGTTGAATGCCCAGTGAGGGGAGAAGGCCGTTGTGACGGAAAACCGTCAAAAAGGCTGTTTCGAGCGGCTTTCCAAGTCAAGGAATTGCCGATCCGGCGCCACTGTCAGAGAGATGGCGTCAGCTAAACCACTGATTTTAATAAGTCTGGCCAAAAATGAACCGAATGGCACCACGTCCCCTCTAACCCAGCCAAGCCAGCAATATGTGCTGAGGAGCGAAGAGATGAATTTTCCTACCCAGACCCATGCAATCGACTTCGATACGGCTGAACTGCAACGCCTCGGTTTTAGAAATCGACCTGACGCAGTACTTCCACCCCCGTCACTGCCCGAGCTGGTCTATCAGCTTGGGCGACAACTGCAGACCAGTCTGGAAGCCGAGCGGATACTGACCCTGTTTTTTCAGGGCGTACAACGCTTCCTGCCATTGAGCGGCTTGATGTATCGGCATATCGAGAGCGACTTGCATCTGCGTCTGGGCGAGATGTCATCCGACAGCGCCAGTTTTCATCTGCGTCATGAAGGCAAGTGCATCGGCGAACTGGAGTTTCAGGGCGCCAGGCCATTCGACACCCGACAACTGAGCGACCTTGAGTCGCTGCTGGTCTGCCTGGTGTACCCGCTGCTGAATGCGCTGCTTTACCGCATTGCCACACAGACTGCCCTGCGTGACCCACTGACCAGCACCGGCAACCGCATCGCCATGGATCAGGGCCTGGCCCGTGAAATCGAGATTTCACGTCGCCACAAACAGCCCCTGTCCTTGCTGATGCTGGATATCGACCACTTCAAGAAAGTGAATGATGAGTACGGTCATCACACCGGCGACGATGTGCTAAAGACTGTCGCGCAGAGCCTGAAGGCGCAACTGCGCAATATTGATCGGGTATTCCGCTATGGCGGTGAAGAGTTCGTGGTGATTCTGTCCAACACTGGCGCAGAGTCCGCTGAACTGATTGGTCAGCGGCTGTGCCAGGCCGTGCGAAACCTCGAGTTTCGCGAGCTCAGCCCGGCCTTGACCATGACCGTCAGCCTGGGTTGCTCGACACTGCTGCCGACTGAAACAGCCGACAGCCTGCTGCGCCGTGCCGATAATGCCCTGTACGTCGCCAAACGCGAAGGCCGCAATCGTATCGCCATGGCCAGCTAGCACTCTTCCTGCCTTCTCGCCCGCCCCTACGCTTCCAGCGCGGCAACACGTCCTCGCGGCTTGACCCTGTCCAGCTGCATGCAACGCTCAAGAAACAGGTACATGTAGTCGTAGCTTTTGGTAACGGCCTGACGCAGCTCGGCCTGCAATTGTACACTCGGCTTGTTACCCACCAACGTACAAATGATCTCGAGCGCCTCCCAAGGGTGCGCATCGTCATACTGTGCATGCATCTTGAGCCACTTCATGGCTTTCTTGCGGGTCTCTTCAGGAAACGCTTCGGCGTATACACCGCTGGAGCAGACCACGGCCGACCATTCGCCGGTCGCCCCTTCAATGGCATAGTTGGTAGCCGCCATCGCCACGGCCAGCGAATCCGACGAGCTGGTCTGCCAGCACCAATGGCTCAGCGCATGCAACTCGGGCGCTACCCGCTGATCATGCAAGTCCTCAAGCGTCACGCCATGGGCCGCACACCAGTTGACCCAGTAGTCGGCGTGATTGAGTTCGACGCGGATATTGCGCATCAGCCAGCGGCGCGCCATGTCTTCACCAGGGTGACGACCGAAGCGGGTCTTGGTGAGGTTCTTGGCCATGTACACCGCGAATTGCTCGACCACTGGCCAGCCGCCGATCAGGTAGTGGCGCATGATCTGCGGACTCAACTTCGCGTCACGCATCTGCTGGTACAACTCGTGCTCGACCACGCGTGCTTTTGCAGCGCTGCAATCCTTGATCAACTGCTGCGCCCAGGCCGGATAACTGCTGGCTTCCATGAGCGGACCGGTTCTATCGAAAGCGTCGATCACTGGGTATCTCCTTATGAGGGTTTCAACTGATTAACGTAGCGTTCCTGGCGCGCCGAACATCAGGGGGTCAGGCCGTACGGGCTGAATATAAAGACTCTCGCAAGTGAACAATTCAGGGCGGGAAATCAGATAGCCCTGTGCAAAATCCACGCCCATTTCCTGCAATGCAGATTCGATCTGCGGCGTTTCAACGTACTCTGCAATGGTGCGTTTGCCCATGACATGGCCGATGTTATTGATCACCTCGACCATCGCCTTGTTGATCGGGTTGTCGAGCATGTCCTTTACAAAACTGCCATCAATCTTCAGGAAATCCACCGGCAGGTGCTTGAGATAGGCAAAAGACGACATACCCGAGCAGAAATCATCAAGGGAAAACTGACACCCCAATCCCTTCAACTCGTTGATGAATCTGATCGCACTTTGCAGGTCGGCAATCGCACTGGTCTCGGTGATCTCGAAGCAGATCATCCCGGGCGACACGGCAAACGTGCTGAATTGCTGTTTCAAATATTCGAGGAACGTATCATCACCGATACTCGATCCAGACAAATTTATAGCACATAGTGCCTGCGGTACCTGATGCCGATCATCACTCTGGCACTGGGCTATGACTTTGAACACATTGTGTACCACCCAGCGATCCAGCGTGGTCATGAGTCCGTAGCGCTCGGCGGCCGGAATGAAATTGTCCGGTACGACCATTCGCCCAGACTCATCGCGCAGACGCAAGAGGATTTCAATGTGCCTCACCTCGCCCACTTCGCCCTTTATCGACGCGATTTCCTGCGCGTAAAGACAAAAGCGATTCTCGTCCATTGCCATGTGCAGCCGCTGTATCCAGGCCATTTCGCCGAAACGCATCGACAGCGTGAGATCATCCACACTGTAGGCCTGAACCCGATTGCGCCCCCTTTCCTTGGCCATATAACAGGCCATGTCAGCGGCAGACAATGAACCCTCCAGAGAAGCAGGCGTGTCGCCGAGGTGCACCAGGCCAATACTGACGGTAGTCATGAATGGCCGACCTTTCCACATGAAATGCAGATGCTGCACCACCTCGCGCAACGCCTCGGCAATATCCAGCGCTGTTTCGGCGGGACAATCAACCAGCAAAACACCGAACTCGTCACCTCCCAGCCGGGCCAGCGTATCCCCGTCACGCAAGCCCTGCGGCAAGGCCCGGCACAGCTGACGCAGCAGTTCATCACCCGCCGCATGGCCACCGGTATCATTGACCAGCTTGAACTGATCCAGATCGAGAAACATCAGGCAGTGGCTGCGGCCCTGACCGCAGTCTTCGTCGAGCACTCGCTGCAAGCGGCGTTCGAATTCACTGCGGTTGACCAAGCCCGTCAGCGGATCATGGGCAGCCTGCCACGACAGATCGGCGATGTATTGCTGCTCCTGGGTCATGTCATGCAACACCAGCACCGCACCACTGATCACGCCTTCGGTGTAGATCGGCGTGCCGACCAGCGCGACCGGCACCGTGCTGCCATCAAGCCGCTGGATCAGCTTGCTGTTGGCGCTGCCGCCCTTGAGCTTGCCGGTGATGATCTGCTCGACCAGCGTTGACTGGTCCTTCTGATCGTTTTCATCCAGCAGATTGAACAGCGCAGCCAGCGGAAGCCCGCTGGCCTGAGTGCTTTTCCAGTGGGTGAGGCCCTCGGCGGCGGGGTTCATGTAGACGATAGCGCCGGCCACATCGATAGTGATCACGCCGTCGCCGATAGACTCCAGCGTGATCTGCGCGCGCTCCTTTTCGAGTTGCAGGGCATCGGCAAACACACGTCGCTGGACGATCAGACGACGCACACGCAGCAGCGCCAGAAGAATCAATACCACAGCGGTGACCAGGTTGACCGCTATCAACAGGTTGAGGATCAGCCTGGAGCCTTCGCCCAGCGCATCACTGAACGCTCGCGCAGCAGGCGTTACGCCTTCATTGATGACATTGATCTGCTCGCGCCATTGATCGACTTCGGCGGCGCTCACAGCGCCCTGCCCGACCCGCTCATGGATGCGCCGGGCCAGTTCGTCGAGCTGCATGAGGTAGCCGTCACCCACTTCCCAGAAATGAATGACCTGCTTCATGAAACTGAAGTTGTGGAAATTCAGGTACATCCAGATGATGCCGTTTACGTCATCCGGGTGATTGCCGCCCTGAATGATTCCACTTCTGGCCTCGGCCAGGGACGGATTGGGCTGATCGAGCGCCTTGCGCAGCGCATGGCCGCCCTGGGGGACGGAAAAGGCTTTTTGATACTTGAGGTAGTCACGCTCATCATGCCGGTTGGCGTACAGGCTCAAGTAGTGGATGGCGTCCTTCTGCCCCTTGGACCAGAGACTCTCCCCCGCCACATAGCTGCGCACGGCAGACATGGTGTAGAGACTGACGCATCCCAGCAACGCCTGAAACAGCGCGACGGCAATGAAAGGCCATACGATGCCCAACAGACGGGGCTTGGAGAAGATCCATGGTTGCTTCATGGGTTTCACGTCACCACATGCCTGAATAAACGTCTAGCGCAGAGACTAGGCTAAATTCGCCCATGATGGCAGGTGATTCTCCCGCAATCGAGCCAACCTGTGCGCTGATAGAGGCTTCGCGCATCAGATTTGTTGCAAATGTCCGTACAGTTTGGCGTACAGACCTCCATCGGCAATCAACTGCTGATGGTCACCATCTTCCACAATACGCCCGCCATCGAACACCAGTACCCGGTCGGCCTGCTTCACGGCCGAGAGGCGGTGGGCAATGATCAGTGTCGTGCGACTGCGCAGAAAACGTGCGAGCGCCTGATGCAGGTTGTATTCGGTGGCAGCGTCCAGCGCCGAGGTGGCCTCGTCGAGGATCACTACTTTGGGGTCGGACAGCACCATGCGCGCGATAGCCATGCGCTGGCGCTGGCCACCCGACATTCTGACCCCGGAGCGTCCGACCACGCTGTCCAGACCTTGTGGCAGATCGCGGATCGCAGAATCGAGTTGCGCAACTTCCAGCGCACGCCAGCAGGCTTCATCGCTGCAGTCGCGGCCCATGGTCAGGTTGGCGCGCACGGTGTCGTTGAACAGCGCCGGATGCTGCAGTACCACGGCGACGTTCTCGCGCACGGTTTCCAGGCCGATATCCTGCTGGCTGACACCGCCAAAACGGATCACCCCGGTGCGCGCTGTATAGAGCCCCAGCAGCAACTGCACCAACGTGCTCTTGCCGCCACCACTGGCACCGACAATGGCGACCTTTTCTCCCGGCGCGATGTTCAGGTTCAACTGGTCCAGGACCAGGTCTTCGCCATAACCGAAAGTCAGGCCACGCACTTCGACCCCGACGGTTTCCTTACCCTCGAACGGATCAGTACCGCCGGCATATTGCGGCTCGTCGGCGCGCGCCAGTAACTCATTGATGCGTGTCAGGGCAGCGCCTGCCGCATAGTAGGCGTATTGCAGGTTCAGCAATTGCTCGACTGGCGTCATCATGAACCACAGGTAGCTGAACACCGCGAGCATCTGCCCGATGGACAGGTCCGAGAACAGCACGGTAAGCATTGCTGCGGCGCGAAAGATATCGATACCGAACTGGAACAGCAGCCCGCTGGCACGGCCCGAGGCGTCGCTTTTCCATTGTGAATTGATCGCGTAATCACGCACTTCCTGCGCACGTACGCCCAGGCGTCCCAGAAAGAAGCCTTGTCTGTTACCCGCCCGAACTTCCTGAATCGCATCCAGCGTCTCGCTCAGTGCCTGGGTGAACCGCGACGTGCTGTCGTTCTCCAGCTTCTTGAGGTGCTTGACGCGCTTGCCCAGTTTCACCGTGAGCAGGATGACCAGCGGGTTGAACAGCATGATCAGCAGCGCCAGCTTCCAGTGCATCCACATCAGAATGCCCGCAGTGCCTGCCAGCGTCAGCGTGGCCACCAGCAGACGACTGAGGGTTTCACCGACGAACTTGTCCAGCGTATCCAGATCGGTGACCAGGTGTGTGGTCACCGTGCCACTGCCCAGGCTTTCGTATTCACGCAGGGAAATACGCTTGAGCCGCTCGATCAGCCGCAGCCGGATACGATAGACGATGTCCTTGGCCAGCCCGGCGAACAGCCGCGCCTGCAGCACGTTGAACACCAGCGCCCCGACCCGCAGCACCAGTGTCAACGACAGCATCAGACCAATGTAGCCCGCCGCCTTTTGCCAGTTGCCAGGCAGCAAGTGATCCATGACCTTGAGCGCAGCATCGCCACGGCCCAGCAACACCTCGTCGACCAGCAACGGCAGCAGCAACGGGATAGGCACGCTGCACAGCGTGGCCAGCACTGCGACACCGTTGGCCAGCCACAGGGCTTTTTTATGCCGCAGGGCGAGACGACGGATCTCGGCCCAGCTCAGCGCATCGCTGCGCGTGGTGTGCGACTGTCGGGCAGCCTCAGGCACTTCATCATGCACTGGCTGCACGCTCCAGCCATCGACCCAGCAAGGGCGAAAGGCTGCTCAGTGGCTGATAACCGTTGGTCAGCAGCGCCAACTGACCGTTGCGCTCGGCCAGCAGGGTGGGGAAGCCGGCGATGCCCAGATCCTGTGCCCAGGCGAAATCGGCGGCGGTGGCCGCCTGCCGCTGCGGACTTTCGAACTCATCGGCAAATGCCTGACGCGACAGCCCCGTCTGCTCCGCGAGTTCGGCCAGCACTGAAGGACGCGTCACGTCCCGGGCCTCGCTGTAGAACGCACGCTGAATGAGCCCGACCAGTGCCCAGGCGCGGTCAGGGTCCAGCTGCCTTGCTGCAGTGACGGCCAGACAAGCGGGTGTGGTGTCATAGACAAAACCTTCCGGCAGCGCGCCTTCACGAAGAAACGGCTGGCCGGTGGCCTCTTCGACCGCCTGCCAGTGCTCAAGAATGTAACGACGCTTGGCCGGCTCCAGCGCAGCACCTTCGGAGCGCAGACCGCCCATGACCAGATGCAGCGGCACACCCGCCGCCCGAGCCTGTTGCACCAACGCGTCGGCAACCGGGGCGAAGCCCCAGCACCAGGAACACATCGGGTCCATGACATAGATCAGGCGGGCAGACATGGCTCAGGCCTCGGAGGGTAAACGATAGTTGCGACCGATCGGATGAGGCTGGTTACGTGCCTTGGCCAGTTCGATCTGCTTTTGCCGGTCGATGGCGCTACGTCGGGTCTTCTCGCTCAGCGAATCCCAGCAATGCGGGCAACTGACGCCAGGCGAGTAATGCTCGCTGGCGCGGTCCTCGGCACTGATGGGCGTGCGACACGCGTGGCACTGATCATAATCGCCTTCGGTCAGGTCATGACGCACCGTGACCCGATTGTCGAACACGAAACACTCGCCGCGCCAGTGACTTTCCTGCTCGGGGACCTCTTCCAGGTACTTGAGAATGCCGCCCTTGAGGTGATAGACCTCTTCGAAGCCCTCGCCAAGCATGTAACTCGAGGCTTTTTCGCAACGGATGCCGCCGGTACAGAACATAGCGACCTTCTTGTGTACTGCCGGGTCGAAATGCGCCTTGATGTATTCCGGGAACTCTCGAAACGACGTGGTCTTCGGATCGATGGCGCCCTCAAAGGTGCCGATCGAGACTTCGTAATCGTTGCGAGTATCGATCAGCAGCACTTCGGGATCGCTGATCAGGTCGTTCCAGTCCTTGGGCTCGACGTAAGTACCGACGCTCTTGTTCGGGTCGACGCCTTCGACACCAAGGGTCACGATCTCTTTCTTGAGTTTGACCTTGGTGCGATAGAACGGCTGCTCGTCGCAGTAGGATTCCTTGTGATCGATGTCGATCAGACGCGGGTCGTTCTTCAACCACGCCATCAAACCATCGATGCCTTCGCGGCTGCCGGACACGGTGCCGTTGATGCCCTCGTCGGCGATCAACAACGTGCCCTTGATGCCATTGTCGACCATCGCCTGCAACAGCGGCTCGCGCAGCTGCACGTAATCGCTGAGGGTGACGAACTTGTACAGCGCGGCCACGACGATCGGCTGAGTCATCGGCTCTTGAGTCATGTATCTCTCCAGTGGCGACCCTCGCAAAGGGCCTACCGGGTAAAAAATTGCGGACCAAAAAAACGCACCGGCCAGGCGGCGCGGTGCGGATTCTAGCAAAAACCGGAGTACAGCAGACAGCTCGGCGGGGCAATCGCCCCCGGCAAGGGGGTCGGATCAGTAAAAAGCCCTGATCAGTGCCCGCCGGCGCAGGTCGGCGAAGCAGGCGCTGCACCGACCTTCGACCATTCTTCAGGCGTGTAAGTGTGCAACGCCAGCGCATGAAACTCGCCCACGAGCGGGCCCAGCGTGGCGTACACCTTCTGATGCCGCTTGACCGAGTTCAAGCCCTGAAACTGATCACTGACCAGAACAGCCTTGTAATGGGTCTGCTGGCCACGACTGTGCATATGACTCTCGTCGAGCACTTGCAGATGATGCGGTTGCAGCAGCGCAAGCGCCGACTCGATTCGTTGTTGCATGGTCATGATGGAAATCGCCTGTCAGGGCTTTTTGGCCGGAGCCGGAGCAGCTGCCTTGGCAGGTTCCAGTTCGGCAGTCATGTCAGCCAGCAGCTTGTTGACGACCGGAACAGCGCTTTCCAGCTTGCTCTGGGTCAGCTGGGCCGACTGCTGAGCCAGCTCAGGCATCTTGGTCATCACTTTCTTGCCCAGTGGCGACTGGTAGAACGCAACCAGATCCTTCAGCTCGCTTTCGGTGAAGTTGGCGGTGTACAGCTTGACCATCTCGGGCTTGAGCTTGTTCCAGCCAATGGCTTGGTCCAGAGCGGTGTTGGCCTTGGCCTGATAGGTTTCAAGCAGGGCTTTTTTCGATGCAGGTGCCTTGGTTTCAGCAAAACGCTGAGCGAACATCTGCTGAACCTGAGCGTAGACCGGAGCGCCCAGGCGATCGGCGTTGGCAAGCTTCAGGAACGTTTCGGCGCTCGCGTTGTGACTGGCGGTGTCGGCGAAGACCTGGCCGCTGGCACAGACCAGGGCTACCGCGGTACAAATGGCACGAAGACGGGTCATCGAGTTTCCTTATCTAGCAAACGAGGCATTACCCCAGGGCCGACCATTCTGCGCTTATCTGGGCTTTTGGCTCAACCCCCGGTTCACCCAGCGGTTAAAAAGCACTGCGCGGGAACCCTGTGGGCATATGGACACCTAACCCTGCAACGCACTTAAAGGAGTAAGACCAGTGAGCCGCACCGAAACCGATAGCATTGGCCCGATCGAAGTCCCCGAAGATGCCTACTGGGGCGCGCAGACCCAACGCTCACTGATCAATTTTGCGATTGGCGACCAGCGAATGCCGTTGCCCGTCCTGCACGCGCTGACCCTGATCAAGAAAGCTGCTGCACGTGTCAATGATCGAAATGGCGACTTGCCTGCCGACATCGCCCGCCTGATCGAACAGGCCGCCGATGAAGTGCTCGATGGTCAGCATGACGCGCAATTTCCGCTGGTGGTCTGGCAGACCGGCAGTGGCACGCAAAGCAACATGAACGTCAACGAGGTGATCGCAGGCCGCGCCAACGAACTGGCTGGCCAGGGTCGTGGCGGCAAGTCGCCGGTCCACCCCAACGATCATGTCAATCGCTCGCAAAGCTCCAATGACTGCTTCCCGACGGCCATGCACATCGCCACAGCTCAGGCGGTCAAGGCGCAGCTGCTGCCCGCCATCGCCGAATTGTCCAGCGGGCTGGCCGAACAGGCCGCGCGGCACATGAAGCTGGTCAAGACCGGGCGCACGCACATGATGGACGCAACGCCGATCACCTTCGGCCAGGAGCTGTCCGGGTTTGTCGCGCAACTCGATTACGCGGAAAAAGCCATTCGCGCCGCCCTGCCCGCCGTTTACGAGCTGGCTCAGGGCGGGACAGCAGTCGGCACCGGACTCAATGCGCCCAAGGGCTTTGCCGAGGCCATTGCAGCAGAACTCGCCGCCCTCTCCGGTCTGCCGTTCGTCACGGCGCCCAACAAGTTCGCCGCGCTGGCCGGTCATGAGCCGCTCGCAGCGCTGTCCGGCGCACTGAAGACGCTGGCCGGTACGTTGATGAAGATTGCCAACGACCTGCGCCTGCTGGGCTCAGGCCCGCGTGCAGGGCTGGCAGAAGTCAGACTGCCCGCCAACGAGCCCGGCAGTTCGATCATGCCCGGCAAGGTCAACCCGACCCAGTGCGAGGCTTTGTCGATGCTGGCCTGCCAGGTCATGGGCAACGACGTGACCATCGGTTTCGCCGCCAGTCAGGGTCACCTGCAACTCAACGTGTACAAACCGGTGATCATTCATAACATTCTGCAGTCGATTCGCCTGCTGGCCGATGGCTGCAGCAATTTCAACGAGCACTGCATCGCGGGCATGGAGCCGGATGGCGAAAAAATGGCTGAACACCTGGAGCGCGGCCTGATGCTGGTCACCGCACTCAATCCGCATATCGGCTATGACAAGTCGGCGCAGATTGCCAAGAAAGCCTACACCGAGGGGCTGACCCTGCGCGAAGCGGCATTGGCCCTCGGCTACCTGACCGATGAAGAGTTCGACGCCTGGGTGCGGCCGGACAAAATGCTCGAGGCAGGCAGTAATGGCTGATGCCAGAAGCGGCGCAACGCCTCTGGAGGGCAATGGCAAACGAATCCTGATGGTCTACGGCACGCCGAAGGCCATCAGTTTCTGCCACGCGCTGGGTGACGCGTATGCGCAGACGGCACGGGGCGAAGGGCATGTAGTGCGGGTTATCAAGCTCGGCGAACTGGACTTCGATCCGATTCTGCACAACGGCTACGATCAGACTCAGACACTTGAGCCCGACCTGCTCGAAGCCCAGCGCCAGATCCACTGGGCCGAGCATCTGGTCTTCGTCTATCCGGTCTGGTGGGGCGGTTTGCCGGCATTACTGACGGGCTTTTTCGACCGGGTGCTGACACCCGGTTTTGCGTTCAAGGTGCATGGTCGCAAGCATTCATCCAATGAGCTGCTCCGAGGCCGGACGGCGGAGCTGATGGTCGCCATGGACACGCCGCCACGCTACTTTCACTGGATATACGGCGCGCCGGCTCACCGGCAGATGGTGCGGACCATACTCGGCTTTTGCGGGATAAAGACCAAACGTCTGACCGAGTTTGCCCCGGTACACAGCGCCAGCGAACAGCAGCGTCAGGAGTGGATTATTCAGGCGCAGGGGCTGGGCAGACGCTGATCTGCCCCACCACCCGCAAGTCAGGCCTGCGCCAGCCGCGCCTTGCGGGCCCTTAGACCGGCGACCAGCGAGGGGCCAAGCGCCGTCAGCGCCGATCCGGCCACCACCAGCAGCGCACCGCCATAACCCAGCATGTTCAACTCTTCAGCCTGCACGTAATCCGGCCACAGCCAGGCGGCAACCGCCACGGCGGTCAGCGTGACCAAGGGCGTCAGCGCGAGCGTCGCACTGACCCGCGAGGCCTCCCAGTGCGCCAGCGCTTCAGCGAACGCACCGTAAGCCACCAGCGTATTCAGACAGCAGGCCAGCAGCAGCCAGCCCTGTAACGGGCTCAACAGCAACGCCTCGGCAGGGTGCGCCCACGGCGTGAGCAACAGGGCGCAAAACAGGTAGATCACCATCATCACCTGCAGTGAATTCCATACCGTCAGAAGCTGCTTCTGACTCAGCCCGTAGAACGTCCAGATGGTCGAGGCCAGGAGCACCACCAGTACGCCCAGGGTGTAATCGCCCAACGAGGTGAAAAGCTCCACCAGCCGCTGATTGAAAAAGAACCCGAAACCCACCAGCAGCACCGCCAGACCGATGCCCTGCCCCAGACTGAAACGCTCCTTGAACAGAAAGATGCTGCTGATCAACAGAAAAATCGGACCGACCTGAACCAGCAATTGCGTGGTACCCGGGCTCAGCAACCGCAAGCCAATGAGATAGAGCACATAGTTGCCGACCAGACCGAACACGGCCAGCCCGACCAGCACCCTGCCCTTGCGCCCCAGCACCTTGAAACTGGGCAGGCGTTTGACCGACGCCAGCCAGATGAACAACAGCGCCCCGGACACAGCCAGACGGAACCAGGTCACGGTCACCGGATCCATCACCTGCAGCACCTGCTTGAGTTTGATCGGCAAAATCCCCCACAGCAGCGCGGTCAACAGTGACAGACAAAGGCCATAGACCCAGCGACCAGACGAGATGTGCATCGCAACTTCCGCAAGAGATAGAACAGAGCACTCATTCTAGGCGCTGATCGGCAAAGCAACAGTTACAGCTGGATGCAGTTAACGGCGCAAATTGTGTTCCTTACCGCTGGCCGCCGTGATTGCGCTGGTAGGTCTCACTGCCCATGGCCTGAATCTGACCTTCGATCAACGCATCGAACGGCTTGAGCAACGCCTCGAACGAGGTGGGTGCTTCCAGCGTCTGCAAGGTATGCACGATGGCCTCGAGCGTCGACAAGGCTTCCGGGCCCGGCGCCTTGCGCAAGCGATAACGCGAAACAGGCGCAGCGCCCGGCGTCACCCTTGGCAGCTCGGCGAGCAAGGGGTTGAGGTGCAGCAATTTGCGCGCCTTGCGCCACGTGCCATCCGGCACGACCAGCAGCATGGGCAGTGAATCCTGTGCATAAGGCGTCAGCGCCTGCGCAGCCTCACCCGGAAACAGCAATCGAGGCTGATAGCCGGGCGGATTCAGAATCTGCTGCAGATCGTCGAACACTTCGCCCACCAACAACTGCGCGTTGACCAGGCCGAGCGCGGCCAGTCGGGCGGTGTTCAAGGCATGGCCGACTTCATCGGGATGCTGCAGGATCAACACTCGCGTGCGGCTGTCCAGCTGCGGAATCAGGGCGCACAGACAATGCGTGGCAGGACGCAGACAACGCTCACAACGGGCGCGGGACATGGATCAGTACTCGGTCAATCTCACAAGGTTAAAGGTGCTGCACAGCACAACGAATCAGCGTTGCCACCAACCGCCTGTCGAACAGCCCTGCATTTTAAACAAATCGGCACCATAACGGCGGGGCAATCCACAGCCGCAACGGCGATTTGAGCTAGCCTCATGGGTCTGGGCTGGAGAAATGAAGTACGCCTGTTGTATCTGACAAGATCCACATCAGGGGCTTTCATGAATCGCGAAGAGATCAGGCAAAAGGTATTCAACGCCCTAGGCATCATTCTAGTGGACAAGAGCGCGATTCAGGATGACGCCACGCTCGCCGATCTGGCCCTTGATGACGATGATATCGAGCTGTTTTTCCTCGAACTGAAGGAAGCCCTCGGCTTCACACTCACGGAAACCATCAGGACAGCGGTGATCGCCAGCCCCGGACAGTTTGCGTTGCACAGGATCATAGGACTGATTTTATTGCAGGAGACGGAAAAGGGCTCGATAGAGCCGAAGAACGAGCCCGGGCATCAGCATTAGCGCCGGCTCTTGTATCGGGACGCCCTATGCGCCCCGACGAAACTCAACATGCGCACTACCCTGTGGCCAGGATCAGGCGAGAAGCTTACCGGCGTTGACGGCGACGATCGTCATCGGCACGAACCGGAATGGGTTGCAGTTTTGGGCGTTCTATCAGACCCAGTGCAACGCCTACATCGTGGAGCCATTCTTGCAGTTTGCTATTCATAGAGCCCCCTTGAGGGAAATACCCGGCAGTCAATCCGTACTCATCACTCACTAGAGATCATAGAAGCAAATGAACTGTTAGCCGAGTGCAACGAGAAACAATTTTCCCGATGGAGCCAATGTGACATTTGTGCAGGATCGCTTCTAGTCTTTGCGACGGACGGCCTGTTACTGAACATTACGCCGACGATTCGAGCAGCTCAGTCCGGCGGGCTGATCAGGCCATCATTATCGGTCATCGCCCGCTCCAGTAAATCGGCGGGCAGACTCTTGCTGGCCCGCGCACCGAGCAGTTTGAGTTGTTCGCTGCGGCTGATCAGGTTACCGCGCCCTTCGGTGAGCTTGTTGCGCGCTGCCGAATAGGCCTTATCCAGCTGTTGCAGGCGGTTGCCTACCTCATCCAGATCCTGAATGAACAATACGAACTTGTCGTATAGCCAGCCTGCCCGCTCGGCGATCTCACGGGCGTTCTGGCTCTGACGCTCCTGCTTCCACAAGCTGTCAATCACCCGCAACGTGGCCAGCAGGGTCGTGGGGCTGACAATCACGATGTTGCGGTCGAAGGCTTCCTGAAACAGATTCGGCTCGGCCTGCAAGGCGGCAGAAAAAGCCGCTTCGATCGGCACGAAAAGCAGAACGAAATCCAGACTGTGAAGCCCTTCTAGACGCTTGTAATCCTTGCCCGACAAGCCTTTGACATGGTTACGCAACGACAGTACGTGCTGCTTCAGCGCAGCCTGTCCAATCACCTCGTCATCGGCAGACACATATTGCTGGTAGGCCGTCAGGCTGACCTTGGCGTCGACCACCACCTGCTTGTCGCCCGGCAACATGATCAGCACGTCAGGCTGAAAGCGCTCACCGTCCGGCCCTTTGAGGCTGATTTGCGTCTGGTACTCACGGCCCTTTTCAAGCCCGGCATGCTCCAGCACGCGTTCCAGGATCAACTCGCCCCAGTTGCCCTGGGTCTTCTGCCCCTTCAAGGCGCGTGTCAGGTTGGTCGCCTCATCACTCAAACGCTGATTCAACTGCTGCAGACGTTCCAGCTCCTTGGCCAGGGAGAAGCGTTCGCGCGCTTCGTTCTGGTAACTTTCCTCGACACGCTTTTCGAACGACTGGATACGTTCCTTGAGCGGCGTGAGCAATTGGCCCAACTGCTGCTGGCTGGTCTCGGCGAAGCGCTGCTCGCGCTCATCGAAAATCTTGCCCGCCAGTTCGGCGAACTGCGCGCGCAGTTCATCCCGGGAACCCTGCAAATCGTTCAGGCGCTGCTGATGGCCATCCTGCTGTTCGCGCAACTCAGCGTTAAGCGCGGCACACTGCGCATCAAGACGGCGCAACTCCGCCTCTCTGGCGGCACGTTCATGATTCCAGTCCTGCGCCGTTTCGCGCGCGTTATCGCTTTCCTGGCGCAGCAACTCGACCTCGCGGCGCAATGCCGCAAGGTCAGCCTGCTTGGCCGCATTGGCCTGACTGAGGTCGCTGACCTCGTCACGGCACGCATCCAGCTGGGCATTGAGACCCTCCTGCGCCATTTGCGCCATGCTCAGACGCTCGTCGAGCAGGGCGCTCTCAGCCTGGCGAGCGGCCAGACGGCGCTGCAAATGCCAGAGCAGGCCCAGCAAGGGCAATGCTGCTGCGCCAAGCCCCAGTAACAGGCTGTTCAGGTCCAGTGCCATAAAGACTCCATGCGGGCTGAATAATAAGGGCCAGCGGCAGTTTGGGTAGAGCGTGATAGTGCAGCAGAAACATCGTCTCGGGTGAGACGGGATCAACAGGCGGGGGTAAATCGGGGGGACGGATTGTACGCGTTTTCAGCGCGGCACACAGCCCCTATTAGGGGGACATTTTGCGCGGGACAATCCACAGAAGCTGTGGATAACTCAGTGGACAACCCCCCTTTAACTTCCGCAAACGCAAGCAGCATGGGGCCTGCGCTCAAACTGACGATTTTTTCACCAGCTAAAAAAAACGATGTTTTTCATTGACTTAATAATTCACCGTCATAAATCAAACCCTTAGCTTCGCTTGTGACAGTGATGTGGCAGCTTGTGCCGCTAATGTGCACAACTCATGAGCATGCCCCTTTTGCATCATTTCACGCGTCATGTAATGTTTGCTCAATTGCAACGTATTCTCAATGAATACAAGGCTTTCAGCAGGTTTTCAGGTGCTGGATCGACAGGGCTGACGACGCATTTCGAGCATTATTCGGGGCAATGAAAGCGACGCAGGCGACAAATTGCACAAGCCGCGGTCCAAGCACTGGCAAAAATGCACCTCACCCTAATTCACCAACGATTCAGTGAAGGAATCCATGAAGGAGATCGCCAGGTTCTTCCTGCTGTTGTTGGCCGTCTGCCTCGTCGCCCTGGCAGTCAGTATCGTACTGCCACCCCCGGACGGCGGCGTGTTCGCCTACAGCGTGCTGCTGTCGGCGATTGCCCTGATGCTGATCATCTGCAGCGATCTGAGCAACGGGCGTATCAACGCGACAGGCGATATCATGCGCGCCATCGAAAGCCGCAGGTCACTACGGCTGACCGTAGCCGCCTACCTGCTGGGCTGCTCGATGGTTGCATCGGTTACCGTACTGATCTATCGACTGGTCGGGCACTGGTGAAGATTCATTCACTGCCACTTGCAATGTTTCGATGAGGCGGGTAATATCGCCGCCGTTAGTACCAAGCTGAAAATCAATTCCGGTCGACAAGTCCCCCGACAGACACTCCTCCATACGACGAGAATGTTGGCAACAAGGGATCGACCACCTCGATGGTTTCCAGACATGAACCTCTCGCGCTGATGCACCATTTGGGGTGACAGTGCAGTTATGGCTCTCATGGTCTGCTTCAACCAGCCTGCAATTGATCAGGATCTTCACCCGGAGCGTAGAACCTTTGCTCCTGTTGTGTTGCCTGCCCTCCTAAGTACCTACCGGTCAGCCAGAGCGCCATACGATAAAGCGCGCTTCAACTGCCTGTCTTTGTTCCAGTCAGGTTCTCCGCCCAGCCAGGCTTTTGTATCAAATGTCGGCCCGCGTTTACTGGAATCTTTATTTTTGCACGGTATTGTTCCGTGTTGCTTCAGGAAACACCTTGAATATGAATACTCAGACTCAACATGCAATTCACACATTGACCAACGCTTTTGCCCCGATGAACTGCCTGATCATGGCCGCTCGCAAAGGCTGCTTCAGCTTCACCATCGTCAATGAACACGGCATCGCCCGCCACAGCGAACGCCTGTACCCCGATCAGTACGCCAGCGCCGAGCCGCTGCAGGCCGTGATCGAGCGTACCCGTCAGGCCCTCATCGCCTGACGAAAACGCTGCACCGCAAGCCGAAAGCCCCGCACTGCAAAGGCGGGGCTTTTTTATGCGCGCTTTGTATCGTCTGCATCACACAATGCCTGCAGCACTGGAACTTGCTCTAAATTGCAATTCCTACTCCCTTGATGGGATTGTCCTACAAGAATAGCTCTAAATCGGGCTCCTCAGCCTATAGCGCGCCGTCGAAAATGTTGGTAATTTTCGACCGGTGAACAACAAGGAGTTCTAATAATGAAAATAATGACAAAAGCACTGAACCGGACAACGCTTGGACTCGCACTGGGTCTGGCCTCTTCTCAACTGCTCGCTGCCGGCTTTGCCCTCAACGAACAAAGCATCAGCGGCATGGGCACCGGCTTTGCAGGTCGCTCCTCGTCAGCCGATGACGCAAGCACCGTATTCGGCAACCCTGCCGGTATGTCCCGCATCAAACGTGAACAAATCAGCGGCGGCGCAGCTGCCGTGATCGCCAAGACCGACATCGACAACGGTCGTGGCACATTTGGCGGCAGCAACGACGGCGATATGGTTCCGGTGGTCGGCGTACCCATGGGCTACTACGTCAAACCAATCGATGATCACTGGGCATTTGGTCTGGGCGTGTACGTACCGTTCGGCCTGGTCACCGATTACGAAAAAGGCTTCGCTGGCCGCTATTTTGGCGACAAGAGTCACGTCCAGGTCGTGACCTTCCAGCCGACCGTCAGTTATGCATTCAACGACAAGGTCTCCATCGGTTTCGGCCCGACGATCAACCGTATCGACGGCGAGCTGACCTCTGCGACCCTGAATACTAGCTCGCTTGGCCGTAACGACGGCAAGGTGAAGATCGAAGGCGATGACACCGCAGTCGGCTTCAATGCCGGCATTCTGGTCCAGGCTACCGACACCACCCGCCTGGGCCTGACTTACCACTCCAAGGTCGATTACAAGCTCAAGGGCAAGACCAAGATCGAAGGTTCGGGCTTTGGTCCGTTCGGCGGTCAGAAGTATGACGCTTCGCTGGACATCTCCACGCCTGAGTCCGTGGACTTCTCCATCACCCAGCAGATCGACGAGAACTGGACGGTCTACGCCGGCAGTACCTGGACTCGCTGGAGCCGCCTGCAAGACATCACCGTCAACAACGATGGCGTCCCTGCCCTGCTGGGCGGTTCCGCAGGCCCAATCGGCACCATCACCGAAGAACAGAACTGGCACGACACCTGGGCACACGCCATCGGTGCGTCGTATAAGGTCAATAAAGAGTGGACGCTGCGCACCGGCTTCTCCGTTGATCAGTCGCCGACCAACAACGTCAACCGCTCCCCACGCATCCCGACCGGCGATCGCAAGATCATCAGCTTCGGTGCAGGCTGGAGCCCGACCGACGACCTGACCATCGACGTGGCGTATTCGTACCTGCGTGAAGACGAAACCAAGATCCGCGACAGCAGCCCGTCTAAAGGCTCGTACAGCGCCGACTACCGCAACACCGCTCACGGCCTGGGCACTTCGGTTACCTATCGCTTCTGATAGCAACTGCCAGGCTGAAAAAAGCCCGCAACCAGTGATGGTTGCGGGCTTTTTTATTGCGTGCCTGGAGCGCTCAGACCTGCATTGATTGACTAGCGTGCCGACGCCCCACGTCATTGACTGACTATCGTGCCGATGCTCCACGTCATTGACTGACTATCGTGCCGACACTCCGCGTCACTGATTGACTATCGTGCCGATGCTCCGCGTCGGCATGCAGTTCTGGACGCTCTGCGTCCTCTTTATGGCACTCCGCGTCACACAAGGGTGGTCGATTCAAACAAGACTCAAACCGCCCTTTTTTGCCCCCTTAAGGCTTCGACGCAATCGCCTTCTCAATGGCTGCGATCAGCTCCGGATCATCCGGCTTGGTCATGCTGGAGAAGTTGGCGATGACCTTGCCCTGGCGATCAACCACGTATTTGTAAAAGTTCCAGCGCGGCGCACTGCTCTGCTCGGCCAGCACCTTGAACAAGTGGGTCGCATCGTCACCGCGTACCGCCTGCGGCTCGGTCATGGTGAAGGTCACGCCATAGTTGACGTAGCAGACCTTGGCGGTCTCCTCACCATCCTTGGCTTCCTGTTTGAAATCATTGGACGGCACGCCCAACACCTCGAGCCCCTGCCCCTTGTAGCGCTGACTCAGCTCTTCAAGACCTTTGAACTGCGGGGCGAAGCCGCAGAAGCTGGCAGTATTGACCACCACCAGCGGCTTGCCGGCGAAGCGTTTGCACAGGTCGATGTTTTCCTTGGCGCGCAGCTTGGGCAATTCGCCTTGCAGCAATGGCGGGCAGTCGGCAGCCATTGCTGCACCGCTCACGGCCAGCAGCAAAAGAGGGATCGAAAGAAAGCGAATGTTCATCATGGCGGCCCTGAATATTGTTGTCGTCTGCCGACACGCTACCCCATGCCGGAGCGTCTGCCTAGCAAGCGCCCATTCCCAATTGCAGAGCGGCCAGCCCGACATGCTGCCAGGCCCACCAGAGCAATCCCAGCACCACCGCGCCCACCAGCAGTGCCATCAGCAAAGGCCATCGCCGACTCATGCCAGACTGCCCTGCGCCTGCAAGCGCGCCACCGGGCGCTCGCGCACCGGCCAGTTGAGCGCCGCCGCGAGCAGGCTCAGCAGGATCGAGACTTGCCAGATCAGGTCGTAGCTGCCGGTGCGGTCATACACCAGCCCGCCCAGCCAGCCACCGAGGAAGGCGCCCAACTGGTGAAACAGAAAGACGATGCCGCCCAGCATCGACAGGTTACGCACACCGAACAGTGTCGCAACCGTACCGTTGGTCAGCGGCACGGTCGACAGCCACAGCAAGCCCATCGCCACGCCGAACAGATACGCCGTGGTCTGGCTCAAGGGTATCCAGAGAAACAGCACGATCACCACCGCGCGCAACAGGTAAAGCACAGTCAGCAGCCGGGGTTTGGACATGCGCCCGCCCAGCCAGCCTGCGGTATAGGTGCCGAAGATATTGAACAGGCCAATCAGGGCCAGCACTGTAGTGCCAACCTTGGCGGGCAAGTGCTGATCCACCAGATAGGCCGGTAAGTGCACGCCAATGAAGACCACTTGAAAACCGCAGACAAAGAACCCCAGCGCCAACAGCCAGAACCCCGAATGCGAGCACGCCTCGCGCAGCGCCTCGCCGAGGGTCAGTTCGACGCCGGTGGATACACTCGGCGTATCCTTGAGCATGCCCACCAGAGGCAGGATCAACGCCACCATCACACCCAGCACCAGCAAGGCGCCGGACCAGCCCAGCCAACTGATCAAACCCAATGTACCGGGCAGCATGGCGAACTGACCGAATGAGCCGGCGGCGCTGGCGATCCCCATGCCTATACTGCGTTTTTCCGCAGGCAGCGCACGCCCCACGACCCCCAGGATGACCGAAAACGATGTGCCGGACAGACCGATACCGATCAGCAGACCGGCGCTCAATGAAAGGCTGAGGGAAGAATCGGCGGTACTCATACACAGCAGACCTGCTGCATACAGCACACCGCCGACGAAGACAACTTTCGCCGCCCCGAATCGATCTGCCAGCGCACCGGCGAAGGGCTGCGCCAGGCCCCACATCAGATTCTGCAGGGCGATGGCAAAGGCAAAGACTTCACGCCCCCAGCCAAACTCGGCACTCATGGGTGCCAGAAACAGACCGAAGCCGTGCCGCGTACCCAGCGAAAGCGCAAGAATCAACGCACTGCCCAGCAGAACCCAGCCACTGGTACGCCAGATCGATGTCATGGTTAAGCTCCCTGCGCTTTGTGTTACATGGTTTGACCCGCGATTCGCGAAGCTACGCGCTGCCGGTAAAAGCTGTCAACAAAGCGTTGTGCAGGGTCTCAAAGCAGCGCCAGCGTCAGCAGCACCGCCAATTCCAGCAGCTCGAGCAATGCCCCGGCCGTATCGCCGGTGCAGCCGCCCAAACGGCGCATCATCAACTGCCGCAGCCAGAAGAAACAAACGGCGCAGACCAGCAATACAGCTACCCCTGACCAGCCGGCGAGCAGCACGCACGCAATGGCAGTGGCGGCCAAAACCTTGCGTCCAGGGCCACGCGGCAGGTGATCGGCGAGCGCCTGCCCCAATCCCCCGGAACGCACATACGGCGTTCCCAGAAACAGCCCAAGCATGGCCGCGCGCCCGATCACCGGCGCCAACAGCAGCCAGACACTGGCATGACTCTCGATCAGCGCCAGAATCGCAGCAAACTTGAGCATCAGCACCAGGACCAGCGTGACCACGGCGATAGGCCCGCTGCGTGGGTCCTTCATGATCTTCAAGGTGCGTTCACGGTCACCGAAGCCGCCCAGCCAGGCGTCAGCACTGTCGGCCAGACCGTCCAGATGCAGGCCGCCGCTGAGCAATACCCAGGCACTGAGTACCAGCGCGGCGTGCAGCATGAGCGGCGTACCACTGAGCAAGGTGTTGAAGCCCAGCAGCAGCGTGCCGAACACCGCCCCGACCAACGGGTAGTACAGCAAGGAGCGTCCTAGCTCTTCAGGGCGCGGCATGCCGGGCAGTCTGATCGGCAGGCTGCCGAGAAATTGCAGGGCGATCCAGAACGGCAGCATCTCAGATCTCCGTGAGTACGCGATCAGCAGCGACCTGAATCGACAACAGCGCGCCATGCCCGACCACCACCTGCAACAGTTGCTCACGCGGCAAACCACGCGCCTGCGCCACCAGCAAGCGCATGACACCGCCATGACTGACCAGCAACACGCGCTCACCGGCGTAAGCCTGATGCAGACGCTCAATGGCACTCAATACCCGGCTCGAGAAATCCAGCACCGGCTCGCCGTTGGGGGGTGTGAACGCGTAGGGGTCCGCCCAGAACAGACCCAGGCCCTGCGCATCGGTTTCCATGAGTTGCGCAGGGCTGTGCCCTTCCCAGTCGCCGAAATGCAGCTCCTGCAAACCTGGCTCCAGGTGCAGAGGCAACGACAAGCGCTGCGCCAGCTCTTCGGAGAAACGTGCGCAACGTTGCAGCGGCGAGCTGACAATCCGCGTCCAGGGGCCGCCATCGACCACCGCCGCACGCATCTGCTGCCAGCCAGACTCGGTCAGCGCGTCGTCGAGACTGCCGCGCAGGCCGCCGCCCAGTTCGGTTTCGCCGTGCCGCAACAGGTCCAGGTGCAAGGTCATGCGGGGCGATCCGCCACAGCTGCTTCGGCAAACGTCGCCATGCCGCTGTGCAGCTCGCACGCCAGGCGTACCAGCGGCACAGCCAGTGCGGCACCGCTGCCCTCGCCCAGACGCAAACCGAGGTCCAGCAGCGGTTCGGCCTGCAGCGTTTCCAGCAGATGCCGGTGGCCCGGTTCGGCGCCCCGATGACCGAACAACAGCCAGTTGCGGCAGGAAGGATTCAGGCGCACCGCTACCAGCGCGGCCACGCTGCAAATGAAACCGTCGACCAGTACCGCAATACCTTCCTGCGCGCAGGCCAGGTACGCACCGGTCAGCGCGGCGATTTCGAAGCCGCCCAGGCAGAACAGGCTGTTCAACGGGTCTCCCGCCTGATCGGCGTGCAATGCCAGTGCGCGCTCGATGACATGAGTCTTGTGCTGAATACCCTCGGCGTTCAGCCCGGTACCGGGTCCAACCAGCAACGGCGCAGCGCACTCCAGCAACGAGCAGGCGACTGCGCTGGCGGCTGTGGTGTTGCCGATGCCCATCTCGCCGCCGATGAACAGTTCAGTGCCGACAGCCTTGGCGCGCAATACGCTGTCACGCCCGGCCTGCAGGGCAGCGAGCCCCTGCTCGACACTCATGGCCGGCCCGTAGGCAAAATTGGCGGTGCCCGCGCCAATGCGCAGATGGCGCACCCCGGGCAAATCCATTGGCGACAGAGTGCCCAGATCGACCACGTCCAGTTGCGCGGAGAGCTGACGCGCCAGCACGCTGATCGCGGCGCCGCCGTTGACGAAGTTGTGCAGCATCTGCCCGGTGACTTCCTGTGGATACGCCGACACACCTTCAGCGACGACACCATGATCAGCGGCAAAAATCGCGATCCACAGTTGATCGGCGGACGGACGCTCACGCCCTTGCAAACCGGCCAGCTGTACCGCCAGGCGCTCCAATTGCGCCAGCGAACCGGCGGGTTTGGTCAGTTGCTGCTGACGGGCCAGTGCCGCCTCGCGCATCGGTACATCAATGGCCTGTGCAGGCTTGAGCCACCAGGAATTACTCATAGCGCGGTTCCTTTCAACGTCAGGGGCAAGCCGGCAACGGTCAACACGACACGCTGGCAACGCTCGGCCAGCGCCTGATGCAACAGGCCGGCTTCATCGACATAGCGACGGGTCAGTTCGCCGAGCGGCACGACGCCAAGCCCGGTTTCGTTGCTGACAAAAATGATTTCACCCGGCAGCCCGGCAAGGCTGTCGAGCAGGGATTCACGTTCTTGAAGCAAGCGCTCGGGGTTGTCGAGCATCAGCAGATTGGTCAGCCAGAGGGTCAGGCAATCGACTAGCAGGCAGCAATCGGGCGCCGCATTTTCGCGCAGCATCCGCGCCAGCTCGATCGGCTCTTCGACCAACCCCCAGTGCTCGGGACGGCGTGCGCGATGACTGGCAACACGCTGATTCATTTCGCCGTCCAGAGGCTGACTGGTGGCGATGTAGGTCACCTTCAGCGTGCTGTCGGCGGCCAGTTTTTCCGCCAGGCGACTCTTGCCGGAGCGCGCGCCGCCGAGGATCAATTGCAGCATTCAGTTCGCCTCCAGGCCACACAGTTCGCGAAGCAATGGGCCGTCCAGGTGTTTTTCCACCAGGTCCGCCAGACGTTCGATGTCGCGCTCGCGCAGGGCGTGATAGTCGACGGACTGCACGTTCGCCAACCCCGCCCAGCGCAGTAACGCGCTACAGGCCGCAGGTGATTCGAACAGGCCGTGCAGGTAAGTCCCGAGCACCTGCCCGTCGACACTCTGCGCGCCATCGCAACGCCCGTCGTCCAGTTGCACGGCAGCCTGCTCCAGCGCCGGCCCTGTCGTTACCCCGGCATGAATTTCGTAGCCGCTGACCTCGGCGTCTTCCAGGGTCAGACGACCGCGCACATTGCGCAGTTGCTTTTCCGCTTCCAGCACCGTGCTCATTGCCAGTAGGCCAAACCCGGCGCTGGACCCGGCTGCGCCTTCCAGCCCGAGAGGATCGTGCACCTGCTCACCGAGCATTTGCAGGCCGCCGCAGATCCCCATCAGCTTGCCGCCATAACGCAAATGCCGCTCGATGGCGGTGTCCCAGCCATTGTTGCGCAGGTAGTTCAGATCACTGCGCACGCTTTTCGAGCCGGGCAGAATGATCAGGTCCGCAGGAGGAATCGCCTGGCCGGGACCGATGAACTGCAGATTGACCTGAGGGTGCAGGCGCAGCGGGTCGAAATCAGTGTGATTACTGATGCGAGGCAGCACCGGGACCACCACGTTCAGCACATGCTCGACCTTGTCGGTCTGGCGCTGGTCCAGGCCGTCTTCGGCTTCCAGGTGCAGGTCCATCACGTAGGGCAGCACGCCAACGACCGGCTTGCCGGTGCGTGCTTCCAGCCAGTCCAGGCCCGGCTGCAACAAGGCGATGTCACCGCGAAAACGGTTGATGATGAAACCCTTGACCCGCGCCTGCTCACTGGGCGACAGCAGCTCGAGGGTGCCGACCAGATGGGCAAACACCCCGCCACGATTGATATCGGCAATCAGCAGCACCGGGCAGTCGACCGCCTCGGCAAAGCCCATGTTGGCGATATCGTTGGCGCGCAGGTTGATCTCGGCCGGAGAACCCGCGCCCTCGACCACGATCACCGGGTAGCTTTCACCCAGGCGCCGATGGGATTCCAGCACCGCCTGCATGGCGATCTCTTTGTAGCCGTGATAAGCCACCGCGTTCATGGTGGTCACTGCACGGCCGTGAATGATCACCTGCGCGCCCGTGTCACTGTTGGGCTTGAGCAGCACCGGGTTCATGTCGGTGTGCGGTTCGAGGTAGCACGCCTGCGCCTGCACGGCCTGCGCGCGGCCGATCTCGCCGCCGTCTGCAGTCACCGCGCTGTTGAGCGCCATGTTCTGCGGCTTGAACGGCACGACCCTGACGCCCTGACGAGTCAGCCAGCGGCACAGGGCCGTCACCAGAGTGCTTTTGCCGGCATCGGAGGTGGTGCCTTGTACCATCAGCGTGCTCATGGGTATTCCTTGCGGTATTCAAGCAGAACATCGTGCAGCCGCAGCCAGTCGGCCTCGTCGCGGGGCAGACCGAAACGCAGACTGGACGACTCGGAGGTGTCACCCTTGAACAGACGCAGCAGCACGCCGCGCCGCGCACAAAACTCATAGAGCGTCTGCGCCTCAGGGGTCACCAGCCATTGGAACAGCGCACAGCCGCCTTGCGGGGTCAGAGCGTAGCGGTCGAGCAACGCCACCAGCCGGTCGCGGGCCTGGTCACAGCGCTCACGTTGACGCGCCTGCCCCTGCTGATCACTGAGGCACACCTGACCGATGATCCGGGTTGGCCCACTGACCGACCAGGGGCCGATTTCCTGCGCCAGCATCCTCAACAGCACCGGCTCGGCCATGACAAAACCGAGCCTCACGCCAGCCAGGCCGAAAAACTTGCCGAACGAACGCAGGACGATCAGCCCGCTGCGCCCCGTTTCGGCCGCCAGGCTCATGCCCGGCGTGTTATCCATGAACGCTTCATCGACGACCAGCCAGCCACCGCGCTCGGCCAGTCGTGCATGCCACTCCAGCAAGCGCTCGGCGCTCAGGTGCAGACCGGTCGGGTTGTTGGGGTTGACCACTACCAGTATGTCCAGGCTGTCGAGGAAGTAGTCGACCTCCTGCTCACCCACCTCACGGACCACGAAACCGTTCTTGCGCCAGGCATGCGCGTGCTCTGCGTAGCAGGGCGACAGAACGCCAACTCGCCCCCCGCTGCGCACCCGCGGCAGTGCCTGAATCGCGGCCTGCGAACCAGACACCGGCAATAACCGGGACACACCGTAATACGCGCAGGCCGCCGCTTCCAGACCATCGTCGGTCTCGGGCAACCGCGCCCAGGCACGCGTCGGAATCTCCGGGATGGGCCACGACCAGGGCGCGATCCCAGTGGACAGGTCCAGCCAGTCGGCTAGCTGAATACCGTAATGCTGCGCCGCCGCGCGCAACCGCCCGCCGTGCTCAAGCATAAAATTCAGCCGCCACGCAGATGACCAGCAGCCATAACCAGACGCCGCGCTGCACCAGTTGCCAGCCGCGATCGATCGAGTCCGCGTCGGCAGGCGCACCCTCACCCAGTTGCGGACGCTGATGCAACTCGCCGTGGTAGATCGCCGCGCCACCCAGTTCGACACCCAGCGCGCCTGCGCCAGCGGCCATCACCGGACCGGCATTCGGACTGTCCCAGGCCGGAGCCTGCGTACGCCAGCAACGCAGCGCCAGTCGGGTCTTGCCCAACAAAGCGTAAGTCAATGCCACAAGACGTGCGGGAATATAGTTGAGCAGATCGTCGATCTTCGCCGCAGCCCAGCCAAAACGCTCAAAGCGCTCGTTGCGATAGCCCCACATGGCGTCCAGCGTATTGCTCAGCCGGTACAGCACCACGCCGGGCGCACCGGCCACGACAAACCAGAATAACGCCGCGAACACCGCATCGCTACCGTTCTCCAGTACCGACTCGGTGGCTGCGCGGGCGACTTCGGTAGCGTCCAGCTCAGTGGTCTGGCGACTGACCAGATAACCGACCCGCTGACGTGCTTCAACCAGATCATCACTGCGCAGCGCTTGCGCCACCGGCTGAACGTGCTCGCCCAGACTGCGCATGCCCAGCGCGCCATACAGCGCCAGAATCTCGAACAGCCAGCCCACGCCAGGCAACCAGCTCAGCAGCGTGGCCAGCAGCGTCAGCGGCACAACGGTGATGACCCAGGCGGTAACGCCGTGACTGCGCCAGCCACGGCCGCCACTGTTGAAACGCTGCTCGACCCGATTGGCGAAGTTGCCGAACGCCACCAGCGGATGCCATCGTTTTGGCTCACCGAGCAGCGCATCCAGCGCGACCCCGGCGACGCTCAACAGCGCCACACTCATTGATTCACTCCCCATTGATTCTCGTACAGCAGCTCGTGCAGCGGACGCGCCTGCGCCCAGCCTTCCATCACCAGCATTGGCGCAGGATAGAATTCCTTGACCGGCCCCAGGCAAATGATCGCCAGCGGCTTCGCGCCGTCAGGCATGCCCAGCAGTTCGGCCAATGCCTCGGGGTCGAACAGCGACACCCAGCCCATGCCCAGGCCTTCTGCACGCGATGCCAGCCACAGGTTCTGGATCGCGCAGGACAGCGATGCCATGTCCATTTCGGGCAAGGTGCGACGCCCGAAAATGTGTTGCTCACGCCCTTCCATCAGCGCGGCGACCAGCACTTCTGCGCAGTCGTTGATGCCTTCGACCTTGAGCTTCATGAACTCGTCGGTTCGCTCCCCCAGCGCCTCGGCGGTACGAACACGCTCCTCCTCTACCTGCGCCTGCATCCTGCCGCGCAATAGCGGATCGCTGATGCGGATGAAGCGCCACGGCTGCATCAGCCCGACGCTGGGAGCCTGATGCGCAGCTTCGAGCACGCGCGCCAATAGCTCGGGCGCGACCGCACCACCGATGAAGTGGCGCATGTCGCGACGTTCGGCGATAGCGCGGTACACCGCAGCCCGCTCTTCGGGGCTGAACGCTTGCTCGGTCATGGTTTGAACAGCGCCGCAATCGCCCGGGGGCAGGAAGGAAAATAGAAATGCACGTAGGACGCGGTCAGACGACCCAAACGATAGACCGCTTCTGCGCCGCGCCCGCCATTGGGGCTGACGCCACGCGCAATCGGCTGCAGCTCGGTGCTGGTCAGCGAGTGGTGATAGGTATGGCCGTGCAGCGTGCCCTCGGGCAGCTCGACGGCCTGCAAGGCCAGCGCCGCCAGACGCTTCTGCATGACCGCTTCACCGGACAGCAAGCCGACCAGTTCGGCGCGCACGCCCTCGACATCGGTCAGGGCTTCGAGCAAATAGAGCATGCCGCCGCACTCGGCAAGAATCGGCTTGCCGGCAATATGGTGAGCCCTGATCGAAGCCTGCATTGTGCCATTGGCGGCCAACGCCACGTGGTGCAGCTCCGGGTAGCCACCGGGCAGGTACAGGCTGTCGGCCTCGGGAAGCTCGCGATCATGGATCGGCGAGAAGAAACTCAGCTCGGCGCCCATGTTCCTCAGCAGTTCCAGGCTCGCGCCATACAGAAAGGCAAAGGCTTCATCGCGTGCGATGGCAATGCGTACGCCGCGCAGCAGCGGTTCGACATGAACCGGGTCGGGCGCGGTAAAGGTCACGGCCGGCGGCAAAGCCACTTCACAGGTACTGGCCAGCGCCGCAGCAGCCATGTCCAGACGCACGTCCAGATCATTGAGCTCACTGGCCTGGACCAACCCCAGATGACGGCTGGGCAATTCGAAGCCGACTTCCCGGGACAGTGCGCCGTACCAGCGCAGGCCTTCGGTCAGGCTGTTCTCCAGCAACTGCGCATGGCGTACCGTGCCGACGCGATTGGCCAGCACGCCGGCGAACGGCAGATCAGGCTGATAGCGCGCCAGGCCCAGCGCCAGTGCGCCAAACGTCTGCGCCATGGCCGTGCCGTCGATCACACCGAGTACCGGCACGCCAAAATGCCGGGACAGGTCGGCGCTCGACGGCGTGCCGTCGAACAGCCCCATGACCCCTTCGATCAGAATCAGGTCCGCCTCGTCAGCCGCCTCCCACAACAGGCGACGGCTTTCATCGGCACCGACCATCCACATGTCCAGTTGATAGACCGGCGCACCACTGGCCCGCTCAAGAATCATCGGGTCAAGAAAGTCCGGGCCGCACTTGAACACCCGGACCTTGCGCCCCTGGTTGCGGTGCAAGCGTGCCAGTGCAGCGGTCACCGTGGTTTTGCCTTGCCCGGAGGCAGGCGCAGCGATCAATACCGCCGGACAATCACGCGGGGCTCTCATTGCAATGCGCTCAATGATGAAGGGTTCACAGCTCGATACCTTTCTGCGCACGAATACCGGCCTGAAACGCGTGCTTGACCACGCCGATCTCGGAAACGGTATCGGCCAGGTCGATCAATTCGGCTTTGGCACCGCGGCCAGTCACCAATACATGCTGCATCGGCGGACGTGCCTGCAGGTCGCTGAGCACTTGTTCAAGGTCGAGGTAGCCATGTTTGAGGGCGATGTTCAGTTCGTCGAGCACCACCAGACCAATGGCCGGATCGCGAAGCATTTCCTGAGACACGGCCCAGGCGGCTTCGGCGGCGGCGATGTCGCGCTGGCGATCCTGGGTTTCCCAGGTGAAGCCCTCACCCATTACGTGATAGCGCACCTGCTCGGGGAAACGGCGGAAAAACATTTCTTCGCCCGTGCTGTTGCGGCCCTTGATGAACTGCACCACACCACACTGCATGTCGTGGCCCATGGCGCGGGCGAGCATGCCGAATGCCGAGCTGCTCTTGCCCTTGCCATTGCCGGTCAATACCAGCAGCAGGCCGCACTCGTTGGGCGAGCTGGCGATACGCTCGTCCATGACGGCTTTCTTGCGCTGCATGCGCGCCAGATGGCGTTCGTCGCGTTCGGGGGATTCGTTCATCTGGGTTCTCCGCTCGGGGCAGGCGACAACAGACGGAAGGACAGCACTGGACAGCACGGCAACGCCCTGCACAGAACATCACCCTCCGTGATGTCATTGAGTGATTCAGGCCGGTCTCCGGGCTCATGAGCGGGTCACCCCGGCTGCGCGCCTTCCCATGTCGAAACACAGTGGCGTCAGGCACAGCCTTGACTCATTTACCGTTGCGGGGGCAGCGCCGGGATCGGATCTGTCGACCCACACCGGCTTCCCTGTTTCACTCTGCCAATCGGGGATTGCAGAGCACCTGAAACAAACCGCGAAGGGTAGAGGGTTGGACCGGGAGCGTCAATCGACACCGTCGCCGCGGAACGTGATTGAACCTAGCGGGTTGGCGGTGCCTCTATCAGTTACTGGACCATGCCCTTGTTAATGGAGATCGACAATGTTCAAACTCAGCCCCCACTACGCAGTGTTGCTTCTGGTCGCCGGCGGCCTCGCTGCCTGCGGCGAGTCTTCGAGACTGCAAGTCTCGGATGGAACAGGCCCCTCGCCCAAGCTGCCGGAGCCCAACAAGACGCTGATCCCGACCGTCAACATCGCCCCTGCCGTAGGCTGGGAAAAAGGCGCCAAGCCGGTCGCCGCGCCGGGCACACAAGTGGCTGCGTTCGCCGAAAACCTCGACCACCCGCGCTGGCTGTATGTGTTGCCCAACGGTGACGTGCTGGTCGCAGAAACCAATTCGCCCGCCAAACCGGATGATTCCAAAGGCATTCGCGGCTGGGTGATGGAAAAAGTCATGGGGCGCGCCGGTGCCGGTGTGCCCAGCGCCAACCGCATCACCTTGCTGCGCGACGTGGACAAGGACGGTGTGGCAGAGACGCGCACGGTTTTCCTGCAAAACCTCAATTCGCCGTTCGGCATGACCCTGGTGGGCAACAAGCTGTATGTCGCCGATACCGATCGCCTGATCAGCTTCCCGTATGAATCAGGGCAGACCTCGATCAGCGCGCAGGCGACCAAGGTGGTCGACCTGCCGGGCGGCACGCTCAATCACCACTGGACCAAGAATGTCATCGCCAGCAAGGATGGCAGCAAGCTGTACGTGACCGTGGGCTCCAACAGCAACGTGGCCGAAAACGGCATGGACAAGGAAGAGGGTCGTGCGGCGATCTGGGAAGTGGACGCGGCCACCGGCAACCACCGGATCTTCGCGTCGGGCCTGCGCAACCCCAACGGCATGGATTGGGAGCCGAAGACCGGCAAACTGTGGACGGCGGTCAACGAGCGCGACGAGATCGGCAGCGATCTGGTGCCTGACTACGTCACCTCGGTGCAGGACGGCGCATTCTACGGCTGGCCTTACAGCTACTACGGCCAGCATGTCGACGAGCGCGTCAAGCCGCAGAACCCGGCCCTGGTTGCCAAGGCGATTGCCCCGGATTACGCAGTCGGTCCGCACACCGCTTCGCTGGGCCTGGTGTTCGCCGACGGCAAGACACTGGCTGCACCGTTCAACGAAGGCCTGTTCATTGGCCAGCACGGCTCATGGAACCGCAAACCGCACAGCGGCTATAAGGTGGTGTTCATTCCATTCAGTGGCGGCAAACCCAACGGCACACCGGTCGATGTGTTGACCGGCTTCCTCAACAAGGATGAAAAAGCCATGGGCCGTCCGGTTGGCGTGGTCAATGACCAGCGCGGCGGTTTGCTGGTGGCGGACGATGTCGGCAACAAGATCTGGCGCGTGACATCAGCCAAGGCTGCTCAGTAACGCCGAGCGGTGATCCCTGTGGGAGCGAGCTTGCTCGCGAAGAGGCCGACACAGCTGCGGCGATCCCCAGCGTGGACACGCCTTTCTGGACGCTCTGCGTCCGATCCTGAGGCTGGAGCTGGGGGGAGCCGCTGATCAGCGGTTCCTGCCTAGGGCCGATTCTGCGCCAGACTGGACGGCTGAATCACGCGCTTGGCGTTGAGGTAGGCTCTCTGCCAGTAAGGCTTGTCGAGACTGTCGAGCTTCACCGTGCCGCCGGTGGCCGGCGCATGCACGAAGCGGCCTTCGCCCACGTAAATCCCCGCATGCGACACCTGCGAACCACCTGACGTGGCAAAGAACACCAGATCACCTGACTGCAGTTGCTCGCGGCGAATATTCGGTGCGCCCATCACGATCATCTCGCGTGTGGAACGTGGCAGGGAAATGCCAGCCGCGTCACGATAGACGTAACCTATAAGACCGCTGCAATCGAAACCGGAGTCAGGCGTGTTGCCGCCCCAGCGATAAGGCGTGCCAACCAGCCCCAACGCACGAAACAGCACGTCTTCGGCAGCTGGAGAAAGAATCTGGGGAGGAGCAGTGACCACCGGACGCTGAACGATCCGGGGCGCTTTGGGCGGGGGCGGCGCGCTGGCGCAGGCACCGAGCAACGCAGCAACAGAAATGACTAACAGGCGCAACGCAATCGACATAACCACAACAACCTATCCGGATGCGGCTTACGCTGCCGAGAAGCTCAAAAACGCAGAAAGACCCGAAGGTCTTGTACTGCGCGTTCTATTTATTTACGCCGCTTGGGCGCGGTCTTGACTGTAGTCGAAGTCATCGCCGTTGTCTGCGTTACTTCAGGTGTCGATTTTACTGCAACAGTACCCGGGGCCATCGCCAGGGGCCGCTTGGCCTCGATGAAGGTCTTGCTCCAGTAGGCGTCATCGAGGCTGTCGATGCGCACACCGCCGCTGCGGCGACTGCTGGAGTGGATGAACTGCCGATTACCGGCGTAGATCGCTGCGTGGCTGACCTGACCGCGACCGCGAGTACTGAAGAACAGCACATCGCCCGGCTGAAGCTTGTTGCGCGCCACCAGAGGTGCGTTGACGTTGATCATTTCACGCGTGGAACGTGGCAGGCTCATGCCAGCCTCTTCGCGAAACAGATAACCGATGAAGCCGCTGCAATCGAAACCCGAAGAAGTCGACGTGCCGCCGAACTTGTAGCGTGTGCCGATCAGCGACTTGCCACGCTCCAGGATGCTGTCGGCCAGGGCCGGCAGTTGGTAAGACTTGTTATCAGCGAACTGGGCCAGTTCGTCTTCGGTAGCGAGCTCGTCCTGCAGGACTGCCGCGTCGGCGCGACGGGCTGCGGACTGGGCATTGGCATTGATTGCGCTCTGATAGCGTGGAACTGGCTGGGCCTGTTCCTGCTGTGCGACCGGCATATTGGCCGAGCAACCGAAGAGAAATGTAACGAGTGCGAGAGGCACGAGGGGTGCGAAGCGAACAACTTGCATGGGCACAACCGTGGCTGACTAGTTAAGATGGCGAGACTATGCCTTTTATGAAGGTGATTTGCAAATTCAATCGAACTAGATGTGACTTATGAGTTCGGCCATGACATGTGCCGCGCGGTAGGGCAAAAATACGTCCATCTGCGCGCTGTGATCCGTCGGCTGCGGATTGATTTCTGCGGTAAACCCCCCGGAAACTCTGGTGCGAATGACCGGTTCGTGAATGTAGGGGAAGCTTGCGGTGGTGCCGATACTGAGCACTGCGTCATAGCCTTTAGCCAGCTGTTCATACAGTGTTTCCAGGGCTTTTTCGGGAAGCATTTCCTGAAAAAGAACGACGGACGGTCGCAAAATGCCACTACATGCCGGGCATAAGGGGGGCAAAGGGCGCTGCAAGTGCTCACTCAATTGCGAATCCTCAGCACCGCAGGATTGGCAAAACAGTGGCGAGAGTTGCCCGTGAATTTCGATCAGGCGCTCCGGCGGACTGCCCGCCGCACGGTGATAACCGTCGACGTTCTGGGTCAGCACCCAGCACTCGGGTTTGATGCGTTGCAACTGGGCGATGGCGTAATGCGCGACATTCGGCTCGCCACCCAGACACGCCCTGCCCAGTTCAGCGATGTACTTCCAGCACAGCTCCGGGTCACGACGCAGCATGGGCCCGGACAGGGCCATTTCGATAGGCAGGCCATCATCGGTCTTGCCATTGTAAAGCCCGCCCACACCTCGGTAGGTCGGCAACCCCGAATCGGCAGACAAACCCGCCCCGGTGATCACCAGAATCCGTTGTGCATGGCGCAAGGCAGCCGCCGTCTGCATCAACAGCGCCTGATCTACCACCCGAGGGTCTCTTTAAGGAAGGGAATGGTCAGCTTGCGCTTTTCCTGGAGTGACGCCTGATCGAGGCGCTCGAGCAATTCGAACAGCGCGCTCATGCTGCGTGTACCACGCGTCAGGATGAAATGCCCGACATCGTCGGTCAGGTGCAGACCACGCCGAGAGGCACGCAGTTGCAAGGCGCGCAGCTTGTCCTCGTCGGACAGACCGCGCATCTGGAACACCAATGCCATGGTCAGGCGCGATTTCAGGTCGGGAAGCTTTACCGGCAATTCGCGGGGCGATTTGGACGCGGCAATCAGCAGACGACGCCCGCTGTCACGCAGACGATTGAACAGATGAAACAGCGCTTCTTCCCAGTCGGGCTTGCCGACGATCGCCTGCAGATCGTCCAGACACACCAGCTCGTACTGCTCCAGATGATCGAACAGCTCGATGCCTTCATCTATGACTTCGGCCAGCGGCAGATACACTGCAGGCTCGCCCAACTGCTCGAAACGCAGGCAGGCAGCCTGCAGCAGGTGCGTGCGCCCTACTCCGTCCTTACCCCACAGATAGATGAGGCTTTCGGTCCAGCCAGCGTCGGCTTCGCACAGCCGCTCGACATAGCCGAGTGCAGCGGCGTTGGCGCCTGGATAGTAATTGACGAAAGTGGCGTCATCACGCAGACGCACACTCAGGGGCAGCTGAATCGGTTTCATGCTGACTAACGGCTCATGCAAACCGTCAAGGCCTCTGTGTAAAGAGCGCAAAGTTTATACCCGTGACGCTGGTCGCACAATGCGACAGACCTCAAGCAAAATCAAAGGTTTGCGTCAGGGTGAGTAAAGCGCCGTCCAGGCGCTGTACGAAAAGTCGGCGAGCGAAGGTCAGGCAAGGCAAAAACAGGCGAGGAACGGCCGGGGTCGCGCTCGACTCTACGTGTTGTAAATGAGCATTCCGATTGGACTCGCATCCGAGCCTGTTTTTAACGAAGCATCACCGAGCGCAGCCACTTTTCGTACAGAGCCCAGGACAGGGCGTTTGCAGGGGGCATGCACTCAAGGCATGAGCCTCCTCACCGGGCGGCGAAGAGGCTTGCATCGATATTACAGCTCCGGATCTTCCGCGCCTGCGTAGATTTCCGAGTCCTTGTACAGATCATGCATGTGGCGCACCAGCACCATGATCACCGCCGCCACCGGCAGGGCCAGCAGAATGCCGGTGAAGCCGAACAGCTCGCCACCCGCCAGAATCGCGAAGATGACGGCGACCGGGTGCAGGCCGATGCGATCACCGACCAGCAACGGCGTCAGCACCATCCCCTCGAGGGCCTGACCGATCATGAACACCGCCACAATCCCCATCATCGGGTACAGGTCACCGCCAAACTGGAACAGCCCGGCCACCAGCGCCGAACCGATACCGATCACGAACCCCATATAAGGCACGATGGCCGCCAGACCGGCAATCACGCCGATCAGCAGGCCCAGCTCCAGCCCGACCAGCATCAGACCGGCCGCATAGATCACGCCAAGGCCGACCATCACCAGCAACTGACCGCGTATGAACGCGCCCAGCACTTCGTGGCACTCGCCCGCCAGCTTGACGATTTGCCCTTCACGCTGACGCGGCAGCAGGCCACGGATCTTGCCGGTCATGATGTCCCAGTCACGCAGCAGGTAGAAACACACCACTGGGATCAGCACCAGATTGGTCAGCCAGCCGATCAGCGCCAGGCTGGACGCCGTAGCCTGGGACAGCACGATAGAGACGATGTCCCCGGCCTGGCCCATATGCTCGGAGATGGCTGCCTTGATCTTGTCGAACTTCCAGAACCCGTCTGCCAGCCCGAACTTGGCCTGGACCCACGGCAACGCCGAGTGCTGCAGCCAGTCAAGAATCTGCGGCGCCAGCTCGTAAAGACGGAACAACTGCTTGGCGAGCATCGGCACCAGAACCAGCAGCAACGCCATCAGCACCAGCGTGAACAACCCGAACACGACCACAACGCTCAGGGTTCTGGACAGTCCGGCGCGCTCCAGACGGTCCACCAGCGGATCACCCATGTAGGCCAGCAGTAACGCCACCAGAAAAGGAGTGAGGATCGTGTGCAACAGCACCACGAATGCAACCAGCAAGGCCAGGCCGCCGATCCAGAACCAACGCCGCGTATCAGTCATCAACATCCCTCAAGCCAGTGGAAAAGCGTTCTTGCCGGGTTACCAGCGGAAATAGAGCTGTGGCGCAGACGCCGGAACAATCATCGGTGCGGGCGCAGGTGCCGGAACAGCAGCAGCTCCATTGGCTGGCGCAACCGGCGCAGTCGCATCGACAGGCGCAGCAGGCGACGTTGCGGTAGCGGCTGCTTCGGCTGCGGGCACTTCCTGCAATTTGGCCAGCGACAACTGCGAGCGTAGCTGATCGGTGCTGCCACTGACCTCAAACACCACTTTATCGCCTTCGACAGAACTCAGACGCACGCCGAACGGTTCGAGTAACTGAAGCAGTTGCGCATAGCGCTCGAGTGTCATGCCTTGGACCTGGATCAGCATGCCGGTCGACGCACCGGGCTTGGCGACGAAGCGCGGAGCCAGACGCTCGCTGACCGACAGCAGCACCGCATCGGCCAAGGCTTCGGATGTGGCACCGGTTGCGGTGCCCTGTTCGCGCTGATCACCCAGCCACAAGCGCCATTTGCCCTGCCACTGACCGCCATCTTCCCGGGCGTGCACGGCCAGTATCGCGTCAGCGCCATAGCGCTCGGAGGCTTCCTTGAGCGGCGCAGGGTCAGTGCCCTCCAGGGTTTTCGCATTACCGATACCCTGCTCGCTCAAATCAGCCAGCGGCAGACGCAGCGGCAGTCCGCGGTGCTGAGCGGCCTGGCGCAAGGGTTCGGCAGCGGCCTGACCGTCGCCGACCAGATTCGAGCCTTCCACCGAGTCATTCAGCCACCAGCCGAGAATCGACGGGCGATTGCTGCCCCAGATCGGCAGCCCCGCATCGTGCAAGGCACGGTCGGTGGTGGCCGGATCGAAGTCGACCAGCAGGGTTTCCGGCGGGCCGGCCTCGTAGCCGTACTGGCTGATGATCTGCTGCGGGTCCTTGCGCAGTGCGGCGATGGCCGAGCCCTGCACGGCCTTGGCGTCGCCGGTCAGGCGCAGCA
Source organism: Pseudomonas sp. NFACC10-1 (assembly GCF_900119195.1). Taxonomy (NCBI): domain Bacteria; kingdom Pseudomonadati; phylum Pseudomonadota; class Gammaproteobacteria; order Pseudomonadales; family Pseudomonadaceae; genus Pseudomonas; species Pseudomonas sp. NFACC10-1. The sequence continues at coordinate 848,119 of NZ_FPJB01000001.1, read as the reverse complement.
CCAGGGTTTCGACGGCGGCCTGCGTGGCCCGCGTGCGCTCATCGGGCGACTGGCCATTGACCGGCTCGCGAACCTGATAAAGGTTGCTGACCGTTTCGGCAAGGCTGGGAAGGCTGATCAGGGATAGACAGCCGACTAGAAGAATTCTGGAAAAACGCATGGACAGTTCCCGAACGGAAAAAAGTAAAAAGAAGCGGTTTCAGCAGGTGTACCAGTCTGGGACAGACGTGAGCCACCTATCATTCAGTTCGCGCATAAAGTACACCCTAAACGTCCAGGGTCGCACTGACAGGCCACCTGCTTGAGGTTAATTTGGTGCAACACCGCCCTGTTGTCGGCGCAAGGATGGCCCCTGATGAGCAAGCCTGATAAAATCGCGCGCCTTCGCAGACCGGCAATCGCCATGGCCCCAACATTACCACCGCATGACAGCGCGGTGCTGAACGGGTCCTAACGCAGCGGTCGATACCTCCGAATCCCCCCTAAAGGCCTGGATTTTCTATGAGCAAGCAACCCTCCCTGAGCTATAAAGACGCCGGTGTAGACATCGACGCCGGTGAAGCATTGGTCGAACGCATCAAGAGCGTCGCCAAGCGCACCAAGCGTCCGGAAGTCATGGGCGGCCTGGGAGGCTTCGGCGCCCTCTGCGAAATCCCGGCCGGCTACAAGCAACCGGTTCTGGTTTCCGGCACCGACGGTGTGGGCACCAAGCTGCGTCTGGCGCTGAACCTGAACAAGCACGACACCATCGGCATCGACCTGGTCGCCATGTGCGTCAATGACCTGGTGGTCTGCGGCGCAGAGCCACTGTTCTTCCTCGATTACTACGCCACCGGCAAGCTGAACGTCGACACCGCCGCTCAGGTCGTCACCGGCATCGGCGCCGGCTGCGAACTGGCCGGCTGCTCGCTGGTCGGCGGCGAAACCGCTGAAATGCCGGGCATGTACGAAGGCGAAGACTACGACCTGGCAGGCTTCTGCGTCGGCGTCGTGGAAAAGGCCGAGATCATCGACGGCTCGAAAGTCGCTGCCGGTGACGCCCTGCTCGCCCTGCCATCGTCCGGCCCGCACTCCAACGGCTACTCGCTGATCCGCAAGATCATCGAAGTGGCAGGCGCCGATATCGAAAACATCCAGCTGGACGGCAAGCCACTGACCGAACTGCTGATGGCGCCGACCCGCATCTACGTGAAGCCGCTGCTCAAGCTGATCAAGGAAACCGGCGCAGTCAAGGCCATGGCCCACATCACCGGTGGCGGCCTGCTCGACAACATTCCACGCGTACTGCCGGAAGGCGCTCAGGCCGTGGTCGACGTCGCCAGCTGGCAGCGTCCGGCCGTGTTCGACTGGCTGCAGCAGCAAGGCAACGTTGCGGAAAACGAGATGCACCGCGTGCTGAACTGCGGCGTGGGCATGGTGATCTGTGTCGCTCAGGAGCACGTCGAAGCAGCACTGAAGGTGCTGCGTGAAGCCGGCGAGCAGCCTTGGGTGATCGGCCAGATCGCCACCGCTGCCGAAGGCGCAGCACAGGTCGAGCTGAAAAACCTCAAGGCGCATTGATGCCAGCCATCTGCGAAGTCGTGGTGCTGTTGTCCGGCACCGGCGGCAACCTGCAAGCGATGATCGACAGCTTCAAGGACGGGGCCAGCCCCGTCCGCATCCGCGCGGTGATTTCCAACCGCGCAGATGCATTCGGCCTGCAACGTGCAAGGGACGCAGGCATCGAAACCTGCGTACTGGATCACACCGCATACGAGGGCCGTGAAGCCTTCGATGCAGCGCTGATCGAACGGATCGACGCCTTCCAGCCACAGTTGGTCGTATTGGCCGGGTTCATGCGCATTCTCAGCGCAGGATTCGTTCGCCACTACCATGGCCGCCTGTTGAATATTCACCCTTCCCTGCTGCCGCGTTACAAAGGCTTGCACACGCACAAGCGTGCGCTGGAGGCCGGCGACACCGAGCATGGTTGCAGCGTGCATTTCGTTACCGAGGAACTCGATGGCGGCCCACTGGTCGTACAGGCTGTTATTTCGGTACAGTTGCACGACACGCCCGCAACGCTCGCGCAACGGGTCCATGTTCAAGAGCACCGTATTTACCCACTGGCCATTCGCTGGTTTGCCGAAGGCCGACTGAGCCTTGGTGAACAAGGTGCGTTACTCGATAGCCAGTTACTCCCGGCCAGCGGCCATCTGATTCGACATTAGGAGATACTATGCGTCGCGCTCTGCTCTTCGCTTTCGCTCTGCTCGCCTTGCCTGCCGTACAGGCCGCAGACCTTCAACCCTTCTCCGCCAGCTACACCGCCGACTGGAAACAGCTGCCCATGAGCGGCACGGCCGAACGCAGCCTGGAAGCCGGCGCCAATGGCACCTGGACCCTGAGCTTCAAGGCCTCGATGATGATCGCCAGCCTGACTGAAGTCAGCACCCTTAAGGTCGACAAGGACACCCTGCTGCCGCAGACCTACAACTTCGAGCGCAGTGGCCTGGGTAAATCCAAGAAGGTCGATCTGGCGTTCGACTGGAACACCAAGTTCGTCACCGGCACCGACCGTGGCGATGCGATCAAGCTGCCGCTCAACCGTGGCATCCTCGACAAGTCCACCTATCAGCTGGCGTTGCAACACGACATCGCTGAGGGCAAGAAGAGCATGAGCTATCAGGTTGTCGACGGTGATGAAGTAGACACCTACGACTTCCGCGTGCTGGGTTCGGAAAAGGTCACCACCAAGACCGGCCAGGTCGATGCAATCAAGGTCGAGCGCGTGCGTGACCCGACGCAAAGCAAGCGCACCACTGTGCTGTGGTTCGCCAAGGACTGGGATTACCTGCTGGTCCGCCTGCAACAGGTCGAAACCGACGGCAAGGAATACAACATCGTCTTGCTGGACGGCACCGTCAACGGCAAGGCCGTCAAAGGCAGCTGATTGCCCTGACAGCACGCACCACAGAGCCCCGCTTTTTAGCGGGGCTTTTTATTGGCTGAAGGCATGCGACGCAGAGCGCCGCACGGTAGTCGCGCCTGCACTTGCCCCTTCGTGAGCAAGCTCACTCCCACGCCCTTCGGGCAGAAGCGCAGAGCATCGGGCACGATAGTTGAGGTTATCGTTCCTCACGCTCCAGCGTGGGAATGCAGTTCTC